>NZ_JBITGI010000015.1:179-238555 GCF_044456945.1 Streptomyces sp. NPDC050759 | reverse complement strand
GATGTCGGTGAGGGCGACGGCGGCTCCGGACGCGGCGAACGCGCGGGCGGTAGCCAGGCCCATACCGGCGCCGGCGCCGGTGACGAAGGCGACCTGACCGGTGAAGTCGTAGGTGGGATTCACGGGCTGTTGCCCCTTCAGGTGAGGAGATGTGGCGGCACGACTGATGTCAGGGGGCCTGGATGAACTGCGGCGGCACGACTATGTCAGCGGTGCCTGAATCAACTGCGGCGGCACTACACCTTGCCGCGACGCCGTCAGACGGCCTGGCCGCCGTCGACGACCAGGGCGTGGCCGGTGGCGTAGGACGCGGCGTCCGAGCAGAGGCAGAGCACAGCGGCCGCGATGTCTTCCGGTGTGCCCAGGCGTCCGATCGGCTCGGCGCAGCGTCGCCATGGCCATGGTCGGCGCCCCGATGATCACGCGTTCAGCGACTCGATGTCGAGGACGTCGGCGGTGAAGCCGCGCGCCCCGATGCCGTCACCGGCCAGCTCGGTGGTCATCTCCTCCAGGTGCTCGGCGCTGCGTGCGATGAGGGCGACGGCGTGGCCGGCGGCTCCGAAGCGGCGGGCGGTGGCGAGCCCGAGCCCAGGGCCGGCGCCGACGAGGGCGAAGGTCGTCATGGTGAGTCCATGTGTGCGCGGGGGGGGCGGTTGCCGGTCCTGTGGGCGCACCCCTTCGGTGTGGCCCGGATGTGGGCGCACCGCCTCGGTGTGGCCCGGATGTGGGCGCGTATGCGCTCAGGGTTTGAGCAGGGTCTTGATGGCGCGGCGTTCGTCCATGGCCTTGTAGCCTTCGGCGACCTGGTCCAGGGGAAGGGTGAGGTCGAAGACCTTGCCCGGGTTGATCCGGCCCGAGAGGACGCGGTCGATCAGGTCGGGCAGAAAGCGGCGTACGGGGGCGGGGCCGCCGCGCAGGCCGACCTGGGAGAAGAACAGCTCCTGGCCGTCGATAGCCACCTCGTGCGGGACGCCGACGAAGCCGACGTTGCCGCCGGGTCGGGTGGAGCTCAGCGCCTGCCGCATCGACTCGGCGGTGCCCACGCACTCCAGCACGGAGTCCGCGCCGATCCCTTCGGTGAGATCCTTGACGCGGGCGATGCCTTCGTCGCCGCGCTCGGCGACGATGTCGGTGGCGCCGAACTCCAGGGCGAGCTTCTGCCGGGATTCGTGGCGGCTCATGGCGATGATCCGCTCCGCACCCAGCTCCTTTGCGGCGATGACCCCGCACAGGCCGACCGCTCCGTCACCGACCACCACGGCCGTCGAGCCGGGCTTCACCTCGGCGGCGAGGGCGGCGTACCAGCCGGTGCCCATCACGTCGGAGACGGCGAGCAGGCTCGGCACGAGTTCGCCGGACGGGTGCTCGTCGGTGGCGACCAGGGTGCCGTGGGCGTTGGGGATGCGCACGTAGTCGGCCTGACAGGTGGACATGAACTCGCGGTGCAGACAGGAGGACTGCCAGCCGTTACGGCAGTTCGCGCAGGTGTTGTCCGAGGTGGCGAACGACCCGACGACGAACTGGCCCGGCCTGACGTTGGCGACCTCGCTGCCGACCTCCTCGACGATGCCGACGTACTCGTGCCCCATCGGGTGCGGGTCACCGATGGGTTCCGCGCCACGGTAGGGCCACAGGTCCGAGCCGCACACACAGGTGGCGACCGTGCGGATCACCGCGTCGGTCGGGTTGATGATCTTCGGTGCGTCGAGCTCCTCGAGGCGCACGTCGCCAGGGGCGTAGATGACTGCTCCGCGCATGGGGATGCTTCCTTCGGTGCGGGGGTCGGTGACCGCAGCCGGTGATCGCCATCGGCTGCTCGATATCGAGCCTCACACGCGAGGGCAGGCGCGAAAAGCGGAGGAATTAATCCTGGGAGGAGAACATCCTGGGAGTAAACTCTCCCCCCTTTCCCGAGTGGAACCGGTGTCATCCTGGGAAGCATGACCGCCAACGTTCCCCTCAATGAGCTGGGAGAATTCCTCAAGAAGCGCCGTTCCGAGCTGAGTCCGCGCACGGTCGGCCTCCCCGAGACGGGCAAGCCCCGCCGGGTGGCCGGGCTGCGCCGCGAGGAGGTCGCCCAGCTCGCCAGCATCAGCACCGACTACTACACCCGTCTCGAGCAGGGCCGTATGCAGGCATCGGCGCCCGTGCTGGACATCCTCGCCCAGGTACTCCATCTGGACGACGACGAGCGGGGCTACCTCTTCCAGCTCGCCGGCAAGACCACCACCCGCACCCGGCGCCGCGGACGGCAGAAGGTCCAGCCGCAGCTGCAGCGGGTCCTGGACGACCTCACCGCCACCCCGGCCATCGTGCAGGGCCGGCGCGGGGACATTCTGGCGTGGAACGCGCTGGCCGCCGCACTGGTCACCGACTTCTCCGGCATCACGGAAAAGCACCGCAACTACCCGCGGATCGTCTTCACCGACCCCGCCATGCGCACCCTGTACGCCGACTGGAAGACCTCCGCGCACATCGCCGTCGCCCAACTGCGTATGGAGGCCGCGAAGTACCCCGAGGACCCCCGCCTGATCGAGCTGGTCGGTGAACTGTCCCTGCGCGACAAGCAGTTCGCCCGCTGGTGGGGCGATCACCATGTCGCCGCCCGCACGGTGGGCACGAAGACCCTGAACCATCCCGTCGTCGGCGAACTCGTCCTGGACTGGGACACCCTCACCGCCAACACGGACCCCGACCAGAATCTGACCGTCTGGACCGCCGCACCCGGCTCCCCCACCCACGAACGACTGCGCATCCTCGCCTCCTGGGCCGCCGACCAGAACCTGCCCGCCTCCTCCCCCGTCAGCTGACCACGACGGGCCGCCGCCGCAGGTACGGCCGGCGGTCGTGCCGACGACCTGGCACAGAGGCAGATCCGTGTCCGAGCACTGCGCCGACGGCAAAGATGCAGTGCCGAGTGCCGACTCACTGCCCCAGCATGCGGTCGCGGGCCCTGCCCAGACCGTCGGCCAAGGCAGTGAGCTGCTCAGGGGTCAGGACGTCGATGAGCAGCTCGCGGACCGCGGTCACGTGACCCGGGGCAGCCCGCTCGAGCGTGGCCAAACCGGCGTCGGTAAGGACGGCATACACGGCACGAGGGCCGCTCGGACAGATCCGACGCCGCACCAGCCCCGCCTTCTCCAGTTGGGTGATCTGGTACGTCACACCGCTCTGGGAGGCGTACACCGACTCGGCGAGTTCCGTCATGCGCAACTCGTGGCCCGTGGCTCCGGAGAGCCTGGACAGGATTTCGTACTGCACGTGCGTCAGGTCGGCATCGTCCTTCAACTGCTGGTCAAGGCGCCGGTTCAGCAGGGCAGCGGCGCTGAAGAACGCCATCCAGGCCCGCATCTCCTCGCCGGTCAACCATCGCGTGTGGCCCACGCCTCCACCTCCTTGTTCAAATTTTAAGTGGAGAGTACCTTGACCATCGACTTCAAATTTGAAGTCGATGGGCGTAGGGAAGGTACCCACGATGGGATTCAGCAGAAGGACGCTCCTCCGGGCCGCGGCGCTCGGCACGGCCGCGGCCGGTCTTCAGACCATGACATCGAACGCGGCCTCCGCCGCGCCCTCCGGCGACCCGGCGGCCGGCGAACCAGAACAGCTCCAGGCCCTGTACCGCGCGGCCAAGGACGAAGGCGGACGGGCGACCCTCTACATGGGCGGCGACGCCCCCGGGTTCTTCGACTTCATCCCGCAGGCCTTCCTTGCGCAATTCCCCGGCATCCGGATCAACACGGTCACCGACCTGAGCAAGTACCACGACGCGCGCATCGACAACCAACTCGCCACCGGCAACCTGGTCGCCGACATCGCGATCCTGCAGACCACACACGACTTCGACCGCTGGAAGGCCATGGGCGAACTCCTGCGGTACCGCCCCGTCGGCTGGGACAACGTGTTCGACAACGCCAAGGACCCCGACGGCCACTGGGCAAGCGCCTACTACGGGGCGTTCGCCCCGATCGTCGGCATCCACCAGGCACCGGCCGACCCGAACGACTTCCGTGCCACCGACCTGCTCAGCCCCGTCTTCACCAACAAGATCGTCTCCACCTGGCCCAACGACGACGACGCGGTGCTCTTCCAGTACAAGCTGTTCGTCGACCAGTACGGCTGGGACTGGCTGGACAAGTTCGCCGCGCAGCGGCCCACCTACGTCCGCGGCCTGCTGGGCTCCATCAGCGGCGTGACGGACGGCACCTACCTTGCCAGCCCGGCCGGAGCCGGGGGCACGGGCCCCAACAGCGTTCAGGTGCTGCCCCGCCACGACCGGTTCCCGTCCTGGGCACAGCGCGCCGCCATCTTCCGACGGTCCCGGCACCAGGCCACCGCCAAACTGTTCATGAGCTGGCTGCTCTCCCAACAGGCTCAGCAGAACGTCATCGCGAGCTTCACCTGGTCGGTACGCGCCGATGTCGCCCCGCCCGCGGGGCTGAAGCCCCTCGCCGACTACAGCACCACCGACCCCCTCGCTTTTCCAAAGTTCATGAGCGACCGCGCCGCTGTCGACCGGTTCAAGTCCCAGGTGGAGCTGTACGTCGGAGCAGTACAAGGCCCCGACCCCGCCGACCCCCAGAACACCCTCGGCCGCACCCCCGGCCGATTCTGAAACCGCGCCATCTGCGCCGCGCACCAAGCCGACCCCTGTTGGTGCGCGGCCCCCAGGATTCGGTAGGCGGCGGGTCCGGCCGTTGGGAGGCGCTCGGCGTGCGGACACGGCGCCGGGGTGCCGCCCCTGAGGGCCCTGGTGCAGTCGCCCGGCACGGACAGCATGGTCACGATGGGACGCGCCGCCCTGGAGGGCACCAAGCTCGAAGCGAACGCCTCCAGCACAAGGCGATGGGAGTGCGAGGCCACCGGCCTAGCCCGCAGACATACCGAGGGCTGAAGTTCACCGCCAGGACCGCGCCGACAACAGCGACGAGCAGGCCGTCACCGCTGCCGGCCGGAAAGCCGCCGCCCAGGCGCCGCCCAGGCGCGGCCCAGGTCCAGGCCGACTTCTGCTCGAGACGTCTTCGCGGCGGCCGGTCGGACCGGCGCCTTCGGTGACAACCACCGTTCAGCGGTGCAGAGCCCTTGCCGCCACCCCGTTCCGGCGTGTATCTATTACAACCGTAAGAAGACTGATCGTAATACAAATGTACGGAACCGCGGTCCTCGCGCCGTATCCGGTGAGGTCAGATGAGAACGACAAAGAGCATGAAGTGGATCGACGTCCCCACCCGCACGATCGACGTCGGCGGGGTGCCGTTCGCCTACCGCGAGCTCGGTCCGACCGGTGGTGTTCCGGTGGTGTTCCTGCACCACCTGATGGCCGTCCTCGATGACTGGGACCCGAGGATCATCGACGGCATCGCCGCCCGTCGCCGGGTGATCACGTTCGACAATCGCGGGGTCGGCGGGTCCGGAGGATCCGTGCCGCCCGACGTCGCGGACATGGGCCGCGACGCCGTCGCCTTCATCCGTGCGATGGGACTCGAGAAGGTCGACCTCCTCGGGTTCTCGCTCGGCGGCGGAGTCGCACAGATGGTGGCCCTGCAGGCACCCGAACTCGTGCGCCGGATCATCCTGGCCGGGACCGGTCCCCGCGGAGGCGGCGGCATCAAGGAGATCAACAAGGTCGCGGTCAGGGCGTACGTCAAGTCCGCGCTCACCCTGAAGGACGCCAGGACGTTCCTGTTCTTCCCGCGCGACGCCGAGGGCAAGAGGGCCGCGAAGGACTACCTCGCCCGGCTCAAGGAGCGCACCCGGAATCGCGACGAGAAGATCTCCCTGCAGGCTCGGCGGGCGCAGCTGAAGGCCATCCGCGCCGCCGGACTGCACGCACCCGACGACCTCTCGGTGATCACCCAGCCGGTCTTCGTCGCCAACGGTGATCACGACCTCATGGTCGCGAGCAGCAACTCGGCCGACATGGCCCGCCGGATCCCGAACGCCCGCCTGAAGATCTACCCGAACTCCGGGCACGGCGGCGTCTTCCAGCACCACCGGGAGTTCGTCCCCGAGGTTCTGGAGTTCCTCGATGGCTGAGAGGCCCGACCGGTCGATCGCCGGGAAGGTCGCCCTCGTCACCGGTGGCGGCCGGGGCCTGGGCGCGGCGACCGCGCGGGCGCTGACCGCCGCCGGTGCTCGGGTCTTCGTGATCGATCTGCACCGCCCGGCCGCGGGCGAGGCGATCGACGAACGGGTCACCTACCTGACCGGCGATGTGACCGACCTCGGCGACATGACCCGAGCGGCCGAGACCGTCGTCAGGGACGCCGGCCGCCTGGACATCGTGATCGCGAACGCGGGCGTACTCGGGCGGGGCACGACCCTCCGGGCGTCATCGCCTTCGGTGGTCGACCGACTCTTCGACGTGAACGTCGGAGGTGCGCTCAACACGGTCCGCGCCACCCTTCCGAGCCTCATCGAGAACCGTGGCCGGCTCGTCCTGATCTCGTCGGTGTTCGCCTTCGTCAACGGTGCCGGCGCCATCCCGTACGCGATGAGCAAGGCAGCGGTCGAGCAGCTCGGCCGTGGACTGCGCGTCGAGCTCGCCGCTCATGGTGTCAGCGTCACGACCGCGTACTTCGCGGTGATCAACACCGACATGACCCGGCAGGGCCTCGACGAGGATCCGGTGGCCCAGGCGCTGCTCGGCACCCAACCGAGGTTCCTGCGCAAGCGCATCAGCCCCGAGCAAGCGGCGGGGGCCGTCGTCGACGGCCTGCGCCGCCGGGACGTGCAGGTGTTTCGTCCCCGCAGATGGACCGTGGTCTCGCAGGCCCGCGGCATCATCGCACTCGGGCTGGACTCCGGCCTGGCACGGGATCGCACCGTCCAGAACATCCTCGGACGCCTCGACACGCGTGAGGGCGAGGACTTCCTGACCACCTGATGTCAGGAACAACGCGGTGCCCCGAACAAGCAAAGCAAGCACAGACCAGGAGCCATCGATGACGAACTCGACCCGGAACGTGTCCGGTCTACTGAGCCGCACCGCATCGGAAAACCCGGCGCGCACGGCGATCGTCTTCGGTGGCGATCGGATCTCCTACGCGGAACTCGACGCGGCGTCGAACCGGGTGGCGAACCTGCTGACCGAGCGGGGCATCCGCCCCGGCGAGAAGGTCGCCCTGTCCTGCACGAACAGCCCGCAGTTCACGACGATCTACTTCGGAATCCTCAAGGCCGGCGCGGTCGTCGTGCCGTTGAACGTGCTCCTCAAAGCGCGCGAGATCGCCTACCACCTCAACGACTCCGACGCGACGGCGTACTTCGCCTTCGAAGGCGGCCCAGAGCTCCCGATCGGGCAGGAGGCATGGTCGGCCTTTCAGGCCGCCGATCGGGCCGCGCACTTCTTCCTCATCGGCAGCGGCACATCTGTGGACGGCGTCACCCCGGACCAGATCTATGCTCCCGCTGTCGCCGGGCAGCCAGAGACGTTCGAGACGGTCGAGTGCGCCGACGACGACACCGCGGTCATCCTCTACACGTCCGGCACCACCGGGCAGCCCAAGGGCGCGGAACTCAGACACCGGAACGTGTACGACATCGCCCGCGCCGGTGTCCAGCTCTTCGAGTCCGACTCCGCGACACCCGACGTCTACCTGTGCGTCCTTCCGCTCTTCCATGCCTTCGGCCAGATGGTCATCCAGAACGGCGCCATCGGGTTCGGCGGCACACTCGTCCTGCAAGCGAGGTTCTCCGCCCGAGGGGCGCTGGAGCTCATGCTCGACCATGACGTGACGTTCTTCGGCGGCGTACCGACCATGTACTGGGGCCTGCTGGATGCACTCGACGACAGCGTCGACGTCGCCCGACTGGCCGCCAACCTGCGCATCGCCGTGTCCGGTGGTTCCGCGCTTCCCGCGAAGATCCACCAAGAGTTCAGGAAACGTTTCGGCGTGACGATCCTCGAGGGCTACGGGCTCTCGGAGACGGTGGCCATCGCGTCATTCGCCACGTATGGCGAGGAGCCCCGTGTCGGCTCGATCGGCCGGCCCATCGCCGGCGTCCGGATGAAGCTCATCAACGATGACTGGTCGGATGTGGAGGACGGCCCCGGCGCGGTCGGGGAGATCGCGATCAAGGGCTACAACATCATGAAGGGCTACTACCAGCGCCCCGAGGCCACGTCGGAGGCCATCAACCAAGGATGGTTCCGCACCGGAGATCTGGCTCGCAGGGACGCGGACGGCTTCTACTTCGTCGTCGACCGGTCCAAGGACATGATCATTCGCGGCGGGTTCAACGTCTACCCGCGCGAGCTCGAGGAGGTGCTCATGGAGCACCCCGCGGTCTCCCTGGTCGCCGTCATCGGAGTTCCGCACCCGAGTCACGGGGAAGAGATCAAGGCCGTCGTCGTCAAGAAGGCCGGAGACAGTACGACTGAGGCCGAGCTGAAAGCCTGGGGAAGAAAGCAATTCGCAGGCTACAAGTACCCGCGCATCGTCGAGTTCGTCGACGCCCTGCCCATGACCGCCACCGGGAAGATCCTCAAGCGCGAACTGTCCTAGAAAGCAGGACCGTCTCCGGCGCCAGGGGGTCCCTGCCTACGCACGCGCCTCGCGGCTGGCACCCAGTCGCGTCGGCCGCCGGTCCACGGCTACGAAGACGGACTCAGTGCCGATCCGCTGCCGGCGGCCTGGCCTTGGCCACGCCGGTGCAAGCAGAGGTCAGGTTGAGCGGATTTCGGCATCCTGCCTGGCGGCTGCGCTCCTGTCCGCACGTTCGCGTGCGAAGGCCGCGCTGAGTTCACCTGTCACCTCGTTCATGGTGAAGGGCTCGCCGCAGCCTTCGCACACGGTGCCGCTCAGGCCCACCTCGCGACCGCACGCCTTGTGGAGGTGATGGACGGCAATCCCTTCCCCGGGTTCCTTGCACCACATCTCGCCCCACGCCCGGAGGGCGAGCAGCACCGAGGCGAAGGCTTCGCCCTTGGCGGTGAGGTGGTACTCGTAGCGGCGGGGCCTGTCGCTGTAAACCCGGCGCTCGAGCATGCCGTCGGCCTCCAGTCGCTTGAGGCGGTTGGTCAGCATCTGCGGCGAAGCCAGGGTCTGGACCTGCAGCGAGTCGAAGCGGCGGTTGCCCATGGTCAGCTCGCGCATGATCACGAGCGTCCAGCGGTCCCCGATCACAGCGCTCGAACGCGCGATGGGGCACTCCGTGCTCGTGATCTCCGACCAGCCGCCCATGTCGTCCTCCTCGTGGACTCGCTCCGTCTCCATCATCGCAGAAATCGAAGGAGTTTCTATGAAAAATAGAGTAGTGACTATGTTTTTTTGAGTTATGGTGGACGAGCCGAGAGAGCATCCGCTGCACAGACGTGGACTCCTTGGTGCTTCTGGAGGGACGACTCATGACCGAGACCCAGTACGAGCCGGCACACACGGGCCTGCTCCTGATGGACCCCTACAACGACTTCCTCTCCGAAGGAGGGAAACTGTGGCCCCTGGTCGAAGAGGTCGCCACCGAGGTCGGCCTGCTCGACAACCTGCGCGCGGTGACGGCCGCCGCACGTGCGGCCGGCATCCAGGTCTTCGTCGTCCCGCACCGCCGCTGGCGCGAGGGCAATTACGCGAACTGGAACTTCCTCACGGCGGACCAGGCCGGCGGCAACCAGAACCGGGTCTTCGAAGACGGAGCCTGGGGCGGCGACTGGCACCCGGACTTCGTCCCCCAGGAGAACGATGTCGTCGTCCACGAGCACTGGGGGCAGAGCGGCTTCGCCAACACCGATCTCGACCTCCAGCTCAGGAAGCACGGCATCACCCACGTGGTGACCGTCGGCATGCTGGCCAACACCTGCATCGAATCGACCAGCCGCTACGCCATGGAACTGGGCTACCACGTGACCCTGGTACGCGGAGCCACCGCCGCATGGACCCGGGAGATGCTGCACGCAGCCCACGACCTCAACGGCCCCAGCTACGCCCACGCCATCGTGAGCGCCGACGAGATCGCCACCACGTTCAAGCGTGCACACGCCTGACGCTCACGGCAGAACCGCCCAACGGGGCGCGGCCGGTGCGTCGGGGACGGCGGCACGGGGCTGAACCCTGCGACGGGGGCACCCATCGAGTTCGCGTTCGGCGACGTGCCGAAGCGACAGAGAACAGATCTGGGGCCGACGGCTCGGCGAACCCGGCGAACCGTGCGAACCCTGCGAAGCCTGCGAAGCCTGCGAAGCCTGAAGCACCTTGCCCGGGACGTCATGACCGCCGTCCTTGACGCCACGCGCGCCGCCTTCGCATCCGGGACATGCGCGCATCCCTGAAGCGGATCGCGCGGGACACGCATCTCGGAATCGGCAGGCCCTACCGGCACTCCCCCACCCCCCCCCGCTCGACGCCGACGCGTCCACTCGCCGACGGCTCCTGGGCGGTCGACGAGGCGGCAGAGCGCTTGCAATCGCCGAGGCAACCACATAACATTACGATCGTAATCTAAGTGCACAGGTCTCACCACCGACGACTCGACCGACAACCCTCATGACGGGCCTGCCCTCGGACATCAAGCCGACCACCCTGGGTTCGCGGGACAGATCCGCACGCTCACCCCTGCCCTCTCGGCAGTCGCTCACAGCGCAAGCCGCCAGACCGCACCATCGCCGGGCTGCGATTCCTTCCCAGCCGGGCGCCCCTCCACCACCGCCCACCACCCCGCCCGCAACCACAGCCCGACCACCTGCCGCACGGCCGACGCCGCTCACCGGGGCGGCGTTGCTGCGAGCAGCGAGCCTTTCTTACTTCACCAGGAACCCTCCATGGACCTCTCCACCCACACCGCCCTTGTCACCGGAGCCAACCGCGGCCTCGGCCGGGCCCTCGCCGCCGAACTGCTCAGCCGCGGCGCCACCGTCTACGCCGGCGCCCGTAACCCCGACCAGGTCGACCTGCCCGGCGCCAAGCCGATCGCGCTCGACATCACCGACCCCGCCTCCGTGGCGGCGGCCGCCCAGGCCACCGGCGATGTCACCATCCTGGTCAACAACGCCGGGTCGTCCACCGGCGCCGACCTGCTGACCGCCGACCTGAACGACATCCGCCTGGAGATGGACACCCACTACCTCGGCACCCTCTCCGTGGTCCGCGCCTTCGCACCCCAGATAGCGGCGGGCGGCGGCGGATCGATCCTGAACATCCTGTCCGTCCTGTCCTGGGTCAGCTTCCCGCAGTCCGGCGCCTACTGCGCCGCCAAGTCCGCGGAGTGGTCGCTGACCAACGCCCTGCGCGTGCAACTCGCCGACCAGCACATCCGCGTGGCCGGCCTGCACGTCGGCTACATGGACACCGACATGGTCCGCACCGTCGACGCGGCCAAGTCCGACCCGGCCGACATCGCGCGGATCGCCGTCGACGGCATCGCCGCCGGCGCCTACGAGATCCTCGCGGACGACATCTCCCGCCATGCGCAGGCCGCACTGGCCGGAGGCGTCTCCGCGCTCTACCCGCAGCTCCCCTGAGGGCCGACCACCCGGGAATCCGCACCGTGCTGCGTGCCGATGCCGCGCCGTGACCGCGCCGACCGTCGGCTGTCCCGTCGTCACCCCTGCGCACGATGCGCCTCGCCGTTCCACGGTCGGGTCCTCGCCAAGAGATCCGCAAGCCGACAAGGCGGCCGGTTGACGCCCGCCCCAACAGGCCCCATTTCTCAGGTACACCGGCAAAAGGGAGAAGCACCCTTGATGAGTACCTATCTGGCGGACAAGGCCGAGGACCTGTCCGTGGAAGGCGCTTCCGCAACGTTCACCTACCGGCGGATGGGGCCACGGGGCGGCGTTCCCCTGGTCCTGGTGAGCGGCTTCCGCGGGACCATCGACTGGTGGGACCCGGAGTTCCTGGATCTTCTGGCCGCCGACCACGACGTGATCCTCTTCGACAACGTCGGGATCGGCTACACGACCGGTGAACCGCGCGACACCGTCGAGGGATTCGCCGACGGCGCCATCGAATTCATCGAGGCCCTCGGCCTGACCCAGGCCGACCTGCTCGGCTGGTCCATGGGGGGCTTCGTGGCCCAGCACGTGACGCTGCGGCGGCCCGACCTCGTCCGCAAACTGGTCGTGGCGGGCAGCAGTCCGGGCCGGGTGCCCGGGGCGCCACCCTTGCCGGAGAAGGCGCAGGGCATCATGGCCAAGCCCGACGCCGGCGCGGACGACCTGCTCTACCTGTTCTTCCCCGAGACCGACGCGGGCCGCGCCGCCGGGGTCGAGCACCTCACCAAGGTCTCGACCCGACTGGCCGCCGGGGGCCCCGCGGTGTCCGAGACAGCGGCGATGCGCCAACGCGAGGCCATCGCCAAGTACATGGCGGTTCCCTTCGAGCAGGTGCGGGTAAACCTGGAGACCATCAAGCAGCCCGTCCTGTACGCAGGCGGCGTCCGCGACGTGATGGCCCCCGCCCTGGCCTCCTACGTCGCCGTCCAGCACCTCGACTCGGCCACCCTGGTCCTTTACGGCGACGCCGGCCACGCCTTCCTGTTCCAGCACGCCACGGCCTTCACCACCGAAGTAGCCAATTTCCTGGCCACCTGACCACACCGACCGAAACGTCGGCACCCCATCCGCTCGGCAGACCACCGACACCGGGTCAGAGGCAGTTTCCGGCACCTTCTGACCGTGCGAAGAGCCGCCTGATCCGCCTGCCGATCAACACCGCCGAACGCCCCCGGAACCGATCCGTTGGTGCCCGGGGCACCTCACGACACGACCCCATGGGAGAAGCACATGTCTTCGTCGAACATAGAAACCCGAACGTCCACCGCCGACTCGCACCGACTTGCCGATGAGTACGTCCGGCGCGTCAACCTGCGTGACCTCGACGCCCTGTTCGCCCTGTACGCGCCGGACTTCCGCAACCACGCCGCCGACGGCACCACCACCGGCGTCGAGGAGTCCCGCGCGGTGCTGGCGTCGTTCCTCGACGCGGTCCCCGACTTCGCCGCCACGCCGGTCCGTGTCGTCGCCGAGGACGATTGGTTCACGATCAGCTTCATCCTCACCGGCACGAACACCGGGCCCTTCAACGGCACTCCCGCCACCGGCCGACCGATCAAGGTGCTGGAGATCCACATGTTCAAGGTGGCCGACGGGAAGCTCACCGACCACTGGGGCCTCATCGACCTGGCGACGCTCTTCGCCCAGCTGCAGTCCTGAGAAAGGCATGTGCTTCAGCGATATCGACCTGTATGCACTAGGAGGTGCCTCGCCAGGTGGGTGCGGTGTCACCCGTTACGCGCCTGGCGAGGTTGTCGATCGAGTCGATGCGGATCACGCCTTCGGGGCGGGCGGGGAGAGGCTCGTACACACGGGCCAGAGGTCGACTGACATGATCCGTCCCGGACTTCACCGCACGGCTCAGCGCCTCACGCCGCCCAGGTCGCAAAAACCGTCCGTCACCGCCTGCATCAGGACCTGCACGCGCACTCACTGAAAGCCCATGCCCGGATGCGGGTTCTCCACCCCGTCACCCGACGAGGCCGGGACGCAGCGTGCTCAGACACGTGGTACCTCCAGGGGCCATCTGGCCGTTCCCGCCCGCCGGGACCGGTAGGGCCGTGGCTGTCGGGCGGAGAGGGTGGGGTAGTCGGTGCAGCCGGCCTCGCCGCCGCCGTAGAAGGTTCCGAGCACAAGTGCGCACTGGTCCCGTCCCTGCGACGAGGTCAGCTCCGCGCGCCACCAAGGGCAGCCGGGGTCTCGGAAGCGAGAGTGATCCGCTCCCTGACCAGTTGGACGAACTGTCGTGCGAAGGAGTTCTGGTAGAAGTCCCGCACGGCGATCTTCGGTGCGCCGAGCTCCTTGACCTCGGCCAGTACGCGGACGACCAGGAGCGAGTTGCCGCCCAGCGTGAAGAAGTTGTCCTCAGGGCCCACCCGCGTACCCAGGTGCCGGCGCCAGATGTCCAGCAGGTCACGCTCCAGCCGGTCGGCGGGCCCGGTCTCGACGGGATCCGGGGACTTTGGCACGGCCGGCCGAGCGGCGGTCGGTGCGGGGAGCTGTGCGACATCGACCTTCCCGTTGATCGTCAAAGGGATGGCATCGAGTTCCGTGACCGTTGCCGGGACCATGTAGTCGGGCAGGAGCCGCCTGGCATGCTCCGCGACCATGGCCACTGTCGTGTCCCTCTTGAGCACTACGTAGGCATCCAGCCGGTCGACTGCTCGATCGCCACTCTCGTCGTGGTGGACGACGACGGTCGCCCCGGAGACCGACGGTGCTCCGAGCAGGACGTTGCGGATCTCGTCCGGCTCGATCCGGTACCCGCGGATCTTCACCTGGCTGTCGATCCTGCCCAGGTGTTCCAGGCACCCGTCGGGCCTCATACGACCCTTGTCGCCACTGCGGTAGATCCGCTCACCGGTCACCGGGTCGATGACGAAACGTCGCGCCGTGAGCTCCGGCTGCCCCTGGTAGTGCCGGGCGACTCCAGCCCCGCCGACCCAGATCTCGCCCGCCGCTCCCACCGGCAGCACCTCTCCTCGCGGTCCACGTACGGACACCGACCAGCCGGGGAGCGCCGGGCCCACCGACCGGCTCCCCCGCAGAGCCGCCTGAGGCGTCACGGTCTGCGCCGTCACGTGCACGGTGGTCTCCGTGATCCCGAACATGTTGACCAGACGGCACTCCGCCTGCGGGTGGCGGGCGAACCAGGGCAGCAGCTCACGGGCGTCCAACGGCTCACCGCCGAAGATCACCAGGCGTACCGCGAGCTCGGCGGGCGATTCCCGGTCCTGTGCGACGAGAGGCAGGAAGGCGGAGGGCGTCTGGTTGAGCACGGTGACGCGTCGTTCGGCGAGCAGTGCGTGGAACTCCCCCGTGTCCCGCGTGATCCAGAAGGGCACCACCACGAGGTGCCCGCCGGTCAGCAGACAGCCCCAGATCTCCCAGACGGAGAAGTCGAACGCGCTGGAGTGGAACATCGTCCAGACGTCGTCCGCGCCGAGCCCGAAGTCCTCGGCCGTGCCGTCGACCAGGGCCAGCACGTTGCGGTGCGGGACGACGACGCCCTTGGGCCGCCCCGTCGATCCGGACGTGTAGATGATGTAGGCGGGGTCGTTCTCGTCGCAGGGTGTGGTCCGGCCGCGGGAGGCGCTCCGCTCGCCGAGCCGGAGCAGCTCCTCGGGGGGCACGGACCGCACGCCCTCGACGACCGGGAACACGTCGGCTGCGGCGACGACGACGCGCACCCCGGCGCTGTCGGCCGTGTAGCGCAGGCGCTCGTGCGGGTACTCGACGTCCATGGGTACGTAGGCGCAGCCGGACTTGAGGATCGCGAGCAAGGTGACGACGAGGGTCGCGTCGCGCTCCAGGCACACGCCGACCATGCTCCCCGGCACCGCCCCCGAGGAGCGCAGTCCCTCGGCCATGAGTTCGGCCTGCTCATCCAGCCGGCGATAGGTCAGGGTGCGGGTGCCGTCCGTGACGGCGACTGCGTCCGGATGGCGGCGTACCAGGTCCTCGAAGCGCCCGTGGACAGTCGAAGCGGCGGTGGGGGTCGCGGCGACCGGAGGAGTCGCTCCCCGCCGGACGATGTCCGCGGCGCGTTCGGCCGGCATCAGGGGGACGGCCGACAGCGGCAGTTCTTCCCCGGACTCGCCCGGATCCGCCAACCACTGTGCGACGTGGGCCACTTGATCGGCGAAGGCGCGCGCGATCCGCGGATCGATCACACCCTCGTCGTACCAGCAGGTGGCGCTCCAGGACCGGTCCGGGCGCTGCTCGGCCTGGAGCGTGAGGGGGAAGACGGGCGCGAGGCAGGGGTAGTACTTCCGCGCGTCGTCCCACTCGCCGAAGACCATGCCCACAGGAATCGCGTGGCCGCCCCCGGACTCTGTCGCCGGTTCGCCGACCGGCTCCCGTGTCCCGGGCCCACCAGCGAGGAAACCGGCGACGGACATGGTCTCGTCGTACGTGAGGACATACGTGGACAACGCGTCCGGTCCTGCCGCGTCGGGGTCGAGCAGGGCGATCCGCGGTGTCTGCTCGGCGTCGTACCGGGCCAGGACGAGGGCGGTCGCGGCGGTCAACAGCTCGCGGTCCACCGGGCTTTCGCAGACCGCCGTGGAGAATCGGGCCGCGCCGACGAGGCCTCGGCGCGCGAGGTCACCGAGGCCCCACTCCGGCCCCGCGAGTGGGGCGGCCCCCGCACCGCTCGTCTCACGCGCGGTGCCATGCCGACCTGCCCGGGGCAGGGAACCGCCGGTGAGGAACCCGGCCAGGTCGCTCAGTGCCGCCCGGGACAGGGCGTCACGGTCGGCGACCAGGACCAGATCGGCGACGTCGTCCGTATGCCGCACGAGCGTGATGCGCAGCCCCGGACCGGAGGTGGCGCGCAGCGGCCTGCGGGCTTCCTGTTCCGCGTACCGCTGCGCCGCCGGTGCCGTCGAGCGCTCCCGGGTGCGCCGTTCCCACAGCACGCCTTCGGCGAGTTCGCCGACCTGTTCCAACCGTCGCCGAAGCTCACCACTGCTGGGGGGCTGCGGGCACCTGACCGTCAGGCTGTGGCACATGGCGGCCTGCTCATGGCACTGCAGCGGCACGGACCAGTGGGCTGTCGCCATCGGAGAACTCCTGTCGGTGCGCCAAGAAGGATGCGGGGAACACGATCGGCCGACGCCCGTCAGCGCGCGGTGAAGCCCCCGTCGACCGTCAGTACGCTGCCGGTCACTTGAGGGGAGTCGTCACCGGCGAGCCAGAGGGCGGCGCCGGCGATGTCGGAGGGAGCGATGAGCGAGTTCATCGGCTGCGCCTGGACGAAGACCTTCTCGTGGTCTTCCACGGCCACGTCCAGGGAGCGAGCGATCTCGGACAGCATCCGGCCGTCGACCACCGGGTCGTCCGCGACGGAGCCCGGGCAGAGGGCGTTGACCCGGACCTGGTGCGGCCCGTAGTCGAGGGCCGCGGCCTTGGTCAGCCCTATCAGCCCGTGCTTGGCGGCGACATACCCCGCGAAGTGCCGGTAGCCGACCAGACCGGCGGTGGAGGAGACGTTGATGATGCTGCCCCGCCGCTGAGCGATCATCGTCGGCACCACGGCTTTGATCATGCGCCACGCGCCGGAGAGGTCGACGTCGATCATCAGACGCCACTCGTCCTCGGTGATCTCGTGGACAGCCTTTCCCGAAGGGGCGGCGATGCCCGCGTTGTTGACGAGGACATCGATACGGCCGAAGCGGTCGAGCGCCTTCTCGACGGCCGGCGTGACACTGCCGCGTACGTCGACGGACTCGGCCAGCACCGCCGCGCCGCGCTCCTCACAGAGCTTGGCGGTGTGCGTGAGCTGACCGCTCGTCGACAGGGGGTAGGGGACGCCCTCGATGTCCTCGCCCACGTCGAGGAGAACGAGGTCGGCTCCCTCTTCCGCGAACCGCAGCGCACAGGCGCGTCCCAGGCCACGGCCCGCGCCGGTGATCACCGCGGTCCTGCCCTCCAGGGTCGCACCTGCGGCACTCTTCCTGTCGCGCGTCATGTGCGGGCGCCCCGCGCCACGGCGCCGATGACAGCGAGCAGATCCTGTTCCCTCTCGGTCAGATACATGTGTCCGCCCGCGAGTTCCTTCAGCTCGAACGGCCCGGTGGTCGCCGTCTCCCAGGTCGCGCACTGCGCCCGGCTCACCAGGGCGTCGTCCGTCCCGCGCAGCGCGGTGACAGGCAGCGTCAACGGCTCGTCCGAAACGGGGCGGTACTCCTCGTGCAGGGCCACGTCCGCCCGGAGCAGGGGAAGCAGCACCTCCCGCAGGTCGGGGTCGTCGAGTGCCGCATGCCGGTACCCGGCGAGCTCCGCGACCCGCTCCACGAAGGTGTCGTCGTCGAGATCCGCGGTCCGCCCGGTGCGACCGCTCCGGGGACCGGGGGACCCGCTCACGAAGAGGTGCTCCACCGCGGTGAAGCCCTGCGCCTGGAGTTCACGAGCCGTCTCGTAGGCGAGCACGGCGCCGAGACTGTGCCCGAAGAGCACCACTCGTTCCGCCCCGCCGACCAGGCGGAGCGCGGCGCCGGCAAGGTCCTTGGCCGCCTCCGCGGCGTCCTTGTACGGGTCGTCCAGGAAACGCTCCTCCCGGCCGGGCATTTGCAACGGGACGATCCGAAGACCCTGCTCACCGCCGTTCGGCCAGGCCCGGTAGAAGCCGGCGCCGCTCCCGGCGAAGGGTATGCACAACAATGACAGGGTCATTCATCATCCTCATACTTGGAATGCCATTCACCCAACAGCGCCTTCGTCATCATGGACACCGGTTAAACACGTCACCGTTTACCAGGCCCAGATAAATGCCTTTGGCGTCCTCGAATGGATTCGCCGCAAAATATCCTGGAGAACGAAACCTGCTTCAAAACGGTACCGGCGGCCACCGCACGTCGGAAAGGCACCCAGGAGGTCTCCCGACGTGCGACGGCACCCTCACCTCAGGACCCGCCGGCCGCCCGCCGCAGTATCTCCATCGCCCAGGTCTCGACCGGCGCGCCTTCCTTCCTGGCAGCGGTCCGGATCTGTGCCAGGATTTCGGCCGGGAGTTCAATGTGCAGCTGGCCCGCTTCGGGCGAGGGGTCGGCATCACGCCGGTCCGGACCCGAGCCGGATCCGGTCGCGGCGGGTTCGACCCGCTCCGCAGCCGAACTGGTCCTGGCGGGACCGTCTTTGTCCAGCTCAGGGCGGCTCTCGGACGCGGCCACCTCGCCCTGCCGCGCGCGGAGGCTGCTACGAACCTCCCCGCGAAGCTTGTTCCTGCTCCAGCGCATCGCTTCCGCTTTCCTCAGCCAGTAGTCCTGTTCCGGCTGATCGAGCGCCACCACTTCAAGGTGATGACTGAAGCTCAGATTCTGCCGTCTGCGGTTCAGCGGGAACTTGCGCGCGACCCACGTGTAGTTACGAAGCGTCTGGTAGCTGAGCGACGTCCGCTTGACGGCTTCGTGATAACGGTCCTGGAACTCGGATTCACCGTAAACCAGCCAGTCGGCGACCCACCAGGTAGAAGAGTCTGCAAAAGAGAGCAGTCCGGTCCCGACTTGCTCCCACACATTGAGGCTCTGCCTGGATGTGAACGACAAGCCGGACTTGTGGAACTGCACGCCCATACTCAGCAGCTGTCCCGCAGTGCCTGCCGCTGCAACATTCCGCGCAGTTGTCTCGTTTGTCCTCTTTGTTAGGATAGCAGTGCGCAACGATCCCCCGTTGGTTGATGCTTTCGCCTGTATTGGCCAACCGTAACAGTTGGACGTCATCCAGGGCGTAATTGTGCGCAACATGCGGGCCGCTCGCTACGGCGCGGGGACGAGTCGACTGCCAACCGCACTCGCATATCGCTACGGCGCGGAAATGAGTGACGCAAATGAGGGAGCCGACACCGGAGAGATTTTGCTTAAAGAAAACCTCTTATCGGTGAGCTGTGCCGCCCCGTGTCACCCATCGGACAATTCGCCATGTTCCCGGCCGATCGGTGCGATAGTGCGCCTGCATCCCGGCGGTGTCTCGCCGGCGAGACAGGTGAGCGGAGCGAAGTAACCCCGCCAGGGCTGGATATGACTCCGGAGAGGCGTCATGTTTGGGGCCCACGTTGAAAAAAGGTGTTACCGAAGGAACGGCCGATCGACAGGGGAGGGCTTCCGTGCCCCGAATACGTCACACACAGGGGCTTGATATGCCGGATCTTGAGGGTGACAGTCTCGCGGGCAAGCGTCATTCGCGTATGGTTCCCGCCTCATCACCACAGCGCAGGATGTACTTCTCCTCGGTGATGCGACCGAACAACTCGTCCGACGTCTGGAGGCCGGTTCTTACCGTCGACGGAGATCTCTCGACAGACGGGCTGGAGCGCGCGCTTCACGTGCTGCGCAGCAGGCACGAGGCATTTCGAACCACATTCCTGGAGCGCGGCGGCGAAGTATTCCAATGGGTGCACGACGAGGACGGCGACGCCACGCAGCCGGTCCTGATCGACCTCGTGGAGGCCGAGGGCGACTCGCGGGACGAGCGCCGAGCATGGGCAGAGGCCGAGGCCAGGAGGGTCGTCGAGCTTCCGTTCGACATGTCGTCGGGCCCGCTCTGGCGAACGTCGGTGATACGGATATCGCCGAACCTCCACCTGGTGGTCTTCGCGTTCCACCACATCATCACGGACGAGATTTCCGGGAAGGTGTTCGCCGAAGAACTCCGTCTCGCCTACGCGGACCCGCACGCGCCCGCCTTCGCCGTGCCGGCCGCACAGTACGCCGACTTCTGCCTGACGGAGAACGGCTCCAAGGTGGATGAGGCCGCCCTGGACTACTGGCGTGGCCGACTGGCAGGTATGCAGCCGGCGTCGATGCCCGAGGACGGAGACGAGAGCCCGGGCACAATGATCGGATCGAGGTTGCCGATCACCGTCCCGCAGAATGTGGTGGCCGAATTCGAAGAGTTCTGCCGGGCTCGCTCGGTGACCCCGTTCGCCGGCCTGCTGTCCGTGTACTTCGTTCTGCTGCAGCGTTGGGCGGGAACGAGTGACATATCGGTCGGAACGCAGACGCTCAGCCGACCGAGCCCAGAACTTTTCGGAACGATCGGATTCTTCTCCAATACGGTGGCATTGCGCTGCCAGGTGGATTCGGCACTGACCTTCGATCAGCTTCTCGCTCTCGTGAGCGAAACGGTTCACGACGCACTGGACTACCAGGACGTTCCGTTCGAGGTGGTGGTGGGCGCACTGGCTCCCGAGCGTGACGCCGACCGCAACCCCCTGTTCCAGGCTGCCATCACCTATGGCATGCTCGATCTGAGCGACGTATGGGCACTCGAAGGTCTCCAGGTGACGCTCCTGCCGGAGCCCGCGGAATTGTCGGGGCTTCAGTTCGACCTTTCGCTGGACGTACAGCGGCTGGCAGGCGAAGTCTCACTCAACGTCGAATTCAACCGCCAGCGGTTCTCCGAGGCAACCATGCAGCGGTTCGCCAAGGCCTACGGCGACCTGCTGGGCTCACTCAGCCGGCAACCCGATGTCGCGCTCGCCAGCATCCCGCTGCTCGACCAGGCCGCACTGGCGGAAACCCTGGCGCTCGGCGCGAGCGGTGAACCGGAGGGCGGCCGTACTCCCTCGGAACCCACATCCGCGTGGGACCTTTTCGAACTGACCGCGGCCACCGTGCCCGAACGGGAGGCAGTCGTGGCGGACGGCGCGCGGCTCACCTTCGCCGAACTGGCCGGCCGGGCGCGGACGATGGCCGCGGGCCTTGAGGCTCGCGGCGTGCGGACCGGCACCGTGGTGGGGATCTGCCTGGACAGGCGCAGCGATCTGATCGTCGCGATGCTCGCCACCTGGTGCGCGGGCGGCGCCTTCCTGCTGCTGGATCCGCAACAGCCCGAGTTCCGCCGCCGCCTGCTCCTCAAGGAGGCGGGCATCGCTCTCGTCATCGCGGACGAGGCGTTCGCCGAGGTGGAGACCGTCTCGGCGGCCGCGCTCCTGGCGGACGCGGAGACGACCTCCGGAGACGAACCGGCCGACGGCGGCTTCGCGCGCCGCCCGGCCGCCGCTCCGGCCTATGTGGTCTTCACACCCGGTTCCACGGGACAGCCGAGGGGTGTGGTCATCGATCAGGCGAGCCTTCTCGCGCTCGCCACCACCCAACTGGCGCCGGTGTACGCGCGGTTGCCCGAAGGCCGTCAGGTGAATGTCGGTGCGCTGAGCTCCCTGACCTCCGGCGTGTTCGTCAACCACTGTCTCGGCATGATCGCCTTCGGGCACCGGCTGCTGCTGATCGACGAAGAGGAACGAACGGACCCGTATCAGCTCCTCGCCCGTGGGTCGGATCCCGAAACGGCGATCGAGGTACTCGACTGTGCGAGCGGCCGGCTGGAAATGCTGGTCGACGACGGCCTCCTGACGCTCCCGCACCCGCCGAAGATCGTGGTGATCGGCGGCGAGAGCCCGTCCGACCGGCTGTGGCAGCGCCTGCACGACCAACCCGGGCTGCTCGCGTTCCACGTGTACGGGCTCAACGAGTGCACCGTCGAGTCGGCCAGGGCGGAGATTCGCGAACACCCGAAGCCGGTGGCCGGGCGCGCGGTCGGCACGTCCCGGATCTACGTCGTCGACGACCAGTTGCAGTTGCTGCCGCCCACGTTCGTCGGGGAGATCTGCATCGGTGGACGCGGCGTGGCCCAGGGGTATGCGGGACAGCCGGCGCACACCAGCGACCGATTCGTGGCCGACCCCTTCAGCCCTGTCCCCGGACAGCGCATGTACCGCACCGGCGACAGGGGCCGGCTGCGTCCCGACGGGCAGTTGGAGCTGTGGGGGCGCGTCGACGACCAGGTCAAGATCCGCGGCCTGCGCATGGAGCCGGCGGAAGTGGAGGGGGCGCTGCTCGGGCACCCCGCCCTCGCCCACGCCGCGGTCGTGGCGACCGGGGCCGGCACCCGCTTGGCCGAACTGGTGGCGTACGTCGTGCCCGGCGACGAGGGCCAGGACGCGCTGACGCCCGCCACGGTCCGGGAGTTCCTGCGCGGCAGGCTCCCCTCCGCGCTGTTGCCCGACCGGGTACAGGTTCTCGCCGCTCTTCCGACCGCCCCCGACGGGACGGTGGACCGCAGGGCGCTGTCGGGCGGCGATCCGTCGAGCACCGTGCCGGACACCGTCCGAAGCGTCTCGGCGTCCGCCGACCCCCGTGAACGGCAGCTGTGCCAGATCGTGGCCGAGGTGATCGGCGTTCCGCAGGCGGGCGTCGACGACAACTTCTTCGATCTGGGCGGCGATTCGCTGCTCGCCATGATCGTCATCGGTCGGGTGCGCGCCGTCATGGGCCGTGAGCTGCGGCTGCGGGCGTTCTTCGAAGAGCGGTCGCTCGGGGAGCTCGCCGCTCAGCTCGGTGCCGAGGCCGGCGCGCCGCGGCCCGTGCTGGGCAGGAGAGCGGACTCATGACGGTGGCGACGCGTTCGTACTCAGAGGGCGTTTGATCACGCCGACCCACGCCCGCCACCCACCTCGAATCGATCTTGAAACGGGCGGGGGTCCGTCCCGCCGGCGAGACAAACCCACGGGCCTCGTCGAGTACCGACCACGACACATTCCAGGTGTTGGCCGGGCGGCCGGAGAAATGCATGCGGAGGAGAGACTTTTATGTCCAGGAACAAGGTGTCGGAGCATTTCGCGAAGAACGCCGCCGAGCGGGCCAAGAGACTGCGGCCGGACGGCATCGACCAATACCTGACCCTCAGTGGCGGGTTCGCGCACATGAACGAGGACCCCTTCACCGATCGCATCGAGCGCGAGCCGTACCGCGACCACGTCACGGTCGCGGTCATCGGCGGGGGGTTCGCCGGCCTGATGACGGGCGCCCACCTGAACGAGGCGGGGGTAACCGATGTCAGGATCGTCGACACCGGCGGCGACTTCGGCGGAACCTGGTACTGGAACAGGTACCCGGGCGCCCAGTGCGACATCGCGTCCATGATCTACCTGCCGTTGCTGGAGGAGACCGGCTACGTGCCCACCGAGTGGTACGTGCGCGGCCCGGAGATCCTGGAGCACTGCCAACGCATCGGCAAGCAGTACGGGTTGTACGAGAACGCGCTCTTCCACACCCGGGTCACCGGCTTGGACTGGGACGAGTCCGCCCGCCTGTGGACCGTGCGAACCGACCGCGGTGACGAGTTCACCGCCCAGTTCGTGAGCCTGGGGCTCGGCCACCTGTCCGTGCCGAAGCTCCCCGGCATCCCGGGCATCGAGACCTTCGCGGGCCATGCCTTCCACGCGAGCCGATGGGACTACGCCTACACCGGCGACCCGGTCGGCGGACCGCTGGGCAACCTGCGGGACAAGCGGGTGGCGATCATCGGCACCGGCGCCACCGCGGTGCAGTGCGTCCCTCACCTGGCCACCGCATGCCAGGAACTGTTCGTGGTTCAGCGCACGCCTTCCGTCATCGAGGTCCGCAACAACCGGCCGATCGACCCGGAGTGGTTCGCGCGGATGGCCACGCCTGGATGGCAGCAGCGCTGGCTGGACAACTACGCGGCCAACATGACGTCGGCCGAGCAGCCGGCCGAGGATCTGATCAACGACGGCTGGACCGCCATGGCCAGGATGTGGCGCAACGCCGGAGAGGGCTCGCCGCCGGACTCGGACACGTCCGAGGAGATTCGCGGCGAGTACTACGCGGACATGGAGAAGATGGGCCGGCTCCACGCCCGGGTGGAGGAGACGGTCAAGGACGCACGGACCGCGGAACTCCTCAAGCCCTGGTACTGGCTTCCGTGCAAGCGCATGACCTTCCACGACGAGTATCTGAACGCCTACAACGAGCCGACGGTCCGTCTCGTCGACACGGACGGCAAGGGCGTCGAGCGGATCACGCCGCGAGGTGTCGTGGTGGACGGCACCGAGTACGAGGTGGACTGCATCATCTACGCGTCGGGGTTCGAGGTCGGCACCGCGCCCACCCGGCGCGCCGGATTCGACCCCGTCGGCAGGGACGGCAGGCGACTGTCGGAGCACTGGACCGACGGCATGCGCACGATGCACGGACTCCATGTGCACGGGTTCCCCAACGCGTTCCTCGTTCAGTCGCTCACGGGCGGGACACGGTTCTCCAACCTCGCGCACAACCTGTCCGAGGCGGCCAAGACCGTCGCCGCCGCCATCGCGCACGCGGTCACCACGGGGGCCGACGTCGTCGAACTCACCCGGCAGGCGGAGGACGCCTGGATGAGCAACGTGGGAGTCGATCCGGAGTGGCGCACGTTCCTGGGCACGGAATGCACCCCCGGCTACTCCAACAACGAAGGAATGGAACTCGGTCCGCATTCCCTTTGGGATGAATACGAGTTCCCCGATGGCCTGGGCTTCTTCCGGCACCTTCAGGAATGGCGGGGCAGCGGGAAGTTCGACGGCCTGGAATTCCACCGTTCGGACAGGTGAAGCCGCTTGCCCCGTCTCGCCGGCGAGACAGTCCTCCCGGGCTCCCTCGAGTGCTGCCCGGGACTCATTCACCCTGGCGAGTGCCGCCTGCTAGCCTCGCGAAGTCGATACAACTCCGTTTTCTCTTTGCCAATTGATTCTGCCGACATAACGGCTCCCGATCCCGCTGCGGCCCGACGTCTGGCCGGTGATTTCGGTGCCTGAGCCATCGGCTGCGGATCGCGACTGGTAGCGGTCGGAAACAGCGAGGTAGCCTGCATGATTCCGTTGTCGTTTGCGCAGCAGCGGTTGTGGATCATCGGTCAGTTGGCAGGGCCGAGCGCGGCGTACAACATGCCGTTGGTACTGCGTCTGTCCGGACCGCTGGACCGGCAGGCGCTGGCGGCGGCACTGGCCGACGTGGTGGGCCGGCACGAGAGCCTGCGGACCGTCTTCCCGGTCGTCGACGGCGAACCCGTCCAGCAGATCGTGCCCGCCGACGCGGTCACGCTGCCGCTGACATGGACGGACACCGACGACGAGCAGGTGACCGACCTCGCGGTCCGGGCCGCCGCATACGTCTTCGACCTCGCCACCGAGATCCCGCTGCGCGCCCACGCCTTCCGCACCGGACCCGACGAACACGTCCTGGTCCTGCTGGTCCACCACATCGCCTGCGACGGCTGGTCGATCGGCCCCCTCGGCAAGGACCTGGCCACCGCCTACGGGGCGCGGACCGCCGGCACGACCCCGGACTGGACCGAACTCCCCGTCCAGTACGCCGACTACACCGTGTGGCAGCGCGATCTGCTCGGCTCCGAAGACGACCCCGCCAGCGCCGTCGCCCGCCAGTCCGCCTTCTGGCGCGACGCACTGGCCGCACTGCCGGTGGCACTGGACCTGCCCTTCGACCGGCCACGCCCCGCGACGGCCGCCCAGCACGGCGCCCAAATACCCCTCACCATCGACGCCGACGTCCACACCCGCATCACCGAACTCGCCCGACAGACCGGCGTGACCCCGTTCATGGTCGTCCAGGCCGCCCTCGCCGTCCTGCTCTCCCAGCTCTCCGGCGACACCGACATCCCGCTCGGCACACCGGTCGCCGGACGCACCGAAGAAGCCCTGCACGACCTGGTCGGCTTCTTCCTCAACACCCTCGTCCTGCGCACCGATGTCTCCGGCGACCCCACCTTCACCCAACTCCTGACCCGGGTACGGGAAGCAGACCTCGCCGCCTTCGAGAACCAGGACCTCCCCTTCGAACGCCTCGTGGAGATCATCGCTCCCCCACGGACCGCGGCACGCCACCCCCTCTTCCAGGTCATGCTGTCCTTCGACACCAACACCGAGGCAGCCTTCGACCTCCCCGGACTCAAGACCAGCGCATTCGAGATCCCCGGACACGGAACAGCCAAATTCGACCTCAACTTCGAGTTCGAGGAGCGGTTCGGTCCGGAGGGAGAGCCGACCGGCATCAAGGGGATCCTCGAGTACGCCACCGACCTGCTCGACCACCACACGGTCCAGACCTGGGCCGAGCGGCTCAACCACCTGCTCGGAGAACTGACCTCCGACCCCGGCCGGCCCATCGACCTGGCGGACCACCAGACGCAGACCCGCGGGTTCCGCGGCGAACTCGGCGAGGCCGAGGCGGTACTCGCGGGGTATCCCGGCATCGCCGAGGCCACCATCGTCGCCCGCGAGGACATCCCGGGCGACAGGCGTCTGGTCGGCTACGTGGTGCCCGGCCCCGGCCTCGACCCGGACGTCACCGTACGGCTGCCCGCGATCCTGCGCGAGCACGCTGCCGGGCTGCTGCCCGCGCACGTGGTGCCGGCCGCGGTCGTGGTCCTGGACCGGCTGCCGCTGACGGATCACGGGAAACCGGACCACCAGGCCCTGCCCGCACCGGACCATGCCGTCGTGGCCGCCCGCCGTGCTCCGACGACCGTCCAGGAAGAGATCCTGTGCGCCGCGTTCGCCCAGGTGCTGAACCTGGAGCTGTCCACCGTCGGCATCGACGACAACTTCTTCCTGCTCGGCGGCCACTCCCTGCTCGCGACCCGGCTGGTCGCCCGCATCCGCGCCCTGCTCGGGGTCGAACTCGGCATCCGTACGCTGTTCGAGGCCCCCACCATCGCCGCCCTGGCCAAGGCGCTGGCCGGGGCGGGCCCCTCGCGTCCGGCGCTGGTGACCGCGGATCGTCCGGAGCCGCTGCCGTTGTCGTCCGCGCAGCAGCGGTTGTGGTTCCTGCACGAGTTGGAGGGACCGAGCGCCACGTACAACATCCCTGCGGTCATGAGGCTTTCCGGTGCGGTCGACACCGGTGCGCTGGACGCGGCGTTGCGGGATGTCCTCGGACGCCACGAGGTGCTGCGCACGCTCTTCCCGTCGGTCGAGGGACGGCCGTACCAGCGGGTGGTGCCGGTCGAGGAGCTCGGCGAGGTGCTCACCGTGGTACCGGCCGCCCTGGTCGGGCCGGCCGGCCTGACCGCGTCGATCAGCGGGGCGGAGGGCCACTGCTTCGACCTCGCGGCCGAAGTGCCGTTCCGGGCCTGGCTGTTCGAAGCCGGTGCGGACGACCACGTACTGGTGCTGCTCGTGCACCACATCGCCGGTGACGGCTGGTCGCTGGTGCCGCTGGCCCGGGACCTCTCCGTGGCGTACACGGCGCGCCTGGCCGACCGGGAACCCGGATGGGCGCCGCTGCCGGTCCAGTACGCGGACTACACGCTCTGGCAGCGTGAACTGCTCGGCGAGGCGCAGGACCCCGAGAGCCTGCTGAGCAGGCAACTGGCCTACTGGCGCAGCGCGCTGTCCGGCATACCGGAGGAACTGCCGCTGCCCGTCGACCGTGCCCGCCCCGCGGTGGCCACGCGTCGGGGCGGGAGCGTGACGCTGGAGATCCCCGCGCTGCTGCACGCCCGGGTCGCCGAACTGGCCCGGGACGAAGGCGCGACGGTCTTCATGGTGCTCCAGGCCACGTTGGCCGTGCTGCTCTCGCGGCTCGGCGCCGGCCAGGACATCGTGATCGGAACCCCGACGGCCGGGCGCACCGACACCGCGCTCGACGACCTCGTCGGGTTCTTCGTCAACACCCTCGTCCTGCGCACGGACGTGTCCGGCGGTCCGTCCTTCGGCGAACTGCTCGCCCGGGTGCGGGAGCAGGCGCTCGACGCGTTGGCGCACCAGGACGTACCGTTCGAGCGCCTGGTCGAGGAGCTGGCCCCGGCCCGCTCCATGGCCCGCCATCCGCTGTTCCAGGTCACGCTCGCGCTCCAGAACAACGCCGATCCCGTGCTCCACCTGCCCGGCCTGCGCACGAGCGTCCTGCCCGACGAGGACAACCCGGCGAAGTTCGACCTCTCCTTCGACCTGCGCGAACGCGTCGACGAGCACGGCCGGCCCGCCGGAATGACCGGCGAGATCTTCTACGCCGTCGACCTGTTCGACCATGCAGGCATCGAGCAGCTCGCCGAACGCTTCACCCGTGTCCTCGACACCATGGCCACCGACCCGGACCAGCGGGTCGACCAGGTCCCGGTGCTCTCGGCCGCGGAGCGGGAGAAGGTGCTGCACACCTGGAACGACACCTCCCGCTCCGTCCCGCCCACGACCCTGCCGGCGCTCTTCCAGGACCAGGCCGCCCGCACCCCCGAGGCCACCGCGGTCGTCTTCGACGGCACCACCGTGACCTACGGCGAGCTCAACACCCGCGCCAACCGGCTCGCGCACCACCTGATCGAGCACGGGGTCGGCCCCGAGGACATCGTGGGCATGGCACTGCCACGGTCGGTCGACCTCGTCGTGGCGATGCTCGGCGTACTCAAGGCGGGCGCGGCGTATCTCCCGATCGACACCGAGTACCCGGAGGAACGGGTCCGGTTCATGATCGAGGACGCGAAGCCGTCGTACGTGGTGACGCTCCAGGCCACCGCGGCACGGCTGCCGGCCGACGCACCCCTGCTGGTCCTGGACGACGCTGCCACCCAGGAAGAGCTGACCGCACACCCGGCCTGGAGTCACGACCCGACCGACATCGAGCGCACCGGCCCGCTGACCCCCGCCCATCCCGCCTACGTCATCTACACCTCCGGCTCCACCGGAACTCCCAAGGGCGTGGCGGTACCGCACCACAGCATCACCAACTTCATCACCGTTCACCGCGAGTCGGTCTTCGCCTGCGCCGCCGGTCTGTCGGACCGTCGCCCGCTGCGGGTCGCGCTGACCACCTCCATATCCTTCGACGCGGTGTGGGACCAGCTGTCGTGCCTGCTGGAGGGGCACGAGCTGCACGTCGTGAGCACGGAGGTGCTCTCCGACATCGGCCTCCTCGCGACCTGGCTGGACGCACACGACGTCGACTTCCTGGAGCTGACCCCCACGCACATGGCCGCCGCTGTGTCGGAAGGCCTGTTCGACAACGGCCGCCGTACTCCGGCACTGCTCGTGGTCGGTGGCGAGGCCGTGCCCGACTCGCTCTGGGAGTGGCTCGGATCGCTGGGTGAGGGCACCCGCAGCTTCAGCTTCTACGGGCCCACGGAGTGCACGGTCTACCAGGTCTTCGCCGAGCCGCGATCCACACCGCGGCCGATACTCGGCGGACCCAGCTTCAACATGCGGGTGTTCGTGCTCGACGACGGCCTGGAACCGGTGGTCCCCGGTGTGACGGGCGAGTTGTACGTGGCGGGTGCCGGTCTGGCGCGTGGCTACCTGAACCGTCCCGCACTGACCGCGGAGCGGTTCGTGGCGTGCCCGTTCGGTGCGCCCGGCGAGCGGATGTACCGGACCGGGGACCTGGCGCGGTGGCGGGCGGACGGGACCCTCGAGTTCGTCGGCCGGGCCGACGACCAGGTCAAGATCCGGGGGTTCCGGATCGAGATCGGGGAGGTCGAGGCGGTGCTGGCCCGGTATCCCGGTATCGCCCGGGCCGTGGCGGTGGTCCGCGAGGACATCCCCGGTGACAAGCGTCTGGTCGGTTATGTGGTACCCGCCCCGGGTCAGTCCACGGACCAGATCACGCAGTTGCCCGGCCTGTTGCGCCGGCATGCCGCCGGGCCGCTTCCGGACTACATGGTGCCGGCCGCGGTCGTGGTCCTGGACCGGCTGCCGCTGACCGCCAACGGCAAGCTGGACCGCAAGGCCCTGCCCGACCCGGACTACGCGGTCGCCTCGACTCACCGCGCTCCGACGACCCTGCGGGAGGAGATGCTGTGTGCGGCGTTCGCCGAGGTGCTGGGGCTGCCCGGTGTCGGCGTCGACGACCACTTCTTCGAACTCGGCGGGCACTCCCTTCTCGCGACCCGGCTGGTCGCCCGCATCCGCGCCCTGCTCGGGCTGGAGATCACCATCCGCGCGTTGTTCGAGGCCCCCACTGTCGCCGCCCTGGCCGGTGCGCTGGTCGAGGCGGGACCCTCCCGTCCGGCGCTGGTGGCCGGGGTTCGTCCGGAGTCGCTGCCGTTGTCGTTCGCGCAGCAGCGGGTGTGGATCATCGGCCAGTTGGCGGGGCCGAGCGCGGCGTACAACATGCCGTTGGTGCTGCGTCTGTCCGGACCGCTGGACCGGCAGGCGCTGGCGGCGGCACTGGCCGACGTGGTGGGCCGGCACGAGAGCCTGCGGACCGTCTTCCCGGTCGTCGACGGCGAACCCGTCCAGCAGATCGTGCCCGCCGACGCGGTCACGCTGCCGCTGACATGGACGGACACCGACGACGAGCAGGTGACCGACCTGGTGATCCGGGCCGCCGGACATGTCTTCGACCTCGCCGCCGAAATCCCGCTACGCGCACAGGTCTTCAGCACCGGGCCGGACGAACACGTCCTGGTCCTGCTGGTCCACCACATCGCCTGCGACGGCTGGTCGGTCGGCCCCCTGGGCAACGACCTCGCCACCGCCTACACCGCACGGCTCGCCGGCACCACCCCGGCCTGGACCGAACTCCCGGTCCAGTACGCCGACTACGCCCTGTGGCAGCGCGACCTGCTCGGCTCCGAGAACGATCCCGCCGGCACGGCAGCCCGCCAGTCCGCCTTCTGGCGCGACGCCCTGGCCGCACTGCCGGTGGAACTCCACCTGCCCTTCGACCGGCCGCGCCCCGCCACCCCCGCCCGGCACGGCGCCCGGGTCCCCGTCACCATCGACGCCGAAGTCCACACCCGTGTCACGGAGTTGGCCAGGCGGACGGGCGTGACCCCGTTCATGGTGGTCCAGGCCGCCCTCGCCGTCCTGCTGTCCCGGCTCACCGGCGACACCGACATCCCGCTCGGCACACCGGTCGCCGGACGCACCGAGGAAGTCCTCCACGACCTGGTCGGCTTCTTCCTCAACACCCTGGTCCTGCGCACCGACGTCTCCGGCGACCCCACCTTCACCGAACTCCTCACCCGGGTACGGGAGACGGACCTCGCCGCCTTCGAGAATCAGGACCTCCCCCTCGAACGCCTGGTGGAGATCATCGCCCCACCCCGGACCGCGGCACGCCACCCCCTCTTCCAGGTCATGCTGTCCTTCGACACCAACACCGAAGCCGCCTTCGACCTCCCCGGCCTCGACATCAGCGAGTTCGAGATCCCGGAACACGAATCCCCCAAGTTCGACCTGAACTTCCTGCTGCGGGGGTCGTACGAGCCGGACGGGCGACCGACCGGCATCACGGGGATCATCGCGTACGCCACCGACCTGTTCGACCACCACACGGTCCAGAGCTGGGCCGAGCGGCTCAGCCTGCTGGTCGCGGAGCTGACCTCCGACCCCGGCCGGCCCATCGGCAAGGTGGACGTCCCGGAACCGGCTCGACGGAACGCGAACCCTGACCGGTCGGCGACCCGGCCGGCGCTCGGCCCCGGCAGGCGGCGGGTGCTGGCCCGCCCCGGTCTCCCCCCGCGGGAGCCGCTCGGCTGAGCCACCCGTGACCGAGTGCCCGGGAGAAGTCCAGGCACGCCCCCCACACCGCCCGGCACCTCCCCGATCACCCGTGCGGCGAATTCGACCCGATAGGAAGACAGTGATGGACCAACGCGCCGAGACCCCGCGTTCCCGACCGGGAACCGAGATCCTTCAGGCGGTGCGGCGCTCATGAGCGAGGACACCTCGAGCGCCGGGAAGAAGCCGGCTTCGCTGTTCCGCCAGCGGAACTTCGCGCTGCTGTGGACCGGTCAGTCGGCCTCGCTCTTCGGTTCCCAGGTCACCTACGTCGCGATGCCGCTGACCGCGGTCCTGCTGCTCCACGCGACGCCCATGGAAGCCGGCGTGCTCGTCGCCCTCGAGACGCTGCCGTTCCTGCTCTTCGGCCTCTTCGTCGGCGTGCTGCTGGACCGCCGGGCGCGCCGGTCCGTGATGATCGTCGCCGATGTCGTGCGTGCCGCGGCCCTCGCCTGGATCCCCGTCGCGCACTGGCTCCATGTGCTGAACATCGGTCAGCTCTTCGTCGTGGTCTTCGTCGTCGGCGTGATGACCGTGTTCTTCGACCTCGCCCACCAGTCCTACACACCCGGTCTGATCGGCCGGGACCGGCTCGGCGAGGCGAACGCGAAGCTGGAACTGTCGGACTCGATGGCGCAGGTCGTCGGGCCGGGCGCGGCGGGCCTGCTGATCAGCGCGCTCAGCGCCCCGGTGGCGATCGCGGTGGACGCGGCGAGCTACGCCCTGTCCTTCTTCACGGTGGCGGGACTGCCGGCCGACGAGGCGCCGAAACCTCGGCCCGGGGCGGCGACCAGCTCGGTGCGGGCCTCGATCCGGGAGGGATTCGCCGCGATCGTGCGGCACCCGCTGCTGCGCTGGTTCACCACGGCCGCACTGATCATCAACCTGTTCTCCGGCGCCCTGATGTCGGTGTTCTTCCTCTATCTGCTCCGGGTCCTCGACATGGGCTCGAAGCAGGTCGGCCTGATCGTCGCGGTCGGCAGCGTCGGCGCTCTGGTCGGCGTCCTTCTGGTCGGCCCGCTGACCGGCCGGTTCGGCGTCGGCCCGACCCTGATCCTGACGATGGCGCTGCCCGGCCTCGGCTATCTCCTCCTGGCGGCCGTGCACGGCCACTCACTGGCCGCGCTCGCCGTGGTCGCGGCTTCCTCCTTCGTCGTCCAGTTCAGCGTTCCCGTCTTCAACGTGACGGTGATCAGCTTCCGGCAGGTCTCCACCCCGGACGAACTGCTCGGGCGGGTGAACGCCACGGCCCGTACCTGCGCGCTGGGCGCGTTCTCGCTCGGCTCGCTGCTCGGCGGTGCGCTCGCCTCCGGAACCGGGCTGCGGACGGCGATCGTGCTGGCCGCGAGCGGGACGTTCCTGGCCTCCCTGGCCCTGCTGTTCTCGCCCGTGCGCACCGTACGCCGCCTCGAGGCGCCCGCCACCGATTCCGACTCGGCCGCCGCGCCGGAGCCCGCATGACCCATCAGGAGCAGACATGACGAGCGTCGAGACCTGGCAGGAGGAGGGCTATCAGCTCTCCCCGCAACAGCTCGCCCGGTTGGGCGAGGCCCGGAGCACGGCGGTGCGCACCGTCCGCACCGCCACCCGGATACCGGTGCCGGACCTGGAGGCCCGGATCGCGACGGCGGTCGCGACGCACGAGAGCCTGCGTACGCGGTACACCGAGTTCGCGGGGCTGCCCACACTCGTCCAGGTCGTGGATCCGGTGGGCCCGGTCGCGATCGAGCAGTCGGGAACGGATCGCACCGTGTTGCGGGCCGGCGCGCTGACCGTCGAGCACGAACTCGGTCCGGACGGCACGCGGCTGGTTCTCACCCTGCCGCGGCTGAGCGTCGACGACGCTTCCTGGACCCGGCTTGTCGGCCTGCTGCTGGAGGACACGGTCGCCGCGGCCGGGGAGACGGTGCTGCAGTACGCCGATGTCGCCGCCTGGCTCGGTGAGGTGCTGGACGAGTCGGCGCAGCCGCCGGTGGCCGACGAGGCGGCGCGGCAGTCGTCGAAGCCGGCCTCGGCGCTGCCCTTCCTCACTCCGGTCGCCCTCCGGGACGCGGCCGCCGAGCCGGTGAGTGCCGCGGCCGTCGTCGAGGGGCCGGCTCTGGAACGGCTGGACGAGCTCACCGGACGGTGCGGCGCGAGCGAGGCGGCGGTGCTGCTGGCTCTCTGGCGCTCACTGTACGGCCGGTACTGCCGCGACGCCGACGCCCCTGTGCTGGTGCTGGCCGACGGCCGGTCCACGGAAGGCCTGGAGAACGTCCTCGGCCTGTTGGAGCGTCCGGTACCGGTGCGGCTGGAGATCGGCGCGGACACCCCGGTCGCCGACGCGCTCCAGGCGTCGCAGGACGCGCTCCGCTCCGTAGCGGCGATGGAGAACCAGATCGACCCGGGGACCGCGGCCTCCGCACCCCATGCGGCGGACGTCTGCCCGCTCTCGTACCGGCACCGCCTGGACCGGTGGGCCGAGGAGCTCTCGGCGGGTACGTCCGTCCACGAAGCGCCTGGTGCGCTGCACCTGGACTGCGTGCGCGGGTCGCGGAGCCTGCGCCTGACCTTCGTCGGCGGCGCGGGCCGCGTCACCCAGGCCGACGTGGACCTCGTCGCGGAGGCGTTCGGACATCAGCTGACCGATCTGCTGTCCGGTGGCACGGAGCGCGCCGTCGGCGGCCTGCGCCTCGCCGCGGCGGACGCGCCGAACGCCGAGGCCGGGCCCCGTGCGTCGTACGCCTCGGTGCTCGACCGCTTCCTCGCGCAGGCGGAGCGCACGCCCGCACGGCCCGCGCTGCGCTGCGGCGAGACCGTCGTGTCCTACCGGGACGCGGCGCAGGGCGCGGACGCGGTGGCGCACCTGCTGCGCGAGCACGGCGTGCGGGCCGGGCAGCGGGTCGCGCTGTTCGTTCCCGCCTCTGCGGAAACGGTCGTCGCGATGCTCGGCGTCTGGCTCGCCGGCGCGGTGTTCGTCCCCCTCGACCCCACGTGGCCGCGGCAGCGGATCGAGACGATCCTGCGGGAGGCCGACCCCGCGCTGCTGCTCACCCCCGATCCGAAGGCCGATCACCAGGCCTCCGTCCGCATCGTGTGCACCGCCGACGCGGTCGTCGACCCGGGGCGCGCGGTGACGTCGGGCGCGGCGGCCACGGGCGCCGCCTATGTGATCTTCACGTCGGGCACCTCGGGGCTGCCCAAGGGCGTCGTCATCGGGCACGAGCAGTTGGCGCACTACGCCTCGGCGATCGGCGAGACGCTCGCCCTGTCCGAGGGCGCCGAGTTCGCGGCGGTCTCCACCCTCGCCGCCGACCTGGCCTACACGGCGGTCTTCCCGACCCTGGCCGGCGGCGGCTGCGTCCAGCTCGTCCCCACCGAGACCGCCACGAGCCCCGCGGCTCTCACCGAGTGGTTCCGGGGGAGCCCCGCGGCCGCGATGAAGCTGGTCCCCTCGCACCTCTCGGCGCTGCTGGCCGAGGCCGCCGACCCGCTCGCGCTGCTGCCGAGCGAGGTGCTCGTGCTCGGCGGCGAACTGCTGCCGCGTCCGTTGTACGAGCGGCTGCGGGAGATCGCGCCGTCCCTGCGTCTGTACAACCACTACGGCCCGACCGAGTCGACGGTGGGTGCCGCATGCCTCCCGCTCGACGCCTCGATCGACGAACGCTGTTCCTCGGTCCCGGTGGGCTCCGGCCTCGGGGCGAACGTCCTGACGGTGGTCGACGCGGGCGGTGCCGCGCTGCCGCCCTGGTGCCCCGGTGAGGTGCTGATCAGCGGGCCCGGCGTGGGCCTCGGCTACCTCGCGCGGTTGCGTGAGGGCCGGTCGGGCTTCGGTACGGCGGACACCGCGGACGCCCACCGGACCGGTGACCTCGGCCGCCTGGTGCCCGGCAACGGCATCGAGATCCTCGGCCGGATCGACGACCAGGTGAAGCTGCGCGGATACCGCGTACAGCTCGGCGAGGTCGAGTCGCTGCTGGCGGATCGGCCCGGCGTCGGCGCCGCGGCGGTCGTGGCGCGCGCGGACGCCGACGGACTCGTCACGCACCTGGACGCCTACCTCACCGCCGCCGGCGGGGTGGACCTCTCGGTCGAGGAAGTGCGGGCAGCCGTCGGCCTGCACCTCCCGGCCGCCCTGGTGCCGACCGGGTGGCAGGTGCTGGAGCGGTTCCCGCTGACCCGCAACGGCAAGCTCGACCGCCGCGCCCTCGCACCGATCGCACCGCCGAAGGCCCGGGCCGGCCGGCCGCGCGACTCGGTCGAACAGCGTCTGCTGGCGATCTGGTCCTCGATCCTCGACCAGGACATCTCCTCCCCCGAGGCGGACTTCTTCGAGTTCGGCGGACAGTCGCTGCGTGCGATCAAGCTCATGGCCCAGATCAACAACGCCTTCGGCCTGCGCCTGCCGATGTCCGCGGTGTTCAGCGCCCCGACCGTCGCGGCGATGGCGGAGCTGGTGCGCGGGAGCGACGTCCAGGACTCCAACCTGGTCCCGCTGCGCGCCGCCCGCGAACCGCGGGAGCAGGCCCCGGTCTTCTGCGTCCACCCCGGCGGCGGCAACACGCTCAGCTACTGGGAGCTGGCCCGGCTGATACCGGCGGACCGGTCGGTCTACGGCATCGAGGCCTGGGGTCTGCACGGCAGGCCGCCGCAGGACGATTTCGCCGCCATGGCCGAGGAGTACGCGGCGAACATCGCGGCCGTCGGCGATGCCGCTCCCGTGATCATCGGCTGGTGCTTCGGCGGCATCATGGCCTACGCCACGGCCCAGGCGCTGCGCCGTTCCGGGCGCGAGGTGGCGCAGCTGATCATCGTCAACTGCGGTGTCCCCGGTGACGCGGAGAGCGCCCTGGCCCGGCAGCCCGACGACTACCTCCTGCGCCGCTTCGCCTTCCACTACCAGCTGGACCTGCCGGAGGGGCCGCTCGGCCACCTCGGTCATCAGGAACTGCTCAAGGCCCTGCAGGACGTCGGGCGGCTGCCTCCCGACTCCGGTGAGGCGGAGCTGCGGAACCTGCTGGACGTCTACATGACCAACATGACCGCTCTGGACCGCCACTTCGTGCAGGAGCAGGCCGAACTCGGCCGAGCCGACTTCCCGGTGCTGCTGGTGCGCGCCGAGCCGGCCGACGAGCCGCAGGATCCGGACCGTACGTGGGGCTGGGGATCGGTGGCCGGGCCCGAGCTCGGCTTCGCCTCGGTGGCAACGACCCACCACGGCATCATGCGACAGCCCGCGGTGGAGGAACTCGCCGAGCTGATCCGACGGGAGATCGAAATGAGGACCACGACATGAACGACAGCACCTCCACGACCCCGGGCCCCCGCCCGCTGCTGGGCGCGACCCGGCGGCAGGTGCGGATACCCGGCGGGGACGCGGTGAACATCGGCTTCCTGCCGGAGTCACCGACGACCCCCGTCCTCATCACGCCGGCCGGTCCCGGCGTCGACCTGCCCGGCTGGCTGCGCGCGAACCGGGAGGAACTCGAAGCACGGCTGCTGCGGCACGGCGCGGTCCTGCTCCGGGGGTTCCACGCCGGTTCGGTGGCGAAGTTCGAACAGGCCGCCTCGGCGATCTGCGGCACCCTCTTCCCCGAATACGGGGACCTTCCGCGAGAGGGCGAGTCGGCCCGCGTGTACAAGTCGACGCCGTATCCGGAAGACCTCTCGATCCTGTTCCACAACGAGAGTTCGCATCTGCCGCAGTGGCCGATGCGGCAGTTCTTCTCGTGCATCGTGGCCCCGCAGTCCGGTGGTCAGACGCCGATCGTGGACTGCCGGACGGTTCTCGCCCGGATGCGTCCGGAGTTGGCCGAGCTCTTCGCCACCAAGAAGCTTCTCTATGTCCGCAATTTCATCGACGGTGTCGACGTCAGCTGGTCGCGTTTCTTCGGCACCGACGATCCCGCCGAGGTCGAGCGCAAGTGCGCCGCGGAGGGGACGAGCTTCGAGTGGACGCCGGACGGAGGTCTGCGGACCTCGCGTCAGGCCGAGGCGGTGCTGCGCCACCCGACGACCGGCGAGGCCGTGTTCTTCAACCAGCTGGCGCTGCACCACCCGTCGTCGCTGGACCCGGAAACGCGCTCCTCGCTGCGGGAGATCTGCGGCGATCAGGGGATGCCGCGCAACGTCTTCTGGGGGGACGGCACTGTCATCGACGACGCCCTGGTGGACGAGGTCCGCGACCTGATGGACCGGGAATCGGTCGCCTTCTCCTGGCAGGAGGGTGACGTCCTCGTCATCGACAACATGCTGGTCGCGCACTCACGCAGTCCCTTCACCGGGCCGCGGAAGATCGTGGTGGCGCTCGGCGACATGACCGGCGAGGCCGTGCCCGCCATGAGCTGAGCCCGGTTCGAGCTCCGGGCACAGACCAATTAGCGATATCCCATTGGACCGACACCGGTGTCTCGCCGGCGAGACACGCGCAATGCGAGGCCAATTACTCGGCTGTCGCAACGGTGACGGCTGGTTATCGCCACTGTTACGCTGACGGCCGTTTGATCGATTCATCAGGAGAATCCGTGGCAAATCCGTTCGACGATGAAGAAGGCGCATGCCTGGTTCTGGTGAACGACGAGAACCAGCATTCGCTGTGGCCCGCCTTCAGTGCGGTACCGGCCGGCTGGAGGGTGGTGTACGGCCAGGAAACTCGCAAGAACTGCCTTGAATATGTTTCCGCGCACTGGACGGACATGCGGCCGGCCAGCCTGATCAGGGCGATGGGCGAGTAGGTCCTGAGTGGCCGGCGAAAAGGCCTGACCGCACCACATCACGGCGCGTCCCCCGTATTTCCGGGGAGGGAAAAGCGCCACTTCCACACTTCGTGCCTCATCCACACGAAGTCGCTGACGCCTGCCCGACTGCCGCAGCGATCTCGCGGGAGGCTGCCACAGGGGAAGGTGCCAATAATGACTTCCGACGCAAGCACGGCGTCGCCGCAGGGCCTGTTCCGACGGGCCAAGGTGAGCGCCGTCGACGAGCGGACGTTCCTCTTCAAACTCTTTGTCGCGTACGCCCTTTGGGCGCTCGGCGTGGCGCTCGCGCTGTTGACCGGACTGTGGCCGCTGCGGGTGCTGGGTGTCATATTGATCGGCGCGATGTACGCGCACTGGCTGGAACTGCAACACCAGTGCCTGCACCACTCGGCATTCCGGCGGGCCCGCCGGCACCGGATCGCCGGCGTCCCGCTGGGCGTGCCCATGCTGGTCTCGTACAGCCATTACCGCGTGCTGCATCTGCAGCACCACCGCTATCTGGGCACCGACCAGGACTCGGAGTTCTTCGGCTTCGACTCGCGTCAGCCCGTCACCTGGAGGGCGCTGGTCCGCGAGGCCCTGGCCTTCGGCCGGCTGGGGGGCGCGGTCGCGGACGTCGTGCGCGCCTGGACCGGTTCCTGGACCTACGACTCCGGCCAGATAGCACCGGCCCGCAAGCGTGAAGTGGCGGCCGAATACCGGCTGTTCAGCCTGCCGATCCTCGCGGCCGTCGCGCTCGCCGTGCTCGGCCAGGGCGAACTGGTGCTGTGGGTGTGGCTGTTGCCCTTGCTGGTCGCGGTGCCCCTGCACTTCCTCGTCGAACTGCCCGAGCACATCATGTGCGACAACTCCAGCACCGACGTGCTGACCAACACCCGCTCCATCACCGGCAGTTGGTTCAGCACCTGGTACACCAACGGCAACAACCTGCACATCGAGCACCACGCGGCCATGGTCGTCCCGATCAATCAGCTCCGCGAGCGCCACGACCTGACGCTGTCGTACGCGAAGCACACCTCCCCCAGCTATCCGCAGTTCTTCCGCGCCATCGCCAAGGAGGCCGCCGCCAACGGCCGGAAGGCCCGTGCGCAGGACGGCACCCGTGCCGAATAGCAGAAGTCGCGCATGCAGGGGACGCACTCACGAAGGTAGGACGGCATGAGCGACACCTCGGAGCGGCTGCGCGAGCAGTCCCCCGCCCAGAACGCCCTGCACACGCGGCGGCTCGAGGAGCGCACCGCGGCGGCACCGGACGGGATCACCAGACGGCCGGCGGGCACGGGCGCCCCCTTGTCCTTCGCACAGCAGCGACTGTGGTTCCTGGACCAGCTCGGGCCCGGGAACGCGGCGTACAACCTGCCGTACGCGCTGCGGCTGTCGGGTCCGATGGACCTGGACACGGCGGTGCGGGCCTTCCGGGCCCTGGTGCGGCGGCACGAGACCCTGCGGACCACCTGCCCCTCGGTGGACGGCGAGCCGGCGCAGACGATCGCCCCGGCGGACACCCACGTCTGGGAGCCCCGGGTCGTGGACCTGCGCGGTGCGGACGACGCCGAGGAGCAGGCACGGCGGCTCGCAGCCCAGGACGCGCGGGCGCCGTTCGACCTCGGCCGGGGTCCGCTGCTGAGGGTGACGCTGGTGGCGCTCACCGAGCGGGAAACCGTCGCGCTGATCACCGTGCACCGCATCGTCGCCGACGACTGGTCGATGACGGTGCTGACGGACGAGTTCTGCCGTCTGTACGACGCCTTCCGCACGGGCGGCACCGATCCGCTGCCGCCACTCGCCGTCCAGTACGCCGACCACGCCCACTGGCAACGCGAGCAGTTCACGGGCGGTGCGGGGAACCGGGTGGCGCACGGGCCGGCGTACTGGCGTCAGCGGTTCAGCGGCGAGCTGCCCAGTCTGCGGGTGCCGACCGACCGTACCCGACCGGCCGTGCGGACGTACGCGGGCCGGACCCGGTCCTTCCCCCTGCCCGCCGAACTGACCGCCGGGCTCCGGGAGTTGGGCAGCACCGCGGACGCCGGCCTGTTCGTGACGCTGCTCGCCGGATACACGGCCCTGCTGCACCGCTACTCGGGCCAGGACGACATCGTCGTGGGCACGTCCGTGGCCGGCCGTGACCGGCCGGAGACCGAACCGCTCGTCGGCCCCTTGGCGAACACGCTGGCCCTGCGCACGGACCTGTCGGGCGACCCGGCCTTCCGCGAGCTGCTCGCCCGTACCCGGCAGGCGTGCCTGGCGGACTTCGCCCATCAGGACGTCCCCTTCGCGCGCGTGGTCGAGGAGGTGGGCCCGGAGCGCGACCTCAGCCGCGCCCCGGTGTTCCAGACGACGCTGTCGCTGCACGACGCCCCGCTGCCCGCACCGGAACCTGCGGGGCTGCGCGTCAGCCCGTTCGAGGGCGAGGGCCGGACCACGGCGCTGTACGACCTGAGCCTGCACGTCGTCGACGAGGGCGACCGGCTGCGCTGCGACTGGGAGTTCAACGTCGACCTGTTCGCCGACGCCACCGTCGAGCGGATGGCCGCCCACTTCGAGCGGCTGCTGCACGGCGCCGTGGCGGACCCCGGTCTGCCGCTGTCCCTGCTGCCGCTCCTCTCGGAGCCGGAGCGGGCCGAGCTCCTGAACCGGGACAACCTGATCTCCGTCGAGGTCGCCCCCGATACGTGTGTGCACCACCTGTTCGAGGAGCACGTCCGCGCCACCCCCGACGCCGTGGCGGTGGTGGACGGCGAGGACCGGGTCAGCTACCGCGAACTCGACCGGCGGGCCGGGATCATCGCCGCCCGGCTGCGCGCGCTCGGCGTCGGCCCGGAGTCCCGAGTGGGGCTCTGCGCGCCGCGCTGCCCCGACTCGGTGGCGGCCCTGCTCGGCGTCCTCAAGGCGGGCGGCGCGTACGTGCCGCTCGATCCGGCCCACCCGGTGGACCGCCTGCGCTACGTGCTCTCGGACGCCTCCGTACGCCTGCTCCTGACCCGCCACGACGTGGTGGCCTCGGTACCCGGGCTCACCGAAGGGGTGAGCGTCGGCTACCTCGACGACTGGCTCGCCGAGGGCACCGTTGCGGTGCAGGACGAGCCGGCCGCCGTCCCGCCGGTGCGGCACGCCGAACCGAACGCGGACAACCTGGCGTTCCTCGTGTACACCTCGGGCTCGACCGGCCGGGCCAAGGGGGCGATGCTCACCCATGGTGCCCTGATGAGCGCCTTCCGCTCCTGGGAGCGGGTCTACGGCCTGGGCACGGTGGTGCGCCGGCATCTCCAGGCCGCGAACATCGCCTTCGACGTGTTCACCGGCGACATGGTCCGCGCGCTGTGCTCCGGCGGCACGCTCGTGCTCTGCCACCGTGAGGCGCTGCTGGATCCGGCGCGGCTGTACACGCTGCTCCAGCGGGAGCGGATCGACTTCGCCGACCTCGTCCCGGTCGTCATCCGCCGGCTCAGCGCCTATGTGGCCGAGCAGGGGCGGATGCTGGACAACTTCAGGGTGCTGGCCGTCGGCGCGGACATCTGGTTCATGCAGGACTACTGGAACCTGGCGAAGCTGTGTCCTCCCCGCACGCGTCTGGTCAACTCGTACGGCATCACCGAATCGACCGTGGACAGCGGCCTGTTCGAGACTCCGATGCCCGAGCGCGGTGACGAGGAGCCGGTACCGATCGGACGCCCGCTGCCCAACACGCAGTTCTACGTGCTCGACAGCCGGCTCCAGCCGGTGCCCGTCGGCGTGAACGGCACCCTCTACGTCGGCGGCCTGGCCCTGGCCCGCGGCTACGTGGGGCGCCCCGAGCTCACCGCCGAGCGGTTCCTTGCCCACCCCTTCTCGGAGCGGCCGGGAGCCCGCCTGTACAACACCGGCGACCTGGCGCGGATGCTTCCCACGGGTGACGTGGAGGTGCTGGGCCGGGTGGACCGGCAGGTCAAGCTGCGCGGCTTCCGGATCGAGCTCGAGGAGGTCGAGTCGGTGCTCGGCCAGCACCCGGACGCCCAGGACGCCGCCGTGATCGTCCGGGAGGACGCCCTGGGTGAGCGGCGCCTGGCCGGCTATGTCGAGCCGCGAGCCGGACGCAGCCCCGACCCGGTCGCTCTTCTGCAGTACCTGCGCACCCAACTGCCTTACTACATGGTGCCGTCCACCATCACGCTGCTCGCACGGATACCGCTGAACGCGAACGGCAAGCACGACCGCAAGGCTCTGCCCGCTCCGGCGCCCGTGGCGGACGCGGTCGAGCGGCCCGCCGCCGGGTTCGCCACCGCCACGCAGGAGCGCGTAGCGCGGATCTGGTCAGAGGTGCTGGGGGCCGAGGTGGTCACCGCCGAGGACGACTTCTTCCAGCTCGGCGGAGACAGCCTGCTGGCGCTGCGGACCCTGTGCGCACTGCGCCGGGCTTTCGGCGTGGACCTGCCCCTGATCACCCTGTTCGCGGCGACGACGGTGGAGGAGCTGGCCCACCGCGTCGACCTCGCCGCGTCGACACCCGCTTGATCCGGGAGCACCCCGCATACGGAACCAACAGGGCTCCCGTGCCGGTGAGTTGAGGTGCCGAACACCTCTCTCACCGACACGGGAGCCCTGTCCGTTGCGTACGTCTACGTCGTCACCCGATCAGGCGAACGATCCCGTCGCACCGTTGACTGCCCGGCACTCACACGCCGTCTCAGAACGCCGAGTCTTCCCGCCGGTACAGGACGCCCTCGCTCCACACCAGGTCGAGCTGGCCCCACTCGATCGCCGACGCGACGTCGGGGAAGAAGCTGCGGCCGTTGTAGTTCGCGCTGGTGTTGCACAGGACCGGGATGCCGCTGCACTTGTAGTACTCGCGCAGGATGGCGTGCAGGTTCGGGTCGTCGGACGCGTTGACGGTCTGCAGCCGTGCGGTGCCGTCCAGGTGCATGACGGCCGGCACGCGGTCGATCCACTCGGGACGGACCCAGTGTTCGAACAGCATGTACGGGTCCGGCGTGCCCGGTTCGAAGACGGTCGGGGCATGCTCTTCCAGGCAGATGGGCGCGACCGGCCGGTAGGGCTCCCGGCTCTTCACGTCGTTCAGGAGCCTCTTCATCGACGCCTCGACCGCCGATGCGATGATGCTGCGCCCGCCGAGCGCGCGGGGTCCCAGTTCAGCACGGCCGTCGAGCACGACCGCGGGCTGGCCTGTGGTGTGCAGGATCTGGGCCAGTTCCTCCGGCGTGCAGGGCGACGTGCTCCAGCCGCGCGGCACGTCCGGCGTCGGTTCGAGAGCCGGGCCCAGCCGGGTGCCCCACTGGATCGGCCGGAGCCCGGAGCCGCCGGCCGCGGCCAGGCAGGCCGTACCGATGGCGACGCCGGAGTCGTCCGGGAACGGCGGCACCCACATGGCCTTGATCGTCGGGTGAGAGCGCAGGGCGCTGTTCCACTTGATGTTCAGCGCGCAGCCGCCGGCGAAGCACAGGTTCCAGGCGCCGCCGCCCTTCCACGTCTGGATCTTCTTGGTCACCCGGTCGATCAGCAGTTCCTCGAGGAACGTGTGGACGCTGGCCAGCACGTCCTCGTCGGAGATGCCGAGGGCGGCGGTGCGGGCCTGCACGGCGGAGAGGAACTGGTGCACGTAGGCGTGCGACGGCTCACCGGTGCTGCCGCACCCGATGATGGCCCGCCGGTACTCCCGCACCCGCGGCGAGTCGGCGTCGAAGAACGCGAAGAACTCCTCGCGGAAGACCTGCTTGACCTGCTCCTTCGAGGTGCCCAGGGCGATGTACGCCATCATCTTCCCGGCCACGGAGAGGTCGTCGACGTTCTCCGACTTGTTCTGCCGCTTGAACGGACCCCAGTACTGCGAGGTCATCGCGTAGGTGTGGCCGATGAGCGGGAACGCCTCGCCGCCGGCCTCGATCCGGCCGTCGGCGTCCACGCAGTACAGCCGCGGGAAGCAGCCGCCGTCCCAGACCAGCACCATCGACGGCTCGCCGCGGCGGGCGAACGGGCTGGTGCAGTAGGCCGAGGCCAGGTGGCCGGCGACGTGGACGTAGCTGTCGTAGTCCAGCGCCTGGCCGCCGATCACGATCCGGCCGCGGTGGCCCGGCAGCGCCGGGTCGGGCACCAGGTCGGTCTCCCGGTAGGGGGCGACCAGGACCTCGGTCCCCATCCCGCCGGCGAGCACCTTGACGTGGCCGTTGGCGGCGCCGTCCCAGCCGTCCAACGCCCACGTGCCGACGTCGCCGACCTTGAGGTCGAACTTGTCCAGGACGCCGACCAGGTCGTCGAGTTCGTCGACGTTGCTGTACCGGCCGCCGTTGGCGATCTTCTGCATCTCGACGTTGAACACCAGACGGTCCTCGTCGAGGATCGCGATGCCGCCGCTTTGCGTGAGTTTCAAGCCTGCCGTGATCATGGTCTTGCGGCTCCCGTTTGTCCGAGGGCTGTCGTGGTCATGTCCGGGGTGGTGCTCAGAGGTCGTCATGGTCGGGACGGTCCAGCTGGGCCAGCGGGCGCTCGCCGTGCGCGAGCAGGCCGGCGAGCAGGTCGTGGTAGCGGCGCGCGACGTCGGCGGCGAGGTCGGGGGCGACGACGTCCGTCGCGATCTCGAAGTCGCACCGGAAGCCGTCCGCGCCCTCGATGATGTTCAGCGCCAGGGGGTGGCCGGTGTGAGTGATCGGCAGCGGGTCGGCCTCCGACACGGTGAGCCCGTCCATCGGGGGCGCCGCCACGCGGCGGTAGAACGAGATGGACGTCGCGAGCAGGTCGGCGCGCAGGCCGGTTCCGGGCGCGAGCTCCACGATCAGATCGGCGAACGGGTGGTCCTGGGTCTCGAGCCCGGTCACGAGGTGTTCCATGACGTCGGCCACGTAGTCCGCGGCCAGGACGTCCGCCGTCCGTCGCAGCCGCAGCGGCAGCAGGTTAGAGCAGTACCCGACCACCTCGTCCAGCTCCGGCGGGCGGCGCGCCGCCAGGACCGGGACGACGATGTCTTCCTGCCCCGTCACCTGGTGCAGCACCGCGCCCCAGGCCGCGACCAGGTAGGCGAACACCGTCGCGCCCTGCTCTCGGGCGGTGTCGCGCATCCGGTCGCAGAACGCGGAGTCGAGCCGGACGCTGTGCCGCACCGCCCTGTAGGGGAAGGGCCCGGACGTTCCGGACCCGGGCAGCTCCGGAGCCGCCGCGCCCTGGAGCAGAGTGCGCCAGTAGTCCCGGTGCTCGGCGGCGTCGGGGCCGCCGACGACCCGCTCGTGCCAGGCGGCGTAGTCCCGGAACTGCGCCGCGGGCGGCAGCAGGGGCCGGACATCCTGACAGCCGGCGTTGTACAGCGCGACGAGGTCGTCGACCAGGACGCTGAACGACCAGCCGTCCACCGCGGCGTGCGCCCCGGAGATCAGCAGCAGATGCCGCTCTTGAGCGGTCCGCACGATCGCGGCGCGGAACACCGGCCCGGCCGCGAGGTCGAGCCGCTGCTCGGCCCAGGACTGCCGGAAGCGGTCGAGGTCGTCGTCATCCGGGCAGTCGTGTTCGGTCAGAACCTCGTCCAGCACCGTCTCCGCGGCAGGATGCACGACGAGTGTCACGCCGTCGGCAGCGAGCGTGGTCCGCAAGGTCTCGTGCCGCGCGACCAGGCCCCGCACGGCGCCGCGCAGCGCGTCCCGGTCCAGCCGGCCGTCCAGCCAGAAGCCGACGGACATCTGATACGCCGGCACGCCGCCCTCGTCCAGTGCCGCCTGCTGCCGCTGTGCGAGGGTGCTGCGCGGCGCGGGCGGCGACACCACGGCCCCGGCCGGGGCCGCCGGGCCGGGGCCGAGCACACCGTGCTCCCGCAGCTCGGTGATCGAGTCGCGGACCGCTGTCCGGATGTGGTCGAGGTCGGCCTGCTCGTGTGCCGTGGACAGGAAGAAGTTGCGCAGCTCCCAGACGAACACGCCGCGGTCGAGCAGGTTGAGGTACAGGGGGTCCATGTTCTGTTCGTGCTCGAACCGGAAGAACGAGGAGAACCGGCGGACCTCGATCGGCACGTCGAGCTCGCGGAAGTCGGCGTTCAGTTGGCCGACGAACACCTCGGCCCTGCGATCGAGGTCCCGCTGCAGGGCAGGGCCCTCGCCGCGAAGGTGGTTCAGAACCGCCCGGGCCGCCACCATGGTCATCGGATGCTGACTGAACGTGCCGGCGAAGAAGGTGGACTCCGCGGTCGGGCGGGAGCCGTCGCCGAAGTCCCATACGCCGCCGTCGATCGTGTCCATGATCCCGCCCCGGCCGGCGATCACGCCGATCGGCATGCCACCGCCGATGATCTTGCCGTACGTGGCCAGGTCGGCATCGATGCCGTAGAGCCCCTGGACACCGGCCGGGTGGCAGCGGAACCCGGTCACCATCTCGTCGAAGATCAGCTTCGTGCCGTGCCGCCGGGTGATCTCCCGGACCCGGCGCAGGAATTCGGGGTTCTGCACTCCGGGGGTGCGGAGGGTCACCGGCTCGGTCATGACCGCGGCGAGCCGCGGACCGTGCCTGTCGATGAACTCCAGGGCGTCGTCGGTGCCGAATTCGAGCACGTGCACGTTCTCCACCGCGCGCGCCGGGATGCCCGAGGTGATCGGCCGGGTGGTCCGCACGCCGTTCTCGGAGGAGGCCGCGGCGAGCACGCTGTCCGCGTGACCGTGGTAGGCGGTGGAGAAGACCACGACGTCGTCGCGGCCGGTCGCGGTCCGGGCGATGCGCAGGGCGGTCATGACCGCTTCGGTGCCGGTGTTCAGGAAGGCGACGCGCTCCATGCCGGTGAGTTCGATCAGGCCGGCGGCGACCTCCTCGACCACCTCGGTGCGCGGGGCGATGACGAAGCCGAGGTCCAGCCGCTCGCGCAGGGCCGCCATGACGGCGGGCGGGTTGTGCCCGAGGAGGTGGACGCCCCACCCCAGGGTGAGGTCGACGTACTCGTTGCCGTCGATGTCCCACAGCCGCGCGCCTTGCCCGCGTTCGGCGACGATCGGGTAGAGCATCTCCTTGGTCGTCGGCCGGAAGCCGATGGACGAGCGGCTGTCGGCGATCAGCGGGCGGAACCGCTGGGCGAACTCCTTCGAGCCCTTCGTCCTGCTGCCGAACCGCTCGGCCAGGACCTTGAGATACCGGACACGCTCTTCCGACTCCACGAGGCCGGCTCCGCCGCGCGCACCGGGTGCGAGCGGGGCGGCCGGCCGGGATGAGGCCGGTCGCCCTGCCGGACGGGCTGCGGGCGCCGGTTCGACGACGACGGGTCCGGCGCCCGGGGCGGCACCGCCCGCCAGGAGTTCGAGCTGGCTTCGCATGACGGCGAGCTGTTCGGTGATCAGCCGCTCGACTGCCGTCGTGGCTCCGGGCGCCGACACGGTGTCGGCCGAGACCGGCGCCACCGGCGCGGGTGAGGGGGTCCGCGGCACGTCGACGGCCGCGGCGATCACAGCACCGGCGGCCGGGGTCGCCGCAGCCTCCGGCGGCGTCGTGGCCGGCGCGTTCGCCGCCAGGTGCGCCGCCAGCGCGGCAGGCGTCTGGATGTCGCCGAACAGCTGCCGGAGCGGGACCTTGCAGCCGAAGCGTTCCTCGACCAGCCGCAGCATGCCGAGCAGCGCCATCGAGTCCGCACCGAGTTCGGTGAACGAGACGTCCGGATCCAGCGCGTCCGGCCGGATGTCGAAATAGCCGCCGACCATCGCGACGACCTCTGGGAGCAGTGGCTCCACGGTGTTCTCCTCGTGGTTCACGTCAGCCGACCCGGGCCAGGTGCGCCGCCAGGCGGTCGATCGTCGGGTTCTTCAGCAGATCGATCGTCCGCAGGGGGACGCCGAGCTCCGTCCCGATCCGGCGGGCGAGCCGCACGGCGAGCATCGAGTCGTCGTTGATGTCGAAGATGCTCTGGTCGTAGCGGTCGACCTCGGTGCGCAGCACCTCGGTCCACAGCTTCGCCAGCAGCCGCTTCAGCTCCTCGCCGCGCGGCGGGCCGGCGGGGGCCGCCGACGGCGCCTGGTCCGGTTCGTCCAGCCGCAGCCTGCTGCGATACAGCGGATGTGCCGGCAGCGGGACCCGGTGGGACTCCTGGCCGGACCAGTCCGACCAGTCCACCGGCACACCGGCGGTCCACAGTCGGGCCGCGTCGTGGAGCAGCCGCGCCACCGGCGACGACTCCGAGCCGCCGTCCGGGCCGGAGTCCCCCGGCAGCGGTTCGGCCGGGGTTCCGATGACGACCACCGTCGCCCCGTCCGCGGTCCGGCCCCCGAAGGCCTCGGCCAGCCGGCCGCCCTCCCATACGTCCCGCGTCCAGTGCAGCGGGTCGAGGGCTCGCGACTCGGGCAGCTCGCCGCCCACGACGGCCGACAGGATCGGGACCCGCGGGACCCGCGGCCGCACCTCCGGCGGGCCGTCGAGCAGTCCGGCCCGCCAGGACAGCAGGGCCAGCGCCTCGGTCTCGTCGAGGACCCCGCTGAAGCAGGCCGCGAGGACTTCACCGGCTCCGGCGCCGCCGACCGCGTCGGGTCGCGCGCCGGATTCGGCCCACAGCGTCGCGAGCACCAGTCCGGCGGTCACCCGCGCGGCCGGCGGACTCTGTGCGCGGATCAGGGCGCTGTCGACGGACCGCTGCGCGATGTCGGCCACGGCCGGCACTCGCTCGGCCAGCACCCGGAAATCTTCGACCGGGACCTCGCCGAACAGGAACGACACGGCCGGGGCGGTCTCCGCCGCCGCGGCGCCCGCGGCGATCGCCCGCAGTCCGGCCACGGCGGTGGCGTGGTCGTCCGCGACGACCGCGCGGCGATACGCGAACCCGCGTCGGCCGGCCCGCAGCGTGTAGTCGGCGTCGGCGAGGCCGGGGGCGTCCGGCCGCGCCAGCACGTCGGCCAGCCGGCCGGCCAGGTCGCGCAGCGCCCGGTCGCTCTTGGCGCTCACCGCGAGCAGCCGGGGACCCGCGTCCGGCGTCGGCCGCGCGGGCAGCGGTGGCGCCTCCTCCAGCACGACGTGCACGTTGGTGCCGCCGATGGCGAACGAGCTGACCGCGGCCCGCCGCGGGGTCGGGCCCGACGGCCATGCCATCGGCAGAGCATTGATGTGGAACGGGCTGCCGGCCAGCTCGATCTCCGGGTTGGGCCGGGTGAAGGTCGGGTGGCCGGGGATCTCCCGGTGCCGCAGGGCCAGCACCGTCTTGATGAACCCGGTGATTCCGGCGGCGGCGGCCAGGTGCCCGACATTCGCCTTGACCGAGCCCAGCGCGCACTGCCCGGGCTGGGCGCCGCCGTCGCCGAAGGCTTCGCTGAGAGCGGTGAACTCGATGGGGTCGCCCAGGGCGGTCGCGGTCCCGTGCGCCTCGACGTACGTGATGGTGTCGCTGTCCACCCCGGCGACCGCGTGCGCCTCGCTGATCACCGCCCGCTGCCCTTCGACGCTCGGGGCGGTGTAGCCGATCTTGTCGGACCCGTCGTTGTTGACCGCCGAGCCCTTCAGCACGGCCAGGATGCGGTCGCCGTCCTCGATCGCCTCGGCGAGCCGCTTCAGGGCCACCAGGCCGACGCCGTCGCCGAACGTGGTGCCGTCGGCGTCCGCGTCGAAGGGACGGCACCGGCCGTCCGGGGAGAACATCATCCCCTCGCCGTATATATAGCCCGGATACGCGTTGGCGATCACCGAGACGCCGCCGGCCAGCGCGATGTCGCATTCCCCCGCGATCAGGCTCTGCGCGGCCACGTGCACGGCGACCAGCGATGTCGAACAGGCGGTCTGCACGGCGACGCTCGGCCCCTTCAGGCCCAGCTTGTAGGAGATCCGCGTGGTCAGATAGTCCTTGTCGTTGGCGACCATGAGCTCGATGCCGTCGTAGGTCAGCAGGTCGCAGGACTTGGCCACGACGTTCGTCAGGTACGTGTTCATCGCCGCGCCGGCGAACACCCCGACCGCCTGACCGCCGGCCCCGCCGGAGTAGCCGATGGTGTCGAGCAGTTCCCACGCGACCTCCAGCATGATCCGCTGCTGGGGATCGATCAGCTTCGCCTCGCGCCGGGTATAGCCGAAGAACTCGGGGTCGAAGTCGAAGGCGTCGGGCAGGACGGCCGCTCGCCGGACGTAACGCGGATCGCGGAGTACCCGCTCGGGCACCCCGGCCGCGAGGAGTTCGTCGTCGGTGTAGGTGGTCAGCAGCTCGTCCCCGGCTCGCAACCGGCTCCAGAACGCGTCCACGTCGGGGGCGCCGGGAAACCGGCCGGACATCCCGATCACGGCCACGTCGTTCGACCGGATCGTCACGTCGGTCTCGTCGGCGTCAGGCATTCCTCCCTCCCCGTTCCCGGGCCCGCAGGCGCGCGCCACGGACCGTGTCGTCCGCCAGCCGGGTGCGTCGGCTCGACGTCCGGTCCCGGTCGCGGCCCCCGCTGTCGCCGGCGGCAGCGGGCGCGCCGTCGGCCCCGCCGAGCCGCGCGGCCAGACTGGCCACGGTCGGATAGCGGAACATCTCGGACCCCTTCAAGGGCGGGTCCGCGGCGTCGCCGGCGAGCAGTTCGTAGACCTGCAGCAGCAGCATGGAGTTGCCGCCGAGATCGAAGAAGTTGTCCTCGCGGCCGATGTCCTGGCGCTGCAGCACCTGCTGCCAGACGGCCGCCACCCGGCGCTCGTGGTCGCTCGGCGCCCCGGCGACGCCGGTTCGAGCGGCCGTGCTCGCGAACTGCTCGGCCAGTCGCGCGCGGTCGACCTTCTGACCGGCGTCGAGCGGGAACGCGTCGAAGAACCCGATCGCGGTGGGCACCATGGAAGGCGGCAGCGTGGAACGCAACTCCGCTCTCAGGGCGCTTTCCGTCAGGTTCCACCCCGGCTCGGGTATCACGCAGGCGACGAGGCGGCTGTCGTCGACGCCCGCGCCGACGACCAACGCCGTCGACCTTCTGACACCGGGCACCTTGTCCAGCTGGGCTGCCACGCCTTCCAGCTCGACCCGGAACCCGCTGATCGTGACCTGGTCGTCGACCCGTCCCAGGATTTCCAGTTGCCCCCGGGTGTTGGTCCGCGCCAGATCGCCGGTGCGGTACAGCCGGCCCTGCGGCTCGAGGGGGCTCTCGAGGAAGCGTTCCTTCGTCAGCTGCGACTGGTTGACGTAACCCCGGCTGACGCACGGTCCGCCGATGTGCAGTTCGCCGGTGAACTCCGGCGGCACGGGCTGCCCGTGCTCGTCGAGGACGTGGACCCGGGCGTGCGCCAGCGGGAGTCCGACCGGCACGCTGGTTCCCGCGCAGTCTTCGGGCCCGACGGGCTGCGCGGTGACCCAGACCGTGGTCTCGGCCGGGCCGTACATGTTCCACAGCGTCCCGCACCACTCGCGGACGGTCCGGGCGAACGGCGCGGGCAGAGGCTCGCCCCACGAGAAGACGTGCCTCAGTGCCAGCCCCTGGGCCCCGGTCCGCCGGACCACGGCGGACAGGCCGTGCAGGGCGGAGGGGGTCTGGACCAGGTGGGTGACCCGTTCCTCGACGAGCAGCTTGTGGAAGATGTCAGGCGATCGGGCCGCCCCGGACTCCACGACGACCAGGCACGCCCCGGCCAGCAGGGTGCCCCACAGCGACAGATCGGAACCGGCCGGGTGGAGAAACGCCCCGACCGCGGTCTCGTCGATGACGACGTGCTCGCGTATCGACTCCAGCAGCGTCAGGACATTGCCGTGCTCGATGTCGATCCCCTGGGGCGTCCCGGTCGAGCCGGAGGTGTAGACGGTGCGGGCCACGTCGCCGGCTCGCGGCAGATCGCCGGGCTCGCCGGCCGGCGGCAGCTCGGTCTCCGGCATGACCAGGACCGGCACCGCGGCACCGTCCAGCAGACCGGCCAGGTCCGGCTGGGTGAGCACCACGCGCGCTCCGCTGTCCTCGAGCACCGTCCGGCACCATGCCGCGGGATCGGACGGGTCCAGGACCAGGTAGGCCGCCCGGGCCCGCTGGACCGCGACGATCGCGGCCACGGTGTCGAGGGAGGGCTCGAGCAGGAGGGCGACCCGGCTGCCCGGCCCGACGCCCTCGGCCCGCAGCCGGGCCGTCCAGCGTCCGGCCAGCTCGTCGAGCTCGGCATACGTGAGCTGGTCTCCATCGCAGCGCACTGCCGTTCGATGGGCGTGCTGCTCCGCGGCCTGCCGGAAGCGGGCCGCCAAGCTGTCGTCCGACGCGGCGGACACCGGCTCGGGGTGCCGGTCGCCGCCGTGCCCGGCCTCGGTCAGAATCGGCAGATCCGCCACACTGCGGTCAGGGCCGGCGACCGCGGCCCGCAACAGCGTCGCGTAGTGCTCGGCGGCACGGCCGGCCGCGGCCGCGGAGAAGACGGACTTGCGGTACTTGAGCAGTCCGACGAGCCGGTCGCCGTCGTGGACGACCTCAAGCGTGAGCTCGAGCTGGTCGTCCTGCTTGGCCAGCGGGAAGGGCGCCGCGGACAGTCCGGCCCAGGCGACCGGGGCCGCGCCCTCCTCGGCCGCGTGGAGGGCGGCGTGCGCCGGATGCCGACTGGACTTCTGATAGATGAACATCGCCTGGAAGATCGGATTGCGACCGTCCACCCGGCGCGGCGCCAGCTCGCTGACGAGCAGCTCGAACGGATAGTCCTGGTGCTCGAACGCCTCGGCGACGGTGCGGCGGGTCCGGCCGAGCTGCTCGCGGAACGAGACGGCGTCGCTCAGGTCCGCACGCAGCACGACGGAGTTGACGAAGTTCCCGACGCATTCGGCCAGCGCCGGGTCGGTGCGGCCGGCGAACGGGCTCCCGACGAGCACGTCAGACCGGCCGGTATAGCGGCCGACGAGAACCTGAAAGGCCGTCAGGAGTACGACGTAGGGCGTGACCGCTTCCGCCTTGGCCAGCGCGAACACGTCGGCGGCGAGTTCTGCGGGGATGGGGAACATGAGCGAACCGCCGCCATCGGCGTCCGCCGGGTCCAGATCGAACCGGGGCCATTCGGCCGGTTCCAGGTCACCGGAGAGCTGGGCGTGCCAGTAGGAGCGGGCCCGGTCACCCCGTTCGTCGGCGATCAGCTCCCGCTGATACGCGACGAAGTCGCTGTACGGATTGTTGCGCCCGGGCAGCCGCGCCAGGCGCCGTTCGGTCTCGGCGACGTAGAGCTGCTCGAGTTCGGCCAGCATGGTGCCGAGCGACCAGAAGTCGCACACCACATGGTGGGCGGCCAGCAGAACGACCGCTTCTCCAGGCGCCACCAGGTAGGCCCGCGCTCGAAGGGCAGGCCCGGTCACGAGGTCGAACGGCTCGCGGTAGGCGGCTCGCACCGCCTCGCGAAGTGCTCCTTCAGTCCACTGACGGGCATCCAGTTCGGCGAAGTCGGGCTCGAGCCAGCCGTGGACGGTCTGACGGCCCGCGGGGCGGTCCCCGTCGTCGGCGCCCGCCCGGCTGAAGGTGGTGCGCAGCGCCGCGTGCCGCCCGACGAGCGACTGCAGCGCGCCGTGGAACGCGGCGGCGTCGAATCCGCCGGTGAACCGAGCGGTGAGGGCGACGTTGTAGGACGCGCTGTCCGGGTCCATCTGATGCAGCATCAACATCGAGCTCTGCGCGTACGAGAGCGGATGCTCGGTGCGCGACTGTCCGGCCCGTGCCCGAAGCGCCGCCTCCAGCTTCTTCCGGAGGTCGTAGTCAGTCATGGGTGTCACTCCTCGGTCGATCCGACGGGGGTGGAAGCATCTGGGCCGGCCCACAGAGGCAGGAGGGCGTGCAACTGGTCCTCGTTCAGCGCGTCGAGCGAGGCCAGCAGCCGCTCCGCCTCCTGGGGCGAGAGCTGGTCCGGCCCGCCCGCCTCCTCACCGGTCCCCGCCCCGAGTTCGAGCCCGACGACCTCGACGACCGGCCGGCCGGCGTCGTCGACGACCGAGACGTCGACCACCTCTCGCGCCGTCTCACCCACCCGGTGCCGGACCACCGCGACTCCGGACCCCGCAGCGCTCGCCGACTCGTGGATCACGACCCGCTCGAACCGGAACGGCAGCTCGGTGGCCGGCGCCGGAGCCGGCCGATCCGCTCCCGGCCGATCACCGACCGTCCGCCCCCTCGCACGGAACGGCGCGTGGTACCTCACCCAGTCGACCGGAATCCCCGCCTCCTCCAACCGGGTCAGGTGATCCAGTACCGTCACCGAATCCGGTGTCCGAGGCGACAACCCCGCCAGCCAGAGCTCACTCCCGTCGCTCTGCGCCCGGCCGGCCGTGGTCAGCGTCCGTCCGGGCCCCACCTCCAGGAGGACCGTGCAGCCGCTGTCCATCAGTGCCCGGACTCCCGCCATGAACCTGACCGGTGAGGTGAGCTGCCGGCCCCAGTACTCCGCGCCGAGCTCCCCGCCCGCGGCCCAGCCCCCGGTGAGGTTCAGCGCCAGCGGCACGGCCGTGGTCCGGTGCCGGATCCGGCCCGCCGCCGCGACCAGCGCCGGGACGGCCGGGGCGACCAGCGTCGAGTGGAAGGCGTGGGTGGTCTCCAGTGGGATCGTCAGCCAACCTCGCCGCTCGAACGCCGCCACCAACTCCCCCATCGCTGTGTCGGTCCCCGAGACGACGATCCGCTCCGGGGCGTTGTACGCCGCCACCGACGCCGCGCCGCCGTGTGCCGCGACCAGGCGCTCCAGCTCCGCCGGGTCAGGACCGCCCACGGCGACCATCCGCCCGGCGCCGGGCACGGCCGCGAAGGCCCGGCCGCGGGCGCTGACGAGTTCGAGCCCTTCCTCGACGCCGAACACCCCCGCCACACAGGCGGCCGCGTATTCGCCGAGACTGTGGCCGACCACCGCGTCCGGCCGCACCCCGCACGAGGTCCAGAACTCCGCCAACGCGACCTGCAGCAGAAAGACCGCGGGCTGGAGCAGCTCGGCCCGGGTCTGGGCGGCCGGGTCGGCGAACACGTCGAGCGGACCGACGCCGGTGAGCCGGCGGAACTGATCGGCGTACCGGTCGATGCCCGCGCGGAACAACGCGTGCTCGCGATGGAGCTCGACGCCCATGCCGACGTACTCGGAGCTCTGTCCTGGGAACAGGAAACCGATCCGCGGCCGGGTGTCTTTGTTGTACGGCATTCCGGGCACGAAGGAACTCCAACCGATCTGTCAAGTCCGGAAAAAGGGCTGGAAGGGGATGATGCCGATTTCCAGAAGAGGTCGAAGCGCCGTTGACCGAGGGCGCTGTCACCGATCACTAAAAAATGGGCCGGAACACCGTCCACCGCAAGGTGACATCGGCTCGATGTCTTGCCGGCGAGACGGGGGTTTCCGTCTCCTGCTGACGCTGACGGTCAGGACGCCTCGCCGACCAGTTCGCTCAGCACGTCGCTGAGGTCGCTGAGCAATGGGTTCTTGAGGATGACGCCCGTGATCCGGGATATCCCGAGCTCCTGGCGGAGGGCCTGGCCGAGGCGGACGGCGATGATGGAGTTGCCGCCGACGGCCAGGAAGTCGTCGCCGACGCCGATGCCCGGATTCCCCAGAAGCTCCCGCACCTTGCCGACCACCAGCTCGTCCATGGGGTTACGGAACCCGCTGTCGACCGTCACTTGACCACCTCTCGCACTTCATCGGTCAGCTCTCGCAGGCCGGTGAACGAAACCTGATTTCCCGAAGGACGGGTCCATCGTGCGCTTGTCTCGCCGGCGAGACAACACTCCATCGGCCTTTTCCACCGCGGTCCGCGAAGAGTGTGTCCGCGAAGAACGAGAGTGCTATGAATCAGGATCGGGCGCATTTACTGACCGATATTCGCCACACACCCCCGACTCCGAACCATTATCCGCTGGGGAGTACGCACGATGGATCTCAGCCTCTTCTATTTCGCCAACGACAGCGGAGGCGCCGAGGCCGACCGATACCGGTTGTTGCTCGATGGCGCCCGCTTCGCCGACGAGAACGGCCTGGCGGCGGTGTGGACCCCGGAACGCCATTTCCACCCCTTCGGTGGGACCTATCCGAACCCCTCGGTGACCAGCGCGGCGATCGCCGCGACGACGAAGCGTGTCAAGATCCGGGCGGGCAGCGTCGTGGCACCGTTGCACCACGCGCTGCGGATCGCCGAGGAGTGGTCCGTGGTGGACAACATCTCCCGGGGCCGAGTCGGGGTGTCCTTCGCCTCCGGCTGGCACGCCGTCGACTTCGCCCTGAATCCGGCCGCCTACACGAACCGCCGGACGGAGATGTACGAGCGGATCGAGCAGGTGCGTGCCCTGTGGCGCGGCGAGGCAATCGAGGTCACCGACGGCTCGGGGAACCCGGTGAAGGTGCGGTCGTTCCCGCCGCCGGTCCAGACCGACCTGCCGATCTGGGTCGCCAGTGTCGGCGACGTCGAGACCTTCCGGAGCGCCGGCCGGATCGGAGCCGGTCTCCTCACCCACCTGCTCGGCCAGAGTCCCGAACAGCTGGCGCACAACATCGCCGAGTACCGGAAGGCCGCGACCGACGCCGGCTGGCCGGGCCACGTCGCGGTGATGGTGCACACGTACCTCGGCGAGGACACCGACAGCGTCCGAGAGCTGGTCCGGCCGTCGCTGAGCGACTACATGCGCAGCTCACTCGGGCTCATCCTGACGTCGGACCTCAGCACCGGAGACCTGGAGCCGGACGAGATCGACATGCTCGTCGAGCGGGCCTTCGAGCACTACTTCGACAACGTCGGCCTGCTCGGCTCGGTCGACAAGGGCGAGCAGGTCGTGGCGCGGCTCGCGGAACTCGGCGCGGACGAGATCGCGTGTCTCATCGACTTCGGACTGCCGACGGACGAGGTCATGACCGGCTTGACCTATCTCAAGCGACTGCAGGACGCGTGCGGCGCCGACGTGCCCGACCAGCGCACGATCTGACCCTGATCCTTCCCATGCCGCCGCGGTCACCCGGCCAGGGTGCGGATCCACCGTGCCCGCGCCGAGGCCGACCCGCCGAAGCGCCGACTGTCGGGCCTGCACCCGGCGCCGGTTCCGGGTGACGACACCAATCGTCTGGCTCCGTTGCTGGTTGAGTCTGCCGTCCCCGAGGCCGGGTTGTCCGCGATCGGGGACCGGGGGTCGTCGCCGGCGGCAAGGCCTCCCGCCAGGGTCACCTGCGAGGCGTTGTCGGGTCTGCCGGCCAGGCTGGGAGCGTCCCGGCGAGCGCCGCGCCGAGGCAGGGCAGGATCGGGTCGGCGGTGCGGCCGGCCGCACCGCCGACCCGTGGACCGGCGGACGTAGGGTCGTCGGCTGCTTGGTGGGCGGCGCGCAGCGCCCCGTCAGCCCGCGAGCCTGGCGATGGCGTCGGCGCTCTCCAGGTCCTGCTTCACCGCGGTGAGGAAGCGGACCGCGTCGCGGCCGTTGAGATAGCGGTGGTCGTAGGTGACCGCGACCGTGGTGACCGGCCGGGTGAACGGCATACCGTCCTCGGTCAGCGCGACTTCGCTCCGCTCTGCGCACAGGGTCACCACGCAGGTGCGGCCCGGATGGACGATCGGCGCGGCCAGGATGATGTCCGGATCGTTGTGCAGCGAGAGGGTGATGGCCTCGTCGGCGAACGCGTCCTCGCGGAAGTTCTGCCGCAAGGCGCTGACTCGGAAATCCATGAGGTCGTCGGCCAGGTCGGCGATCGGACGGTGAGCGGCGTCCTTGAGCACCGGGATGAACAGCCCGGTCCCGACGTCGACGGTGACCCCGACGTTGGCGGCCGACGCGAGGGTGAGGGTGTGGTCCGCACCGGACGTGGCACCGGACGTGGCGAAGAACAGCGGGAAGTCGGCGTGGCGAGCGGCAATGGCCTTGACCAGGAGCTCGACCAGGCCGTACGGGGCGCCGCCGCGGGTGGCGCGGAACACTGTCAGGTCGACCGCGATCGCGGCGAAGGCGGCCGGGATGGTGCGGTGCGCCTCGCTGACGACGGCGGCCACCGCGCGCTGGCGCGGACTGAGGCTGACGACGACGGCGTCCGCGGACGCCCCAGCCGCCACGGACACCGCCCCCTCGTCCATGAACTCCTGCTCCATGAACTCCTGCTCCATGAACCCCTGCTCCATGAACCCCTGATCGATGGGCCGCTGGTCGATGAGCCGCTGGACGTCGGAGGCCTTCACCACCCGCTTGCCGAGCGTGCGCAGTTGCTCGGTCCGGATGCCGCGTTCCTGGGCGAGGGTGCGTGCGGCATCGCTGAGGATCGGGTCCGGACCGCCCTCGTGGTCCTCGCCCTCGCCCTCACCCTCGGGTGCGGTGGTCACGACGGCGGCCGCCAGGTAGTCGTCCCGTTCCTGGCGGCTGTCGAACAGCAGCCCCACGGGCCGCCCGAACGCGCAGTGCGCTCCGGCCTCGACGAGCCGATGGAGGACGCCGTCCGCTTCCGCGACGAGTTCCTCCAGGGCCTTGGCAGTCTCGACCTCGGCGACGACCGCGTCCGCGGACACCGCGGCGCCGTCGTCGACCGTCCAGCCGACCAGGACGCAGCCCTCGTCGTTGTTGTTGAACTTCGGCAGCAGCAGTTCACGCATGCAACGCCTCCCAGATGGCGCGGTGGATGTCAGAAGCCTGGGGGAGCACGGTCTCCTCCAGGTGTGCGGCGGTCGGGATCACCTCGGCCTCGGCGCTGCACAGCAGGACCGGGCGCCGCAGCCGGCCCCACAGCCGCTCATAGACGCGCGCGGCGACCTCCGAGCCCCAGGTGCCGCCGGCGGCGCCATCCTCGACCAGGCACACGACCTCGGCGCCGGCCAGGGCGGGCAGCAGTGGCTCCACGTCGAACGGGTACAACCGGGTCGGAACGATCACCTCGCAGGTGATCTCGTGCTCGGCGAACAGCGTCCCGGCCGCCGCCAGCGCCCGCCGGGCCACCCCACCGGGCACGATGATCACGCAGTCGGCCGCGTCGTCGCCGTCCGACGCCCGCAGCCGTGCCGGGCCGCCGGCTCCGAACGGGAAGTCGGCGACGAACGGCCCGTCGGTCCCCGGCTCGTGCATCGGCTGTGTGTAGAGCACCTTGTCCTCGAACAGGACGGCCGGCTCGCCCTCGTCGAGCAGGCCGGCCAGCAGCGCCGTACTGTCGTGGAACGGCGAGATCTCGTGCACCGACAGGTGCGGCACGCCGATGAAGTGCTTCTGCAGGCTCTGGCTGTGGGTCGGGCCGTACCCGCGCCGCCCGCCGGTGGGACAGCGCACGATCACCGGGACCTCGACGCGGCGGCCGTACATCGCGACCGATTTGGCCGCGAAGTTCACGATCTGGTCGAAGGCAAGGGTGGCGAAGTCGCCGAACATGATCTCGACGATGGCGCGCCCGCCGGACAGCGCCAGCCCGTTGGCCACGCCCACCAGCGACTGCTCGCTGATGGGCGTGCTCAGGACCCGGTCGGGGTAGCCCGACGACAGCCCTTTGGTGATCTTGAAGGCGCCGCCGTACGGATCGGCGACGTCCTCCCCCAGCAGGAACAGGTCGGGGTCGGCGGCGAACGCCGCGTGCAGAGCCCGGTTGAGGTTCTCAGCGACACGCTCCACGTTCAGCCCCTCTCCCACACCGAGGCCGGACGGGCCAGGACCCGGTCCACGGCCTCGGCGATCCGCGTCCGCTGCTCGTCCTCGACCTTGGCGAACAGGTCGGGGTCCAGGCGTCGGTAGGCGTCGTGCCAGTCGTGCTCCCGCTCGGCGGCGACCTCGGCGGCGGAGCGCGTGTCGTCGCCCTTGCTGTGCGGGCCGAGGCGGTGGGTCGCGAACTCCACGACGGCCGGCCCGCCGCCGGTGCGCGTTAGTTCGAGCACCGGTGCCAGGCGCGCGCGGATCGCGGCGACGTCGCTGCCGGTCACGGACACATGGGCGATTCCGAACGCCGCGGCCCGCCCGGCGATGTCGCCGGCCATGGCGCGCGCGGTCGGCGTGGTCTGCGCGATGCCGTTGTTCTCCACGACCACCAGCAGCGGCAGCCGCCACAGCGCGGCCAGGTTCAACGCCTCGTAGACGGCGCCCTCACCCCAGGTGCCGTCGCCGATGTAGGCCACAGCGATCCCGGGCCGGCCGGTCCGCTGGAACCACAGGGCCGTGCCCGCGGCCACCGGCAGGCTCTCGCCCTGCACCCCGGTGGACAGGTAGGTGCCCCGGAAGATGTGCTGGCTGCCGCCGACGCCCGAACAGACGGCGCCCTCGCGGCCGGTCATCTCGGCCAGCAGGCCCTCGGGGTCGTCGAAGCGGGCCAGGTAGTGTCCGTGGCCGCGGTGGTTGCTGAACACGAAGTCGTCCGGGGCCAGCAGCGGCCGCAGGGCCACCGGCACGTACTCCTGGCCGAGGCAGGTGTGCGTGGTGCCGTTGAGCAGCCCGCGCGCGAACAGGTCCAGGACGGTCTGCTCGAAGTGCCTGATCATCAGCAGTCTGGAGAGGTCGTCGACGTCGATCCCGGCGACGCTGACGGCAGCACCTTCTTGTTTCTCGTCATCGAGCACGTTCATGTTCCCGCCCGTCGGAGTTCGAAAAGATCAAGATGTTGTGGATCCCAGGTAGGTGCGTACGCACAGCGCCCGAGGATCACGTGGCAGTCGGTTCGGGGTCCGCAAAGGTGAACTCCCTGGTGAAAGATGTGGCGGGATCACCCGGCCTGATGTACAACCGACCGCTCCCCGGCAATGCGACGGCAGCAGCGACGGTGCGCTCGTACCGGATGTCACCGGTTCCGACAACTCGGATGGGAGGGACCGAGAGCAGAGCGAAATGCTCCTCAACCCCTGCGGCCGGCGCCATCGCGGCGAGACCGGCGCGGCACGCCTCCAGCCTTCGGCGTGAGGAGTTCCGCGCGAAGACGTTGATCTCGTCGAAGGGTTCGAACTCGGGGTGGAGGAAGTGGTTGGTGTGCTCGGCCTGTTGGGCTTCGAGGCACCGGAACCCGCCGTCCAGAGCCTCCACCCAGACCGCTTTGCCCGCGTCGCAGAGCATGAACGACCGTGAGCTGGCCAACGGGAGACCGCGGAGGCACTCGACCGCCTCGTCGACGGTGGCAGCGGAGTCCAACACATGGCGAATGGCGAGGTACGGCGGGACTCCGGGTTTCCAGTCGCCGCCGAGGACCAGGTTGAGGCCCACGGCCAGGCCGTCGCTGTTGACCCCGAGATAGCCGAGCAGGCCCGCGAAACTGAGCACCAGGGCCCGGCGCGGGGAACCGGTGAGTCGGACGTCGAGGACGCTGATCTGATCGTCCAGGTCGCCGTTGAGGTCCACCGTCTGGGCCAGGACCGGATGGGGACCGGCCTTGGCGTAGGTGGTGCAGTCGCCTCGCGCCGGGATCTTCCGGTAGCCCAGGATCTCCCGGCGCAGTTGCAGCAGCAGCGCCTGGTCGCGGTGGATTCCGATCCCGTCGGCGAGTCCGGTGATCTCCTCGGCCAGCCGTGGCAGCTCTGCCGTGATCACCTTGTCGAACGCGGACAGCACCGGTTCGAGCCCGGCCGTCGTGACCGGTTCGTCCAGAAGCAGGTTGAGGCGGCAGAGCGAGTCGTCGACGAAGCCGCGCAGCGGACCGGCGAGAGCTGCCCCGTGCTGTCGGCCGACCTCATAGGGATCGCCGCGGAGACGCAGATGGGTGACGCCCGCTCCGCCGGTCACACCGCCATGCCCTGACGGGTCACCTTCGCGTGGGTGGCCAGCTCGTCCTTGAGCCACGACCACTCACCGCGCAGCACGCTGTAGTAGACAGCGTCCCGGCGCCTGCCGTCCGGCATCGGGTTGAAGCTGCGAAGGACGCCCTCCTCCAGGGCGCCGATGTTGCGCAGGCCCGCTCGGGCCTGCGCGTTGAGCTGGTCCGTCTTGAACTCCACGCGCTCGGCGCCCAGGTTCTCGAAGGCGTGCTCGAGCAGCAGGTACTTGGCCCAGCGGTTGATGCCGCGGCCCTGGAAGTCGACGCCCAACCAGGACCAGCCGATCTCCAGGCGGGAGTCCGCCTCGGAGAGGTTGCCGAAGCTCATACTCCCCGCGCATCGCCCCGTCGTCCTGTCGGTGATGTGGAAGACCACACGCCTGCCTGCCGCGTGGTCGGCGACCATGCCCTGGAAGAAGGCGTCGAAGTCGTCCTCCGTCTCGACCAGGCTCACGAAGTAGCGCCAGATCACCGGGTCCATCGCGATGTCGTGGATCGACTCGCGGTCCTCGGGACTGATCGGACGCAGCCTCACGTGGTCGTTCTCCAGGGTGGCCGCGGCCAGCTCTGCCCAACTCACTCTAGGAAGCCTTTCCGGCGTAGCGTGACAGTGTGTCGACAACGTCGTGGAGCGTGCGCATCTCTGCGACGTCGCGCTCGGTCAGATGTGCGAGGTCGACCGTGAGGTCCTCGCAGAGCCGAGTCAGGAACAGGACCTTCTGCAGCGAGGTCAAGCCGTAGTCGGTCAACTCGAGGTCAAGTTCGATCTCGTGCGGATCCGCGGCCGGCTGGAGCGCGGCCGACAGGTTTTCCCGCGCGATGGTCTCGACGTCACTGGGCATGGATACCGTCCTGGTTGTTCGTGATCTGTGCCTGGAAGGCAGCGAAAATGGCCTGTCGTCTCGGCTTGAACTGCGACGTGAGCATTCCGTTGGCGATACTGGGCCGCGGGCTCGCGACGACGACCTTGCGAATCTGTTCATCACGGCCGAACGAGGCGTTGGTGCGGGCCAGTTGTTCGGCGATCGCCTCGAGGTCGGCCGTGTCGGAGGAAGGCGAGACCACCGCCACCAGGGACGTCTGCGCGGGGCAGAACACCACACACTCCTCGATCGCCGGACTCGTCCGCATGTGCTCCTCGATCGGCCGGACGATCACCTTCTTGCCGTTCCCCAGCACGATGACGTCGTCGGCGCGCCCCTGGATGAACAGGAAGCCGTCCTCGTCCACGTAACCGAGGTCGCCGGTGCGCACCACCCCGTCTGCGACGAACATCCGCTCGGAGTCGCCGGGCTCGGCGAACTCGTAGCGCTGGTTCACCGGATGCTCGCTTCGCACCAGGATCACGCCGTCCTCGTCGAACAGCACCTCCTTGCCCCGCAGCACCCTCCCCACGCTGCCCTCCCTGTGGGCACCGGGATGGTTCTTGCTGACGATGCACGTCTCGTTCAGCCCGTAGCCCTCATAGAGGGGAAGGCCCGCGTCGGTGAGGTAGCGCAGCACCTCACCGTCCGCCGGCGCCGATCCCGTCCACAGGTAGCGGATCCGATCGCCGAACAGCCGCCGCGCGGCCGCGCGGCGAGCCGCCTCCGGCGCGACGCCGTCCGCGCGAGCGGCATCCTGGCTGATCTGCTGCCTGGCGGCCTCGAAGAACGCCGGCACACCCATCACCACGGTCGGCCGGGCCATCGCGAGCGCGGCGAAGGCCGCCTCGTACGTGGTGACCGTCGCATCGTGGCCGAAGCAGAGGGCGGAGTAGAGCCAGTACCGCTGCTGCAGCAGTGACAGCGGAAGGAAGACGAAGAGGTTGTCGCCGCCCCGGTGCTCGAAGATCTCCTGCACAGCCTGCATCGACGAGTCGATACTGCCGACCGTGGCCCCGAGTCCCTTCGGCGCACCGGTGCTGCCGGAGGTGAACTTGATCGTCGTCACCTCCTCGGGCTCGTACACGACGGGTCCGGGCGGCTCCCGCCACGCCTGCTGCGCAGCCTCGGCGACATCAGTGAACGTCCGGACAGCCGTCGGCGCGTCCGCCGGCACGTCCTGGTCGGTGAACAGAACCGTGAGCCCGTAGCGCGCCACCAGCTCTCCGACATCGGTGAACTTGCCTGGCTCGAAACCCGCGACCACCACCTTGAGCCGCAGCGCGGCAAGGTCCAACAGGACCCATTCCAGGCTGTTGGCCGCCAGGATTCCGATGCGGTCCCCGGACTCGACGCCGAGGCTCCGAAGGTAGGCGGCGACATGGCCTGACTGTTCGTACAGTTCGGTCAGGTCCAGCGTCCTGAGACCGCCGAGCCGGATGAAGGAGATCCGGTGGCCGGGAGCCGGCGGCCCCGCCACCAAGCGGTTGATCACAGAGTCGGTCATCCCGTGGCTCCCTCGGCGAGCGACCAGTCGGACGGCAGGGCCTCGAAGTAGGACTGCTCTTCGAGATCGACCCGGGTGCCGGGCGCGACCAGCTCGACCTGGGAAGGCCAGGACGAGAGGTCGGTCGTCCCCAGCGCCTGGGCGAGTCGGGCGGCGAATCGAGGCATGATCGGCGTGGCCGCGCGGGCCAACAGGTGTGCCGCGGCCAGTTCCAGCGCGATGGCCGTTCGGGCCTCGTCCTTCCAGCCGGCGATCAGCGCGGTCCGTGCCTCTGCTTCGGCGAACCGCCGAGTGTCGACGACGATCCCGTCCAGTTCAGCGGCCGCACGGTTCAGCGAGAATCCGTCCTGTCCGAAGCTGTCGGCGACAGCGGCGAGCCGTACGCTCAGGCGGTTGAGGAACGCCGTGTGCTCAGGAGTCCAGACGCCGGCGTCGGGGGCGATCCCGCCGTACTGCCCGGCGACCCGTGTGCCCAGGTCGTTCAGCCAACCCTGCCAGCCGTCCACCAGGACCCGCTGGACGGTCTCCGTGTACGCCTCGAGTTGGAACCTCGTCCGTCGCTGCTCCGGACGCGTGAGCGCCAGGTGGTAGCGCACCGCGTCCACGGTCTCCGGTCGGAGGATCTGCTTGCCCCAGATGGCATGGCGCCTGCTGGTGGAGAACTTGCCGTCCTCCAACAGGTAGAACTCATTGACGTGGTAATCGATGTCGGGATTCCACTGCGGGTACGCCAACCGGTAGAGAGCCGGGTAGAGCACGGCGTGGTAGAAGCTGTTGTCGTAGCCGAAGAAGTGGACGAACTTCCAGTCCTGCTCGGGAGTCACGGCTCGCCAGTCGCGGCCCAGACGGCCGCCGAGGGCCTCGATGCCGTGGAGAAAGCCGTACGACATCTCGGGCCAGACCCAGATCACCTGCCCGTCCACTGTCGTGTCCGCGGGCGCGACGCCCCAGTCCGAGGGGTGGGTCAGGGGAATGTCGAGCCTGGTACGCGCGAACACCCGGTCCGCCAGTTCGCGGAGTCGGGCCGGGACCCGGCCGAGACGGTGGTGATCGGCGACCTCGCTGCCGAACTCGTGGAGGGGCAGGACGAAGCGTGAGACAGGTTGCTGCTTCGGCGGCACCTCCGACCGGCTGCTGCGCGGGTCGACCAGGTCGACGCAGACGTTCGGTTCGCCGCACTCCTCGCAGATGTTGCCGCTGGTGCCGCCCCCGCATCCGGGACAGGCGCCCGAGACGTCCACCTCGTAGAGGTAGGCGTCCGTCTCGGCGTCCACCAGGGCATCCGTCTGCTGGACGGTGACCGCCCCCGAGTCGACCAGCTTCGAGAAGTATCCACGCAGACCGTCCCGGTAGCCGGGGTCCTCGTTGGTCACGGTGTACTGGTCGACCTCGATGTCCATCAGGCGGAGCGTCGCGGCGATCTCGGCACTGTAGTGCTCGGCGGTACGCGCCGGTTCGCGCTCCTCTCGGCGGGCGCGGTCGACCACGTAGCTCTGGAAGTCGTCGCTCCCGGTGAGGTGCCAGACCTCAGTGCCCAGCATGCGTTGGAACCGGACGTAGGCGTCAGCCCCCAGGTAGGGACCGGACAGGTGACCGAGGTGGAGGTCGCCGTTGGGAGTGGGCGGGGTCGAGAAGACGAAGACCGGCCTCTCGTGGAACCGGCGGCGCGTACCGCCTGCCGCTGCGGCCTCGGCGGCGCGCACCGGGTCGCGCCAGTACAGGTCGAAGAAGACCAGGTCGACGTCCCCGTCGTTCTCGACGACATGAGTCTCGAAGGGCTCGAACTGGCACACCGTTCCCGGCTCCACCCGGACACGCCGACCGTCGTAGGCCACCCATCCGGTTCCGGCGACGACGACGAACATCTCGATCTCGTCGTGCTGGTGTGGATCGGAGGTGACGCCCGGAGCGACCCGGCCCCAGCCGGCTCCGGCACTCATCTTCTCCACGGAGCTCATCTCGATGCCGAATGCCTGGTGCAGTTCCTCCGTGGAGAAGACGCTCACGTTCATCGGTGGCTCCCTTGGTCGGAAACGTTCTCAACGGCTTTACGGAGCAGGTGCGCTGCCTCTGCGGCGATGGCGGGTGCGAGCCTGTACCCGGAGCCGTTGGCGGCACCCGCGAACACCAGTCGGCCCTCCTCGTCCAGAGCGCGTACCAGCGGCTCCCGATCCGCGCTGTAGGCGTCGCAGAACACCCTTCCGCTGCGGGCGGAGTCGGCCAGGCGGGGGGCGCGGCCGATCAGCACCTCTCGGGCCTCAGCCAGGTCCGACGGGGAGACGCTGCCGGTGAGCCGGTCGGGGTCGACGTCCCAGGTCTGACTGGTGTAGCTGAAGAGCCAACGCCTCTGCTCGTGCAACGGGAGCAGGAACGCGTCCTCGTCGTGGAAGACGACGACTCCGTCCTCGGCCGCGGGCGGCTGTTCGATGTGCAGCGCGACGACCTTCTTCACCCTGGCGTCCAGGGGGGTGAGCCGTTCCCGCCAGGCTGGTGCGGCCAGCCACGGGCCGGGGGCGAGCACGACCGAGTCGGCCGTGACGCGTTCTCCTGTGCCGAGCCGGAGTGCGTAGCCGCTCCCGACCCGGTCCAGGGAATCGACGGAGACCCCTTCCCTGAAACTCGTCCGTGGCCGCAGAGACCGGGCCAATGCTCGGGTCAGCGCCCCGACATCGGCGTACTGGCAGCCCTCGCCGGTCCAGGCCGCCGTCTCGTCCGACAGTGGTGGCAGCCAGTCGGGCAAGGCGTCCACGCGGGACAGGCCGGCCTCGTCGAGATAGGCCGTCTCCACCTGGTCCACCGTCGCACGGTCGGACACCACCAGCATGGGTACCGGGTGAATGGGCAACGCCGGATCAGCGTCGAGCAGGGCCCTGTAGTAGGCCTGGCTGTAGCCGGCCATGCGGCGTACACGCTCCGTCGCGCCACGAGGGAAGTGCAGACCGGCCGACCGGCGACTGGCTCCGGACCCGACGGCATCTTGTTCGAGCACCAGCACGGAAGCGTGCGGCGCCCGGAGCACCAGTTCCCGCGCGATCGTGCACCCGATGATTCCGCCACCGACGACTGCGAAGTCGACATGCGTCATGGCTCAACCCACGCTCTCGTCCGGGCTGAGCTTGGCCGACCATTCGATGAACGAAGGGACCGTATCGTCGCTGCGCACACATCGAACGCGGTCGATGATCCGCTGGCTCCGCCAGGCAAGCAGGCTGAGGTTCTTGTCCGCCAGTCCGCGCTGTCGCAGAGCCGCGTTCTGGAGGAAGATGCTTCGGTTCGAAGGGCCGTCCCACTTCACGGCGAAATCACTGTCGATGCGGTACTCGTCGCCCTCACGCTCGAGTCGGTCCGCGATCGGCGCGAGGAAGTCGGGCGCGGCGCTGCGGAACCCGGTCGCCCAGACCACTACGTCGGCGTCGACCTGCCCGAGGACCGCCGGATGGTTGCTGTTGGACAGCTTCAACGACCACGCGTTGTCGGAGGCGGAGACCGCGATCACGTTCCGGTTCGGGTACAGCGAGACCAGGTCGGTGTTGCCGTGGATGAACCGCTCGGTATAGATGCGCTGGTAGATCTCGCGGAGTGTGCCCTCGGAGATGCCGTCACTGGTGAGGACGTGCTCCCGGTTGAACGATTCGCGCGTCCCCTGGTCCAGCCGGGCGAAGTAGTCCGAGTAGCCGGGCATGTAGAAGTCGTTGGTGAAGGGCGAGTCGTCGATGGGGTAGAAGTTGCGGCGGCGTGACACCCACGAGACCCGGCGCGGTCGCTCAGTGGACGGACGCGAGATGAGGTCGAGGAACGCCTCGGCGCCCGACTGGCCTCCGCCGACCACGCAGACTCTCTTCCCCGCCAACTCGCGGCTGCGAGGCACGAATTCGCTGACGTGGAACTGAGTGAGGCCGAGGTGGTCATGGGCTTCCGCCGGCACCCAGGCATTGCTGCCGATGCCAATGGACACGTTGTTCGCCGTGACGGTGCGCCGGTTGGTACGCAGGACGAATACGCCGTCGAAGTCGACGGAGACGACCTCCTCGCCGAATACCACGTTCTGGTTGCGCCGGCTCGCCCATTCCAGGTAGTTGCGGAACTCCTGCCGCGGCACCTCGCTGAACTGAGCATTGATGAAGTGGTAGATCCGCCCTTTGTCCTTCAGGTAGGAAAGGAACGAAAAGGGACTGGTCGGGTCCGACAGACTCACCAGATCCTTGAAGACGGACACCTGGAGGGTCGCATCGGGGATCTGCTGTCCATCATGCCAACTGAACACCTCACGCTTCTCAAGGAAGAGGTTCGGCAGCCCCGGACAACCGTGCAACAGGGACGCAAGACTCAAGTTCGCAGGACCGACGCCTATGCCGACACACTCGTAGTGCTGTTCGTCACTCATGGCTCTCCCCGTGTATGCATCAAATGTCTTTCCGTACCCGGCAGCCAGGGTGAGCCAGGATGTATGGGTACGGATCTGCCCGTGTCATTGCGACGACAGGGGAGGACAAGTCAGCGCTCCACTCGACTTGCACGGCGTCCGGACACTGCTCGGGATCGGCCCGCGTGCGGCCGTCGTCCCAGCGCGTCCGCGATGATCATCTTCTGGACCTCGGACGCTCCCTCGTAGATACGCAGGGACCTGACCTGCCGGTACAAGCGCTCGGGGACGCTGTCGGCAACGAGACCGGCTGCCCCGTGGACCTGGACGGCAGCGTCGACGATCTCCTGTGCGGCCTCGGTGGCGGCCACCTTGGCGATACTCGAGTGTTTCGCGTAGCCGGGGTTCCCCTGGTCGAGCTCCCACGCGGCCCGCGCGACCAACATCGCCGAAGAGTTCAGCTTTATTTCCATGTCGGCGAGCGCACCCTTCACAAGCTGAAGGTCCATCAGTTTGCCGCCGTGGATCCGCCGCTCACGGGCCCGCTGGACTGCCGAGTCGAATGCGCGGCGCGCAAACCCCACCGCGGCCGCCCCCACCGTCATCCGGAATCGCTCCAGCAGGTCCGTCGCGACCACGAAACCCTGTCCGGGGCGTCCGAGCACGCTCGATTCGGGGACCAGGCAGTCTTCGAAGGCCAGGTGTCCGAACGAGCGCGGAGCGACCAACCGCACCTCCTCCAGCACCCGGACTCCAGGCGTGCGCGCCGGCACCAGAAACGCCGTGAGCCCCAGCGCACCGGGCCCCCCACCCGTTCGCGCGATCACGCAGTGCACATCCGCGATGCCGGCATTGGCGATCCAGGCCTTTCGGCCGTTCAGCACATAGCCGTCGGACACTCGGTCGGCAGTCAGACCGACTGCTGAGATGTCGGAGCCTGCTTCCTCCTCCGAGATCGCGAACGATCCCGCCACCTCGCCCGACGCCATTCGCGGCAGATACTCCAACTGCTGCCCATTGTTTCCGTATTGGACGATCGGGGTCGCGGACAGCGCTTGGATGGAGAAGGCGAAGTCCGCCAGATCGTCGGCGTACGCAAGGATTTCCCTGGCCAGACAGATCGAGCGGTGGTCACCGGCGGCGGACCCGTTCGCGGGATCGAGGAATCCCAGCCATCCGGCGGAGCCGAGCGCGCTCAGAATCTCCCTGCCGGTTTTCTCCGGAGTCTGCTCCAAAGGACGTGACCACAGGCCGGAATGGCCGGCGCACCAGTCGGCGAGCTCCACGGCCAACGTGCGGTGCTGCTCCTCGTAGAACGGCAACGCCAGTATGTCCTCGTCGAGACCACCGAGCAGCGCGTAATTCATGTCGCCCTTTCACAATCCGCAGGTCAGCATCGGTCGAAACGGCCGCGACCCCGGCGCACCTTGATCAGGCGATGCTCGATGAAACGTACGCGACCGGGGCTTGGCCCCGCCAGATCCGCCGCCCTCGCGAAATCGGGGATCACCAGGCGCAGCTTCACTTCACCGATGTCGGTTGAGTACCTGGTGGCGGGGATTCGGCAAGAAGGAAGGGAACGGCGCCTGTCTCGCCAGCGAGACAACGCCCCCGCCGACCATTTCGACAATGCCGGTTCGCGTGCTAACGCGTTTGCTTGCGCAGCAGAACCCCGTACCGTACCCCTGGAACCGAGGCGGCCAGCAGATAGTGCCCGTTGTCGCGAAGGCGACCGGCTGCTGCGAGGTCCGTCAGATTGATGATCGGGTCAGCGGCGAAGCAGTGGCCTACCCGTGCGATGTTGTCCGTATACAGCTGCGCTGCGGCAAATCCCGCCTGAAGCTCTTTCATGACGATGATGGCTTCGAAGATATTGGTGTGCATGAGGATGTCGACCTGGTCGATTCCCATCGATGCACGTTTCATCAACTGCGTGTTCACGCGGCGGGAGAGGTCCGGACTGATCTGGTTCGACCAGTCCAGGTCCTTCATCTCGTGCGCTGCGGCACTTGCGACGATCTCGTACTCCCCGTCGGTGTCCGACACCAGCACACCGGCCGCGCCATCGCTGAACAGGGCGAACTTGGCCAGTCTTTCCGCCTCGACAGTGACGCGATCGGTGGTGATGACCAGGACCCGCCGATGGATTCCGGCAGCTACGAAGGCCTCGGCGACTCGCAGGCCCGCCAGCAGGTTCGTGCATCGGTCGAGCGTGATGCCGAGGAAGTCGGTCTCATGTGTTCCCAACCCCTCCGAGATGGTCCGTACGAAGTTTCCGTGGCTGTCCGGCCCTCCAGGAAAACCGGTGCAGCACAGCACCAGTGCGTCGACGGAGGAGGGGTCGACGCCGGCGGCGCGGAGAGTCGCCCTGCCCGCCTCGACCGCCAGGTCCTCCAGCGACTTGTGGCTCCGGTGCACATGGCCCCAGCCCCAGAGCTCCGGGGCATACGGCACCCCTAGTTCAGCGGCCCGCGCCTCCAGATCCGGAGTCTCGGAATGGTGCGACGCGATCTCCCCCAGCACGTACTGCGGTCCGCTCAGGAAGACAGAGGAGGAACTCATCGAGGCTCCGGTGTATGTGGTCGGTCAGGTTACGGCGGTGGCCGGCTCGGCCTCGGGCCCGGCACCCGCCGATTCGTCCGGCCGGGCCTCCTCGACCATGTCCAGGTCCCGCATCCTCCGCAGCGGCGAGAAGAACACCCGCAACCCCGCACACCAGCAACCGATCAGAAGCGGCGCGAAGGTGAGGTGCAGTCCGGGCAGCGTGGCCGGCGGGATCGAAGCCGGCAGCAAGCGACCGATGTCGCACCACACATCAGCTGGTGCTTGGCGAGGCGGTCGACGACAACACCGATCGGGAGGGAGACCGGCGAGCCGAGTTCACTGGCGGCATTAAGAGCGGACTCCCCTCACACGCGTGTCACCGATCATGAGATTCACCAATAGAGCCTTGATCACCGCACAGGTCGTCGGCCGGCACAAGGGATGGACGGCCCATGTCGGGAAGGCCGAGCTCAGTCCGCGGGTGTTGTCTCGGATCCGGGTCCGAGTCCGGCCGCCAGGCGCTCCATCCCCGCGTCGTCCAGGCCGTCGAGGGTCGCCAACAGCTGCGCGGCCGCCTCCGGAGAGGCGTCGTCGAGGTCTGCCCCGGCAGGTTCGCGGGCAACCGGTCCGGCAGCGAACGCGGCGACAGACCCACCTTCCGCCCGCACCCGCGCCGTCAGTCCGTCCAGGGTGAGGTCCAGCAGCTCGCCAGCCGGGACGTCCACACCGAGGTCGGTCCGCAGCCGGCTCCACAGCTCGATGGCCGCGAGCGAGTCGAACCCGAGCGAGACCAACGGGACATCGCGGCTGAAGGGGCTGGTCAGTCGCGCCCGGATCAGCCCGTCGAGATAACCGCGGACGGCCGGGAGGCCGTCGCCGATGCCGATCGTCACCTGCCCGCCGCCTCTCTGCCGCGACTCATCGGCCATCTCCCTGATCCCCGAACTGGGTTCGCCATGATTCTCCTGTGCAACGATCCGACACTCGACATCCGAACGGCGGCCGACACCACTTCGCCGCGGCACGCGAACACCCTCGCGGGCCCTCCTCATGCTGGGCCTGTCCCGCCGGCGAGACAACACCGCGCAGACCATTCCCGGCCCGCTCCGCAGGCAGTGTCCGCAAGCACGGCCGTTCCAACATCATGAGGTGAGCCCGGGGATGCGGAACGGATGTTCTGCCCGCCGTGCTGCCCGGCGGGTGGCTTCGGCGGCGTCGTCGCGTCCGTGCAGGTGAACGCCCCGATCGCGAGGTTCCGCAGGTCAGGAGCCCTTGGCCGCCGGCTCAAGGATGGCGACACACTCCACATGATGCGTCATCGGAAACAGGTCGAACACCCGCAGCATCCGCACCCGGTACCCCCCGTCCCGGAAGTACCCCAAGTCCCGCGCCAGCGCGGCCGGATCGCAGGCGACGTACGCGATGCGCCGTGCGCCCAGGGACGACAGGTGCTCCACCGTCTTGCGCCCCGCCCCCGCCCGCGGCGGGTCCAGCACGATCAGGTCGACCTCGGTGATCCCCGTGCGCGGCAGCACGGCCTCCACCTTGCCCTGCTCGATCCGCACCCGGTCGAAGTCGGCGAGGTTGTGCCGGGCGTCCTCGACCGCGCGCTTGCCCGACTCGATGCCGAGGACCGCGCCCTTGTCGCCGAGGCGGTCGGCCAATGCCCCCGCGAACAGCCCCACCCCGCAGTACAGGTCGAGCGCCATCTCGCCCTTGCGCGGCAGCAGGCCCTGCATGACCGCCTTCACCAGCGTGTCGGCAGCCTGCGGGTGGACCTGCCAGAAGCCGCCGCTGCCCACCCGGTGGGTGCGGCCGTCGGCCCGCTCGCGTACGAAGGCGCGGCCGTGGACGCGGTGGATGCCGCCGTCGTGCTCCTCGACGCGCATCACGGACACCGGCTTGTTCAGCTCGACCAGCGGCAGGCGGGCGCCCGGGCGGGGCTCCAGGATGACCATGCGGTCCTGGGAGCCGGTCGCCGCGATCGCCTCCACGGACGCCATCCCGGACCAGTCGCGGTCCTCGATGCCCAGTTCGCTCACGCCCGGCGCGGCGATCATGCAGTGCTCGATCGGCTCCACCTCGTGCGAACGGTGGCGGCGCAGACCGGCGTTGCCGTCGGCGTCCACCGCGTACTGCACGCGGGTGCGCCAGGCAGGCACCTCGCCCGCCGGCAGCTTGTCGCCCTCGGCCGGCATCACCGTGCCGTCCCAGCCGGCCTCCTCGGGGGTGAGGCCCGCGAGCCGCTTCAGTTGCTCGGCGACGACCTCGCCCTTGAGACGCCGCTGGGCGCCGGGCTTGGCGTGCTGCCAGTCGCAGCCACCGCAGCGGCCGGGACCGGCGTAGGGGCAGGGCGCCTCGATGCGGTCCTTGGACGGCTCCAGTACCGACACCGCGTCCGCGCGCAGGAACCGCGCCCCCTCCTCGCCCTCCGTCACCCGGGCCACGACCCGCTCACCGGGCAGCGTGTGCCGGACGAACAGCACCTGGCCGTCCTCCGTGCGGGCGATGCAGTGCCCGCCGTGCGCGACGGGGCCGATCTCGACTTCGAACTCCACCCCCACCAGCGATTTCTTCGGTTCTGCCTGCATGGCGGGGTGACTCCACAACGTCAAGGGAAGCGGTGGGTCGACAACCCACCAGGACAACAGCCCACCAGTCTACTTCGGCGCCGGCGTCTCCTTCGCCCGCTGCTCGGCCGGACCGCGCCGCACCGCGCCGGGCGCGTTCCACTCCTGCCGCCTGCGAGCGCGTTTCTTCGCCACCTCCGAGGACTGGAGCTGATAGGGCACCGAGGTCACCATGACCCCCGGCGTGAACAGCAGCCGGCCCTTGAGCCGCAGAGCGCTCTGGTTGTGCAGCAGATGCTCGTACCAGTGACCGACCACGTACTCGGGGATGATCACGGACACCGCGTCACGCGGCGACTCCTTCCGCAGCCCCTTCACGTAGTCGATGATCGGCCGGGTGATCTCGCGATACGGCGAGTCCAGGACCTTCAGCGGTACGTCGATCCCGCGCCGTTCCCACTCGGCGCGCAGTGCCTTGGTCTCGGCCGGGTCGACGTTGACGCTCAACGCCTCCAGCGAGTCCGAGCGCATCAGTTTGGCGTACGCCAGCGCCCGCAGCGCCGGGCGGTGGATCTTGGAGATCAGGACGACGGAGTGGACGCGGGACGGGCGCAGGCTGTCGTCGCTCGGGCCCTCGGGCGCCGCGATCTCCTCGGAGACCCGGTCGTAGTGCTTCCGGATCGCCGTCATCGTCGCGTAGAAGATGCACATCCCGAGCAGCGCCACCCAGGCGCCGTGGGTGAACTTGGTGACCAGGACGACGACCAGGACGAGCCCGGTGAAGAAGGCGCCGAAGGCGTTGATCGCACGGGAGCGGATCATGTGGCTGCGCGTCGCGGCGTCCTTCTCGGTGGCGAGGTGGCGGTTCCAGTGCCGGACCATGCCGGTCTGGCTGAGCGTGAAGGACACGAACACGCCGACGATGTAGAGCTGGATCAGGCGGGTCGAGTCGGCACCGTAGATCCACACCAGGAGTCCGGCCGCGCCGGCCAGCAGCACGATGCCGTTGGAGAAGGCGAGGCGGTCGCCGCGGGTGTGCAACTGGCGCGGGAGGTAGCGGTCCTGGGCGAGGATCGAGCCGAGCAGCGGGAAGCCGTTGTAGGCGGTGTTCGCGGCGAGGAACAGCACCAGCGCGGTGGCCGCGGCCAGCACGATGAACAGGAAGCTGCCCTTGCCGAAGACCGCCTCGGCGACCTGGGAGATCACCGGGTTCTGCACATAGTCGGAGCCGAGCGCGACGCCGTTGTGGATCAGGTCGACGGCCGGGTTCTCGGCCATGCGGACCTTGGTGGCCATGGCCAGCACGATGATCCCGCAGAACATGGTGACGGCGAGCAGACCCATCATCGCGAGCGTGGTCGCCGCGTTCTTCGACTTGGGCTTGCGGAAGGCCGGTACGCCGTTGGAGATGGCCTCGACGCCGGTGAGCGCGGCGCAGCCGGACGAGAAGGCGCGCAGCAACAGGAAGACAAGGGCGAATCCGGCCAGGCCCTGGTGCTCGGCCTTGATGTGGTAGTCCGCCGTCGGTGCCCGCATGGTGTCGCCGAGGACCAGACCGCGGAACGCACCCCACGCGATCATGATGAAGACGCCCGTGACGAAGACGTACGTCGGAATCGCGAACAGCGAGCCGGACTCCTTCATGCCGCGCAGGTTCATCAGCGTCAGCAGGATGATCACGGCGATCGCGCAGAGCACCTTGTGCTGGACGACGAAGGGGACCGCGGAGCCGAGGTTCTCGATGCCGGAGGCGATGGAGACGGCGACCGTGAGGACGTAGTCGACGAGCAGGGCGCTGGCGACCGTGAGGCCGGCCTTGGGGCCGAGGTTGGTGTTGGCGACCTCGTAGTCGCCGCCGCCGCTCGGGTAGGCGTGCACGTTCTGCCGGTAGGAGGCGACCACCGTGAACATCAGCACGACGACCGCAACGGCGATCCAGGGGCTGAAGTGGTAGGCCGACACGCCCGCGATGGACAGGACCAGCAGCACCTCGCCGGGCGCGTACGCCACGGAGGACAGCGGGTCGGAGGCGAAGACGGGGAGGGCGATGCGCTTCGGCAGGAGCGTTTCGCCGAGCCGATCACTGCGCAGTGCGCGCCCGATCAGGATCCGCTTGGGCACGTCGGTCAGTTTGGACACAACAGTGAAGCGTAAGCGTTCGAACGGGCGAGCAACCACCCGGCACCCCGCATCTGCTCTCCGGGTGAAATCCGGACCCGCTCCGGCTACGGATTCCGCAGGTGAGCGAAGCGGCATGCCTATATGACAAGACTCTGCCCCTTACCGTCCCCGGAGGTTCCATGCACACGACCGCAGAGCTGATCGGCGCCGCGGCCACCCTCGTCGGCCTGGGAATCCTGACGCTCGCAAGCGTCCGCAGCATCAGCCGCCGTTGACCGACACGAAGTCGGGGCAACCGTGCACAGGGGTGCCGTCGTCCTACCGCCCGTGTGTAGCTTGGGCGTCGGTCTGAGACCCTGATGTGGCTGAGCAGTACTTATTGACACCGGAAGGACGGTCGTGCACATCGTCATCATGGGCTGCGGGAGAGTGGGTTCCGCTCTCGCCCAGACCCTGGAGCAACAGGGGCACACGGTCGCCGTGATCGACCAGGACCCCACCGCCTTCCGACGACTGGGCTCCGGTTTCGGCGGTCGCCGGGTCACCGGGGTCGGCTTCGATCAGGACACCCTGCGCGAGGCGGGCATCGAGGAGGCCGGCGCCTTCGCCGCGGTCTCCAGCGGCGACAACTCCAACATCATCGCCGCGCGCGTGGCCCGCGAGATGTTCGGCATCGAGAACGTCGCGGCCCGGATCTACGACCCCCGGCGCGCCGAGGTCTACCAGCGCCTGGGCATCCCGACGGTGGCCACGGTCCGCTGGACCGCGGACCAGATGCTGCGCCGGCTGCTGCCGTCGGGCGCGGAGCCGCTGTGGCGCGACCCCACCGGTGGGGTCCAGCTGGCCGAGGTGCACGCCTCGACCGCCTGGGTCGGCCACAAGATCAGCAAGCTGCAGGAGGAGACGGGCGTCCGCGTGGCGTTCCTGACCCGCCTCGGCGAGGCGATCCTGCCCACCTCGCAGACGGTGATGCAGGAGGGCGACCTCGTCCACGTGATGATGCGCACGGACGACATCGAGAAGGTCGAGGCGTCCTTCGCCGAGGGCCCCGAAGAGGAGAGCGGTCACTGATGAGGGTCGCCATTGCCGGTGCCGGTGCGGTCGGCCGCTCGATCGCGGGCGAACTGCTGGAGAACGGCCACGAGGTCCTTCTCATCGACAAGGCGCCGACCGCCATCTCGGTCGAGCGCGTCCCGCAGGCGGAGTGGCTGCTCGCCGACGCCTGCGAGATCACCTCCCTGGACGAGGCCGCGCTCCAGCGCTGCAACGTGGTGATCGCCGCGACCGGCGACGACAAGGTCAACCTGGTCGTCTCCCTGCTGGCGAAGACGGAGTACGGCGTCCCGCGGGTCGTCGCCCGGGTGAACAACCCGAAGAACGAGTGGCTGTTCAACGAGTCCTGGGGCGTGGACGTCGCCGTCTCCACCCCGCGCCTGATGTCCGCCCTGGTCGAGGAGGCGGTCAGCGTCGGCGACCTGGTCCGCCTGCTCCGCTTCAGCCACGGTGACGCGAACCTGGTCGAGCTGACCCTGCCGGAGGAGTCGGCCCTGGCCGGCACGACGGTCGGCGACGTGGAGTGGCCCGAGGACACCTCCCTCGTCACCATCATCCGCGGCACCCGCGTCCTCACCCCGTCGCGGGAGGACTCCCTGGAGGCCGGCGACGAACTCCTCTTCGTGGCCGCCCAGGCCCGCGAGGAGCAACTGGAGGACCTGCTGTCGGTGCGGCGCGAGGACGCGACGGGCTGAGGTCTTCGAGGGATACGACGGCGGAGGGCGCCCTCCGCCGTCGTATAAGAAGTGCCGGCAGTACCGGGAGCTACGCCTCGCGCCGGTGCCGCCCGGCCGCGGCCTCCGTGTCCCCACGCTCCGCGGCCTGCGCCGCCTTGCGCTCCTCCTCGGCCTTCTCCTCCGCCTCCATCTCGGCGAACACGTCGATCGGAGCCGGCGCCTTCGCGAGGAAGACCCAGGTCAGCCATACGGCCAGCAGGAAGGGCGGGATCTTGAGGGCGACCAGGACCCAGCCGAGCTGCGCGGTGTCGGCCCACCAGTACAGCGGGAAGAGGATCGCGCACTTGGCGAGCAGGATCGCCCCCCAGGCATAACTGGCCTTGGCGTACGCCGTTTTGCGGCCCGGGTTGCGGGTCCGCCAGGAGAGGTTCTCCTTGAAGACCGGGCCGAGGATGAGCCCCATCAGCGGCACGCCCGCGAGCGTCGTGATGACGTACGCCAGGCCGAGGCCCAGCGTGTACAGCATGCCCGGCAGATAAAAGTTCTTGGCGTTGCCCGTCATCATCGCGAAGACGACGCCGAAGGCGACGCCGAAGACACCGCTGAAGGCGTGCTTGACGGTGTCCCGCATCACCAGGCGGACCACGACCAGCAGCAGCGACACCGCGAGCGCGGCGATCGCCGACAGGTGCAGGTCCTTGTTGATCGTGAAGATCGTGACGAAGAGCAGGCCCGGCAGAACCGTCTCGACCATGCCCCGGACGCCGCCGAACGCCTCGAACAGGGCCGCCTCGGTCACCGCCCGCGCGTCATCGGTCTGAGTGTCTTCGGTCGGCTTGTCGAGAGACGTCACCGGCTACTCCCGTCCCACGGGTCGGAGTTCGTATTTCGGATTGAACAGCACCCGGCGGCCCCGGCTCATCGAGATCCGCCCGGAGGCGATCAGCTTGCGCCCCGGCTCTATCCCGACGATGGAGCGCCTGCCTAGCCACACCACGTCCAGGGCGGCGGACCCGTCGAACAGCTCGGCCTCCAGGGCCGGGACGCCCGCGCGTGGCCGCAGGGTGACCGTGCGCAAGGTACCAGTAACGGTCACGATCTGGCGGTCGTGACAGTCGCCTATCCGGGTGCAGCCGGCGGTCTCGGTGTCCTCCCGCAGCTCCTCGGACTCGAGGTCCTCCTGCGACGAGGAGAGCCGGTCGAGCATGCGCCGGAACCGGCCCACCGGCTTCTCGGAACGCGGAACAGCACTCATATCCGAAAGCCTACCGGGGTGCGCCGACAGCGTTGCACCCGCAGCACTGGCGTTCGAACCGGTATCCCGGCCCCGCAGCTCACTTCTCGAACCGATATCCCATCCCCGGCTCCGTGATACTGCATCCCCCGGGGGACGACCCCCAGACCCCCAGCCGACCCCGCAGCTCACCTCTCGAACCGATATCCCATCCCCGGCTCCGTGATGAAGTGCTTGGGATGCGAGGGGTCCGCCTCCAGCTTTCGTCTCAGCTGGGCCATGTAGACGCGCAGGTAGTTCGTCTCCGTCCCGTAGGACGGCCCCCAGACCTCCTGGAGGAGCTGCTTCTGGCCGACCAGCCGGCCGGCGTTGCGGACCAGTACCTCGAGCAGATGCCACTCGGTGGGGGTGAGGCGTACGTCTCTGCCGTGCTTTTGGACCTTCTTCGCGGCCAGGTCGACGGTGAACTCGTCGGTCTCCACCAGGACGTCCTCCTCGTCACCCCCGGTGGGCTCCGCGCGGCGCACGGCGGCCCGGAGGCGGGCCAGCAGCTCGTCCATGCCGAAGGGCTTGGTGACGTAGTCGTCGGCGCCCGCGTCCAGCGCCTCGACCTTCTCGTCGGAGGAGTGCCGGGCGGACAGCACGAGAATCGGCACCCGGGTCCAGCCGCGCAGCCCCTTGATCACCTCGACGCCGTCCATGTCGGGCAGGCCCAGGTCGAGGACGACCACGTCGGGGTGGCGGGCGGCGGCGAGCCGGAGCGCTGTGGCGCCGTCGTGCGCCGCGTCGACCTCGTACTTGCGCGCCTTGAGGTTGATCACGAGGGCGCGCACGATCTGCGGCTCGTCTTCGATGACCAACACTCTGGTCATGTGGCCTGCCTTTCGGGTTCTGCTTCTGCTTCTGCGAAGGGTAGGGGCTCCGCGTGCGCGTCCGCCGCGCGCAGCGTCAGCACCATGGTGAGGCCTCCGCCGGGCGTGTCCTCGGCGTTCAGGGTGCCGTTCATGGCCTCCGCGAAGCCCCGGGCCACCGCGAGCCCGAGCCCCACCCCGGCACCGCGCGGGGCGTCGCCGTAGCGCTGGAAGGGCGCGAAGATGCGCTCCTTGGCCTCGTCCGGGACGCCGGGGCCGCGGTCGACGACCCGCACCTCGACGCGGTCGGCGATGGCGCTGGCGGACACCCGGACGGGAGTGCCGGGCGGACTGTACTTGACGGCGTTCTCGACCAGGTTGGCCACCGCCCGCTCCAGGAGCCCCGCGTCCACGGCGACCATCGGCAGGGTCTCCGGGACGTCCAGCTCCACGCTGGTGTCGGGCACCCCGCCGAGGGCCATCGGCACCACTTCGTCGACGTCGATCTCGCGGATGATCGGGGTGACCGTGCCGGTCTGGAGGCGGGACATGTCGAGCAGGTTGCCCACGAGATGGTCGAGCCGGTCGGCGCCCTCCTCGATGCCCTCCAGGAGCTCGGCCCGGTCCTCCTCGGACCACGCCACGTCGTCGGACCTGAGCGACGAGACGGCCGCCTTGATGCCGGCCAGGGGCGTCCGCAGATCATGCGATACGGCGGCCAGGAGCGCCGTACGGATGCGATTGCCCTCGGCGAGCGTGCGGGCCCGGTCGGCCTCCTCCTGAAGCCTGCGACGGTCCAGGGCGACGGCGGCCTGGGCGGCGAAGGCGGCCAGCACCCGGCGGTCCTCGGCGGGCAGCACCCGGCCGGTGAGCGCGAGCGCCATGTGGTCCCCCACCGGCATGTCGACGTCGGCGTCCTCGGGGCGCTCCACGGGCGGTCCGAGTCCCGCCCGGCCCGCGCAGGTCCACGGCTCGACGTCGCTCGCCCGTTCCAGCAGGGCCGCCGACTCCATGCCGAAGGTCTCCCGGACGCGTTCCAGGAGTTCCTCCAGACGGGTCTCGCCGCGCAGCACGTTCCCGGCGAGGAAGGACAGGATCTCCGACTCGGCGCGCAGCCGGGCGGCCTGATGGGTGCGGCGGGCGGCGAGGTCGACCACGGAGGCCACCGAGATGCCGACGCCCACGAAGATCACGATGGCGACGATGTTCTTCGGGTCGGCGATGGTCCAGCGGTGCAGGGGCGGTGTGTAGAAGTAGTTCAACAGCAGCGAGCCGACCGCGGCCGAGGCGAGTGCCGGGAGGAGTCCGCCCAGCAGGGCCGCGGCCACCACGACCGCCAGGAACAGCAGCATGTCGTTGGCGAGGCCGAGGTCGACGGTGGTGAGGAAGATCGTCAGGAACGCCGGGCCCGCCAGGCCGACCAGCCAGCCCCACAGGATCCGGGCCCGTCCGAGCCGTGCGCCCCGGGCAACGGGCAGTCCACGCCCCTTGGCGACCTCGTCGTGGGTGACGATGTGCACGTCCAGGTCGGGCCCGGACTCCCGGGCCACGGTCGCGCCGACACCGGGTCCGAAGACGTACTGCCAGGTCTTGCGGCGGGAGGAACCGAGGACGATCTGGGTGGCGTTGACGCCTCGCGCGAAGTCGAGCAGGGCGGCCGGTATGTCGTCGCCCACTACATGGTGAAAGGTTCCTCCAAGGTCTTCGACGAGGGTCCTCTGGACGGCGAGTTCCTTGGGCGAGGCGGAGGTCAGTCCGTCGCTGCGGGCTATGTAGACGGCGAGCACCTCGCCGCCGGCGCCCTTCTCGGCCAGCCGCGCGGCCCGCCGGATCAGCGTGCGGCCCTCCGGTCCGCCGGTCAGCCCGACCACGATCCGTTCCCGGGAACCCCAGATCTTCGAGACCCGGTGCTCGCTGCGGTACTGCTTGAGGTACTCGTCGACCCGGTCGGCCACCCACAGCAGCGCGAGCTCCCGCAGGGCGGTGAGGTTGCCGGGCCGGAAGTAGTTCGACAGGGCCGCGTCGACCTTGTCCGGCTGGTAGATGTTGCCGTGCGCCATCCGCCGCCGCAGCGCCTGCGGCGACATGTCGACAAGCTCGATCTGTTCGGCCCGCCGTACGAACTCGTCGGGCACCGTCTCCTGCTGCCGCACGCCGGTGATCGACTCGACGACGTCGCCGAGCGACTCCAGATGCTGGATGTTCACGGTCGAGACCACGTCGATCCCGGCCGCCAGCAGTTCCTCGACGTCCTGCCAGCGCTTGGCGTTGCGCGAGCCCGGGATGTTGGTGTGGGCGAGTTCGTCCACCAGGGCGACGGCGGGGGCCCGGCGCAGTACGGCGTCGACGTCCATCTCGGTGAAGACGGCGTCCCGGTACTCCAGCTCCCTGCGCGGGACCTCTTCGAGGCCGTGCAGCATCACCTCGGTGCGTGGCCGCGCGTGGTGCTCCACGAAGCCCACGACACAGTCGGTCCCCCGCTCGACCCTGCGGTGCGCCTCGGACAGCATCGCGTACGTCTTGCCGACGCCCGGTGCCGCACCGAGATAGATCCGAAGCCTGCCGCGTCCCATGGGCCCATTGTCTTCCGGTCACTACTGCCTACGCAGCGTCGACCTTACGGCCAACAATCCCCACGAAGAGAGCCGAGCCCGACGCGAGGCCCGCCTTTGACGCAACTCTGACGCGCCCCTCAGGCAGAACCCCGGCCCGTACCGGAGCCTGCGTCACCGCCCCCCACCGTCCGGGAACAGCCAGGCCGTCGGAGACACCCGCCGCGGGGAGAGCGACGAGCTTGCCCCCAGAGCGGGAGGGGCGAACCAGACCTCCTCCAGTGGGGCGACCGGGTCATCGCCACCCGTCTTGAGAAGCACCCGGGCAGCGGTTCGCGCACCAGGTTGGCCGCGATCGCACGATCGCACGGTCGTACGAGGAGAGGAGCCCCCCGTCGAGACGCCGCATGATCTGCTCGGCGCCGTGGAGCCGACCGCGGCCGGCCAGGTCCCCACGGTGCGGCCGGTGCCGTACACGCGCCGGCGCTCCCCAGCGAACGCCCCACGGAGTGCCGAACTCCCTCCCTCGACACGGCGCGCGCTCAGTGCCCCACGATCTCCCCGTCCCCCAGCTCCAGCACCCGGTCCGCCAGGTCCAGCAGGGTCGCGTCGTGGGTGGCGACCAGCGCGGTGACGTTCTCGCTGCGTACGACGGCTCGCAGCAGCTCCATGACGGCGTGGCCGGTCTCCGCGTCCAGTTGGCCGGTCGGCTCGTCGGCGACGAGGAGCGACGGGTTGTTGGCGAGGGCGCGAGCGATGGCGACACGCTGCTGTTGGCCGCCGGAGAGCTCACCGGGGCGCTGCTTCGCGTGTTCCGCGAGGCCGACCAGGGCCAGCAGCAGCTCGACGCGCTCCTCACGCGCGCGTGCGTCCACCCGGCGCAGTCGCATCGGGACGCCGATGTTCTCCGCGGCGGTGAGGATCGGGATGAGCCCGAAGGACTGGAAGACGAAGCCGATACGGTCCCGGCGCAGCGCCAGCAGCCCGTCCTCGTCCAGCCCGGCGATGTCGACCCCGTCGAGCTCGACCCGCCCCCGGTCGGGCCGGTCGAGCCCGCCGACGATGTTGAGGAGCGTGGTCTTCCCGGATCCCGAACGCCCCTTGAGGGCGACGAGTTCACCGCGCGGCACCTCGAAGGAGACCCCGCGCAGTGCGTGCACCGCGGCGGCCCCCTCGCCGAACGACCTGTGGATGTCCTCGACCCGCACCATGGTCTCCGTGACCACCTGAGTCATTGCGCCCTCCCCCGTGAAACCCGCGAGCCCCGTGAACCCCGTGAGCCGTGAACTCGTGGAACCGGGCGCCAGTATCACGGTCCGGCGCCCGGCCTTCAACGGTTTCAGCTCGGGTTGTCCCCGTGGGTGAGGGTCTCCCAGGCCACGAAGAGGTTGTTGCTGCCGGCCGGGCGGTTCCGCTCGGTCAGCGCCTGTGTGTTAGTCATGCCCATGCCAAGCCTGGTGTGCAGCGCGTTGTACCCGACCTCGGTCACGGGCCCGAGCCCGAGTTTCAGCGACCCACCGCACAGCCAGCCCGGCACGGCCGTCCCCAGCTCGTACTTGGCCTGGAACCCCAGCGCCTGCCGCAGCCGCTCGCCCACATCCGTGCCGTACAGGTCCTGTCCCTGGATACGGCTCGTCTCGGCGACGTGCGAGATCGCGGAGATGCCGTACCCGGTGTGCGTGAAGTCCCGGCAGGTCTCCTGGGTGAGACCGGTGACGAAGGTGGACTGCCCCTGCCAGTAACCGACGATCTTGTCCCGGGTGTCGAGGTTCTGGCTCGGCACGGTCTTCGGCAGCTCACCGTCGGAGGCGAGGTAGACATAGGCCGCGGTACGGGTGCGGAACTTCGCCATGGCCTTGTCGTACGACGTCTTGTCCTCCAGGAACACCGATATGCCGACGGCCGCCTCCATCATCGACAGCTCCCAGTTGCCGTTGGAGTTCGAGCCGTTGATGATCTCGGGCAGATAGACGGTGCGGAGCATGGTCGCGAAGCGCCCGGAGTTCGCCCAACTCCCGGTGTACGTGTACTTGATGATCTCGGCCGCCCTGGGCCACGTGGAGCCGGCCCAGCCGGTCTGGAGGGGCGCGTTGCTGTTGGTGTGATCCGTGATCACCGCCGACCAGGCGTCCATGAGCTGGATGGCCTTCCTGGCGTACCGCTCGTCCCGGGTGATGTACCAGGCGAGGGCGTCGGTGTAGGCGGCGATCGCGTCCTCGCGCTCGTCGGTGCAGCCGTAGTTGGGGTTGGAGTACGACCCGCACTCGACGACTGCCCGCGGTTTCGGGGTCCGGTTCAGATCGGCGTACCTGCTCGTCAGCATCGCGTCGAAGGCGGCCTTCCAGGGCTGGACGCCTGCGTTGACCTTGCTCCGGGCGAAGTCCAACTGCCCTTGGGAGACCGTGACTCCGGGATGGACGAAAGCGGCGGGGGCGGCGCCGGCGGGTCGTGCGAGGAGACCCAGGGCGAACCCGGTGACGACCATCAGCCGTACGGAATGACGCATAGTGGCTCCGTTCTCGTATGTGAACGTGAAGCGCCCCTATGAACATAGGCGTTGGCGGATGACCGTAGGTACAGACCAATACAGCGTCAAGGCCCCGCGCAGGGAAAAGGGCCGCACCCCTTCACGGGGTACGGCCCTCGACGTCGTACGACTAGCGGACCTCGGTGATCTCCGGTCCGCGCTGCAACTGGCCCATCCCGCCGGAGAAGCGGGAGCCCTCGTCCTGCTGCTGGACGCCCTCGGGGACCATCTGAGCGTCGTTCGGCAGCTTCAGGACGATCGGGTCGCGGGGCGCCATCGGGCCCTCGCCGCGGACCACGACCGTGTCCCGGAAGATCTGCTCGAGCAGCCCGGCCGCCTGCGGCTGCACCGCGCCCTGGCCCGAGATCACCCCGCGCAGGAACCAGCGCGGACCGTCCACACCCACGAACCGCACGACCTGGAAGCCGCCCGTGCCGTCCGGCAGCTGCACCGGCACCTGGGCCCGCAGCTCCCAGCCCAGCGGACCCTCGACCTCGTCGACGATGCCGCCCTGCTGGGTGATGCCGGAACCGATCTCCTCGCGCACCTCGCCCCAGATGCCCTCGCGCTTGGGAGCGGCGAAGGCCTGCAGCTGGATGGCGCTGTCGCGCAGCACGACGGTGGCCGCGACGATCGCGTCGCCCGCGACCTCGACCCGCAGCTCCATGCCGTCGACACCCGGCACGAACAGACCGCCCAGGTCCACGCGGCCCTCGGCGGGGTCACGTACCTCGGTGTCGTCCCAGGGCCCGTCGGGGCGCGGCTCCGGCTCCAGCCGTACGCGCTCGCGCTCTACGTCGTCCGCCTCAGTGTCGACGCTGTCGACGACCTGCTCGGCCTCGCCGGCCGCGTCCTCGGCGGCACCCTTCTTCTTGCGACGTCCGAACACGTCACTGTCCTTCCCGGTCGGATACGACCGAAGCGTATCGATTCCCACCCGTTGTGCCGCCCACGGCGGCCTCAGCGCTTGTATCGCCCCCGTCGCCCACGGCGGCGTGACCGCCGGTGGACCCGAAGCCCCCCTCGGCCCGCGCCGAGTCGGGAAGCTCCGCCACCTCCTGGAAGCGGACCCTCTCGACCTGCTGGACGACGAGTTGGGCAATCCGGTCGAAGCGCTCGAACCGCACTGACTCGTGCGGGTCGAGGTTCACCACGATCACCTTGATCTCCCCACGGTACCCGGCATCAACCGTCCCCGGGGCATTCACGAGAGCGACACCGCAGCGGGCGGCGAGACCGGATCGAGGGTGCACGAAGGCCGCGTACCCCTCCGGCAGCGCCACAGACACCCCGGTGGGCAGCACGGCCCGCTCTCCGGGCTTCAGTTCCCGGCTCTCGGTGGTCCGCAGATCGGCTCCCGCGTCACCGGGGTGCGCGTACGCCGGAAGCGGTACGTCGGGGTCGACGCGCCGGATCAGCACGTTCAGGGGGTCACGGCTCACGGGTTCACCTCGAAGGCACGGGCACGCCGGACCTGGTCCGGGTCGTCCATGGCGGCCCGGATCTCCTCCGGGCGGCCGTTGTCGATGAAGTGGTCGACCTTGACCTCGACGAACAGGGCGTCGGCACGGACCGCCACGGGCCCCTCGGGTCCGCCGATCCGGCCGGTCGCGGTCGAGTAGATCTTCCGTCCGGCCACCGCCGTCACCTCGGCCTCCAAATACAGCACCGTGCCCACGGGCACCGGCCGTACGAAGTCGGTCTCCAGACGCCCGGTCACGGCGATGGTGCGCAGCAGCCAGTTGAGCGAGCCCAGGGTCTCGTCGAGGGCGGTCGCGAGCACCCCGCCGTGTGCGAGCCCGGGAGCACCCTGATGGGCGGGGCGCACCGTGAACTCGGCGGTGACCGAGACCCTCTCGCCGGCCCGCGCCTCCAGGTGCAGCCCGTGGGACTGCTCGCCGCCACAGCCGAAACACTGGCCGTAGTGCGCACCGAGCAGCTCACCGGGCGCGGGAGCGTCCGGGTGTCGCACAGGTTGCGCCGCGTCGGCGGGAGGCTTGAGAGCCGGGGAAGTACCACTCACAGGCGCAGACCTTACCCGCGCGTCGGGTGTCTCAGGACACCGTGCCAAGCTTGGTTCCATGCAGCCCTCCGCCGTCCCGTACGACGAACGTCTCACCGCCCCCCGCTCCTGGTGGCTGATCTCCTTCCTGGTCGGGGTCGCCTTCGCGCTGATCCTGCTTCCGTTCGGGACGCTTCCGCTGCTCGGCGGCCTGGTCGGCGGCACCGCCGTGGCGGCGATCCTCGCGAGCTCCTACGGCTCGCTGCGCATCCGCGTCGTCGGTGACTCCCTCATCGCGGGCGAGGCGAAGATCCCGGTGGCGGCGCTGGGCGAGACGGAGATCCTGGACCCGGAGGAGGCCCGGGCCTGGCGGACCCACAAGGCCGACACCCGCGCCTTCCTGCTGCTGCGCTCCTACATTCCCAGGGCGCTGAAGGTGGAGGTCACCGACCCCGACGACCCGACGCCGTATCTGTATCTGTCGACGCGGGAACCGGAGCGGCTGGCCGAGGCGCTGAAGGCCGCCCGGACGGCCGCCGCCTAGAACATCCGTGCAGGACTTCACCCCGTCCGTCCGGACGGTGGAGCCGAGCCCGGAGTCTCACGGAAGTCCTACTTCTCCAGCTGAAGCGGATTCGCGGGCGTCTCGAGGGCCGGGAGCTGGGGCAGTTCGTCCCACCGCACCTGGATCCTGCGCAGATCCTTGCGGATCCGCTCGGCGAGCTTTCTGGTGTCCCGGCGGTTCATGACCGCCCCGACGGCCGCGCCGACCAGGAACGGCATCAGGTTCGGCAGGTTGCGGACCGTCCGCTTCATGATCTGCTGCCGAAGCTGCTGCTTCATCTGGCTGTTGAGCGCGCCGCTCACGGTCGACGGCTTCTTCGCATCGATCCCGCGCTCCCCTGACCAGGAGTTCAGATACGCGGTGCTGCGCTCCTTGAGGTTCCCGGGCGGTCGTACGCCGTAGACCTCGTGGAGTTCGGCGATCAGCTTCAGCTCGATCGCGGCCACGCCGGTGATCTCGGCGGCCAGTTCGGTCGGCATCGCCGGCGGCACGGGAAGCATCGCCGCCGCTCCGACCCCCGCCCCGACCGTCGCCGTGGCGCTCGCGGCGCCCGTGACAAGCTTGTCCGCGAGTTCCTCGGGGCCGAGGCCGGGGAACTGGCGGCGGAGGGTCGCGAGGTCCCGTACGGGGACACGCGGGGCGTTCTCGATGATCCGGTCGGTCAGGTACGCCAGGGCCGCCCTGGCCCTGCTGCCGCCCTTGCGGGCCCCTTCCCGGGCCCTTTCCCGGACCGCCGCCGCCCGTCGTCTGGCGACGGGCGCAGGCGTCCTGGTCGTACCGGTCTGCGCCGGGAGGTCAACCCGGTCGGCCACCGGTTCGAGCGAGGCTCCCGTTTCGGAAGAGCCCCGCTCGTCGTCACGCGCGCGGTGAGGGCCGTCGGACGGCCCCTGGTCCACTCCCTGCCTGAGGGAGCGGCGCTTCCAAGGAGGGGTCGAGCCAGTCATGCCCGACCCGCCCTCAGTCGCAGTCGCGGCAGATCGGCTGGCCGTTCTTCTCCCGGGCCAGCTGGCTGCGGTGGTGCACCAGGAAGCAGCTCATGCAGGTGAACTCGTCCTGCTGCTTGGGCAGTACCCGGACGGCCAGCTCTTCGTTCGAAAGGTCCGCGCCGGGCAGTTCCAGGCCTTCGGCGGCCTCGAACTCGTCGACGTCCACTGCGGAGGTCGACTTGTCGTTCCTACGCGCCTTGAGCTCTTCAAGGCTGTCCGAGTCGACGTCGTCGTCGGTCTTGCGTGGGGTGTCGTAATCCGTAGCCATGTCGCTCTCCCCCTCTGGGTGTCTGCGGTGTCTCCAGCGCACGTAACGCGTGAGAGGCCGGACTTGTGCCCGACCCGAGGCGGAGATTTTGCCTCACATCAAGGTCTGTTACTCAATCGACACCCAACCGGACTCCTCTTGAGTGATCGGGTTGGATGGCGATCGGGACCGTACACGGTCCGAATCCCGCACTTCAAAGGCGTCTCACCGTGTACTTCCCGTGATCAGGACCCCTGAAAACCCGGATTTTCCCGGCTTTCCGACAGGGTGCATGATCACGGAGAGTGGATGGCCGGAAAATCTCCCTTGTGATCGATCACACACGGGGTGATCCCTCGGGTGCCCAGAAAATTCCGCGCAAAGCGAACATCCCAGTGTATCGATCTCAGTGCGGGGGCCATGGTCTCAGACCGGAAGGGTGACTCGCATCACGAGCCCACCCCCTTCGCGTGGCTGAGCGGTGATGTGCCCGCCGTGCGCCCGCGCCACGGACCGCACGATGGACAGACCGAGCCCGACGCCCTTGTCGCTGCCGGTGCGGTCGGCGCCCCGCAGCCGCTTGAACGGCTCGAAGAGATTGTCGACCTCGTACGCCGGCACGACGGGGCCCGTGTTGGACACCGTGAGGACCGCGTGGCCGTGTTGGATCTCCGTGGTCACCTCGACCCAGCCGTCCTCGGGCACGTTGTAGCGCACGGCGTTCTGCACGAGGTTCAGGGCGATGCGCTCCAGGAGGACGCCGTTGCCCTGGACGACCGCCGTCCTCCGGTCGCCGCGGATCGCCACGCCCTTGGCCTCCGCCTCGCCGTGCACCTGGTCGACCGCCTGCTCGGCGACCTCGGCGAGGTCCACGGGCTTGCGCTCGACGATCTGGTTGTCGCTGCGGGCGAGCAGCAGCAGACCCTCCACGAGCTGTTCACTGCGCTCGTTGGTGGCCAGCAGCGTCTTGCCCAGCTGCTGCAGCTCCACCGGCGCCCCCGGATCCGACAGATGCACTTCCAGGAGCGTGCGGTTGATCGCCAGCGGGGTTCTCAGCTCGTGCGAGGCGTTGCCGACGAAGCGCTGCTGGGCCGTGAAGGCCCGCTCCAGGCGCTCCAGCATGTCGTCGAAGGTGTCGGCCAGCTCCTTGATCTCGTCGTCCGGGCCGTCCAGCTCGATACGGCGGGACAGGTCCGAGCCCGCCACCGAGCGCGCGGTGCGCAGGATCCGGCCGAGCGGCGACAGGACGCGTCCCGCCATCGCGTAGCCGAAGGCGAAGGCGATGATCGCGAGGCCGAGCAGGGCCAGCAGTGAGCGGCTGAGGAGGTTGTCCAGGGCGTGCTGGCGCTGGTCGTTGACGCACTGGTTCAGCGCGTGGTTGAGCTCGTCCGCGGGCAGCTCACTGCCCGACAGCTTGCAGATGTCACTGGTCACCCCGCCGGAGACGATCTTGAAGGGCAGGTTGCTCCCCACGTTCAACGCGTTCGCGGCGAGCAGGTAGATGATCGACAGCAGCAGGATGCCGGCGATCAGGAACATGCCGCCGTACAGCAGCGTGAGCCTTATGCGGATGGTCGGGCGCAGCCACGGCAGCGGCGGCGCCGGCCGCCTGGGGTCCCAGGTGGGCTTCGGTGGGGCCTGGGGAGGAGCTGGAGTCGAGGCCACGGGTTATCAGATCCGGTAGCCGGAGCCGGGGACGGTGACGATCACTGCGGGTTCGCCCAGCTTGCGGCGCAGCGTCATGACGGTCACCCGCACCACGTTGGTGAAGGGGTCGGTGTTCTCGTCCCAGGCCTTCTCCAGGAGCTGCTCCGCGGAGACGACGGCGCCCTCGGAGCGCATCAGCACCTCCAGGACGGCGAACTCCTTGGGGGCGAGCTGGACCTCCTTGCCGTCGCGGAAGACCTCGCGGCGGTTGGGGTCGAGCTTGATGCCGGCGCGCTCCAGAACGGGCGGCAGCGGCACGCTGGTGCGCCGGCCGAGGGCACGCACGCGTGCCGTCAGCTCGCTGAACGCGAAGGGCTTGGGCAGATAGTCGTCGGCGCCGATCTCCAGGCCCTCGACACGGTCGCTGACGTCGCCGGACGCCGTGAGCATCAGCACGCGCGTGGGCATGCCGAGTTCGACGATCTTGCGGCAGACGTCGTCGCCGTGGACCAGGGGGAGGTCGCGGTCGAGGACCACCACGTCGTAGTCGTTGACTCCGATGCGTTCCAGGGCGGCCGCACCGTCGTACACGACGTCGACGGCCATGGCCTCCCGGCGCAGTCCGGTGGCCACCGCATCGGCGAGCAGTTGCTCGTCCTCGACGACGAGTACGCGCACGTCGCTTGTCCTTCCTGTGTCCACCCGCGTAGCGCGCTTATGGCACGCACGGGCAGGGGGCCGGGTGAGTGTTGGCCTCCATCCTGCCCTTTTCGGCCATAAGTCGGCTGTAAGGCGGGTGAGCGGGAGCTGAAAGACGGGTGTGAGAGCGGGAATGCGGGATTTTCTCGCGCGGTTGAGGTTTCCGTCGGAAGGAGCGGGGGGAGGACGGCTTTACACCCCGCGATCACGCTCTGCATGTGCCGTACCACCATGCGGCACGACGCGATCCGCTTCCGCAGAGCGGGCGTGGGTGTCCGGCACCGTCGCCGCCCGGCAGGGCAGCGCTGGGCACCTACAGGAGACGTGATCGCCCCTTCCGAACGGCACACCCCCGTGCCACCGACCCACGACCCAGGACGAGGGGGCGCAGCATGGACGCATTCACCGCAGGACTTCTGCAGCGCATAAGGGCGACCGAGACCGATCTGACACGGGCTCGCAACGAGGGCGACGACTTCCTCGTCGAGGTGGAGCAGGGAGAGCTCGACGACCTGCGCCGCCTCGCCGCCGAACACGGTGTGGAGGTCAGCGCCTAGCGTCTGATCGGCTTCGCGGCACGACAGCGGACCCCCGGCGAATCCAGCGCCGGGGGTCCGCTGCGTCGGGGTCCGGACGCGTTCACCTCGTGTTCGTCCGGAGTCGGCCCGTCAGTCGTGCCAGGCGCCGAAGCCCTCCAGGAGCTCCTGGAGGGGCTCGAAGACGCCTGGGGTGCCGGCGACGGTGAGGCCGGGGTTCGGGCGTTCTCCGGGGCGGCCGCCGGTCAGGGCGCCCGCTTCCCGGGCGACGAGGTCGCCCGCCCCGTAGTCCCACGCGTTCAGGCCTCGCTCGTAGTAGCCGTCCAGGCGGCCCGCGGCGAGGTCGCACAGGTCGACCGCCGCCGAGCCGCCACGGCGGATGTCGCGGAGCAGGGGGATCAGCTTCTGGGCCACCTCGGCCTGGTGGGTGCGGACCTTGGTGACGTAGTTGAAGCCCGTCGACACCAGGGCCTGGTCCAGGGACGGCGCCGGGCGGCACGTCAGCCTGCGCTCACCCTCCCACGCGCCCGTGGCCCGGGCGCCCTCGCCCCGGACCGCGTGGTACGTCTCGCCGCGCATCGGCGCCGCGACGACTCCCACGACGGTCTCGCCGTCCTGCTCGGCCGCGATGGAGACGGACCAAGTCGGCAGCCCGTAAAGGTAGTTGACCGTACCGTCGAGGGGGTCGATCACCCATCGGATCCCGCTCGTGCCCTCGGTGGAGGCACCCTCCTCGCCGAGGAAGCCGTCGTCCGGGCGGTGCTCGGAGATCAGGTCCGTGATCAGCTTCTCCGCCGCGATGTCCATCTCGGTCACCACGTCGATGGGACTGGACTTGGTCCTGGCGACCGCGAGGTCGGCCGGGCGGCCGTCTCTCAGCAGGGCGCCGGCGCGACGGGCAGCCTCCTGGGCGAGCCGAAGCAGTTCCGCGTGCAGGGGGTCGGTCACGGGGCTCCTCACGCGTACGGGCTGTCGGCGCCCGCGGCTGCGGGCTTGGCGGCACGGGCCGGGCAGCAGCCGACCGGGCAGACGTTGTGGTCGGCCCCGAGCGCGCCGAGGGCGCAGGGAGTGACCTCCTGGCCGCGCTCCACGGCGGCCCGCTCCAGGACCAGGTCGCGGATCGCGGCGGCGAACCGCGGGTCGTCGCCGACGGTCGCCGAGCGGCGCATCGGCAGGCCCAGCTCCTCGGCCTTGGCCTTCGCCTCCGTGTCGAGGTCGTAGAGGACTTCCATGTGGTCGGAGACGAAGCCGATGGGGGCGATCACCACGGCCGGGACGCCGGATCCGTGGCGTTCCTCCAGGTGGTCGCAGATGTCGGGCTCCAGCCACGGGATGTGCGGGGCGCCGGAGCGCGACTGGTAGACGAGCTGCCAGGGGTGGTCGACGCCGGTGCGCTCACGGACGGCGTCCGCGACCAGCCGGGCGACCTCCAGGTGCTGCGCGACGTATGCTCCGCCCTCGCCATGGCCCTCGACCGGGCCGGAGGTGTCCGCGGACGCGTTCGGGATCGAGTGGGTCGAGAAGGCGATGTGGGCGCCGTCGCGGACGTCCTCGGGGAGCTCGGCGAGGGACTCGATCACCCCGTCGACCATGGGCTCCACGAAACCGGGGTGGTTGAAGTAGTGCCGCAGCTTGTCGACCTTCGGCAGCTCCAGGCCTTCGGCCTCAAGGGCCGCCAGCGACTCGGCGAGGTTCTCGCGGTACTGGCGGCAGCCCGAGTAGGAGGCGTAGGCACTGGTGGCGAGGACCAGGATGCGGCGGTGGCCGTCGGCGATCATCTCGCGCAGGGCGTCGGTGAGGTAGGGCGCCCAGTTGCGGTTGCCCCAGTAGATCGGCAGGCCCAGGCCGTGGTCCGCGAAGTCCTTGCGCAGGGCGTCCAGCAGGGCGCGGTTCTGGTCGTTGATGGGGCTGACCCCGCCGAACAGGAAGTAGTGCCGGCCGACTTCCTTCAGGCGTTCCTTGGGGATGCCACGCCCACGTGTCACGTTCTCCAGGAACGGGACCACGTCGTCGGGGCCCTCGGGGCCTCCGAACGAGAGCAGGAGCAGGGCGTCGTAGGGGGTGGCATCGAGCGCGTCTCGCATGGGTCGATCCTGTCATCCGGTGCTGACAGCCGGGAAACGGCGGGGTGACCACCCGGGTTCCCGAACCGTCCGACCGGGTGCGTTAGGGTCACCTCACTCGTAAGCTGTATGAGGCGTATTCGCGCCTTACCGTGCCCGAGCCGCTGCTCACCGGCCGACCGGAGAACCCCTGTGCCCAGCCCCTACCGCGCCCTGTTCGCCGCCCCCGGCTCCAAGGGTTTCGCCGCCGCGGGCTTCGTCGGCCGGATGCCGCTGTCGATGATGGGCATCGGCGTGGTCACGATGATCTCCCAGCTCACCGGCAGGTACGGCCTCGCGGGCATGCTGTCGGCCACCATCGCGCTGGCCGCGGCGGCGATCGGCCCGCAGGTCTCCCGGCTGGTGGACCTGCACGGCCAGCGGCGGGTGCTGCGCCCGGCGACGCTCGTCGCGCTGGTGGCGTCCACCGGGATGCTGCTCGCCGCGCACTTCCGCTGGCCGGACTGGGTGCTGTTCGTGTGCGCCGTCGGCATCGGCTCGGTGCCGAGCCTCGGCGCGATGATCCGCGCGCGGTGGGCGGCCCTGTACCGCGGCACCCCGCAGCTGCACACCGCGTACTCCTTCGAGTCCGTCGTCGACGAGGTCTGCTTCATCTTCGGACCGATCATCTCCATCGGGCTGTCCACGGCCTGGTTCCCGGAGGCGGGTCCGCTGCTCGCCGCCTGCTTCCTGGCGGTCGGTGTCTTCTGGCTGACCGCGCAGCGGGCCACCGAACCGGCGCCGCACCCGCGCGAGCACGACGGCGGCCGTACGGCACTGCGCGCGCCGGGCCTGCAGGTCCTGGTGGCCACCTTCGTGGCGACCGGGGCGATCTTCGGAGCGGTGGACGTGGTCACCGTGGCCTTCGCCGACGAGCAGGGCCACAAGGGGGCCGCGAGCCTCGTGCTCGCCCTCTACGCGGCGGGGTCCTGCGTCGCGGGCCTGGTGTTCGGGCTGCTGCACTTCGGGGGACGGCCCGAACCTCGCTGGCTGCTGGGCATATGCGCCATGGCCGTGAGTATGATCCCCCTCCTACTGGTCGGAAACTTGCCGTTTCTGGCCGTGGCGTTGTTCGTTTCGGGCCTGTCCATCGCTCCCACGATGATCACGACGATGTCCCTGATCGAGCAGCACGTACCACGCGCGCAACTGACCGAGGGGATGACCTGGATCAGTACCGGGCTCGCGGTCGGGGTCGCGCTCGGCTCCTCCGTGGCCGGCTGGGTGATCGACGCGGCCGGTGCGCGCGCCGGGTACGGGGTTCCGGCGGTGTCCGGGGCCGTCGCGGTCGCGGTCGGTTTCCTGGGGTACCGCCGGCTCAGCAGGCCGGCTCCACGTCGGGGAGGCAGCGTTGAGCACGGCAGCGAGCGCGAAGAACGGCACGTGGCGTAACTGGGGCGGCAATGTGGCCGCGCGTCCCGCCCGGGAGGTCACGCCCGCCTCGGTCGACGAGCTGGCGGCTGCCGTGCGGAAGGCCGGCGAGGACGGTCTCACGGTGAAGGCCGTCGGCACCGGGCACTCCTTCACGTCGATCGCCGCGACCGACGGTGTGTTGATCCGCCCTCAACTCTTGACCGGCATCCGCAACATCGACCGGGACGCCATGACCGTCACGGTGGAGGCCGGTACGCCGCTCAAGAGGCTCAACATGGCTCTCGCGCGCGAGGGCCTGTCGCTCACCAACATGGGCGACATCATGGAGCAGACGGTCTCCGGGGCCACCAGTACCGGCACGCACGGCACGGGCCGCGAGTCCGGTTCGATCGCCGCCCAGATCAGGGGACTTGAGCTGGTCACGGCCGACGGCTCGGTCCTCAGCTGCTCCGAGAAGGAGAATCCCGAGGTCTTCGCGGCCGCCCGGATCGGCCTGGGCGCGCTCGGCGTCGTCACCGCGATCACGTTCGCCGTCGAGCCGCTCTTCCTGCTCACGGCCCGCGAGGAGCCCATGAGCTTCGACAAGGTCACCAGCGCGTTCGACGAACTCTGGGCCGAGAACGAGCACTTCGAGTTCTACTGGTTCCCGCACACCGGCAGCACCAACACCAAGCGCAACAACCGCAGCGCGGGCCCCGAGAAGCCGGTGCCGCAGCTCCAGGGCTGGATCGAGGACGAGTTCCTCTCCAACGGCGTGTTCCAGGTGGCCCAGTGGGTCGGCCGCGCGGTGCCGGGCACGATCCCCTCGATCGCGCGGATCTCCAGCAAGGCGCTGTCCGCGCGGACCTACACCGACATCCCGTACAAGGTCTTCACATCGCCCCGCCGGGTGCGCTTCGTGGAGATGGAGTACGCCGTCCCGCGCGAGGCCGTCGTCGAGACCCTGCGCGAACTGAGGACGATGATCGAGCGCTCCGGGCTGAAGGTCAGCTTCCCCGTGGAGGTGCGCACCGCGCCCGCCGACGACATCACCCTGTCCACCGCCTCGGGCCGCGACAGCGCGTACATCGCGGTCCACATGGTCAAGGGGACGCCGTACCAGGCGTACTTCACGGCCGCCGAGCGGATCTTCACGGCGCACGAGGGGCGCCCGCACTGGGGCAAGGTGCACACGCGCGACGCGGAGTACTTCGCCGGCGTCTACCCGCGCTTCGGCGAGTTCACCGCGCTCCGGGACCGGCTCGACCCCGACCGTCGCTTCCAGAACGACTACGTGCGGCGGGTGTTGGGGGCGTAGCGGGGCGGTCGGGGGACGCGCGCGGGAAGCCAATAGTTCCGTTTCTGGCGATTCCGTGAAGTACGCCACGTCCAAGATCCCGACAACCGCTCAACGGACGGCCGGACGCTGTTTCTTGAACGAAGTTGAGTGGCGCGCCAATCCACGCACGTGGCCCAAATGGAGTACTGTTGCGAGCCCTGGGTACGGTCTCCCGCCAGGGCGTCCGTGACCTTCAAGGGGCGCTGGAAGGGGGCTAGTTGCACAGGGTGACGGAGTTGGTCACTCAGCGTTGCGAATAAGTAACCGTGCCATAACGGCGATCCAGGGCCCGTGCCCGACACGCCGGGCAACTCGGCAAGGTTGTGGCAGGCTGCACCCGGGCAGGTCACACTCGACTAGCGGAAGCAGCGACGCACGTGACGTCGGCAGGCACCACCCGGGAGGTCCCCATGCCCGAACTGCGTGTCGTGGCCGTCTCCAATGACGGCACACGGCTGGTGCTGAAGGCTGCCGACTCAACGGAGTACACGCTTCCGATCGACGAGCGGCTGCGCGCAGCGGTGCGCGGCGACCGTCCGCGCCTCGGGCAGATCGAGATCGAGGTCGAAAGCCATCTCCGTCCCCGCGACATCCAGGCGCGTATACGCGCGGGTGCCACCGCGGAAGAGGTAGCCCAGCTCGCAGGTATCCCCGTAGACCGTGTACGGCGCTTCGAGGGCCCCGTGCTCGCCGAGCGCGCCTTCATGGCCGAACGAGCCCGCAAGACTCCGGTCCGTCGGCCCGGCGAGAACGCCGGACCGCAGCTCGGCGAGGCCGTCCAGGAGCGGCTGTTGCTGCGCGGCGCCGAGAAGGACACCGTCCAGTGGGACTCGTGGCGCCGTGACGACGGCACCTGGGAGGTTCTGCTGGTCTACTGCGTCGCGGGCGAACCCCACTCGGCGAGCTGGACCTACGACCCGCCCCGGCGGCTCGTCCAGGCCGTCGACGAGGAGGCGCGCTCGCTGATCGGCGAGTCCGAGGACCTCGGCGCGCCGGAGCCCAGCTTTCCGTTCGTGCCGCGTATCGCACGGCTGCCGCGCGACCGTCCGCTGGACCGCGCCCTCGACCGGCCGAGCCTGCCCCCGGCCGAGCCCGTCGAGGAGACCGCCGCTGAACGGGACTCACTGACCAGCCTGTTGGAGGCCGTACCGAGTTTCCGGGGCGACATGGTCGTACCGGAGCGGCCGTCCGAGCCGGCGACCGCCGAGGAAACGCCCGATCCGGAGCCCGAGGTGGAGGAGCCGCCCGCTCCCGCGGCCTCGGCCGGTTCCGCCTACGCGGACGTTCTCATGCCGCGTTCGGTGGCCAGCCACCGCGACCGCCTCATCGGCGCGACCGACCGCCAGGCCGAGGCGGACGGCGTCCGTCCGGGCCGCAGAGCGGCCGTCCCGAGCTGGGACGAGATCGTGTTCGGGACGCGAAGGAAGAAGCAGGACTAGTCGGTCGTACGAGGAAGAGGGCCGCGCTCACCGAGTGCGGCCCTTTCTCGCGGTCCGGGCAGGGCGGGCTACTGGGGATCCGGTCCCACGGCGACCGGGCGCTCCGGATCCGAGGACCACTCCGACCAGGAACCGACGTACAGCGCCGCCGGGATGCCCGCGACCGCCAGGGCCAGGACCTCGTGGGCACCGGAGACGCCGGAACCGCAGTAGACACCGACCTCGGTGTCGTCGCCCGCACCGAGGGCCTTGAAGCGGGCGTTCAGCTCCTCCGCGGGCAGGAAGCGGCCGTCCGGGCCGACGTTGTCCGTGGTGGGCGCGGAGCGGGCGCCCGGGATGTGGCCGCCGACGCGGTCGATCGGCTCCACCTCACCGCGGTACCGCTCCCCCGCGCGCGCGTCCAGCAGCACCCCCGCGCGGGCCAGCGCCGCGGCCGCGTCGGCGTCGAGGAGACCGGCCGCCGCGGGCACCGGCCGGAAGTCGCCCTCGGCGAGCGCAGGACCCGGCACGGAGGACTGCAGCGGCCCCTGCCAGGACGTCAACCCGCCGTCGAGGACTCTCACGTCCGGGTGACCCGTCCAGCGCAGCAGCCACCACGCGCGGGCGGCCGCCCAGCCCTGTCCGCCGTCGTAGACGACCACCGGCGTGTCCGAGGAGACACCCGCCCGGCGCATCGCGGCGCCGAACTCGGCGAGGTCGGGCAGCGGGTGCCGCCCGCCGGTGCCGGCCGGGCCGGCCAACTCCCGGTCCAGGTCAACGTAGACCGCGCCCGGGATGTGCCCGGCCGCGTACTCGGCCCGGCCGTCGAAGGGCGGCTCACCGGCCGCCTTGGCCACGCTCAGCTGCCAGCGGACGTCGAGCAGGACGGGCGGGTTCGGGCCCGCCAGGTCGCTCGCGAGTTCGGATGCGGAGATGATGGCGTTCATGGCCACCATCCTCGCGCACGGGGTGGCCGCGTCGTCCATGTCCGGCTACTGTGCTCCGCCGGACAGGCCCGATCACGTGGCGTACGGGACCGGGCACATGCTGTACAGCCGATCGACACCCCTCGGCCATCGCGCGGCAACGGTCAGGCAGCCGCGCGGCAGGCACCCTCCTGTCACGGGAGGCCTCGCGGCGTGCCCGGAGCGCGCGGCACCGCGGGGGTGCGAGCATCGGCACGGAGGTCCGGACCGCGGACACGACACGGCCACCGCGAGGGGCCGAGGAGAGAGTGACGATGACCGAGGCAAGGGGGTCGGCCGCCCCGCCCGCTCGGCACACGCCCGGTACGCCCTGCTGGGTGAGTCTGATGGTGCACGGGATGGCCGCGACCCAGGAGTTCTACGGATCGCTGTTCGGCTGGGAGTTCATGCCGGGCCCGCAGCAGCTCGGACCCTATGTCCGGGCCCTCCTGGGCGGCCAGGAGGTCGCCGGGATCGGCCAGCTGCCGCCCGACCGCCCTCTTCCGGTGGCCTGGACGCCCTACCTCGCCTCGGAGGACATCGACCTGACCGCGGAAACGGTACGGCTGTGCGGCGGCACGGTGGGAGTGGGACCGCTGGACGCCGGGGACGCCGGGCGGCTGGTGATCGGCTCCGACCCTGCCGGCGCCGTCTTCGGGGTGTGGCAGGCGGCGGCGCACCTCGGCACGTCCGTCGCGGGTGTACCGGGCACTCCCGCCTGGCACGAGCTGCTCACCTTCGAGACGGTGAGCGTCGCCAAGTTCTACGAGACGGTCTTCGGCTACGAGGAGGAGCCGGTGGTCTCCGCCGACTTCGACTACGTCACCCTCCACGCCGGCGGCCGTCCGGTCGCCGGCCTCCACGGCGTCGGCCACGCCCTTCCCCGCGACCGCGGGCCGCACTGGATGACCTACTTCGAGGTGGCCGACGCGACCGCTTCCACCCGCCTCCTCACCGAGCTCGGCGGCCACGTCCTGCGCCCACCGCACGACAGCCCGCACGGCCGTGTGGCCACCGTGGCGGATCCGGAGGGGGCGCGGTTCGCGCTGATCGAGAACCCGCACTGAAACAAGACGTGAGCAGTTCGGCCCCGACGACGTCAGGTCAGAAGCGCGCCCCGGCCGACGGGACCGGCAGCACGTCCGGGGACAGCGCGGCCGCATGGGCCGTCCCCGCGGTCATACGGCGGCGGTGGTGCCGGCGGCACAGGACCTCGTAGCCGATGTCGTCGGCCTGGTTGACGTCCCCGACGACGACCTGGGCACCCTCGACGACCATCTCGCCGTTGACCGTACGGGCGTTGTGCGTGGCCCGGGCGCCGCACCAGCACAGGGCCTCCACCTGGAGGACCTCGACCCGGTCGGCCAGCTCCACCAGGCGCTGGGAGCCCGGGAACAGCTTGGAGCGGAAGTCGGTGGTGATGCCGAAGGCGTAGACGTCGAGGTCCAGGTCGTCCACCACGCGGGCCAGTTGGTCGATCTGCTCCGGCGTGAGGAACTGCGCCTCGTCCGCGATCACGTAGTCCGCGCGGCCGCCCTGGGAGAGGTGGTCGACGAGGTAGGCGTAGAGGTCCTGGCCGTCCTCGACCTCGACCGCGTCCGTGACCAGACCGAGCCGCGAGGACAGCTTCCCCTCGCCGGCCCGGTCGTCGCGGGTGAAGATGATGCCCGTCAGGCCGCGCGCCGAACGGTTGTGCTCGATCTGCAGAGCCAGCGTGGACTTCCCGCAGTCCATGGTTCCGGAGAAGAACACCAGCTCGGGCATGGGAGGTCGAGCACCTTTCGGTTTCTGCGGTGGATACGGCCGGGTCGGTCTCAGGAGCGTACTTCGAGCAGCGGGACAAGCTGCTCGGCGGGGGTCATCGAACCGTGGTTCCCGACCATGGACGACTCCTTCGGCTCCCGCTCGGAGGCGATGAGGAGCACGTCGTCGCGGGCAGCGGCGACCACGTCGCCGATGCGGTCGTACACGCGCTCGTCGCACTGGTCCGGCGGCCCGAACCAGCCCGCGGCGATCGCCTCGTCGCGGGAAGCGACCCAGAACTGCTCGCCGAGGACCTCGCGCCAGCAGGTCAGGACGTCACCCGTGGCGCCCGGCACCGCGTAGACATGGCGGGCGCGGCCCTCGCCGCCCAACAGGGCGACCCCCGCGCGCAGTTCCCAGTCCTCGTCGAAGTCGATGCGGTGCTGTTCGTCGAAGGGGATGTCGATCATGCCGTGGTCGGCGGTGACGTACAGCGCGCTGTTCGGGGGCAGTTGCTCCGCGAGACGCTGGACCAGGCGGTCGACGTACATCAACTGGCCGCGCCAGGTGTCGGAGTCGACGCCGAAGCGGTGGCCCGCGCCGTCGACCTCGGAGTAGTACGTGTAGACCAACGAGCGGTCGCCGACGGCGAGTTGCTCGGCCGCGAGGTCCATGCGGTCCTCGCCGGACAGCCGCCCGTGGAAGGTGCCGCCGCTGAGCGCGACCTTGGTCAGCGGAGTGTTCTGGAAGGTGGGCGAGGTGACCTGGGCCGCGTGCACGCCGGCCTGGTCGGCGAGTTGGAAGACGGTGGGGTACGGCTGCCAGACCTGCGGCTTGGTCCACGGCTGCCAGCGCAGCTGGTTCATCAGCTCGCCGGTGGCCGGATTGCGCACGGTGTAGCCGGGCAGGCCGTGGGCTCCCGGCGGCCGGCCGGTGCCGACGGAGGCGAGGGAGGTCGCGGTGGTCGCCGGGTAGCCGGCGGTCAGGGGGCGGCCGGTGCCGCCGCGCGAGCTGGCCAGCAGGGAGGTCATGAACGGCGCCTCGTCCGGGTGCGCCTTCAGCTGCTCCCAGCCGAGGCCGTCGATCAGGAACACGCAGTTCCGGGCGGCGGGGGTGAGCTCGGAGATCGCCGCGGTCGTGCCCGGTACGGCCATGCCGGCGGCGAGAGTGGGCAGCAGGTCGGCGAGGGAGCCGGTGCCGTACTCGGGGACGGGCGCGGTGTCGAGGGCGAGGGGTTCCGGGTGGTCCCAGGCGGCGGGCTGCGCCATTAGTGAGCTACGTCCGCGGTCGCCTCGGAGATGGACTGGGCGAAGGCGAGCGCCTGGCGCACGGTGTCCGGGCCGTCCCCCGCCTCGCTGACGCGCAGGCTGAGGTCGTCCGCCGTGGAGCTGCCGGTGTAGCCGTGGTCCGCCTCGCAGTTGGGGTCGCCGCAGGCGGCGGGCTCCAGGTCGATGCGGGAGACGGCGCCCCAGCCGATGGTCAGCACGACCTCGCGGGGCAGGGCGCCCGGCTGGTACTGCTCCGGGTTGGCGACGACCCGGCTGACCACGACCGACGAGATCCGGCCGAGCTTCACGGACTCCGTGGAGGTGGTGGCGTACGGCGTCGGGGACGTGCTGTCGGCGGCCTGCTCGTCGGTGTGGCTGACGATGAAGCGGTTGCCGGTGAGGACGAGCACGGTCACGTGCCGCCGCACCTCGTTCTGGTCGAACGTCGTCTCCTGGTGGACCAGGTACGACCGGATGGGCTCGCCGCCCAGCGCGGACTCCACCGCCTCGGCCACGAGGGCCGGGTAGTAGCCGCTGCGCTCGATCGCCGCTCGCAGCCCCTGGGTCGTCGTACTGGTCTTGGCCATGACGTCCATCCTACGGGGGCGCACTGACTGCGAGGCACCGCTCGCCGCCGCTCAGTACGCGGGAAGTGTCCGCGGGCCGAGGTCGTCGCGGGCGGGCGGCGGCGCGAGCCGCACGGAGGCGCCGAGAACGCTCAGGCCGCGCGGGGCGACGACGACCGGCTCCAGGGTGACCGCGACGACCTCGGGATGGTCGTCGACCAGCCGGGACACCCGCAGCAGGAGTTCCTCCAGTGCCGGTGTGTCGACGGGGGTGGAGCCCCGCCAGCCGAAGAGGAGCGGGGCGGTCCGGATCGAGCGGACGAGGGTCGCCGCCTCCCGGTCGGTGACCGGAATCAGCCGGTGCGCGGTGTCGCCGAGCAGCTGCGAGGCGGCCCCGGCGAGTCCGAAGGACAGCACGGCGCCGGCGGCGGGGTCGATGACGGCCCGGATCACCGTGTCCACCCCGCGCGGGGCCATCCCCTGCACCACGGGCCGCAGTTCGTCGGGGGTGCCGAACAACTCGGTCAGCTCGGCGTACGCCCGCCGCAACTGCTCCTCGTCCGCGAGATCGAGGCGTACGCCGCCGAGGTCGGCGCGGTGGCGCAGGTGCGGGGCGGTGGCCTTGAGGGCGACCGGGTAGCCGAGGGTGGCGGCGGCCTGGACGGCCGCGTCGGCGGTGGTGGCGGGCAGGGCGCGGTGGACCTGGATGCCGTACGTGCCGAGCAGCTCGCAGGTCTCCTCGCTGCCGAGGGTGAGGCCCTGCCCCCGGGTGAGCAGGCCGTCGATCAGGGCGGCGGCGCCCTTCTCGTCGATGGCCGCGTCGATGGACTCGGGCACCTTGCCGGGTTCGGCGGCCTCCCGGCGCCACTGGGCGTACTGCACGGCGTCGGCGAGGGCCCGCACCGCGCGCTCGGCGGCGGGGTAGGCGGGGATGAGGCGCTCGCGGGTCTCGGCGGCGGGCGGTTCCGCGGGGGCCGGCATGGCGCGCAGCCGGTCCAGGGCGCGGAAGGGGTGGTCGGCGCGGATCGACGGCGGGCCCGAGGCGGCCTGGGGCGCGGTGCTGGTCGCCGCGGACAGGGCCTCCGCGAGGCCGCCGAGCTCGACGTGGACCACGAGGACCGGCTTGCCGGGGACCTGCTCCGCCGCGGACCTGAGCGCCTCGGCGAGCGCGGCGTCGCCGGCGGATCCCTCGCCGACCGCCGGGATGGCCGTCACGATCACCGCGTCGTACGAATCGTCCGCCAACGCGCGCGCGAGGGCCGCGTGGAAGTCCTCCGGTGCGGCCGCTGTGGTGAGGTCCAACGGGGTCGACGGCCGGAGCCCTTCGGCCACGCACGCGTCGTAGGTGAGCAGGCCGAGCGACTCGGAGTTGCCGAGGATCGCCACCTTGGGGCCGGTGGGCAGCGGCTGGCGGGCGAGCAGCAGGCCGGTGTCCACCAGTTCTGTGATGGTGTCGACCCGGATCACGCCGGCCTGCCTCAGCAGCGCGGAGACCGTGGTGTGCGGCAGGCGCGTCGCGCGGACGGCGTGGCCCTGCGGGGCGGTGCCCGCGCCCTGCACCACGACCAGCGGCTTCGCGGCCGCCGTACGTCTGGCGAGGCGGGTGAACTTGCGGGGGTTGCCGATGGACTCCAGGTACATGAGGACGACGTCGGTGTCCGGGTCGTCGTACCAGTACTGCAGGACGTCGTTGCCGGACACGTCCGCGCGGTTGCCGGAGGAGACGAAGGTGGAGACGCCGGTCACGCCGGTGACGCCGGCACCGCGCCGGTGCAGCCGGGAGAGCAGGGCGATGCCGATGGCACCGGACTGGGCGAACAGGCCGATCCGGCCGGGGCGGGGCGCCTCGGGGGCCAGCGAGGCGTTCAGCCGGACCGCCGGGGAGGTGTTGATGATCCCGAACGCGTTCGGGCCGATGATCCGCATGCCGTACGCGCGCGCGTGCCGCACGAGTTCACGCTGGCGCTCGCGCCCCTCGGGGCCGCTCTCGGCGTACCCGGCGGAGAGCACGACGAGTCCCTGCACGCCGTGTGCCCCGCACTCGGCCACGACCTCGGGGACGTGCTCGGCCGGCACGGCGACCACCGCGAGGTCGACGGGGCCGTCGATGTCGCGCACCGAGCGGTGCGCGGGGATGCCGTCGAGCTCCTTCTGCTCGTCGGGGAAGGCCTTGTTCACGGCGTACAGGCGGCCGTTGAACCCGTAGTCCCGGATGTTGCCGAGCACGCTGCGGCCCACGCCGCCGGGGGTGCGGCCGACACCGACGACGGCGACCGAGCCGGGGGTGAGCAGCCGCTGCACGGACCGCGACTCGGCGCGCTGCTCGCGCGCGTACTGCACGGCGAGCGAGCGGTCGGTGGGCTCCAGGTCGAACTCCAGGCGTACGACGCCGTCCTCGAAGCTGCGTTTCTGGGTGTACCCGGCGTCGGTGAACACCTTGATCATCTTGACGTTGGCGGGCAGCACCTCGGCGGCGAAGCGCCGGATGCCGCGCTCGCGCGCGACGGCCCCGATGTGTTCGAGGAGGGCGGAGGCCACGCCGCGCCCCTGGTGGGCGTCCTGGACCAGGAAGGCGACCTCGGCCTCGTCGGCGGGGGCGGAGGCGGGCATGCCCTCGGGGCCGATGCGGTCGTAGCGTACGGTGGCGATGAACTCGCCGCCGACCGTGGCGGCGAGCCCCACCCGGTCCACAAAGTCGTGGTGAGTGAAGCGGTGGACGTCCTTGGCGGACAGGCGAGGGTAGGGCGCGAAGAAGCGGTAGTACTTCGACTCGTCCGAGACCTGCTCGTAGAAGCTGACCAGGCGATCGGCGTCGTCGACGGTGATGGGCCTGATGCGCGCGGTGCCGCCGTCGCGCAGCACCACGTCGGCCTCCCAGTGGGCGGGGTACTCGTGCCGGTCCGACGCGCTCTGCATGGGCCCCAGAGTACGGCTCGCGTACGACAACGGCGCGAGGCAGTCTGTGGAGAACGCGCGAGAACGCACAAGGACGGAAGTCGGGCCGAGGCCGCGGTCCGACCACTCCCCCCGGTAGGACTTCAGGTCCTGTCCGGGGCGCTTCACGTGTGGGAAACTGGTCTAGACAACCCTGAACACCGAAGGGCAGCATCACATGGCTGAGCGCCGCGTCAACGTCGGCTGGGCCGAGGGCCTTCACGCCCGCCCCGCTTCCATCTTCGTCCGGGCCGCCACGGCCGCAGGTATCCCGGTGACGATCGCCAAGGCCGACGGCAACCCCGTCAACGCGGCCTCCATGCTGGCCGTTCTCGGCCTGGGTGCGCAGGGCGGCGAGGAGATCGTCCTCGCCTCCGACGCCGAGGGCGCGGACGTGGCCCTCGACCGCCTCGCGAAGCTGGTCGCCGAGGGGCTCGAGGAGCTTCCCGAGACCGTCTGAGGGAAGGTGCCTTAAAAAGCATCGAGGGGCTCGTCCGAATTACCGGGCGGGCCCTTCGCATTTCCCTTTTGCGGGCAGCAGAAATACTCCCCCTCGAATTAGCCTCTCTTTGTATACGGCGCCCGTGTTAATGCCGCAGACCTGTCACGTTTACAGGATGTTGCGAGGTCCTCACACGGTCCGCGCGGTCCGGCCCGGAAGGGAACCGCAGTCGGTGTTCCGCGCCCGAGCGCTCAGTGTGCAGCGCCGTGATCGCCCGCGCGCGCTCACCGTCCCCGCGCGCCACCGCGTCCACTATCGCGCCGTGCTCGGCCCAGGACTCCGCGGGGTTGGCCGGCGCGTCCACGACGTACATCCAGGCGATCTTGTGCCGCAGCTGGGTCAGCATCGAGGTCAGCGCGGGGCTGCCGGAGGCCTGGGCGAGCGTCTCGTGGAACCAGCCCCCCAGAGAGCGCAGATCCTCGCTGTTGCCCCGCCTGGCCCGCTCCTGGCCCAGCCTGACCAGGCCGCGCAGCACCTTCAGATGGGCCTCGGTGCGGCGCTGGGCGGCCCGGGAGGCGCCGAGCGGCTCGAGGAGCATCCGCATCTCCAGGAGGTCGGCGCCCTCCTGCTCGGTCGGTTCGGCCACGCACGCGCCCGCGTGCCGCCGCGTCACCACGAAGCCCTCGGCCTCCAGCGTGCGCAGGGCCTCCCGGACCGGGACACGGGAGACGCCGTAGCGGCGGGCGAGCAGTTCCTCGGTGAGCCGGCTGCCGCGCTCGTAGACACCGGCGACGATGTCGTCCCGGATCGCCGTGCATACCGAGTGCGCCGGAATACGCATGTCCGACCTCCGTCTTAATCCCCGTGAAACGTCGCCGATTGACGTGTGTTCAGTGACTCTATTGCAATGAGCGGGAATTTCCGACGGCGGACCGGAATCCGGGGATATTTTTTGGACAACGGGGCCGCGGAAACGACGAAACCCCGGCTCGGGGAGCCGGGGCCTCGCGGAGATCGCGCGGTGGGTCGTCAGACGTTCACGCCGTGCGCGCGCAGGTATGCGACGGGGTCGATGTCCGAGCCGTACTCGGCGGTGGTGCGCGCCTCGAAGTGCAGGTGCGGCCCGGTCACGTTGCCGGTCGCGCCGGACAGTCCGATCTGCTGGCCCGGGGTGACCGACTGGCCGACCGAGACGCCGATGGACGACAGGTGGCCGTACTGGGTGTACGTGCCGTCGGCCATCCTGATCACGATCTCGTTGCCGTACGACCCGCCCCAGCCGGCCTCCACGACGGTGCCGCGGCCGACCGCGTGGACCGAGGTGCCGCTCGCGGCGTGGAAGTCGACACCGGTGTGGCTGCCGGACGACCACAGGGAGCCGCCGGTCTTGTAGCCGGTCGAGATGTAGGAGCCGGAGATCGGGACGACGAAGCTGTTGAGACGCTTGCGCTCGGCCTCGCGGGCGGCGCGCTCCTTGGCCTCGCGTATCTCCTTGGCGCGCGCCTCGGCCTTGCGCTTGGCCTCCGCCGCCGCCTTCTTCTGCGCGGCGGCCTGCGCCTGAGCCTCGGCCTGGGCGTCGAGCTGGTCGGCGAGGGAGTCTCCCGCGCTGACGACGGGCATGAGGCCGGTCTGCTCGACGGAGTTGTCGGCGGCGAACGCCGGAGCTGCGATGGTGCCGATGACGCCGGTCGTGGCGAGGGCCGCGACTCCCGCCGCGCGGGCGGTGGTGCGCTTCATGCGGCTGGGACGACGGTGCTTCCCGGTGGCGCAGGTGAACGCCATGTGGTGGCTGGTCCTTTCCTTCCTTCTCGCCTACCGGGTTAGCTGACGGGTTCGGAGCAGGAAGGTCTCCTACGGACTCCCTCGCGGCTCGCGCGGGCGTCCGATTCACCCCAGGGACGTGTGGTGTGGGTCCCCGGCTCCCCTGGCTCGCGCCATGCGGGGACTCGGCGATGACTGTCCGGTGCCGCGGACGCGGCGCAGTGCCTGACGGACAGCCCAGAGGACGCTAAGCGGGGCCACTTTCAATCCCCAAACGGATCACGGCTTTTGTAGCGCATCCCACAGGGCAGACAGGCAACCTCCTGCCCAATTCGGACATCAGGGGGCCCTGATGACGCTTACGTCACCAGGGCCCCCGAGGTCGGGTTCCTCTACTCGGCCGTCACGACCTTGACTTCGCCGATGCCGAGGGCCTCGACGGGCTCCCTGATGGCGGCCGCGTCGCCGACCAGGACCGTCACCAGCCGGTCCACCGGGAAGGCGTTCACGACGGCCGCGGTGGCCTCGACGGTGCCGGTCGCGGCGAGCTGCTGGTACAGGGTCGCCTGGTAGTCGTCCGGGAGGTGCTGCTCGACCTGGTCGGCCAGCGTGCTCGCCACGGCCGCCGCGGTCTCGTACTTGAGCGGCGCGACCCCGACGAGGTTCTGTACGGCGACATCGCGCTCGGCGTCGGTGAGGCCGCCCTCGGCGAGCGTGCGCAGCACCTTCCACAGGTCGTCCAGGGCGGGACCGGTGTTCGGGGTGTCGACGGAGCCGCTGATGGCGAGCATCGCGGCGCCGGAACCGTCCGGGGCGGACCTGAGGACCTGCCCGAACGAGCGCACCCCGTAGGTGTAGCCCTTCTCCTCGCGCAGGACGCGGTCCAGGCGGGAGGTGAGGGTGCCACCGAGGCAGTACGTGCCGAGCACCTGCGCGGGCCACACGCGTGCGTGCCGGTCGGGACCGATGCGGCCGATCAGCAGCTGCGTCTGGACGGCGCCGGGGCGGTCCACGATGACGACCCGGCCGGTGTCGTCGGCGGTCACCGGCGGCACCGGGCGCGGCCGGCCCGTGGAGCCGGTCCAGGAACCGAGGGTGTCGCCGAGCAGGGCGTCCAGGTCGATGCCGGTGAGGTCGCCGACCACCACGGCGGTCGCGGTGGCGGGGCGCACGTGCTTCTCGTAGAAGCCGCGCACGGCCGCGGAGTCGATGGTCTCGACCGTCTCCTCGGTGCCCTGGCGCGGGCGCGACATGCGCGAGTCGGCCGGGAACAGCTCCCTGGAGAGCTCCTTGGCGGCGCGGCGGGACGGGTTGGCCAGCTCGTGCGGGATCTCGTCCAGGCGGTTGCGGACGAGCCGCTCGACCTCGCTGTCCGCGAACGCGGGCGCCCTGAGGGCGTCGGCCAGGAGACCGAGCGCCTTGGCGAGGCGGGAGGCGGGCACTTCGAGGCTGAGGCGGACGCCCGGGTGGTCGGCGTGCGCGTCGAGGGTGGCGCCGCAGCGCTCCAGCTCGGCGGCGAACTCCTCGGCGGAGTGCTTGTCCGTGCCCTCGGAGAAGGCGCGCGCCATGATCGTGGCGACGCCGTCCAGGCCGGCCGGCTCGGCGTCCAGGGGTGCGTCCAGGAGCACCTCGACGGCGACGACCTGCTGGCCGGGGCGGTGGCAGCGCAGGAGGGTGAGGCCGTTGTCGAGCGTCCCGCGCTCGGGGGCGGGGAAGGCCCAGACCTTGGGCTCGCCCGCCTGCGGCTGCGGGTGGAATTCCATCGCGGCGAGCTCGGTCACTTGGCCGCCTCCTCGTTCTCGTCGGTGACTTCCACGGTGGCCGCGGACTCCGGGTCCTCGGCGCCCTCGGCGTCCTCGGCGCTCTGGGCGATCTCGGCCGGGGAGGTGGGCTCGTAGACGAGCACCGCGCGGTTGTCGGGGCGCAGCTTGGCCTTGGCGACCGCCTGGACCTCCTCGGCGCTCACCTCGAGGACGCGCTGTACGGCGGTCAGGGCGAGCTGGGGGTCGCCGAACAGGACGGCGTAGCGGCACAGTTCGTCGGCGCGGCCCGCGACGGTGCCGAGCCGGTCCAGCCACTCGCGCTCCAACTGGGCCTGGGCGCGCTCCATTTCCTCGGCCGTGGGGCCCTCCTCGGCGAACCGGGCGAGCTCCTCGTCGATGGCGGCCTCGATGACCGGTACCTCGACGTCACCGGAGGTCTTCACGTCGAGCCAGCCCAGGGAGGGCGCACCGGCCAGGCGCAGCAGGCCGAAGCCGGCCGCGACGGCCGTACGGTCGCGCCGTACGAGCCGGTTGTAGAGGCGGGAGGACTCGCCGCCGCCGAGGACGGTGAGGGCGAGGTCGGCCGCGTCGCACGCGCGTGTGCCGTCGTGCGGCAGCCGGTAGGCCGCCATCAGGGCGCGCGCCGGGACCTCCTCCTCGACGACCTCGCGCAGCTGCTCGCCGATCGTCTCGGGCAGGGAACCGTCGCGGGGCGCGGGCTTGCCGTCGTGCGACGGGATGGAGCCGAAGTACTTCTCGATCCAGGCGAGCGTCTGCTCCGGGTCGATGTCGCCGACGACCGACAGAACCGCGTTGCCCGGCGCGTAGTACGTGCGGAAGAACGCGCGGGCGTCCTCCAGCGTGGCCGCGTCCAGGTCGGCCATCGAGCCGATCGGGGTGTGGTGGTAGGGGTGGCCCTCCGGGTAGGCGAGGGCGGTGAGCTTCTCGAAGGCCGTGCCGTAGGGGACGTTGTCGTAGCGCTGCCGCCGCTCGTTCTTGACGACGTCCCGCTGGTTCTCCATGGACTCGTCGTCGAGGGCGGCGAGCAGGGAGCCCATGCGGTCGGCCTCCAGCCAGAGGGCGAGCTCCAGCTGGTGGGTGGGCATGGTCTCGAAGTAGTTGGTCCGCTCGAAGCTGGTGGTGCCGTTGAGCGAGCCTCCCGCACCCTGGACGAGCTCGAAGTGTCCGTTGCCCTGCACCTGCTTCGAGCCCTGGAACATCAAGTGCTCGAAAAGGTGAGCCAGGCCGGTACGTCCCTTGACCTCGTGGCGTGAGCCGACGTCGTACCAGAGGCACACCGCCGCGACCGGGGTCAGGTGGTCCTCGGAGAGCACCACGCGCAGGCCGTTGGCCAGGCGGTGCTCGGTCGCTGTCAGGCCCCCGGTGCCTGCCTGGTCTGTGGCCGTGTGACCCATGGGCATGTACGTCCCTTCGATCGCGGTCGCGGTCGTGGAAAACCGCGGTTGTCCTGCCGGTCCTGCCACTGTATGCAAGCGTGCGGACCCTCGGCGAAGTTCCCGGAGCGCGTACGCCCACAGCGGATCGCGTAGCCTGCGGGCAATCGTGAGGGAGGCGCTGCACCGGCGCCGGGCCGGGCGCCTCAGCCGGGTCCTGGCCCGGACTGTCAGTGCCGCGGTCCACAATGGTCCGCGTCAGATCCCGTTCACGCTTCAGCAAGAGTGAGCCAAAGGGCCGTGAGCGACCCGTAGGCGAGCGACCAGAAAAGAGGAGCCGGCAGCGATGGCCCGCCGCAGCACGAAGACCCCGCCGCCCGACGACTCGTACGAGGAGCGGATCCTCGACATCGACGTCGTGGACGAGATGAAGGGCTCGTACCTCGAGTACGCGTACTCGGTCATCTACTCCCGCGCGCTCCCGGACGCCCGCGACGGCCTCAAGCCGGTGCACCGGCGCATCGTCTACCAGATGAACGAGATGGGCCTGCGCCCCGACCGCGGCTATGTGAAGTGTGCCCGCGTGGTCGGCGAGGTCATGGGTAAGTTGCACCCGCACGGCGACGCGTCGATCTACGACGCCCTCGTGCGCATGGCCCAGCCCTTCTCGATGAGCGTCCCGCTGGTCGACGGCCACGGCAACTTCGGTTCGCTGGGCAATGACGACCCGCCGGCCGCCATGCGGTACACCGAGTGCCGCGCCGCCGAGGCCGCGAGCCTGATGACGGAGTCCATCGACGAGGACACGGTCGATTTCGCGCCCAACTACGACGGCCAGGAGCAGGAGCCGGGCGCGCTGCCCGCCGCCTTCCCGAACCTGCTGGTGAACGGCTCCTCGGGCATCGCGGTCGGCATGGCCACCAACATGGCGCCGCACAACCTCGCCGAGGTCATCGCGGCGGCCCGCCACCTGATCCGCTACCCGAACGCGGACCTGGACGCCCTGATGCGCCACGTCCCCGGCCCCGACCTGCCCACCGGCGGCCGGATCGTCGGGCTCTCCGGCATCCGGGACGCCTACGAGACCGGCCGCGGCACCTTCAAGATCCGCGCGACGGTGTCGGTGGAGACGGTCACGGCCCGACGCAAGGGCCTGGTCGTCACCGAGCTGCCCTTCACGGTCGGCCCCGAGAAGGTGATCGCCAAGATCAAGGACCTGGTCGGCTCGAAGAAGCTGCAGGGCATCGCCGACGTCAAGGACCTCACCGACCGCGCGCACGGCCTGCGTCTGGTCATCGAGATCAAGAACGGCTTCGTGCCGGAGGCGGTCCTCGAGCAGCTCTACAAGCTGACGCCGATGGAGGAGTCCTTCGGCGTCAACAACGTCGCGCTGGTGGACGGCCAGCCCCTCACGCTCGGCCTCAAGGAACTCCTCGAGGTCTATCTCGACCACCGCTTCGAAGTGGTGCGCCGCCGCAGCGAGTTCCGGCGCACCAAGCGCCGCGACCGGCTGCACCTGGTCGAGGGCCTGCTCACCGCCCTGGTCGACATCGACGAGGTCATCCGCATCATCCGCTCCAGCGACAACTCCGCGCAGGCGAAGGAGCGCCTGATCGAGCGCTTCTCGCTGAGCGAGATCCAGACGCAGTACATCCTGGACACGCCCCTGCGCCGCCTGACGCGGTTCGACCGCATCGAGCTGGAGTCGGAGAAGGACAGGCTCAACGCCGAGATCGCCGAGCTGACCCGGATCCTGGAGTCGGACGCCGAGCTGCGCAAGCTGGTCTCCGCCGAACTGGCGGCGGTCGCCAAGAAGTACGGCACCGAGCGGCGTACGGTCCTGCTGGAGGCCGGAGCGACGGCCCCCGTGACCGCCGTACCGCTCCAGGTGGCGGACGACCCGTGCCGGGTACTGCTGTCCTCGACGGGCCTGCTGGCCCGTACATCGAACGGCGAGCCGTTCCCGCAGGACGCCGACGCCAGGCGAAGCAAGCACGACGTGATCGTCTCGGCGGTACCGGCCACCGCGCGCGGCGAGATCGGCGCGGTGACCTCGTCCGGCCGTCTGCTGCGGCTGAACGTCATCGACCTTCCGCAGCTCCCGGACACCGCCGCGGCCCCCAACCTCGCGGGCGGGGCCCCGCTGTCGGAGTTCCTCTCGCTGGAGGACGACGAGACGCTGGTCTGCCTGACCACGCTCGACGAGTCCTCCCCCGGTCTGGCGCTCGGCACCGAACAGGGCGTCGTCAAGCGCGTGGTCCCCGACTACCCGTCCAACAAGGGGGAGTTGGAGGTCATCACGCTCAAGGAGGGCGACCGGATCGTGGGCGCGGTGGAACTGCGCACCGGCGAGGAGGACCTCGTGTTCATCACCGACGACGCCCAGCTCCTGCGCTATCAGGCCTCGCAGGTCCGCCCGCAGGGCCGCGCGGCGGGCGGTATGGCGGGCATCAAGCTCACCGAGGGCGCGAAGGTCATCTCCTTCACCGCGGTGGATCCGGCGGTGGACGCGGTCGTCTTCACGGTCGCGGGCTCACGCGGCACGCTCGACGACTCGGTCCAGACGACGGCCAAGCTGACCCCGTTCGACCAGTACCCGCGCAAGGGCCGCGCCACGGGCGGTGTGCGCTGCCAGCGGTTCCTGAAGGGCGAGGACTGCCTGTCCCTGGCCTGGGCGGGCGCCGTCCCGGCCCGCGCCGCGCAGAAGAACGGCACACCGGCCGACCTCCCGGAGATCGACCCGCGCCGCGACGGCTCGGGCGTGTCTCTGGCGAAGACGGTGTCGGTGGTGGCGGGGCCGGTCTAGCTGATCCATTCCAAGAGATGCCCGCAGGGTGGGGGGTGGGCGGCAGCCGAAGCCACCGCGAGACGGTCAGGCGGCGGGCTGCCGACCCTGGTCGTCAAGGTGGCAGCGGGCGGTCAGGCGTCAGGGTCGACTTCGGGGTGCGTGAACCGCACGGGCTTGCCCAGCGACCGGGCGTAGCCGATTTCGGCTCGGGTGCTGTCTCCGATGTAGTCGCCGACTACGAGCACCTCATCAGCGAGCCGGATCTTCGCCCGGTGCAGATCGTCGAGTCGAACCTTCAGCGCCTCGGCCTCGACAGGATCGGACCAGAGTTCGTGCGGCGACTTCATGTCACAGCCCGGTTTGACGACAATCCTTCCGGCTCTGGTCTCCCGCAGATCGGCCTCGGTCATCTCGGCCATGAAGCGGGTGGAGCCGCAGATCACGACGATACGCGGGAGGCTCAGCTGCTTCTTCGCGTCGGCGAGCTTCTCCTCGGGGGTGATCAGTCGCGGGTATGACACTGATTCCTCCAATAGATCATCTAGACGTCGGGATCCCGTACGTCGGGGTCCTGCTCGCCGGGATCCTGTACGTAGCGGAGGACGCCCCACATGCCGGCCTCGTCAGGGTGCGGGGCGTCCGCGCCTGCCCTGCACGCCTCCAGCTCCTTGCGCCGGGCGGGAGAGTCGACGCCGGAGCCGATGAGGACGAGCTGGGTGAGGCGGGCGTCACCGGGCGCCCAGGCCTCCGGGTAGAAGCGCAGGAAGCGCCCCACGGCATGGACGGCGTAACGGTTGCGGACGTCGTACGGCCCGAAGTCGACGTACCCCTTGATCCGGTAGAGGCCCTCGGGCCTGGTGTCGAGGAACGCCATCAGCCGGCGAGGGTCGAGGGGTTCGTCGGAGGCGAAGGAGAGGCTGTCGTAGCCGGAGTGCAGATGTCCGGCGTGATCGTCGCCGTGGTCGTGGTCGTCAGGCAGGTCGTCGAAGGAGAGCTGTCCGACGCGCTCCTCAGCGGGCCGGCAGTCGAAGAGGAACGCGGGGTCGATGCGACCGTAGGTGGCGGGAACGACAGCCGCACGGTCGACAAGTCGATGCACCAGAGCGAGGACGTGTTCGGCGTCGGCCGCCCGGTCGAGCTTGTTGACGACGACGAGGTCGGCGAGGGCGAGGTGCCGGTCGATCTCGGGATGCCGGGCGCGGGTGTCGTCGAACTCTGCGGCGTCGACGACCTCGACGAGGCCGCCGTAGACGATGTCAGGTTGTTCGCTGGCAAGCACCATGCGGACGAGTTCCTGCGGCTCGGCGAGCCCGCTGGCCTCCACGACGATCACATCGATGCCGGTGTCGGGACGGGCGAGCCGGGACAGGTACCGGTCGAGCTCGCTGACGTCGACGGCGCAGCACAGGCAGCCGTTCCCGAGGGAGACGGTGGAGTCGCCGAGCGCGCCGGCGACGGCCATGGCGTCGATCTCGATGGCACCGAAGTCGTTGACGATGGCTCCGATACGGCTGCCGCCGCTGCGGTGGAGGAGATGATTGAGGAGGGTGGTCTTGCCGGAACCCAGGAATCCGGCAAGGACGACGACCGGGATCTGGCGGTGGCTCCCGCTCGGCTGACTCAACGTGCGACCTCTTTCGCGCTGCCGCGTGCACCGGATCGCGGGCCCGGCGCACATACGAGGTTTGAATGCCGGACCAGGATACGAGCCGGAATAATCACCGCGAAGTGAACGATTGTTAGCAGCACTTGCGGGGCAGACGTTGGGGAAGGCGCCGGTTCGTGCGACCCTCACTTCCCTCCGTGCGCCTCCTCTCCGCCTCCCCCGCCGATCAGAGCCGCTCGGCACCCTGGGAGACGGCAAGCGCCGCCCACCGCTCGCCGGTCCCCATCAGTCGACCCGCACCCCGACGACCGGCGGACGGCCGCCTGAATCGGGGGTTGACATGGCCACACTGAACGCAGGTGTACGGAGGATCGTTTCGGCTGCCAAGGCGACGGTGACGGCCGTCACCGACTCCATCAGCACACGGAGTACCCGCCACCGCAGGAGGGCCGTTCTCGCCCAACAGCACCGGCTCCACTTCGACCTGATCTGCAAGGCCATGGACGATCCCGCCCTAGCCGCGGTTCTCGACACCTACGAGACCCAGATCCCGCTCGAGAAACAGCGCCAGTTCCTCTTCGCCAACGCGCTCTACATCAACGCCATGTACTTCCACCGCATCGGAGCCATGAACCGCGCGGAGTTGTACGGCCACCTGCGGGTGATGTGCCAGAACGAGGTCTTCCGTGAGTACTGGGAGGCGACGCGCCATCACCGGAAGAGCCTGCCCGAGGATTCGGAGGAGTTCACTCTGGGCCTGATGTTGGACGATCTGATCCAGGAGCTCGCGGATTCCGACACGGACGAGTGGTGGGTCGTGGGCCAGCCGCCCGAGGAGTCCCCATGACTCTCGGACGGCACGGCCGTCGCGCAACCGTCAAGCGTCGGGGATGTCCTGTTTGGCACGGACGAGGGTTTCCCGAGAGATGATCACAATGCGCTCATAGTCGGCTCGTGCGGCATCCGACGGAAGCTCGGGGTCGAGTTCCGCAGTCGCTTCGCGCCCGATCACGGCGAAGTCACCGCTGCTGAGCTCGAAAATGTCGGGGCATGTCTGCCCGGTGGCACTGCCGCGCTCTCGAGGAGAGGCCCCGACACGTCGCACGATCTTCACGGAGGTGTACCGCCTTGTGACTCAGAGGGATGGATGTGCCCTCCGAAGTCGTCCGCGGTGGTTCGTCGGCAGTGCGTCGGAGTGCGCTCTCCGCGCGCGAGGTGTTCGCCGGAGCTGCCCCGGCCAGGCCCAGGGCCAGGTAAAGATATCGACTCCGGTGCACACGATGCGCGAGTTCTCACTCTGCGAGTGAGTGAAAATTCAGCGAGAGCCTTGACCGGGGCGCGTACGGGAGCGGGCTCGCCCGTCGCGGGATGCCACGAGCCCTGGTCAGCTCATCACCGGCACCGTACGCGGGGCGTCCTGCCGGAGGATCCGGGAACGGGGGCCTCCCTGCGGTGGATCGCGTTCAGGGTGGGCCGGCGCGCGACGGAGCGCACCGGCGTGCGATGGCCCGGACAGCGCCCCCACGGCCCCCACAGGGCGCGCCACCCAAGCACGCGTGAGTGATACCCGTCCCCTTCCGGGCGACTTCCCGCGCCGGACGACAGCCCGCCCCGGCACGAGGCCGTATCCGCGACTTCGCAGGCGTGCGGCACGGGGATGGTGTTCAGCCGTTGCGGCGCGAGCGGCGTCCGCCTCCAGCCGAGGATGGCTGCCTGGTCCTGACGCGGCGGCCGCCGAAGTACGGAAAACTCGCTGGTGCCGTGCCGATCATTCCCGGGCACGACGACGCGGACGACACCGCGGCACCGGCCCGCGGTGTCGCCTTAAGCGCTCGCTGACCCGTCCCCATGGGGGTTGCGCGGGGCCATCCGCGGGCGAGCCGGGACGGCGTTCGGTGTCGCAGATCGCGGTTATGCCATGACGGGTACCGCCACGGGGGGCTGCGGACCGACGTACCGCGCCACCGGCCTGATGATCTTCGAGTCCGCCGCCTGCTCCAGGATGTTGGCGCTCCACCCCACCACCCGCGCCGCCGCGAACGTCGGCGTGAACATCTCGCGGGGCAGCCCGCACAGTTCCATGACCACGCCCGCGTAGAACTCGACGTTGGTGTGCAGCTCCCGCCCCGGCTTGAGCTCGGCCAGGATCGCCTCGACATGGCGTTCCACCTCGACGGCGAAGTCCACGCGTGGACCGCCGAACCGCTGGGCGACCTCCCGGAGCATCCGGGAACGCGGATCCTCCGTGCGGTAGATCGCGTGGCCGAAGCCCATGATCCGCTCACCGGAGAGCACACGCTCACGGATCCAGGAGTCGATGCGGTCGGGCGTGCCGATCGCATCGAGGGTGTCCAGCGCCCGACTGGGCGCTCCCCCGTGCAACGGCCCGGACAACGCCCCTACGGCCCCCACGAGACACGCCGCCACATCCGCTCCCGTCGACGCGATGACCCGCGCCGTGAAGGTTGATGCGTTGAAGCCGTGATCAATGGTTGAGATCAAGTACTGCTCGACTGCCCGCGCCCGTTGAGGCTCCGGCTCCGCACCCGTCAACATGTAGAGGTAGTTCGCCGCGTACGAGAGATCCTCACGCGGCTCCACCGGCTCCAGCCCCTTGCCCAGCCGGTGCAGTGCGGTGAGCAGCGTCGGCACGGCCGCAGCGGCCACGAGGGTGTCCCGTCGCCGCTCGTCCGGGTCGATGTCGTACACCGGACGGAACCCTTTCGCCGCTCCGAGCAGCGACAGCGCGGTACGCATGCCGGCCAGTGGCCCGGACCGCCCACTCGCCGCCGCGATCGCCGGCAGCGCCGCCCGCACCTCGTCGGGCAGCCGCCGCAGTGCCGCTGTCTCGGCACGGAAGACCATGGCCTGTCCGGCGTCCGGCAGTTCGCCGTGGACCAGGAGATGCCAGACATCCTCGAAGCCGCGGGTCTGCGCGAGTTCGACAGCCGAGTACTGACGGTAGTGATAGAAACCCTCGCGCCCCCGGACATCTCCGACCTCCGTGTCGGTGACGACGACTCCGGCGAGTCCTCGCGGTACGTCGACGAACGTGGTTGACCTGTTGACCGACATGATTCCTCCCTGGACTTGATTCGACTGTCCATGGTTGACTCATTATGTGTCAATGTTGATTGAATCAATACAGACCAATCAACCCACCCGGTTGGGGATACGGTGACCTCTTATGCGCGATCAAGACCCCCTCCCCGGCTCCGCCGAACGCCGGCTCAGCACCAAGGAAGCCGCCGAACTGCTGGGCGTGAAGCCCGAGACCGTCTACGCCTACGTGAGCCGCGGCCAGCTCAGCAGCCGACGCGTTCCCGGCGGCCGGGGCAGCACCTTCGACGCCAAGGAGGTGGAGACCCTCTCCCGGCGCAACCGCCGGGAGGGCGGCGGGAGTCCTGGCTCCGGCGGCGAACTGTCCGTGCGCACCCGCATCACGTTCATCGACCGGGACCACTACTTCTTCCGGGGAGTCGACGCCACCGAGCTGGCCGCGCGCCACTCCTACGAAGAGATCGCGGAATGGCTGTGGACCGGCCGTCTACGCTCCGGAGTCACCTTCACCGCGCCCGAAGCCGCCGTCGAGGTGGCCCGCCGCGCGGTCGACGCGCTGCCCGAACACACGGGCCCCACCGACCGGTTGCGGGTGGCGGCGATCGCCGCCGCGGTCTCGGATCCACTGCGTTTCGACCTCTCCGAAGAAGCCGTGCTCGGCACCGCACGGACACTCATCCCGACACTCGTCGCCGCCCTCCCGCCCGTGCTGCGCGACCGCCGCCACGACGACGGCCCGCTGGCCCACCGGCTGTGGACGCGCCTCAGCGGACGCAAGCCCGACGAGGCGTCCCTGCGCGCCCTGGACACCGCGCTGGGCCTGCTCGTCGACCACGACCTCGCCGCCTCGACCCTCGCGGTACGCGTCGCCGCATCGGCCCACGCGCACGCGTACGCGGCCGTCTCCGCCGGACTCGGTGTCCTGGAGGGCCCCTTGCACGGCGCAGCCAGCGGGCTCGCCCACAAGCTGCTGCTCGATGTGCTCGACCGGGGTGACGCCGCCCCCGTCATCGCGGAGGAACTGCGGGCCGGTCGCCGGATCCCGGGCCTCGGTCACCGGCTCTACCCCGGCGAAGACCCACGCGCGCGAGCCCTGTTCGCCCTCCTGGAGGAAATCCCGCGCGCGGAACCCGCACTCCTCGCGGCCCGCGACATCGTGGCCACCACCGCCCGCCACGCCCCCCTGCACGCCAACGTGGACCTGGCCCTCGCCGTGCTCACCGCCTCCTCCGGGATGCCCTCCACGGCAGGCGAGACGATCTTCGCCGTCGCCCGCACGGCGGGCTGGATCGCCCACGCACTGGAGGAGTACGGGGAACGCCCCCTGCGCATGCGTCCGAGCGGCACTTATGTGGGCCCGAAGCCGCCCCAACCACTGCCGGAACCCTGACAGCACCACGGCCGGAAGCCGTCGCGCCCCGAGTCAGGTTAGGCTCACCTCTGTGAGTACCTGTTCAACGGTCTCGCACGACCTCGACGAGCCCGTTTCCGGAACCGCGGCCACCGCGCGGACCTGGCTGCTGCTGGAACAGTCCGGTCCCTGGGGCGCCAAGGCGCTCACTGCGAGCCACCTGGAGCCCGCCCTGGGCCGCGCCCTGGAGGCCGCAGCGAAGGACACGGGCGTGCGCATCGCGCTCATCCGCCGCCCCGGACGGCACGCCGACAGCGGAAAACCCACCACCCGGCAGGTGTACGCCGCCCACACCGTGCCCGGCAACGTGTGGCTGCGCAGTGCGACGACCCGCGATCCGAGGAACCTGCTCGACCTGGACTTCGCCGCGCTCGGCAGGGGCGAGCACGCCGGCTTCGACTCCGTGCTCGGTGGACGCCACCACACCGGCGATCCCCTCGCGCTCGTCTGCACCAACGGCAAGCGGGACCGCTGCTGCGCGCTCCTCGGCCGCCCGCTCGCCGCGGAACTGGCCGCCTCGGGTGTCGAGGGCGCCTGGGAGGTCACCCATCTGGGTGGTCACCGGTTCTCCCCGACACTGCTCGTTCTGCCCTACGGCTATGCCTACGGCCGCGCCGAGGCCCCTGCCGTCAAGGAAGTCCTCCACAACGTCCAGGAGGGCCGCATCGTGGTCGAGGGGTGCCGCGGCAGCTCGGCCTGGGAGCGTCCCGGCCAGGCGGCCGAGCTGGCCGTGCGCACGGCGGTGCGCGAATACGCGGCCGAGGCGCTGACAGTCGTACGAACTGACGGCGCCGCCCCGCACTGGGAGGTGACCGTCGCACACGCCGACGGCCGCCACTGGAGCGTCCTCGTGGCCCAGACCGCCTCCCTGCCGCCCCGTCCGGAGAGCTGCGGGGCGTCGGCGCTCGGCTCACCCGCGCGGATGGACGTCGTGGCGGTGCACGAGCTGAGGACATCGTCAGCGCGGGCGAGCTGACCGGACCAGCGGGCCCGTCCACGCATTGATCAAGAAATCCATGTCACACCCCCTGCGGTGGATCGGGTACCTCCACGTACCGTCTTGGGTATGAGCCGCACTCCCCCCGCCCGCCGCCTGCGCCTCGGGCTGCCCCGCCGGGTGTTCTCGCAGGTGCTCCTGATGCAGCTGGCGATCGCCGCGGGAGTCGCGGTACTCGCGACCGGTCTGTTCCTCGCGCCTCTGAGCAACCAGCTCGACGACCAGGCGATGCGCCGGGCCCTCGCCATCGCCCAGACCACCGCCGCCGAGTCGCAGATCGCCGAGCAGGTCACGGACACGCCTCCGCTGCCCACCGGCCCCGTCCAGCGGGAGGCCGAGAGGATCCGCAGGGCGACCGGGGCCGAGTACGTCGTGGTGATGGACTGGCGGGGCGTCCGCTGGTCGCACCCCACTCGCAGCGAGGTCGGCAGGATCGTCTCGACCGACCCGGGCCAGGCCCTGGCCGGCAAGGAGATCATGCAGATCGACAGTGGCACCCTGGGCCGCACTGCCCGCGGCAAGGTGCCCCTGTACGACAGCGACCACAACATCGTCGGAGCGGTCTCCGTCGGCATCGCCTACGACAGCGTGCGTGCCCGGCTGATCCACGCGATCCCCGGGCTGTTCGCCTACGCCGGCGGGGCCCTCGCCGTGGGCGCGCTGGCAGCCTGGCTGATCTCCCGGAGAGTCCAGCGGCAGACTCGTGACCTGGCCTTCTCCGACATCTCCGCCCTCCTCGCCGAGCGCGAGGCCATGCTGCACGGCATCCGGGAAGGCGTCGTCGCCCTGGATCGCACCGGGCGGATCCGCCTGCTCAACGACGAGGCCCGCCGACTGCTGAGCATCGGGGACGAGGCCGTCGGCCGGCCCCCCGACGAGGCCCTGGGGGGCGGCCGTACCGCCGACGTCCTGGCCGGACGGGTGACGGGCACCGATCTGATCACCGTCCGCGGCCAGCGGGTGCTGGTCGCCAACCGTATGCCCACCGACGACGGCGGTGCCGTCGCCACCCTGCGCGACCGCACCGAACTGGAGCAGCTCGGCCGGGAGCTCGACTCGACCCACGGTCTGATCGACGCCCTGCGCGCGCAGGACCACGAGCACGCCAACCGGATGCACACGCTCCTCGGGCTGCTGGAGCTGGAGATGTACGACGACGCCGTGGAGTTCGTCGGAGAGGTCGTCGGCGACCACCGGGCCACCGCGGAGCAGGTCACCGAGAAGATCGAGGATCCGCTGCTCGCGGCACTGCTGGTGGGCAAGGCGACTGTCGCGGCGGAGCGCGGTGTCGCCCTGTGGGTCTCCGACCGGACCCGGCTGCCGGACCGGCTGGTCGATCCGAGCGGGTTGGTCACGATCGTCGGCAACCTCGTGGACAACGCCCTGGACGCCGCCGCCGGCGCCCTCCACGCGCGCGTGGAGGTCGAACTGCGCACGCAGGGCCGTACCGTCGTCCTCAGGGTGCGGGACACCGGGCCCGGAATCCCGGTGGAACAGCGGGAACTGGTCTTCACCGAGGGCTGGTCGACCAAGGAGCCCCCTGCGCACCGGGGGCGCGGCCTCGGGCTCTCCCTCGTACGTAAGCTCGCCGAGCGCCAGGGCGGCAGCGCGGCCGTCGCAGAGGCCGACGGCGGAGGCGCGGAGTTCACCGTCGTACTGCCCGAGGCACTGGCCGAGCCGCAACCGGCCCTCACCGCGCCGGCCGCCCAGCAGACCGCCACCGAGGAGGAGTCGTGATGATCGAGGTCCTGGTGGTGGACGACGACACCCGCGTGGCGCGCGTCAACGCCGCCTACGTCGAGAAGGTGCCCGGCTTCCACGTGGCCGGCGAGGCGCACAGCGCGGCGGACGCGCTGCGGCAACTGGAGGCTCTGCCTCACGTGGACCTGGTCCTCATGGACCACTACCTCCCCGACGAGACGGGTCTGGCGGTCGTCCAGGAGATGCGCCGACGCGGCCACCAGACCGACGTGATCATGGTGACGGCGGCGCGGGACGTGACGACGGTACAGGCGGCGATGCGGCACGGCGCACTGCAGTACCTGGTCAAACCGTTCGCCTTCGCGGGCCTCAGGGCGAGGCTGGAGGCGTACGCCGACCTGCGCCGCACCCTGGACGGCGGAGGCGAGGCGGAACAGGCGGAGGTCGACCGCATCTTCGGCGCGCTGTCCACGCCCGGGGAGCCCGAGCTGCCCAAGGGCCACTCCCCCACCACGGTGGAACTCGTCCGCAGATCCCTGATGAACGCCGAAGGGCCGCTGTCGGCCCAGGAGATCGCCGACCGGACAGGGGTGAGTCGGCAGACCGCCCAGCGCTATCTGAAGCTCCTGGAGCGTACGGGGCGGGCCAGGCTCACCCTCAAGTACGGTGACGCGGGCCGCCCGGAACACCGTTACGTGTGGGCGACCCGCGCGTGAGGAGGCTCAGCCGGCGTTCTGCGCGGCCTTCTCGACGAACTCCCTCGTGTACGTCTTGTCGAGGTCGACGTCGGCGTTCTGGATGTTGGGGTTGAACGCCTTGAGGACCTTCTCGACGGTCTCAGGACCGTTCTCGGGCATCACGCCGTCATTGGTGAACATCGGCAGCGTGTTCTTGATGGCCACCGCGTACAACAGCTTGTTGCCCTGCGAGTAGTCGGCGGGCATCTTGTCGGCGATCTGGGTCGCGCTGTGCGTGGACATCCACTTGAGCGTCTTGACGAATGCATTGGCCAACTTCTGGACGGTCTCCTTGTGACCGTTGACCCAGTCCGTCTGCATGTACAGGCTTGACGACGGATACGGTCCGCCGAGTGCCTCGTCCGAGCCCTGGGGCGTGCGCATGTCCAGAAGGATCTTTCCGGCCTTCTTGTCCAGGATCGTCGCGACGGTCGGGTCGGTCGTCATACCTCCGTCGATCGAGCCCTGTTGGAGCGCCGAGATGAAGGTCGGCCCCGCACCGACGGCGACCGGCGTGAACTCGCTGACCTTCACGCCGTTCTTGACGGCGAGGTACTTGGTGAGGAAGTCGGTCGAGGAGCCGAGGCCCGTGACGCCGAGCTTCTTGCCCTTGAAGTCCTTGGCCGAGGTGATGTCACCCGCTGCCTTGTTGGAGACGATCTCCACCTCACCGGGCGCGCGCGAGAACTGCACGACCGACTCCACGTCCTTGCCCTTGACCTGCAGGTCGAGCGTGTGGTCGTAGAAGCCGACGGCCCCCTGGACCTGGCCGGAGACGAGCGCGGTCTCGGCCTGGACGCCGGCGGGCTCGCTCAGCAGCTCCACGTCGAGTCCCTCGGAGTCGAAGTAGCCGAGCCGCTGGGTGAGCATCGCCGGCAGGTAGATGACCTTGTCGAGGCCACCGACCATGATCTTTACCTTGGTCCCCTTGCCGTCGCCCTTGCTGCCGGCGTCTGCCGACGCCGTACTGGCAGCGTCGTTGGCACAGGCGGTGAGCGAGGAGAGGGCGAGCAGGCCGGCGGCGGCCAGGGAGGTGTATCTGGCGGTCTTGCGCATGGGGTTCACGTCCTTGTGAGGGGCGGTGCGGGGAAGGGCTGAGCGGGGAATGGGTTGAGCCGGAGGGATGGGGAGGCTGCCGTGGAGGGCCTCAGCTGTCGGAATTCGCCGGCTTCCAGCGGAAGATGCGGCGCTCGGCGAAGGTGAGCAGCCCTTCGGCGAGAAGTGCGACGACGGCGAGGATGACCATCGCGGCGTACACACCGGCCGCGTTGAAGGTGCCCTGGGACTGCGCGACGAGCAGGCCGATGCCCTTGGTCGCGCCGATGTATTCGCCGACGATCGCGCCGATGAGGGCGAAGCCGAAGCTGACGTGCAGGCTGGTGAAGATCCACGAGGTCGCGGACGGGATGACGACCTGAAGCGTCACTCTGCGGTCGCTCGCGCCGAGGATGCGGGCGTTGGCGACCAGGTTGCGGTCGACCTCGCGGGCGCCCTGGAAGGCGTTGAAGAAGACCGGGAAGAAGACCAGGACGACGGCCGAGGCCACCTTGGAGGCCGGTCCGAGTCCGAACCAGATCACGAAGATGGGTGCAAGGACAATCCTCGGTATCGAGTTGAGCACCTTGATGTATGGACCAAGCACGTCGGCGAGCAAGGTGATTCGCCCCAACGCAATACCGAATACCACACCGGCCACCACACCGACGACCCAGCCCAGCAGCGCCTCGTACAGCGTGTACCAGATCTGTTCGCCCAACGAACCGAGCGCGGTCCCGTGCGTCACCCAGGTCCAGATCTGGTCCCAGATCTTGGAGGGCATGGAGAAGTTGAAGGGATCGATGACCTCGGCCCGGGAGAGCAGCTCCCACAGACCCAGAACGGCCACCAGGAGCAGCACGCGGGACACGCCGACAACGATCCGGCGTCTGCGGACGGCACGCGCGCGTGAGTGTGCGCGGTCCGGCGGGGTCGTGGCCGTGTCCACGACCGGTGTGCTGAGAACCTCAGGCGACATGGGCTGCGCCCCTCTCCCTGGTGATGCGGACCTCTTCGCCGAGGGACTCCCAGATCTCGCGGTAGATCTCGATGAACCGCGGCTCCAGGCGCACCGACTCGACCTTGCGCGGCCGCGGCAGGTCGATGTCGAAGATCTGCTTGACGGTGGCGGGCCCGGCCGTCATCACGACGACCTTGTCGGCCAGGGCGATGGACTCCTCCAGGTCGTGGGTGACGAAGACGACGGAGGCGCCCGTGCCCTCCCACAGTTCGAGGAGTTCGTCGGACATCAGAGCCCGCGTCTGCACGTCGAGCGCGGAGAACGGCTCGTCCATGAGCAGGATCTCGGGGTCGTTGACAAAGGTCGCGGCGAGCGCCACGCGCTTGCGCTGGCCGCCGGAGAGCTGATGGGGGTAGCGGTCCTCGAAGGCCGCGAGCCCGACCCGGGCCAGCCACTCCCGGGCATTCCGCTTGGCCTCCGCCTTGGGCACACCGCGGAAACGGGGGCCTGCCATGACATTGGCCAGGACCGTACGCCAGGGGAAGGTGGCGTCCTGCTGGAAGACGAAACCGACCTTGTCCCCGACTCCGCGGACCGGCTCCCCGACGACCAGAACCTCTCCCTCGGAGGGCTCCTCCAACCCGCTGACCAGGGTCAACGTGGTCGACTTACCACAGCCCGTCGGCCCGACGACCGCCACGAACTCCCCACGCCCCACGGTGAGATCAAGTTCCCTGACGGCCGTGTGCAGGCCCCCCGACGGGGTCCGGAATGTCTTGCTCGCGCCCCGCAGCTCGATGGCGGGGCTGGTGTCTGCGCTCATGGCCGGGGACGGTAGATGTGGCCTGCGCCACGGCATCAGTGTTCTGGGCACATGCCGTTCTTTTGCCTGCAACGGCCTGTTGTGCTCGTTTTGCGCGCGCTACAAACAGCGAAGCCGAAACACGGGCGTTACGCCCGCCAGGCCTTGAGGGAAAGAGGCCCGATGATTGACGTCCTGGTCGTGGACGACGACTTCCGTGTCGCCGAGATCAACGCCAAGTACGTGGGAAAGGTGCCCGGTTTCCGGGTGGCCGCTCGCGCCCACAGCGCTGCCCAGGCGCTGGCCAGCGTGCAGCGCGGGACCATCGATCTGATCCTGCTCGACCACTACCTGCCCGACCAGACGGGTCTCGACCTCGTCCACCGCATGCGGGAACAGGGCCATGGCACCGACGTCATCATGATCACGGCAGCCGGGGACGTGGCGACCGTCCAGGCCGCCATGCGCCTGGGCGCCCTCCACTACCTGGTCAAACCCTTCACCTTCGCGGCCCTGCGCACCCGGCTGGACTCCTACGCGGCCCTGCGCCGCACCGTCGACCGGGTCGGCGGCCGCGGCATCGCCGGTCAGGAACAGGTCGACAGGATCTTCAGCGCCCTGCGCACCACCCCGGCTCCGCCGTCCCCCGGCCTGCCCAGCGGCCACTCGGAGCCGACGACGGACCTCATCTGCCGCGTCTTGCACCACGCCGACCACCCACTGTCGGCCCACGAGGTCGCCGCCGAGACGGGCCTGAGCCGCTCCACCGCCCAGCGCTACCTCCGCCATCTCGAACAGGCCGGCCGCCTCCGCCTGACCCTCAGATACGGCGACACGGGGCGGCCGGAGCACCGCTACGCATGGGTGGCGCCGTAGCCGTACGCCGCGAAAGGCCTCGACAGCAGAAGCCGTACGACAAGACGGATGCCGTACGACGACGAGGGCGCCGCCGACCACGGGCGCCATGCCTACACGGCCCCCGCTCCCGTGAGCGACCGCACCTCGGTCTCCGCGTGCTTGGCCTCGTCGGCGACCTCCGCCGAGGTGACCGTGCCGAGCCAGCCCGCGACGAAGCCCAGCGGGATGGAGACCAGACCGGGGTTCTGCAGCGGGAAGTACTGGAAGTCGACGCCCGGGAAGAGCGACTCGGGGCTGCCGGACACCACGGGCGACAGCAGCACCAGGGCCATGGCCGGCAGGAGTCCGCCGTAGACGGACCAGACGGCGCCCCGGGTGGTGAACCCGCGCCAGAACAGCGAGTAGAGCAGCACCGGCAGATTCGCGGACGCCGCGACGGCGAAGGCGAGGCCCACCAGGAAGGCGACGTTGAGGTCGCGGGCCAGCAGGCCGAGAGCGATCGCGATCACGCCGATCCCGACGGCGGCGGTCCTGGCCACTGCCACCTCGCTGTGCGGTTGGGCCCGCCGGCGCCGCAGTGAGGCGTACAGGTCATGGGCGACGGAGGCCGAGGAGGCGAGCGTGATGCCGGCGACGACGGCGAGGATCGTGGCGAACGCGACGGCGGCGACGATCGCGAACAGAACCGTTCCTCCCGTAGAACCGGCGCCGCCGCCCAGGTCGAGGGCGAGGAGGGGGACCGCGGTGTTCCCCGCGGCGTTCGATCCCCGTACCGCCTCGGGCCCCACGATCGCCGCCGCACCGAACCCGAGAACGATCGTCATCAGGTAGAAGCCGCCGATGAGCCCGATCGACCAGACCACCGAGCGCCGGGCGGCGCGTGCCGTGGGCACGGTGTAGAAGCGGGACAGGATGTGCGGCAGTCCTGCCGTACCGAGCACGAGGGCGAGTCCCAGGCTGATGAAGTCGAGGCGGGCGGTCCAGTCCCCGCCGTACTTCAGACCGGGTGCCAGGAACGACTGACCATGGCCGCTGCGCTCCGCCGCCGTGAGCAGGAGTTGGTCGAAGTCGCCGTGGAACCGCACCAGCACGAGCACGGTCAGCGCGATGGTCCCGCAGAGCAGCAGGACCGCCTTGACGATCTGGATCCAGGTGGTCGCCCGCATCCCTCCCAGGGACACGTAGATCACCATGAGCGCCCCGACGGCAATGACGGTCCAGGACTGGGCCGCCTCGCTGGTGCCCCCGAGCAGCAGTGCGACCAGGCTGCCCGCGCCCACCATCTGCGCCACCAGATACAGAACGGACACCGTGACCGAGGAGGTTCCCGCCGCGATCCGTACCGGCCGCTCGCTCATCCGCGCGGCGACCACGTCGGCGAGCGTGAACCGCCCGCAGTTGCGCACCAGTTCGGCGACGAGGAACAGCACCACCAGCCAGGCCACGAGGAAGCCCACCGAGTAGAGCATCCCGTCGTACCCGAAGAGCGCGATGAGCCCGGAGATACCGAGGAAGGACGCGGCCGACATGTAGTCGCCCGCGATGGCAAAACCATTCTCCATCGGCGAGAACAGCCGCCCACCCGCGTAGAACTCCTCCGCCGAACCGTGCCGGTGGCGGCTCACCCACGTCGTGATCCCCAGCGTGACCGCGACGAACGCGCTGAACAGCAGCAGCGCCAGGGTCTGGTGGTCCCCCGTCATGACGACGCACCGCCCCGTGCCGTGCGCGTCAGTTCCTGGGTGTCCCACCGCAGTTCGAGTGCGGCCCGGTCCCGGCGCAGCCTCGCATGCCGGGCGTAGGCCCAGGTCAGCAGAAAGGTGGTGAGGAACTGCCCGAGTCCCGCGAGCATCGCCACGTTCACCGCGCCGGCGACCGGCCGCGCCATCAGTCCCGGCGCGCTCGTCGCTGTCACGACATAGGCCACGTACCACGCGAAGAATCCGATGCCCGCGGGCACCACGAACCTCCTGTACCGGCTGCGCACTTCCTGAAAGGCCGCGCTGCGCTGCACTTCGAGGTAGACGTCGGCCGCCGCGGCGTCCCGGTCCTCGCGCTCCGCGCGTGCCGTCGCAACCGGGCCCACGGCCGTACCGTCACCGCCTGTCTCGCCCCAGCCGGAGGCGAGCGCGTCATACCAGGGATCGTCGTACCGCACACCGGCGGACGCCTCCGCGCGGGCCACATCGTGGCTGTCGTGGTTCTCGGCCGAACTCTCGGCATCACCCCCGCTTCCGCGGGGACGAGCGTTGCTTGACTGCATGCCCAAGGATGGACAGAACGGGAAGATCCCCGACTCTTCTTCCCCGCGCTCTTCACCCCATCAGGTGATTCCTCCCATCGGTGGCCGTACGAGCCCCTTGGCGTAGGCGTAACGCACCGCCTGCGCACGGTCCTTGATTCCCGTCTTGGCGAAGAGGTTGTTGATGTGGGTCTTCACCGTGGCGGTGGAGACATGCAGCTTCCGGGCGATCTCCTGGTTGCTCAGTCCCTCCGCGATCAGCGCCAGCACTTCGACCTCCCGGGCAGTGAGCCCGTCGGGCGCCTCCGCGGACACCGGCTGGGGCGGCTCGGGGTCCGACAGCCGCTCCAGCAGCCGCCGCTGGATACTCGGCGACAGTCCGGCGTCCCCGGAGAGCACGCTCCGCACGGCGCGCACGATCTCGTCACCTCCCGCGTCCTTGGTGAGATAACCGCGCGCCCCCGCCTTGAGCGCGGGAAACAACGACTCGTCGTCCGCGAAGGTCGTCAGCACCACGACCTGCGTCCCGGGGTGCTCGGCGCGGATCCTCCGGGTCGCCTCCACCCCGTCACAACGAGGCATGCGCAGGTCCATCAGCACCACGTCCGGGGCGAGTTCCGCGACGAGCTCCACCGCCTCCTCACCGTCCCCGGCCGCACCCACCACTTCGATCCCGGGCAGCAGACCGAGCAGCATCACGATGCCTTCCCGCACCACGGTCTGGTCGTCAGCGACCACCACCCGCGCGGGCTTCGGCTCCGCCCCCTCCGTCATACCGGCACCTTCAACGTCACCACGAACCCTTCGTCGTCCGGCCCGGCGTCCAGCGAGCCGCCCAGCAGTTCGGCGCGCTCCCGCATCCCCAGCAGACCGTACCCGCCTCCGGTGGCGGTGAGTTCACCCGGCGAACCGCCCGAGTCCCGCACGACCAGCGTCACCCGGTCATCGCCGTACTGCAGCCACACCCGGATCTTGGCCCCCGGCGCATGCTTGCGGACATTGGTCAGAGCCTCCTGCGCGACCCTGCGCACGGCCTGCGACGCCTCGGCCGGCAACGGTCTGCGCTCACCCGAAATGGTGGTCTCGGCTCCGTCGGCCGTCCCGACCATCTGGGTCAGGAATTCCTCCAGCGGAGTCATGTCCCCCCGCAGAGCCGACAACGCCTGCCGGGTCTCCGCGAGACCGTCGCGGGCCATGCCCCGGGCCGCCACCACCCTTTCGAGGATCTGGTCCCGGTCCGCGCCGCCCTCGATCAGCAACCGGGCCGCTTCCAGGTGCACGAGCTGGGCCGAAAGACTGTGGGCCAGCACGTCGTGGATCTCCCGGGCGATACGGGCCCGCTCCGCGAGTGCCGCAGACTCCGCCTCGGCCGCCCGCGCGGCCCGCTCCTGGTTGAGCAGACGCTGCGCGTTGCCGCGGGCCTCGGCGTCGAGCCGCAGGACGTAGCCCGCCAGGGCGAGCCCCGCCGTCGTGGCCACCGTGGTCAGCCACGCGTCGTCGTTGACAGCGGCGTAGAGGGCCAGGGCGATCACGGTCACGGGCAGGGCGGCGGCGATGGGCAGCCGTTCCAGAGCGGTGATGGCGCAGCCGCACCACAGGACGAGGGCGACGACCCCGAAGTCGGCAGCCTGGGCGGCGACCGCGATCGCCAGGAGAATGCCGTAGAGCGCCAGGGAGGGCCAGAGCCGGTGCTCCAGCGTGGTGCGGAAGAGTGCCCAGGCGACGACTGCGGACAGGAGGATTCCCGCCACTGCTCCGAGAACCCCCCAGCCCTGTACACGGCTGTTGTTGAAAGCGCCCCAGAGGAGCATGGCGAGCACCAGCGACCGCGTGACCCAGCCGAGCAGGCGCCGAGGACGCGTGGTCGCCTCACGCCCGAGCGCCTCCCGGGAGGGCCAGCGGGTCCAGGCGTTGTCCGTCACACGCGCTCCTTCCCCGTGGACCGGAAGATGGGCTCACCGTACGTCGGGGCGGGTGCGGCGCCAGGGCGCAGGGAGTGCGCTCGCCCGACGAGGATCCCGGAGCGCACGAGCAGCGTGGCCCCCAGCGCGAGCAGCAGTGCGGAAGAGTCCTGATGGACACCGAGCGCCGCGCCGAGCGCGAAGAGACCGACGCGCAGTCCGATGCCGACGGCCCAGACGGCCCCGCTCGCCTTGGTGCTCCTGCTCCACACCGCGCCGTCCGGCTCCGTCCATATCCGGCTCGTCCAGGCCCAGCCGGCCCCAATGAGGAGGCCGGTGAGCAGCTCGGCGGTGAGCAGGGCGACCGATGCCGTGCGGTGATGGGCATCCACCAGCCCCGGTTCGCGAAGTGCCACGACGGCGAGGACGGCGGGCAACAGCCACCAGCGCCGCCCGGTGTCGATCCGGCTCGCCCGGAACTGTCGGGCGATCACCACGACCACCGCGACCGCGATCAGCAATGCGTCGACAAGCCCGGACATCACAGCCTCCGTGAGCGAGGAAGGGTCTGCCGGCAGCAGGCGCCGCCGACACCTTCGAAGCTACGGAAATCCCCAGGTCGGGAGATCGGAGCAGGGGTGGATCACAGGTGGATTCCCAGCCACCGGAACCGTCCACCCACGGGTGGAGAGGCCGGCCACAGCCCTGAGCGAAACCCCCGACCCGAGGAGGTCATGCCGACAGCGGCGGCGTCAGCCGCCAACCTGAAGCGGCCAAGCTGCAACCTCCGACGGCGGGACCATTCCATGAGGGTCGCCGATACTCAACCGCGAAAGCCGCTGGGTGCAGCCGAGGCTGGTTGCAAACCCGGCCTCGGCCCCCACTTCCAGCCCAGCGACTACGCGTCGATGCGCGACCGATCAAGGGTCGCCGCCGACCCGGAGATGAACTCCTTCCGCGGCGCCACGTCATTGCCCATCAGCAGATCGAAGACCTGCTCCGCGGCCTCCAGGTCGGCGAGGTTGATCCGGCGCAGAGTCCGGTGCCGCGGATCCATCGTCGTCTCGGCCAGCTGGTCGGCGTCCATCTCGCCCAGACCCTTGTACCGCTGGATGGAGTCCTTGTACCGGACCCCCTTGCTCTGGAACTCCAGCAGCTTCTCGCGCAGCTCACGGTCCGAGTACGTGTAGACGTACTTGTCCTGCCCCTTCTTCGGCTGGACGAGCTCGATGCGGTGCAGCGGTGGCACCGCGGCGAACACCCGGCCCGCCTCGACCATGGGCCGCATGTAGCGCTGGAACAGCGTCAGCAGCAGGCACCGGATGTGAGAGCCGTCGACGTCGGCGTCGGTCATCATGATGATCTTGCCGTAGCGGGCTGCGTCGATGTCGAAGGTCCGGCCTGAGCCCGCTCCTATGACCTGGATGATCGCACCGCACTCGACGTTCTTGAGCATGTCCGTGACGGACGACTTCTGAACGTTGAGGATCTTGCCGCGGATGGGCAGCAGCGCCTGGAATTCGGAGTTCCGGGCGAGCTTCGCCGTGCCGAGCGCGGAGTCACCCTCGACGATGAACAGTTCGCTGCGGTCGACGTCGTCGCTTCGGCAGTCGGCGAGCTTGGCCGGCAGCGAGGAGGACTCCAGGGCCGTCTTCCGGCGCTGCGCGTCCTTGTGCTGACGGGCCGCAATACGCGTGCGCGCGGCGGCGACCGCCTTCTCCATGACGACCCGGGCCTGGGCCGCGGCGTCCCGCTTCGTGGACGTCAGGAACGCCTTGAGCTCCTTGGAGATCACCGTGCTCACGATGCGGCGGGCCGCCGAGGTACCGAGGACCTCCTTGGTCTGGCCCTCGAACTGCGGCTCGGCGAGGCGGACGGTGACGACGGCCGTCAGGCCCTCGAGTGCGTCGTCCTTGACGATGTCGTCCTCGGCGACGCGCAGCAGCTTCTTGGCGCGCAGCACCTCGTTCATCGTCTTGGCGACGGCCTGTTCGAAGCCGGCGACATGGGTGCCGCCCTTGGGCGTGGCGATGATGTTGACGAACGACTTCAGGGTCGTGTCGTAGCCGGTTCCCCAACGCATCGCGACATCCACACCCAGCTCTCGGGTGACCTCGGTGGGCGTCATCTGACCGTGGTCGTCGAGGACCGGGACGGTCTCCTTGAACGTGCCCTGGCCGGAGAAGCGGAGGACGTCGTTGACCGGCTTGTCGGTGGCCAGGTACTCGCAGAACTCGCTGATACCGCCGTCGAAGCGGAAGGACTCCTCCCCCTTACTGCCGCCCTCGCCCAGGCCGTACTCGTCGCGGACGACGATGGTGAGACCCGGCACCAGGAACGCGGTCTGACGAGCGCGCTGGTGGAGGTTGTCCAGGGAGAGTTTGGCGTCCTTGAGGAAGATCTGCCGGTCGGCCCAGTACCGCACGCGCGTGCCGGTCCGGGTCTTGGGGATCCTCTTGGTCTTGCGCAGGCCGCTCGCGGCCTCGAACTTGGCATCGGCGCCGTTCGCCGCGAAGGCACCCGGCACGCCGCGCCGGAAGCTGATCGCGTGGGTGTGGCCACTGCGGTCCACCTCCACGTCCAGCCGCGCGGACAGGGCGTTCACCACGGAGGCACCGACGCCGTGCAGACCGCCGGAGGCGGCGTACGAGCCGCCGCCGAACTTGCCGCCGGCGTGCAGCTTGGTCATGACGACCTCTACACCGGACAGCCCGGTCTTGGGCTCGACGTCGACCGGGATGCCCCGGCCGTTGTCCCGGACCTCCACGGAGGCGTCGTCGTGGAGGATCACCTCGATGTGGTCGCAGTACCCGCCCAGGGCTTCGTCGACGGAGTTGTCGATGATCTCCCACAGACAGTGCATCAGGCCACGACTGTCGGTCGAGCCGATGTACATTCCCGGGCGCTTGCGTACGGCCTCGAGCCCCTCGAGGACGAGCAGGTGCCGCGCGGTGTAGTTGGAACCGTCCCGGTCTGCTCCTGCCAGCAGAGCTGTGGACGGCACGGACGTTTCGGCGGTCACGCGGTTCGCTCCTCGCTGAATTTCAGTTGGGGCCCTTCTGGGTAAGGGCGCGGCATCGGTAGCCGCCATGAGGGTACCGAGGCCTGGTAGAGCCGTTGTAACGCCACCCTCGTGTGGAAACACAGAGTAGTCCAGGGTCGCATACCTGTTCGATCCCTCGATGGGGTGAAGTACATATCACGTTCCCTTACAGGCATGAACCATTTAGGCTCCGGGCACGTCCTCATGAACAACCGGCAACCCAGCCGGGGGACCGACCTTGACCGACAGTGCGAAACCGTAAGACACACAGACACGCAATACGGCACATTCGCCGCCAAACCGGCAGCAGCCGGCCGCCCGGAAAATTTCTCTCTGGGTGAAGCCCCGAGCGGGAACGTTTTGGGGCTGGTTGGATGTTGACCCTGGTACGACAGCTCGTCGAGCTAGAGAAGAGGCGACGTGACTACTGTTCTGACCCCCGCGAGCCCGCTGACGGCCGCTGACCGCTGCGACCGCTGCGGCGCCCAGGCGTACGTACGCGTCGTGCTGCTCAGCGGCGGAGAACTGCTCTTCTGCGCCCACCACGGTCGCAAGTTCGAGCCGGAACTCAAGAAGATCGCCGCTGAGATACAGGACGAGACGGAGCGACTCACGTCTGTTCCGGCATCCGTATCAGAAGAAGAGCGCTGACACTTCGCGTCCACGACGAGCCAGCTCCGGCACAGGCCGGCATGAGGGCGGCTGCCCCTGTTCCCAGGGACAGCCGCCCTTGCTCATGGTTCTGCGGAGGCGCTCAGCGCCCCCGAGGCATGGTCACGCGGTGGCGTGGCCTCCGTCGGCCGCGTTGCGACCGCCCCAGTCCAGCGTCCGCATGACTTCGGACACACGGGTATAGACACCGGGCTGGCCCGGTCGCCCACAGCCGCTCCCCCAGGAGACCAGCCCGACCAGCTTGCCCCGGGCGACCAGCGGTCCCCCGCTGTCCCCCTGGCAGGCGTCACGACCACCTCGCTCCTCCCCGGCGCACAGCATGCTGTCGGCGAGGTAGGTGCCGTCGCCACCACCCGGATAAGCCTCCCCACAGCGCGCGTCGGACATCAGCTGCACCTGTGCCGCCCGCAGACGGCGCGCGTAGTCACCCCCGCCCGTGACGTCGCCCCAGCCGTAGACCGTGGCGCTGGTTCCCGGCTCGTACGCCGGATCGCCGACGGCCGCCATGGGAATGACCGCGTCCTGCGGCAACGGCTCGGAGAGTGTGAGAACAGCGAAGTCGCCCGCGTTGCTCTGCGGGTCGTAGCCCGGATTCACCCGGGCCTCACGTATGGCGATCTCCACCCCTTGGTCCGAGAGCAGATCCGTACGGCCCGCGATGACACGGAAGTCACTCACCTGCTCCGGCGGCGCCCCCAGGACGTCCTCGCCCATACAGTGGGCCGCCGTGAGCACCGTGGTCGGGCCGACGGCGACACCGCCGCAGAACTGCCCGGCGCGCGTACCTCCGAACCGGTCACGGCTGGACAGGGCGACCGTCCAGGGCGCCTTGGACACATCGACCGGGAATCCCCCGACGACGATACTGTCGGCGGCCACGGGGGCGGCCGACGTCAGCGGTATGGCCGCCGCCACGGCCGCCAGAACCAGCGGCCGGGCCAACGCCCGGGCAATGGGGTGACGCATGCATGCTCCTCACTCCGGGGTGGTGATCGGAAACCCAGAGTCATGCAGGAAGCCTGCGCGCGCAGCACGAAAGCCCGGCCCCTGACGAGGGACCGGGCCTTCGGTGTCGTACGACTGCGACCTAGTCGAGGTAGTCGCGCAGTATGGATGGGTGAGCGCTGTGCTTGACGTGCAGAGACGCAGGTCGGAGGCAAGCGGGGCACTGGAAATATCCTCGACTGAGCGGAGTTCCACCGGCCGTCACCAGCATGGCCGTCGCTGGCACCGGGGCCAGCACCACCTCGACGACCTCGGCGCCCGCCCCCGCCCGCCGTTCCACCAGAGACTCCCGCACCGTGGCCCATCGCCCTTGCAGGGCAACGGCACCCGCATCGGATCCACCCCGTCGCACTGGGGCTTAGGGCCCGTCAGTCCGTGGCATCGGCATCGCCTCCACGATCTTCTCGACCACGTCAGCAGGCATCATGCCCAGGTGAACTTACGGGCTGCCCCGGTGGGTGGCCATGGGCCGGATGTCGGTCAAGATGTTCGCAGGGATGCGGAGTGAAGCCAGAGCTTTCTGGATCGCCTCCGCCGCTTCCGGTGGCCTTGGCCCGGCCGCCTCGGTAGGTCTGCATATCCATCACCGGTGGGCCCCGGAGGTGTGGTCCCGGATCTCAGTCGCGTGGCGCGCGGCCCGTGTGATGTCCCCGTCATCCTTGGCGGCTTCGAGCTGTTTCCAGTTGGCAGCGCACACCTTGCAGCCGGGCGCGGGCACGCAGTCCAGCAACCACGCATTGAGCCCCACCGGCAGATCGATGGGCCGTTCCTGGGTGCTCCTGTGCCTCGTGGCCATGGAGCTCCCCGTTCCTCGTGACATCGGTTACGACCGCAGGAACCGTCAACGGGCGAGTCCACGAAGTTGCAGGCTGTTGCATGCGCGCCCTCGCGACCTTGACGCGCTGGTCACGGAACCGTGCTCCGGGCACTTGATGGCTGTGCTGACCTGATCCGCCGTCCGTGGAGCGCTCCGCCGCGCACCTTGAGACGCGGGACGTGTACGCGATCTCCATCGAGAACGAGGGGTTCGCGGAGTGGAAGCAAGGGCACCGGCTCAACCCTGACGACCGCGTGGTGGCGGCCCTGGCTCGACCTCGTCCAAGAGGTCACTGCCAACGCCGGTGCTCCGTCTGCAGAGCGTTTGCGGCTTTGAAGGACCGTCGCAGCTAGGGCTCCAGTACAGATGGAGATGCCGGCTCTGTCTACGGACGCGGCGCCCCTCGGCCGTTCAATGCGTGTGCCCGCCTGACCGTCCGACTTCACCAAGGTCGGGTGGCTCGCAGTAGTCGACATGCGCTTCTGTCACGCAGGCGTCCCCCGCCTTGATGTGGGTGCCGTAGGCATCGAACACCTCGGCCGCGGTGAAAGGCTGGAGTCCGTCTCCTTGCAGTCGCCAGCCGTATATGCGGTCATTCATGCCGGGGGCGCTGGTCCGTATGACGAGGTCTCCGGCGTTGTGCGCCGCGATACCGAAGGCAAGAACCGTGGTGAGCTCCAGCGTCTCGGGCCGTTCGAGTTGTAAGTCGCCATCGGTGCGCAGACCAACGACGAGGGTTTGGGGTACGGCGGAGACGCGGCACACGAGCTGGTGGCCTCCGGGATCCGCAGCGTTAAAGATACACAGGAGGAGTTCCGAGGCTCGGGCAAGCGCGGCGCGGCCGATATCTTTTCCGCATGTTGCGCAGGGGCCAACGTGAGAGAGGAACTCGGATGCGTACTCCTGGGTGACCTGGCGGACGGCTGCGTCGATGAGGTTCCGGGCGAGTTCGGCCAGAGGTTGTCCCTCATAAGGCAGGGTGGTGCCAGTGACGGCAACTTCGGCTGTGAAGCGGCTTCGGCTGGCGGGGGCATCGGGGGCGAGGCCGGTATCGGCACAAAACTCGGCGTATTCCTCGGGGTCGAAGAGGGCGACGGTAGTGTGGCTTCCTTCACCCGCGCGGCTTCGGAGCAGGTCTTCCACCTGCCGAAGATAGGGCTCGTACTCGTCGAAGACAAAGGTACGGTAGGCCCGCATTGCGGTGAAGTCCTGCTCGTCGGTGAGCAGGCCGATGGTACTGGCCATTTCGCGGCCCAGGGCCCGTCGCCTCGAATGCTGCTTGGTGTCTCCCATGGTGCTCCCCTGCGTGCGATCAATGAACGTTTGGGCGGTTTCGAGGTCTTCCGGGCTGCTGGCGGGGCACAGTAGGACTCCGAGTGTATTGATCTCCAGCCCGCGAGCAGGAGCCAGACCCCGGGTAGCGGATCCCTCGACGCCCTCGAGAGGCGTAATCACTCACGGCCTCTACCTGAGAGATCCCCGCCGTCGTGTCCAGGTCGCCAGCCCACAACGCCGCTGATCTGGAAGTACATGCCCTGTACGACGAGGGTGTGGGCATCGGCCGCATCGCACCCGTACATAGGCCTTCGGCCGAGTACGCTCAGGTGCCAAGACGTCACGGGCAGCCGGATCGAGTTCAGGCGATGTCGCCCGTCCCCAACCCCCTGAAAAGCCATGGCTAAAATCATTGCGCTTCGAAAAGATGGCAAGCCTTCGTGGGCATCCTCGCCCGCCACACAGGCGAGCATGCGGTCAAACCGGCCGAGGGATACCAAGCCTGAGAAGGCCCTCCGGAGCGCCGTCCACGCCTTGGGCCTCAGATTCGAGGTGTCGAAGCGACCGTTGCCGAAGGTCAGGCGCACCGCCGATCTGGTCTTCACCCGAGTCCATCTCGCCGTCTTCATGGACGGGTGCTACTGGCACGGCTGTCCGGAGCATCACAGCCTTTCCGCGACCAACACGCCCTACTGGACCGAGAAGCTCGAGACGAATCGGCGGCGAGATCGGCAGACGGATCAGTGGTTGCGCGAGGCGGGGTGGGAGGTGCTCCGCGTGTGGGAGCACGAAAACCCGACGACCGCGGCCCTGCGAGTACGCGAGGTGTACGACCGGCTGTCGAAGGAGATCGAAGAAGCTCGAGCCGAGCGCGCGCGTGCTCGGCGGAGGCGACCCCAGCCCCGCTCCTGAAACCTCGACTCACTCGAAGACGATGCCTGCCAAACTGAGGCACATGATTCGCGAACCGACGGAAATCAAGATCGACGATCACGGCCGTGTCGAACTTCCCCTGGGGCTTCTCGCTGAAGCAGGGCTCTCACCTGAGAGCTCGGTGGTGGCCTTCAGCCAGGGCGACGGGCGCATCGTGCTCCGACGCGCCGAGGATGCCATGCGCGATCTGATAGAAAACGGCACGTTGGCATGATCATGCACCGCCACGTCGAGGCCTGTCCGTCGACCGACTGAACACGCTGGGCGCTGTCCTGGGCCCACGCTCACCCTGTGTCCGGCTTGTCCGGTGGCGACGGGCGCGCAGGGAGATCATCCGTGTCGCCCACTAGCCAGTACAGGAACTCGATCACGTGCGCGTTCATGTCCGAGCCGACCTCGGCGACCGCCCGCTTCGCACGTTCGTGAAGCTCAGGAGGCGGGCGGAAGACGACCCCTGGATATCTGTGACGACTCGGCATGCCGATAGCGTCCCACGGTGGCCGGCCACCGTAAACAGGCGTTATTCTGTCGGATCGATGACGACGATCCACTGAGGGGAGATCGGGGCGGCCACGTTCGGGACACCCTCGTGAGCGCCTCCGCGGACCGCAAACAGCCTGGAGACTACGTGCCCGACCACCAGATTGTGGATCTCTTCGCCGGTCCCGGTGGGCTGGACATGGCTGCTCGCTGGCTGGGGATCCCCGCCATCGGCATCGAACTGGACTCCGACGCATGCGCGACGCGCAGGGCGGCGGGCTTGGACACCGTGTCCGACGACGTGAAGGCCTTCCGGCCGGCTGATTTTCCGGAGGCGAGGATTCTGGCCGGAGGCCCTCCCTGTCAGACGTACACGGTCGCGGGTGGACGCGATGGAGGCGCCGGACGCCGGGCTCTCACGCAGGTGCTCGACTTGGCCTACCTCATGGCCGAGGGCAAGAGCAACAAGAGGAAGAGGGCCAAGGTCGATGCCGAGCTCGCCGAGCTTGCCAAAGCCCCGGGAGACAAAGGTCGGACAGGTCTGGTACTCGAACCGCTGCGGTGGGCGCTGACCGCCCTCCGGGAGGAGCGGCCGTACAAGGCAATCGTGCTGGAACAGGTCACCACCGTGATGCCGGTATGGGAGGCCTACGCCGAGATCCTTGAGGGTGAGGGTTATTCGGTCGACACCGGCGTGCTGAGGGCGGAGGAGTACGGGGTACCGCAAACCCGTAAGCGGGCGGTGCTGATCGCCCGGTACCACGGTTTGGCAACGCTGCCGGAGAAGACTCACCGCCCGTTCCGCAAGAAACTCACGCCGGTGGAAGAGGGCAGACGTCCCTACGTGACGATGGTCGACGTACTCGATCGCCTGACCCCGTTCGAGGTCGTCTCCAACTATGGCACCGGAGGAGACCCCAAGGCGCGCGGCAGGCGGCAACATGATGAGCCAGCCTTCACCGTCACCGGAAAGATTCGCAGAAACAAGGTGGGCCCTCCGGGTCACCCCGACGCCGACCCCCGTTTCGATGACGCCGAGGCCGGACAGCTGCAGAGCTTTCCCAGGGACTATCCGTGGCGGGGGAAAGACATTCCCCAGCAAATCGGCAACGCCATCCCGCCCCTCCTCGGCGTCCATATCCTCGCCGCCGCGCTGAGTCTGGGGAACGAAGCTCGCGACGCCGCCGTGAAGAAGGCCATCGCCTGTGGTGCGGCGGCACCGGAGTCGGCGCCGCTGCCTGCCGGACACCTGAGCAACGGGGTGGAAGTGCAGGGGCTATTCCCCGTTCAGGTGGCGTCCCCGGTCGAGCAGCCGGTGTGAAACGCGCACGTCCTGGTGGATGGGTGGATGTGCCGGTCCGCCGGAGCACGCGCTCAACGGACGGCCCCGGCGGATCGCTCCACTCGGCCTCGGGTCTCCGAGCGTGGCCACCCAGGATTACCTGGAATTCCCCCCAGGCCTGGCCGAAACTAACGGTCACAACGACATGAACGCCGGTCAGACGGCTCCGGAATGCGAGCCGATCCGGGCGAGCCGACGTCGTTGTCAGTGCTGATCGGTAGCGTGGGCAAGCGAAAGGACGTCGTGTCGGTCAGGCGGGGGATGCCGACCGGCCGTGATCACTTGTGAGGCATGGTGGGCGATCCGCGTATGGACGCGGCCTGGGCGCGTTTTCAGAGCATGCTCGACGGGATGCTCCCGCACGAGGCCACGCAGCAGCTGCACGACCTCTTCGTTCCCGAAGAGGTGATCGAGGAGATGCTGCGGCGTCACGAAGCGGCCACGACGGAGATCGTCAGCCTTCGTGAGCCGCTGGCGGTGGGTCGGGAGAACGCCGTTCGCTGGTACGGGGGACCGCGGGCAGGGGACAAGAACTGGCCAGCGTTCGAGAAGCGTCTGCGGCGCTACCTGGACCCGGAGGAAGTCAGAAAGATCGACGAGGCCTCCGACCGGGTCGTCGCGATGCTCGATCACCCGAAGACCGCAACCTTCCGTTCCCGCGGCCTGGTCATCGGGCACGTGCAGTCCGGCAAGACGAGCAACTTCACTGCCGTCGTGAGCAAGGCCGCGGACCGCGGCTACCGGATGTTCATCGTCCTGTCCGGCGTGCACAACTCGCTGCGGCGACAGACCCAGACTCGCCTCATCCGAGATCTCGTGGATCTCAATCCGCCGCTTTGGCATCAGATAACCAAGCCGGAGCACGACTTCCAGCCTCCGCCCAACGCCCAATCCTTCCTCGCTTCGAAGGACCAGCACCTGCTCCTGGTGGTCAAGAAGAACGGGCCGGTACTCAAGAAGTTGCGAGACTGGCTCGAGCAGGCGCGAGAACAACTCGGCAACTGCCCCACGTTGATCATCGACGACGAGGCCGATCAGGCGACCCTCGCCACGCGCCGGATCAATCCGCTCATCCGCGATGTGATCGGCCGCATCCCCAAGGTCTGCTACGTGGGTTACACGGCGACGCCGTTCGCCAACCTCCTCGTCGACCCTGTGGACGAAGAGGACTTCTACCCTCGAGACTTCATCCTCAGCCTTACTCGGGGAGAGCGCTACCAGGGGCCCGAGACCCTGTTCGGCCGTAATCCGCTCGACCACGAAGATCCGTCCGAGGTTTCCGGCGGACTCGACATGATCCGGAGTATCCGAGTCGAGGAACTGGCAGCACTGCGGCCGGCGAAGAAGGCCGACGCTCCCGACTTCACCCCTGAAGCAGTTCCTTCGCTTCGTCGCGCCGTCTTGTGGTTCTGGCTGGCCACGGCCGCACGGCATGCGCGGGGACAGAGCGACCAGCACTCCTCAATGCTGATCCACGCACACTCCGATACGCGTGTCCACGACTCCTACCACCCCGTGCTCCGAGCACTTCGTGACGAGGTAGCTCAGGGGCTCCGTGAGCAGAACGGCGTCATCGAGGAGCTACGGACTCTCTGGAACGAGGAGTCCTGCCGGGTGGAACCGACGGACGCGAACCGACACCTCGGCTTCGAGGCCGTGTCGCCAGCGCTGGAGTCGGTCGTTTCGACGACGAGAATCGTCATGGACCACTACCGCAGTACCGACCGTCTCGACTACGACTCCGGGCCGGTCAACGTCATTGCGGTGGGCGGAAACACCCTGTCCCGGGGGCTCACCCTGGAGGGGCTCGTGGTCAGCTTCTTCGTCCGCTCGTCCAACGTCTACGACACGCTGCTACAGATGGGCCGCTGGTTCGGGTATCGACCCGGTTACGAGGATCTTCCCCGCATCTTCATGCCGGACGAGACCCGGCGCTGGTTCGCCCATCTGGCGACGGTCGAGGCCGAAATGCGCATCGAGATCGACCGCTACCTCACCGAGCACCTCACGCCGCTCGACCTGGCGCCTCGGATAAGGTGCCACCCGAAGATGAAGGTGACCGCCCCCTCGAAATCCAAGAGTGCCGTCAGGGCCGCGGCCTCATACGGGGGTCAACTCGTCGAGACCCGCTACTTCCCGCGTGAGAAGAACGACGAGGATGAGCAGTGGCATGCCGACAACGCCGTAGCCGTACGGAAGTTGTTGGTCGGTGCGCATCGCGACGGGACCGTCGACGACGGTGTCACCGCCGCCGGCCGTGCCCTGTGGCGGGGCGTACCGATGGATCATGTGCTCACTTTCATCGACGAGTACGAGTTCCACCCCAAGGCGCTCGACGCGGCTCGTAGCCTGATGCGGGACTACGTCATCAAGAGGAACAAGAATTCCGGCGCGTTGGCCTTCTGGAACATCGGGGTCATCGGGAAGAAGCCGACCACCGCCGGCGGCCGGATCGATCTGCCGAACGGTGCCGCGGTCGATCCCGTGGTCCGCACCCGCCTTGCGTCGAGCGGTGACGAATCGGTCGCGGACATCAAGACCCTCACGGGCTCCCGCGACGAGGCCCTCGACCTCACCGTCCCGAAGGACGAGGAGAAGGTGAACCGCATCGTCCTCCAGCGGTTGAGGGTGGCCCAACAGCCCGAGCGGGGGCTCGTCCTCCTCTATCCGATCGATGCCAAGGCTCCGGTGCCGATCATCCGCAAGAACGGCGAGGAGCGGCCTGTGGAGGGGCGCGCCCCGCTGGACGCGCCCGGCGAAATCGTATGGGGCGCCGCGCTCGTCTTCCCGAGGCCGACCAGCGGGCAAGACCTCGGCGTCGAGTACGACTACCTCCAGGCCGATCTCTCTCGCGTGTTCCCCTCCGCGGGCGATGACGATGACGAGGATCTCTCGGTGCTCGAGCAGGACCTCGACGCCGGCTCGGAGGGTGTCGCATGAACGAGCACCGCTGGTCTGTGGCTTCTCTGCGTCTGCGAGAGCTCATCGAAGGGCTCTGGGACCGGCTCGATCGGCAAGCCTCCGTGGAGACCGAAAGTGCGATGATCACGACGGCACTGGAGGTCGGTACTGCCCACGGGCCACTTCGGCTGGGTCGGGATGCCGACGGGCTGCGCCATCTGTTGGTGCCCATCGCTCCGGGCGACCGAGTCGACGACGACCTCCGCAGCGCCGGTGTGCACCTGACGACCCGGACGTTGTCGAGCGACGACGAACTTCCCGTCCGATACGCCGACATCGCCTGTCGACGGCGCGACCTCGCCGGAACGTTTGCGGGGTTGGTCTCTGATCTGACCGGGCTGATCGCCGTAAATCCCGATCGTGCGCCTTCGCTCATCGTCCGTACGCTGCACGCCTGGAGGCTCCTGCTCGGCGGTACCTCCAACAGGTGGACCATCCCGCGATTGGCGGGCCTGTTCGCCGAACTCGTCGTGCTGGAAGACCTGTTGGGCGTGAACCCGCATTCGGTCCGTGCCTGGCTGGGCCCCCTCGGATGCCCTCAGGACTTCCGCGGCACCCACCAGGCCCTCGAGGTCAAGGGCACCGTGGCCGCGGAAGGCCGCATCGTCCACATCCACGGCGCGGACCAGTTGGAGGCGCCCGACAACGGCACACTCGCCCTCGCCTGGCTGCGCATCACGGAGTCGACGGCACCGGGGGCTCGGTCGATTCCCGAGATCCTCGCCGCATGCCGTGAAAAGACCGACGACCTCGGCGCCTTGGAGACCCGATTGGCGGCTCTCGGCCTCCCCGAGGGCGACGAAGGACCAGTGGGCCGAACCCGCTTTCTCGCCACGGAAGACCGCTGGTACGACGTGGCGGGGGACTTTCCCCGCGTCGTCCCCCAGAACTTCGTCGACGGGGCCGTCCCCACCGGCGTCCACAGCTTGGAGTATCAGATCGATCTCGACGCGGTTTCACATCTCACCGAGCGGGAGGTCGTCCTGCAACGCCTGGGAGCCGACCTGTGAACGAACCCGGCTGGTACGCACAACCCTTTCGCGCCGACGGCGGGATCACCGCCACCGGCCTCCTCAGCCAGCTCGGCCGACCCAGCCTGTCGCGTCTGACGCTGCTCGTCCGCGAAGCGGCCCAGAATTCCTGGGACGCCCGCCTGCCCGGACACCCCGTCGTGCACTTCCGTCTCGATCTGAGCACCGTCGGTCCCGGGCACACTGCAGCCTGGCGCCGCATGTTCTCGCTCGGCTCGTCGAGGGCCGGATACCGGAACGGGATGTTCCATCGGCTCGCCCAAGCCCCGGCCATTCGCTATCTCGCCGTCTCCGACCGAGGGACCACCGGGCTCGCCGGGCCGACCCGATCTGACGCCGGGAAGACGGAGAGGAGGGAATGGGCGCGGTTCGTGTTGAACAGCGGTGACCGCGACGGGGCCTCCGCCACCTCGAGCGGGGGCACGTACGGCTACGGCAAGAGCGCCCTGTTCCAATTGTCGAAAGTCGGCTGCGTGCTCGTATACACGCGCTTCGAGGACGATGACGGACGCCTGCGCTCACGCTTCATCGGCGTCGCGATCCGTGAGGCCTTCTGGGACGGCGACTCGCGGTACACGGGACGGCACTGGTGGGGACTGCCGGAAGAGGAACACTGCGAACCCCTGCTGGACGCCCAGGCGGACGCGGTCGCCCGCGAGCTGGGCATCCCCGGATTTCACGCGGAGGAGACGGGCACGACCCTCGTCGTGATCGATCCCGACCTGACGGATCCCTCGCTCCCGGACTCGGACACGACACCGGAGCTGTCCGTACCGGAGGCGGGCGCCTTTCTCGCCGATGCGGCGGCCTGGAACCTTTGGCCGATCATGCTTACGGACCGGGCCGTGCACATGACCGTCCGGGTCACCGCAAACGGCACAGACATCACCGTGCCGGACGCCGAGTCCGACGCGGCGCTCGCCTTCTTCGCCTCCGCGTACCGCTCGGTCGCGGAAGACTCCGGCCAACTGCTGGTCTGTGGCAAGCCACGCAAGGATCTGGGCCGGTTCGCCCATCAGTACACATACGGCGCTTCCGTGACCTCGCTCGCCGCGCGTGAACTCGGCCTCGAGGGAGCACCTCACCACGTCTGCCTGCTGCGCGGCCCGGAGCTTGTGGTCCGCTACCACTCCGGACCGGAGAGATCGAACCCAGACGCCGGTTATGCCGCTGTCTTCAAGGTGACCGACGAACTGGACGAGACGTTCGCACGAGCGGAACCGCCGACCCACGACGGGTGGGAGTACCAGCAACTGCAAGGGCGAGAGGCGACCTTCGTACGCACCGCCGGACGGCGTCTGAAGGAGCAGTGCGACAGACTGAGCGGCGCCCAGGCGCGGAGAGCCGTCAAGGTCGGCGCGTATGCCCTCGGCTCGGTGGCACAACGGCTCGGACATCTGCTGGCCGGCCCGGGCGGTACGGGAACCGCCGTGTTCCCCTCCGGCCCGCTCCCCGGGACTTCACGGGCTATCACAGCTCCCATGAACCAGGATGGTTCTTCCGGAGTCCAGACGCCTGCCGTGTCGTCGGGTCATCCGCCACCGGGCGATGAGGGAAGACAGGGTGGCTCCTGGTATCCGGACGGAAGAAGGCGTGGCGTCCGCAGGCCGACCTTGACCTCGGAGCCCTACTTCGCAGTGATCGATGGATTGCCTGTCATCGTGCAGCGTGTTCGGCTTCATGGACCCGACCGAGTCGAGGGCTTCGTACGGGTCCTCACCGGTGACGGTGGAGCGGAGGGACAGACGCCCACCGGCGCGCCCCAGCCCGAGGTCTATGGCTGGCGCATACCTGCGGACGGACACATCGTGACCGGAGAAGTCCTCTACCACTCCGGTGACGCCGTGGATGTCGAGATGATCGTCACCGCCGTCGCCGACGTGCTCATCGACATCAACGTGGTAGGGCGTTCATGAGTGTTCGAGTCTGGCCCTACCGCAGGCCCGTAGGACGAGTCCACGCCGAACCGTGGCGATCGGGCGACGCCACGGGCGAGTCGGTGCCGGCCGCGCTCACCGCCTGGGACTACACCACCGGCATCACGCTGGGTCGGGTGATCGAAATCGACCTCGCCGAGCTCCGCGAAGACTGCGGACTCACGCCGGACGCGCCCCTACGTCTGTGTGTGCGGTACTGGCCGTCCACATCGCTTCTCCGCAGGTCCGCATTCGTGCAGAACCTCCCCGCCCACACGGCCCACACCGCCTGCGAGGTGCAGATCTCGGCGGACAGCACTCAACTCGGCGGATTCCTGACCGTCGAGACGCTGATAGAGCTGGCCGCCGATCTTCCCTCCGACAGACCCTTCGTCGCCGCCCGCGCAGGCTCGATCCTGTGGAGCGACCAGGTCCGAATCCATCTGGAGGGCGGTGCAGGGCTGTTGCCTGTCGCCCCGGTGTCGTTCAGCGAGGCCGGGCTCCCCACGGGCTCAGCCTGGTACGTGAGCATGGACGGCGGCGACTGGCAACAGGCCGCGATGGGCAGCCTCCTCGTGCTCCTCAACGAGGACAATCCCGCGGTCAAGGAGGCCATGGAGTCCGCTCAAGGAGAGCTGTCCGGGATGCTCTGGAGCATCCTCGAGGCCGACATCGTCACCGACTTGGTGGGGCGCGCCCTGGACGATGAGGCGTTCGTCGACGAAACCCCCTCGGACGACCCCGACGGCGACTTGACGATGGCGGGTCTGGTGCGCGCCCTCGTGCGCACGTACCTGGCACGCCCGGGCGAGTCTGCCGAACAGGCGATCAAGCGACTCCGCGACGAACGGCGCAGGGATCCGTCCCGGTTCCGCGCCGATGTCCACGCCGGTGTCAAGTTCCCCCGGGAGGCCACGACATGAGCCTGCTCTACCCGCGCCTCCTCCCCAACGAGACTGAGCGGCGCTTCCGCCTGCTCCATGAGATCTCCCCCGACCGGCACCAGACCATGGTGGCCAATCACTCTCCACGAGCCGTCTATGCCGCCACGGGAGGCCGCCGGATCTCCCGGGAGGAACTCGAACAACTCCGAGACAGTGTGCTTCGCGTCGCCCGTGACCAAGGTTTCCCGACCTCCCGATCCACCGTGCAACGGAGCATCTTCGACCGGGAGACGGCCCAGATCCTGTACGAACAGTGCCTCATGGTGCCCGGAGAGGCCTCGCAACGACAGGTCTGGGCATTCCTCGCGCTCGTCTTGCTTCCCGACGTGTGCGCCTGGAGATGGCCGGCCGACTCGGACGGCCGATATGTGGCAGACCGATTCAAAGGCACCGACCTGACACGCCACGCGTTCGCCCGTCTATGGACCCGCGCCCACGTCCTCCACGACCCGACGGCAGACGATCCCCACCACTTGTTGGACGTCCTAGGTGAATCCGACCTCGACCAGATCATGGCCAGACGCTCGGCTCTCGCCGCGTCACCCGCCCTGGTCCGATCGATCGTCAGGGCACACCGCGATGACCAGTCCGACAGAAGCGTCTCCGCTAGGGACGTGCTTCGGGAGAGCCTCATGCGGCTTCTCCGCCTCACGGCGTTCCTCGACCTCGACTCGGCTTCGGAGCCCGAACTGGGGCACTTGGTGAGGCGAATCAGAGCCGAGGCACGTGCCGCGCTGGCGAGTTGAGGAGCGTCTGCACACGACCAGCTCACCGCGTTGGTGAAGACCCGGCTCAACGGATGCACTGCCGCCCCCTTCTAATCGAGGGCACCTCATGGCCAAGCCCGAGCTCGGACCTCCAATCGCCGTAACCTCGGTCATTGAAGATCGATAGATACCGAATGTGGTCTACTATCGACACATGTCACAAGCTGCGCTGGCAATTATTCTGCGTTCGGTCGCGAAGCGAATGAGGGCCGATTTCGATCAGTCAAAGGTGTTTAGTCACAACGGTGAAGCAGGAACTTCGAGAGAGGTTTTGGTCCGCAACTTTCTTTCGTCCTGCTTGCCAGCGCATGTGCAAGCAATCCATAACGCGGAGATCGTTGCAAGCGACGGTGGTGTCTCGCGACAGTGTGATGTCGTGGTTGTTAATCGGGAGACGCCTCCTCTCACGTCGTTGGATGGATATCGAGTAATTCCCAACGAGTGCGTTTACGGCTTGGTCGAAGTGAAGACCAACTTGACTCGCAATGATCTTCTGGACTCCTGCGAAAAGATCGGAAATGCACGACGACTGAGCAAGACTGCATATCGTAGGGTGCCGAACCCTATCGCAAGAACGACGAGTGCCTATGGTCGCACTTACGACCATTTCCCAACTTCTGGAATCGTGGTCGCGTTTGACGGGTTGAGCCTGAAAACCCTGGGTGATCACCTTGTTGAGTGGTGTAAAGGGCGTCCCGTTTGGGAATGGCCAGACAGTATCTGGGTTCTCGGGAAGGGGGCGCTGCAGTGGAGGCATGCAACGAGTGGGTTGCTTGATCGGACACCTTCACCTGGCGCCCACCTAGTACAGGTAGACGCCCCGGAAGGTGAAGATATCCTACTGTCTCTGGCACTCCATCTGAACATCCACTTCTCCGAGGCGTGGATGCATCCGCTTGACCTAGTGCCCTACGCTGGTAAATCCGTACTGGGCACAGCGGTTAGGGAATGGACTATCCCGTAATGGGCAGGGACTCGTGAAAGCAGAGAATCACTTATAGAGATCCCTCGAAACCTCCGTTCTTAGTGCGATAGACCAGCGACGTCTCGTGGTCCTTCAGCAACTCCTCGATGTCCCTGTCAGGACGTCCAGGCAGAAGGACCACGGTGTCGGGCCCATGTTGGCGGTCGCGCTGCCTCACATACCTGCGGTAGTCCAGGAGTCGCCCAAGGGCCATCCTTACAGAATCACGGTCGCTCGCGCCTTGCGCTTCGTACAGAACGTGATCTGTTGCATCAAACAGATCAGTTCGTAGAGTCGCAGTCTTTCCCTTAAGTTTGATTTGGAAGGATCCGACCGTGTGTCCTTGTGATTCGAGATGGGCTGCGTAGGACTCGATGAGTAGCGCCTTCTTCTGGCGAACGGTAGTTCCCGCCGATGCCGCCCTCGGGAACTCGGGCGTGTGCACCTTGCCGACTTGCACGAGCTTCCCTTTCGCAGCAGCGGTCAACATCGCCGATGTATTAGCACTCCTCAGGTCGGGCGCCACGAAAGTACCCTTTGTGACTGCCGCGCTTTGTAGCATGTCGATCGTCACGGCGCGCGGAACGAATTCTGCTGTGGTGTTGGGGGCAGGAATAAGTACGTCAGCGTGTGTTCTCTCGAACTGTCCATAAGGTCGCAGGCGGAAGACGATGGTGGTGCGCGTCTTGCCGTTTGCGTCTAAGCCCTGGCGAGGGACGAACGGTAGTTCGTCATCCAAGGCGAACATCCCGACATAGCGATGGGTCTTCGTGCCGCTCCCAGGGACTTTTCCCGCGCGAACGAAGAGGTGAAGCATGCGTCCTTGTTGGGAATGGCGAAGTACGGCGCGATTTCCGCTTCCTCTCGCTCCCGCGAAAGTCTGGTCGCCATTCGATCCCGCGCCCGTGTATTCGTAGATCGGCCCCAGGCTGTCTTCGTCGGCAAGCCACCCATCCTGGTAACCGTGGACTGCCGCCTCTTCTGGATCAGAGAAGAGGACCACACTTCGCTTTTTGATGGAAGGAGCTATGCCGCGTTGAGGGCTTCCTCCGAAAACCGCATGAATCTCGGCGCGAGTTCGGATTACCCCGGGGAGGATCACGTGATCACCAGTCATCCCACCAGCTTAGATCTTGGCAATGACAGCATCGCTCGCGTCTGTGGGGGCGCAGGTTGCCAGCACCGGTTTCGCCTCTCGCGCAGGCCGGCGCCGTACGCTGCGTGGGCGACATGTGGACGACCGAGGGCGCCGGGACCGCCGCGATTCTTGCGAAGGAGCACTGGAGCCTCGTCTTCGACGGCCCCGGCCGCGCGACTTGGGACTGCTGAGAGCGGCAACTTCCAGAGCTGCACCGTCGATGACGCACTCGCCCGGCTCAGCAACATCGCGAGCGTCGCGATCACCGGCGCCGACCTGCGCGGGCCGCCCACGCCCTGACCCGGGACCGTAACGCGTTGCAGCGCTTCGGCCTCACCTACAACGCGGCGAGCCGCGGAAGCCGGCGCGGCCACGGTTCTGGACTTCCTACCGACAACAGTCCTTAGACGCCACTCTGTGTTCGTCACGGCGCCAGAAGGCGAGTGATCAGCACTCGACGGCCGTCAGCTTGCGGCGGGCGGGGTGGCGGCCGGGTCCTTCACAGCGGGCAGGGTGGAGGCGCTGCCCTCGTAGTCGACGTGCTTGGCGGCCAGCGACTTGAGTCTGGTCAGGGCGGTTGCAGCTCACCAGGCCTGCACCCGCGGCGAAGCGGGTGATGGCCAGGCCGGCGGCGATCTCGCCGGCGGCCCGGCAAAGGCGTTCGAGGGCGTCTCACGAGAAGTGGGTGAGTTGGGTCTTCTCGGCCTTCGGGGGACGTCCCGCCTGACCTGGGTGACACCGCTGACAGCCGCCGGTCAAGGTCAGTCGGCGCCGCCAAAGGCGGGGCATCATTCGGCAGACGGATGCTGCTGGAGGGGCGACTTGCTCGGACGAACTGTGGAAAGCTGACAAGGCTTCGACACTCCTTCCGACGGGGCTACTTGCCAGCGTCCGCAGGGCAGGACCTTCGTCATAGTCGAAGCAACCCAAGGGAACAGCGTAGTGGCCCACTTGCGCCGCTGCGTGACCACTCCGCTTGGCGGCGCCTGAGCTGGCGAAGCGCCCCTGCCTGAGGTCTTGGTTCTTGTCGCCTTTGTCGGTCGCGTCGTCTAGATTCATATGCAGTCGGGATAAACGGCGTTACACACGGCCGACCGGCATACGGCGACAAGGCAAGGTGGGGGCTGGGGTTGCAAGTTTGGGATAGATCGGGGTCGCAGGATGCCGACGTCGATGCCAGGCGAACCACCGGGTGCCTGGGCGTCCGCCCGACGGGGGAACCTCAAGGTTTGGCCCGCGTGGCCCCCTCACGACCGACGGTGTTCGGTCCCTCGGTGGTTCAAGCCGCTCTGATCGGACGTACGACCGGTCACAACGCGGGTACTCCGTGCGCGAGGAGCGCCCACCCATGACAGTGGCACGACAGCCTTGGACTCCGGATGAGAGTCTCGAGCAAGAGGTTAAAGATCAATTCGACAGGGCCATCGCTTCCTACCGGGCGAATGCTCACCTCGTCTCCGAGCATGCGAACCACGAGGAGTCCATCCGAGTGGGCGGCTATGCCAATCGGACGCTCCTCGAACTCATCCAAAACGCCGCAGACGCCATGTCGGGAGTAGGCGACGACCAAGGGGGCTTCGCCGGTCACGTCGAGATCGTCCTCGACACCGAGGGCCAGGCTCTCTATTGCGCGAATGCGGGTCGCCCGTTCTCGAAGAACGGGCTCACCGCGATCACGCACGCGCACCTCAGCGGCAAGCGCGGCGACGAGATCGGGCGCTTCGGACTCGGGTTCAAGTCCGTCCTCGCCGTTTCGAATGCTCCACAGGTTTTCAGCCGTTCGGTGTCGTTCGAGTTCAACTCACCTGTAGCTCACGTCGAGATCGCCAAGATCACACCGACTGCGAAGCGCCATCCGATCCTACGTACCCCGACCTTGATCGACCCGGTCGCCGCGTTCGAGGCGGATCCCATCCTCGCCGAGCTCGCCGAGTGGGCGTCCACCATCGTGAAACTCCCACAGGCGTCGAGCCTCGGACGGATCCGTCGAGAGATCGAGCAGTTCTCCTCAGAGTTCCTCCTCTTCGCCGGTGCCGTGCGGGAGGTGAAGCTCAGGGTGCTCGGCGCCGACGCGTTCGCGACGAGCCATATCTCTCGCGATCTCGGTGGAGGCGTGTTCAGGATCGAGGACCCGAGCGGTGGCGGCGAAGAGTGGATCGTCGAAGACCGCATGCATGAACCGTCTTTGAATGCCCGAAAGCAGGTTGGCGAGGCCGTCTCTCGCACACAGGTCAAGGTCACCGTCGCGATTCCGAAGCACCACGCACGACAGCGCATCGGGCGGTTCTGGTCCTACTTCCCGCTCCAGGACCAGACCTCGGCGTCGGCTCTCTTCAACGCTCCGTGGAGTGTGAACGACGACAGAACCACGCTGCTCAAGAACGACTACAACCGCGAGATTCTCCGGACGCTGTCGGAGATGTTCGTCGGCATGTTGTCACGGGTGGCGACCGCCGACGATCCGGCGGCCCACCTCGACTACATGCCAGCACGAGGAAGGGAACAGCTCTCGTTCGGCGACGAGTTCCTCTGCGCACACGTACCGCAGATGTCGGCGTCCGTCGATCTCGTTCCCGATGCCACGGGCACCCTGAGGCATGCCCCCGTACTACGCCCGCTGGACTTCGCAATCGAAGTGGATCCGACCGTTCATCAGGCCTGGATCGAGTCTCCGAACACAGCCGTCGACGTTCCACATTGGCGGTGTTACACGTCGCCACGGCGGTTCGCACGTCTCCGACAGGTCTTCGCTGCGTCGGTGTCCCACAGCCTCCTGGATCGGGACGACAGGGATATGAAGCGCGCCCTGGGGGACATGCCGAAGCGTGGGCTTCTCACCTGGCTGCGCGAGTGGGCCGAGGGGACGGACGATGTGTCAGCCGCGAACGCGCTCAAGTTCGTGCTCGGAAACAGGAGTCTGCCCGATAGCGACCGGGCGAAGGTGATCCCCACAACCGATGGAATGCGCGCGCTTGCGGACTGGAGGACCGTCTTCCTCCACCAGGAGGAGGGCGTCGAGATCGAAGGAGCGGTCTTCGTCTCGCCCGGTTTTCTACTACAGCACGGGGTGGACGAGGGCCTCAGGAGAGCCGGATTCCGGGACCTGGACCCGCTCGCGATCCTTAACGCGCGCCTCGCCGTTCTCTCAGCCACGTCGGGCGACGACGAACTCACCAAGCTTTGGGACGCCGTTTTGGGAGTACCTGTTCCCCCTGCGGTCAAGGTATTGGCCGACCACTCGGCCACGGTCAAGGTCCCGACTCGAGACGGCGGGTGGGCATGGCCTCACCAGGTCTTCGACCTCGAGGAACCCTTGGGAGAGGAGCACGCGAAGAGGACGCTGGATCATCGACGTTGCCTGCCTGCGGTCGCCCACGGGCTCGGCGTCGTTCGCAAGCCGCTGAAGAAGTACCCCTTGGAGGACGAACCGTGTCTTGAGCAGTACCGGGAATGGATCCTGGCGACGCTCAACACAAAGCAAGGCTCCGGCGAACGGCCCATCGATAGGGTGGAGTTCTATCCCGGTGAGGGCCCGGGCCCGTTCTCCGTCCTGTTGATCCTGCGTGACTCGGGTGCGTCGAAGCCGTTGCGCGAAGCCTGGACGATCGAACTGCTTCAAGCAGGCGGCTCCGACTGGACCTGTGAGGACCTCGATACGGGCAGCACCTATGCCGTTCGCTCGCCGGTTCGTTGGGCCGTGGACCGTGCCGGTCTGCTGCGGTCGAATCGAGGGTCGTTCCACCCGCCTGTCGATGTCGTCGCTCCGTCCCTCATCAGGTATGCGAACCTCCTCCCGCTGTACAAAGGACCACGACAGGTTGCCGATGTCTTGGAACTCCCGGACGAGCTCGACGCGGTGCCCGCTCAAATTCTCAAGGAAGCGCTCGAAGCGGACCTGTTCGCGCCGGGCACCGAGAACACCGTGCTCGTCGACTTCATCCGAACCGCGTGCCGCATCGCCTATCCGGGGGCACAGCCCCCCAGCATTCCCGCCAGGGTTAGACGCGCGATCGAGCCGCGCTCCCCTTCGTCGGTGTACCTCGCCACGACGGACGAGCAGGAGGAGTACCTCTCAACGCGCCAGCGTCCTTACCTGCGGGCGACGGACGATCAGGTCGACGAACTCGTGAAGTCCGTCGGTTGCCGTCGGTTCGAGGACAGCTTCGCGTTCTCGATGGTCGTCGAGGGCGCCCAGGAGAGCGAGCGTGTGCTCGACGTCTTCACCGGACTCCGAAGCACGCACGTCGCCGACAGACTGGTCAACGCGACGGTTACTCGGGCGATCCAGGTGGTCAAGCGTGTGACCACGGACAACGGCACCGAAGACCAGTCACTCGAGGGGCACCTCGACGGACTGGATCTGGTGGCGCGCAGCGATGCCGACGAGCGCCGGCTCCTCGGCATCGTCAACGATGCCTTCGACTTGCGCCTCACGAACGCGGAGCTCGAGGGAGTCCTCAAGACGGGCTTGGACAATCGTCTCCAAGCACTTCGTCAGGAGGCCAAGGCGGCCTCCACCGACGCAGAGCGACTCGGCGTCTATTTCGGCCCGGACGACCTGCGCGACGCCCTGCCCACCGGTCTTTGGCCGGCCCTCGAGGCCCAGGGGTTGGTCGACGACCGTACCTCCGTCGCCGACCTCTTCCTCACCGTGTACGGCTCGGACTCGATCAGATGGCTCAAGAATCTGTTCCGCCAGGAGGGCTTTCCCGACGTTCCGACGACATGGGCGGGTGGCGCGGCGACCATCTCCTGGCTGCGGAAGATGGGATTCTCGGCCGAGTATGCCGGACGTCGCACAGAACGCCAGGACGATGAGTTCATCGTCCCCGGTGCCGTGAAGCTCGACCCTCTCCACGACTTCCAGGAGAAGATCAGTCGGCAGCTCAGTGACGAGCTGACGCTTCGTGAAGAGGACGGTCGTCATCGCAAGGCGATGGTGGAACTCCCCACCGGTGCGGGCAAGACGCGCGTTGCGGTGGAGACCGTGCTCAGGCTCTTCATGGAGGAGCGCCTTCGTGGCCCGGTCCTGTGGATCGCACAATCGCTGGAACTCTGTGAACAGGCCGTGCAGACCTGGAGCACGGTGTGGCGCGGGCTGGGGGACGAGCGCCCTTTGACGATCGGGCGTCTCTGGGAGAACAACGTCGTGCACGAGCCGGACACCGAGTTCAGCGTGATCGCGGCGACGGACGCGAAGCTCGACGTCATCCTCGGCAGCGCCGAATACCAGTGGCTCAGCGAGGCATCGGCGGTCATCGTCGACGAGGGGCACCGCGCGGGCGCTTCCGAACGGTACACGCGGATCCTGAATTGGCTCGGGGTGGCCGGGCGCGGTTGGGAACGCCCCCTGGTCGGCCTCTCCGCGACCCCATTCAAGGGCACCTCCGAGACGGCGACCGCCGCGCTTGCGAGCCGGTTCGGCAACCGCAAGCTGAAGGCCTTCGAGGGAAACGCCTATAAGGAACTCGCAGAGCGCGGAGTGCTCGCGCGGGTCCAGCATGAGGTGCTCGACGGCATCGAGGTCGTCCTCGGACCGGAGGAGATCGCGGAAGCCACACGGCAGCGAAGGATCAGCCCGACGGTTCTGGACAAGATCGGACAGAACCACGACCGCATGTCGATCCTCGTCAAGCACATCATGAGCCAGGATCCCACCTGGCCGGTTCTGGTGTTCACGCCCAGCGTCCTGTCGGCCCAGGTGCTCGCCGCGACGTTGCGGTATCGCGGCGTCGCGGCGGCCTCGGTGAGCGGACAGACCGGCAGGCAAGAGCGCCGCGACATCATCGCGAGATTCAAGGACAACGAGATTCGCGTCCTGGCGAACTGCGACCTGCTGATCCAGGGATTCGACGCCCCTGGCGTCCGCGCGCTCTACATCGCCCGCCCGACCTTCAGCCCGAACGCGTATATCCAGATGGCCGGCCGAGGCCTCCGCGGTCCCGCCAACGGTGGAAAAGAGGAGTGCCTGATCGTGGACATGAAGGACAACTTCGGGGACGTCACCGAGCTACTCGGGTACCGCGAGTACGAGGATCTGTGGCAGGAGCAGCGCGCGTGATCCTCGTTCCCGATCTGAAGGACATCGAGCGAAACGCCGTCAGCGACGCCGAGCGAAGGATCGCCCGTCTGCTGCGGGAGATCGACGGCGACCCCGACGCGGTCGCCTTCCACTCGGTGAAGTTGCGCTCTCACTCCTACAAGCAGCAGGCCGAGGCGGATTTCGTCGTTCTGTGGAAGAAAGTCGTGATCGTCGTCGAAGCCAAGGGCGGAGGGGTCGGCAAGCACGACGGGGTCTGGTACAGCGTCGACCGACGCAACGATTGGCACAAGCTGTCCGGCTCGCCGATGGAGCAGGCGCAGTCCGCCATGTACGCACTGAGAGACATCCTGCAAGAGGAGGGTGTCGGCTGGTTCGCGCACGAGGCCGTCGTCATCACGCCCGACGTCGACACTCCTCCGCGTGCGATCGAATGGCAGCCGACCCACTGGCTGGCGAAAGACGACATGAGCGTCACGGGATTGGCCGGCGCTCTCGACGCGGTGGCGAAGGACGCACGAACGCCGCCCGCCGGCCGGAAACTCGCGCGGATCGAGGATCTGCGGGCGCGCCTGTTCGGCGAGTTCACACGGATGCCGGTGATCGACGCTCAGCGGGGAGCGGTCATCGAGGAGCAGAACCGTGCCACGGCGGGCCAGTCGAGGGTCCTGGCCTCATTGGCACGCAATCCCCGAGTGATGGTGTTCGGCGGCGCCGGCACGGGAAAGTCGCTCGTCTTGGTCGAGGCGGCCAAGCAGGAGGCTGATCAAGGACGATCCGTATTGATCACGTTCCGCTCCCCGGAACTCCTGGGATTCTTCGCTCCGCACGTGGTCGATCGCGACATCGACCTCGTTCCATTCGAACGACTGGTGCCGGAGAAGACCTACGACGCCGTGTTCGTCGACGAGGCGCAGGACCTGATGACCGCCGAGGGGATGGACACGCTCGACGCGGTCGTCCTGGGTGGGCGGGCCGCAGGCCGCTGGCGCATGTTCCTCGACATGAACAACCAGGCCCACGTCGACGGACGTTTCGACGAGGACGTCTTCGAACTCATCGCCCCCGAGGCGCTCTCGGTCGATCTGGACCTCAACGTCCGCAACACGCGGGCGATCGTCCACATGGTTCAGGAATACCTCGGAGCGGATGTCGGAGACCCGGGCATCGTCCACGGTGAGAAGGTGCAGTGGCACACGCCCGATGGGGACCCCGGTGTCGACGTGGCCGAAGCCGTGGCCGGGCGGTTGGTGGCCGACGGAGTCCGCAGGAGCGACATCTGGATTATCGATACGAAGTCGAATACCGCTCCCGCCATGACGGCCGACGGCTTCGTCGTGACGAGTCCGAAGTACGCGAAGGGCCTAGAAGCGGAGCACGTCGTCGTCTGCAACCTGCCCGATGTCTTCGACGAAGGCGGGACGGCGGCCTTCTACGTCGCCGTGACACGCGCTCGTGTCTCGTTGCACATCCTCGCCTCCAAGGACGACAGACGACGCCTCCAGCAACTACTCCGCGAGCGGTCGGTGACGAGATGACCCGGACCAGGGCGCAGGAACTGGCGCTCAAGCACCTTCGAGCGGCCTACGTCGGTCCGGACGGCGGTGACGACGAGGTCGTCTTCAATCTGCCGGATCGCCAGTACTCCGTCGGGATGTTGTTCCCGCCCGGGTCGTCGGCGGCCAGCCCCGAGAAGGCCGAACAGGAAGCCGAAGTCAAGGGGGACGTGGTCTCGGGCGACGTCGAGGAGAGCGGTGCGGGCGTACCGCTCGCCGAGGACTGGCGCCCTTCGTCCGTCGCGATCTCCTTCGTCACGGATCGGCCCATCGTCTCATGCGAGTTCTCGGGAGGAACCTACCAACCGGTCCGGGGAGACGGACCCCCGCGTTGGCGACGCATCCCGTTCCGGTTCGGGAAACTGGAGCTCGCCCAGAAGCTCGCCCCGCACAACCTCGTAGCGGGCGACGTCTCCCTGGAGATCGGATCGCGGTGGCGCCGCTACGGCGACGCCCATCTCGTGACGGTGCACGCGCGCGTACGGTCGGAGTCCACGGGGAACGACCGGCTCGACATCGGTCGCATGCTCTTCCAGGTCGCACTCAGCGTGACTCCCGCACCCGGCGGACGGTTCCTGGAGTACGACACCTCAAGGTCCTTCGATCTGGACGACGAGTCCGCAGAACTGCGACTTCGCTACCGAAACAGGACGGTCTACGCCGTCGGCCACGGCATGGCCGCCGACTGGGATCTGGAGGGCGGTGAGTGCTCGCGTGTCTTCCTCGACCCCGTGCCGGCATTCGTCGTCCCCGCAGTTGAGCCCATCGGACTAGACGCAGGATCCAAGGCGGCCAAGGCGCTTCACCTCGACAATCTGTCACGGATCGACACCCGGCCGGGCGAGATCGTGCCGATGCTGGACGAGTTCGTCAAGGCCTTCTCCGACTGGGTCTCGGAGCAAGAGAACCGCGTCAACGGCTTCGGAGCCGACGCACCGATCGCGCGATCGATCACCGACCGAGCACGCACGGCCTTGGACCGCATGGAAGCCGGAGTCGACCTGCTACGGGACCCGGAACAGGAGAAGCTGAGAAGCGCCTTCGCCCTGGGCATGACCGCGATGCGGCTGCAGATGTGGCAAACCTCGATCAAACGCGGCGCAGAGCCGGACAAGGTGAAGGAGCCGCAATGGCGACCCTTCCAGCTCGGCTTCCTGCTGGTTTCTCTGGCGTCGACGGTCGACGAGACGCACGACGACCGAGAACTGGTCGATCTGATCTGGTTCCCCACCGGTGGCGGAAAGACAGAGGCGTACCTCGCCCTGGCGGCCATCGAGATCTTCCGTCGCCGGCTCGCTCACGGCACGGCGGGCGCCGGCACCGCGGTGATCACCCGATACACACTCCGTCTCCTGACGTCCCAGCAGTTCCAGCGGGCGGCCTCACTCGTCTGCGCGATGGAGCTCCTCCGACACGACGACCGGCGGGCGAAGGGAATGTCTCCGTTCTCCATCGGGCTCTGGGTCGGAAACGAGGTCACACCCGGGACGAGGAGGGAAGCCAAGTACGCCCTCGATCGCCTACACAAGGCCGCTCAGCCAGAGGAGGCGAACCAGTTCCAGATCGAGAGCTGTCCGTGGTGCGGTGCCCCGCTCCTGCCCGAGTCCAGGTCCCATGATCGGGGTCGTTACGGCTTCCGTCCCGAGGGCAACGACGTCGTCATCCACTGCACCAATGGGAGTTGCCGATTCAAAGACGAGCTTCCCGTGCTCGTCGTGGACGACGTCCTCTACGAGGAACCGCCGACGATCCTGCTTGCGACCGTGGACAAGTTCGCCCGCCTTCAGTTCAACACCAGGGCGGGCAGTCTCCTCGGCCTCAACACGCCGTTCAGGCAGCCGTCGATGATCATCCAAGACGAGCTTCACCTGCTGTCGGGGCCGCTCGGCACCACGGTCGCCGTCTTCGACGCAGTGATCAAGATGCTCCTGAGCAGAGGGGGCTCGACCCCCAAGATCATCGCATCAACGGCCACGATCCGCGCCTCCGGAGAGCAGGTCCAGGGGTTGTACGGGCGAAGCGTCGCGCTGTACCCACCGGCTGGTTTGGACGACGATCGGACCTTCTTCTCCCGCCCAGTCGAGAACGGCGAAGGTCGCCTGTACATCGGCCTCATGCCGCAGTCGGTCTCGCAGGTGTCCGCGGTCATCGCCGCAGCTGCGCCCTTGATCGAGATCCCGGCGGTGCTGGCCAAGCATCCCGATCCGGGTGCGACGCGGGACTCCTACTGGACCGCCGTGATGTACCACAACAGTCTGCGCGAACTCGGCCGCACGGGAACGTTGGTCGTCGACGACGTGAACGGGCGCCTGGAGCCTCGTGCAGACCGCTTGGGATTGCCGCTGCGGCGCGTCCGGGCCGGCCGTGTCCTGGAACTCACCAGCCGACGAGGGCCGGAGGAGCTCCCCAACGATCTGCGTGAGCTCGGTCGAAGCGCCGACCTCACAGAGCAGGCCGTCGACGTCGTCCTCTCGTCGAACATGCTGTCGGTCGGCATCGACATCCCCCGTCTGGCCCTGATGCTGATGGTCGGCCAGCCGAAGACGACCGCCGAGTACATCCAGGCCACCAGCCGGGTTGGTCGCGGTGAAAACGCCGGCATCGTCACGACTTTGTTCCGGTCGAATCGGGCACGCGACCGGTCGCACTTCGAGACCTTCCGCGCCTACCACGAGGCGCTCTACCGCAACGTCGAGCCGACGAGCGTCACTCCATGGTCCGCGGCGTCCCGCGCACGATCGCTGGCAGGCGCCCTCGTGGCACTCCTCAGGCACTCCGTGCCGGATCTGGCCTCGAACGACTCCGCATCCGGCCTCGACCTCGGCGACGAGCGAATGCGCAGCACGATCGAGAGGCTCATGACGACATTCGTCGACCTGGTGGGTCGCTCGGAGCACATCGAGGCCGAGGAGACCGAGGAACAGGTATGGCACCTCCTGCACGAGTGGGACCACCGCGCAAGGCTCGCACGTGAGGCGGGAACCCCGTTGCTGTACGACTACCGGAAGAAGGACGACGAGGCCTTGCTGAAGCGGTTCGGTCAGCGCAGGGAAGGATGGCTCGTCGCCGACTCGATGCGCTCGGTCGAGCCGAACGTCGCCGTACAGGTGCGGGAGCCGCTGGAAGGAGGGGTCGACCGTGGAACGAATCCTGCATGACCTGCGTCTCTCGGAGACGATCACGCCATTCGGTGTGGGGGCCATCGTGGATGTGCTCAGGCAATCTCTGATAGCGCCCGATACCTCGTGGTGGGAGCGCAAAGTCTCTCCCGAGATCAGCTGCGAACGACTCCTCGCCCGCCTAGGTCCTGGCGTCCTTCGACAAGCACCCGCTCACTCCGGGCGTGCGGCGAGAGAGACCGCACACCTGCTCTACTGGCGGTTCCCGGCTTGGCGGTTCTGCGAGCAGTGCACGAAACTCTCGCAGCTCACGGGCAAGTACAAGGGCCGCTGGAGCAACTACTGCGAGTGCGGTGGGGCGCTCGTGCCGATGCGTTACGTCGCCGTCTGTGAAAGAGGCAGCCATATTCAGGACGTTCCCTGGTTTAAGTGGGCACATCGCGGCAACGACGCGGGCGTCACCGACGCCGTGCGATTCTGCCGCGCATACAAGGAACTGAAGTTCGAACGCTCGTCGCAGCACGGCGAGGGCCTGGCCTCGCTTCGTATCCACTGCACCGGGTGCAAACGGTCCCGCCCGCTCTCCGAGCTGGTCACCAAGGACTCGCTGCATCGTGACGGCATTCGATGTGACGGAACCCAGCCGTGGGAGGAGCCGAAGCCGGGCAACGTCTGCGAGCACCGACTCACCGCCGTTCAGCGCGGCGCCACCGGCAACTACCTCGCCGAGCACCTCTCGGCGCTCGACATCCCTGAGGAGCGTCCGCAGTCCGTGGAGATGGCGGATCGGATCCGGGGCCACCTCTACTTCGACAAGGTCGTCGACGACAACGGCGGTCCGCAATCGGAGATGGTGGCCGGATGGATCGCAAACGAGCTCGGAGTACCGGCGGAACTCGTCCTCAGCCTCGCAGCAGGTGGTGACGACTCCCCGACGACCCCACTCCTCTCCCTTAAGGACGGCGAGTGGGCCGCCTTCCTTAAGAAGCTCGAAGGCGGCAGAGACCACAGCGCTGGCGACTTCATCGTCGACGGATGGAAGTTGTCTGCACAGTCGGATTGGCCACCGGCCCTGACCAGCCGACTCGTCGGCGTCGGCCAAGTACGTCGTGTCCGCGAGGTCAGGGCGCTCAAGGGCTTCCGGCGTCACAAAGCCGATGCAGATTTCATCCCAGTCGACCTCGGCCCCGACCGGAGGCGTAAGCCGGTATACCCGGCGATCGAGATGTTCGGCGAAGGCATCTTCCTCCGGTTCGACGAAGGCCGGATCTCCGAGTGGGAAAGTCTGCCTGAAGTCCGTTCCCGGGCGGATATCTTGGTGAAGCGGCGGAACTCAAGTCCATGGGCTCACCGCCTGGACGTCCCCGAGCCGCGCTTCATCGCATTGCACACCATCGCCCACCTGCTCATCCGCAGGCTGGCATTCGCCAGCGGGTATTCGTCTGCATCGCTTCAAGAGCGCATCTACGCCCACTCTGATCGACCGGACCACACCGCCGGCATCTTGATCTACACTGCTGCCGGGGATGCGCAGGGCACGCTCGGCGGACTCGTTCGCCTAGGTAGGCCGGACAAGATCCTCCCGCTTCTGTTGGCCGCCTTGAACGACGCCGATGTCTGCTCGAACGACCCGGTGTGCATTGAGAGCGACCGCCAAGGCTCGTCGCAGCTCAACCTGTCGGCATGCCACGGCTGTGCGCTCGTCAGCGAGACGTCGTGCGAGACGGCCAACCGCCTGCTGGACCGTCAACTCGTCCTGGGCGGAGAAAACGTGCCCGGGCTCCTCGACCACGTGCTCGACGAGGCTCGGCGCAGGACGGGCGTGTGATGCACGGGTGCGCAGATGAGCAGCCTGCGGCTCCTAGTCCACGCACCTGCGTGATGGGGCTCCTTGAATTCGGCTCTGTCCGCGGTTCCGCGAAGCTCATGGCTGGGTGAGGATCCGGACCCGAAGGAGTTCGAACGAGGCCCGGCCATGCATAGCTCTCTTGAGAGTTTTCACCCGGTTTACCTGTCCCTCGACGACCCCGGAGCCCCAGGGCAGGGTCAGACCCGGCGGTCACCGCCGTTTCGTGATGCCACTTGGGAACTTCTCACGCACTGCGGAGGTCATGCAGACGCATCTCCCCCTCGATGGCACGAGCTATCTCTGACCACGGCGCGCGCAGGACGCCGACGAGCGAACCAGTAGGCGTACAACTCCCGACTCAGGGGCCCGACGCCAAGGCGGGCGTCGGCTCGGTCGATTGCGCCTACGACCCGCCGGGCGATCCCCCGTCGTTAGCCAGCGGGACGCCGACGAGCACCATGCCTCCGGTGTTCCGTCCGCCGAGATCCGGCGGAAGCCGAGGTGGAGTGACCTGCTTGCTTGTAGCCACAAAGGTTGCGGGTGCTGTCCGTGTCGGTGTCCGTGTCGGTGTCCGTGTCCGTGTCGGTGTCCGTGAGGAATGGTCGCTCTGAGTGGTGCCCCGGAATGTCCTCGACCACTTGGCGCTGTGATCGGTGGAACCCTTGACACCGAGCGATTGAGCGCTGTGAGACGTGCCAGAGGCCAGTCCGGTCGTCCGGCGAGGTACGTACTAGCGGGTCTTGGAGTTTCTTCTGCGCGCCGCCAGTGTCAGGGTGGGAGACCATTTCCCCACCGAGAACTGGCTGTGCGATCGGTTTGAAGCCTCGCAGACCCCTGCGCGGTCGGCTGCCGCACAGATGGGCTGGAGTGACACGGAGGCGGCGCTTCCTCACTCTGCTGTCCTTGCACAGGAGGGCCAGACCGCATGACGACGAGCGAACGAACCGCCTTCGACTCCGCAGCGGCGGAGAGCATCCTGCGCAGAGCGTGCGGCTTGGTCGGGCTAGACCCCGACGGCGTAGAAATGCTGCGACTCGGTGACCATGCGGTGTTCCGCATCGATGGCGGACGGGTCGTCTCTCGCGTCGGCCGCCACGCGGATCGTCTACCGTCCGTGCGCCGCGAGGTCGCTGTTGCGCAATGGCTCGCAGCGGAGGGCTACCCGTCGGCGCGACTCGTCACGGAGGCCGAACAGCCTGTCGTCGTCGAGGGCCACCCCGTGACCTTCTGGGAAGGGCTGGCCGACGGCGAGGATTACGCCAGCACCCGTGAGATGGGCGAACTCCTGCGGCGGCTCCACGGACTGGAGCCGCCGCACTTCTCCCTGCCCGCCCTCCATCCCTTCAACAAGGTCGAGCAGCGACTGCGGCATGCTGTGATCCGTGCCGAGACCCGCGCGTATCTAGCCGGTCTGGCCGAGAAGCTGGCAGCCGAGTACGAACAGCTGGAGTTCGCCCTTCCGCCGGGGCATCTGCACGGTGATTTCAACGTCGGCAATGTCCTGCACGACGCCGAAGGACACCCGAAGGTCATCGACCTGGATGGCTTCGCGACCGGCCCCCGTGAGTGGGACCTCATGCAGACGGCCATGTACTACGACAGCTTCGGCTGGCACACGGAGGCCGAGTACGCCGACTTCGCGGAGGGCTACGGTTTCGACGTCCGGCAGTGGTCCGGGTACACCGTGCTCCGGAGCGTCCGCGAACTGCTGATGGTCACCTGGCTCACGCAGAACGCCGGCACGAATCCGCGCGCCGCCGAAGAAGTCGAGAAGCGTGTCGAGACGCTGCGGTCGGGCGGCTCACGGCGGGATTGGGCGCCGTTCTAAGCGGCTTCAGCTTGCTGCCAGAGACGGAAGGCCCGGGCCTGCTCCGCGAAGCCGCGGAACTCCGCGGCCCGTCTCATCTGGTTCGTGACGCGCCCTTGGAACTCCCGCACGTACTGCACGCAGCGCGCCGACTTCAGCCCCTCGCCGAGACTCAGAGCGCCCACGGCGATCTCGAAACCGCGGCCGATCTCACCTTGATTGAGGTACGCCTCGGCCTGCACCATCGTCGCGAAGAAGTCGCTTCGGTTGTTCAGGCCGTCACCGAAGATCGAGACCCCACCCCGCTGCGCAGCTTCGACGGAACGGCCCAGGTCGCGGAAGCAGTGACCGATCTCCGCCGCCAGTTCCACCTCGTCGAAGTACGCGATGTACGACGGGTCGCTGTCGGCTGTCCTCTGACTGAGCTTGCGTTCCGCCTCCGCCAGGGCCAGGTCACAGCCCCGCTCGTCGCCGAGGCGAGCCAGACCGCGCGCCTCCATTGCACGGAACTGAGCGGCCATCGTCGGCCCCAGGCTCGCGGCCGGCCCCATGTACGCGGCACGGGCGAGGGCTACTGCATCCTGGTACCGCCCCATGAACGTGGCCTGATGGCTCATCGCCGAGAGGACGCTTCCGCCCAGGAGCCTGTCACCAGCCGTCTGCGTCATGCGCAGGGCCTGGATGAAGTACCGCTGAGCGATGCCGTGCAGACCGCTGTCGTACGACATCCATCCGGCGAGCAAGAGCGCTTCGGCCACAGCCGAGTGCAGCTGCTTACCCACGGCATCGGAGTACTGCCCGCCGAGCATGGGGCGGACGTCTGTGTGCAGGTACTGAATGAGCGCGCGTCGGGCGTGGCCGCCGCCGAACTTCCCGTCGAGTGTGCTGAACGCGTCGGCGGTTGAGCGCACCATTTCCACGTCCACGGCGCCGATCGCCTGACCACCGGTCCGCGTCAGAGCTGCGTCGGGCGGGGCGACGAGCCAGCGCAGAGTGGCAGTGTTCCAGGCCGCGGAGTCCGGCTGTGCTCGGACCAGCGGTTCGGCCTCGGCGAGGTCAGCGCGCCACAGGTCGGTGACGGTCTTGGCCGTGGTCTCAGGACGGTCCGCGAAATCGAGCCCGAGGTCAAGCTGTATGGCAGATACCGCCGCGTCGCCCATTCCTATGTCATCGATGGTGAGGCGGCGTCCCAGCTTGGCCCCGATGGCGGCGGCGACGAACTGCGGCATGTTCCCGCGCGGTATCGAGCCCTTGAGCCACCGGGTGACGTACGTGTGATCGCAGGTGACGTCTTCCCCTGCACGAGCCGCTGCGGTGACTACCGCGCGGGCGAGCGACTTGTGCGAGAAGTCCGCTTCCTGCATGAGCGCGACCAACCTGGCGTTCCGGTCTGCCATCGGACCCCCAGAGAACGGCCGTAGTGCCAGCTTGACGCACGGTCACTCTACGCAGGTCAGCCCCAGGGTGCAGGAGGTTCGCACGCAGGAGTGCACGAGTGCACCCCCAAGTGCACGCTCCCGAAGTCCCCTTCGCGCGACGACAGTTGAATTCGTCGCCGCCGAGCAGGTCGGCGATTCCGAGTCGAAATCCATGGGTTGACGGCGGAAAGTCTTAACAGTCTTAACGCATTGCCTCCATTGCCATACGGGCCTTTGGTGGCGTGCGCCCAAAACCGGCCCAACAGCCCTGCCTTCTAGGCTCCTTGGAAAAGGTGGTCCCGTGATATCAGCTCACCACCTCATCGTGATCGGTTTCGATGAGATCGTCGCCAACAAGTACTTTCCGTGCATTCGCGATGCCATCAAGTCGGGCTACATCGACTCCTATTCCATCATCGATCTGGAGTCGCAGCGGACGGAAATCGACCGACGCATACAGGCCGCGAGCCTGAAGCCGCGAGGAGTCGTGTACCTGCCCGATTCCGGCGACCGAGTGCAGGAGACGCCGCAGGAAACCATCGCGGCCGCCGTCCAGCGTCTGCGAGTACCCGGCGTATCAACGAAGGTGTACATCGCCACGGAGGTGCGAGCTCACGAGGCATACCTGCGGTTCTGCGTGGAGAACCACATCGACTCACTGGTCGAGAAGCCCGTACTGGCTCCCATCGTCGACGGGCGGTTCAAGCCGTCGTACATCACGAAGACTGTGGAGGAACTCATCGGTGTTGCTGCCGACTCCCCTGCGGAGCACTCGGTGATGACGCTGAGCCGGTACCACCAGATCTACAACCAGAAGGTCGTTGCCTCACTGAGGGACCGGATGGAGAGGTGGGAAGCGCCCCTGACTTCCTTCCATCTCCGGGCCGCCGGCGGTGTGTGGAACCTCCAGCACGAGTTCGAGAGCCGCGACGATCACCCGTACAAGTACGGCTACGGGATGATGATGCACGGCGCGTACCACTATGTGGATCTCGCGACCCAGATCCTGTCGCTCAACGCGGAGCTGTTCCCCGAGCGTCAACTCCGTTTGGAGGTAAGCGCCTTCGGCGCCTTTCCCATCGACCAGCACCAGCGCCTCTCCCAGCCGATCGCCCGCAGGTTCCAGGACGCCGGCGCGCGGTGGTCGGCGGACTCGGATGAGGGCTTCCGTTTCGGCGAGACCGATGTGACCTCCACGTTCCGCCTCGTAGACGCCGCGACGGGGAGGACCGTTTCGCTCGGGACCTTGTCCTTCGAGCAGACCACCCCTTCCATCCGCGACTGGGCCAAACTCCCGGATGGCCTCTACAACGTCAATGGCCGCACATCGAGCGTCGACCTGGAGGCCCAGCTGTCGACGCTGTTCTCCACCCACGTCCACTGCTACGACATCCCCCGCGGCATCAGCGCGGACGGGATCGACGCGTTCGCCCGGGTGATCACACGCGCCAACGCCGCGCTGCTGCCCGACGAGCAGTACGTGTCGGAGGAGTCGTTCGACGGGCTGTTCCACAGCGACAGCAACCGCCAGCTCATGGAGCACTGGCTTCGCGGCTCCGAGCAGCGCAGCTCCCTCGCGAGCCACCTCCGGCCCATGCAGGTCACCGAGGCCCTCGCCTCGTCGGTACTCACTTCCGGGCGCCTGGTCACGGTGCCTTTCTAGGCACCAGCTGCTCCAAACCTTCCAGGCATAGAGGAGCCATCCATGAATCAGCCAGTTTCGAAGGCATCCGTGCATGCCTTCTACGCGGACGCGATCCCGCGCGGCCGGAACACCGCAGAGAACCTCCAGGCCGCCACCTCGGAGCGGTTCAACACCCTCCTGGAATCCATCGGAGACGAGACCCCACGTACCGCACTGGATCTGGGATACGGGGCCGGCACTTACACCATCGTCTTAGCGCGTGCAGGATTTCGCGTCGTAGCCGTCGATCAGATCCCCAGCGACTCGCTTCTCCACCGCGTCGACGGTGCAGCAGATTGGGCCCGCCTGATCGACCCACGGGAATGCCTCGCCGAAAACTTCGCCATCGATGAGGACTTCGGGGTCATCGTCGCCAAGGACGTCCTGCATTACCTCGCGAGACGCGACGTCGAGTCCCTCCTCACCAGCGCGGTCGCTCACGCGCGCGGGGCGAACTACCACTACCTCGAAGTCTTCACGGGGATCACCCGCAGGTCCGCGGACGGCCAACGGCTTCGTATCGAGGGGGAGGCCGACTACTCCCCGGACTCCTTCCGACACGTCGTCGAGCGGATCTACGACGGCTGGGACCTCACGCTGCTCTGGTCCGAGCACGCGGAACAGGACAGCCGAACCGGGCGCAACTGCTTCGAGGCGACCCGGGCCACCGTCATCGCCGCCAACCGGGCAGCCTGATCAGAGACAGGGAGAACACCGTGAAGTCGAGCACGCCCGAGGGGATCAGCTTCGTCATCGCCTGCTTCAACTCGGGGGGCTACCTCGTGGAAGCCGTCGAGTCCCTGATCCAGCAGCCCCACACGTTCCCGTACGAAGTCGTGATCGTGGATGACGGCTCCGACGACCAGCCCACGCTTCGAGCCATCGCGCAGTGCGCTCAGCGCACCGAGGTCCGCATCGTCCGCCAGGAGCACAGCGGACACCACGCCGCCAGGAACGCAGGCATCAACGCCGCGTCCTTCGAGTACGTGATGCAGCTCGACGCCGACGACCGGCTCGCCACGGATCCTGAGCTGCTGGAGGCCGGCAGCTACCCGGACCGAGCCGTCAAGCTCCTCAGGACGCACCAGCACGTGGCCTTCGTCCACACCATGTCGCGGATGATCGGCGACTTCGACGGGCTCACCATCTCCTCCTACCCGTGCCGCGAGGAGCTGGTCCTGCGCAAGCACCACGTCCCCACGTCGATCGTCTATCGCCGCAACGACGCCATCCACGGCGGTCTCTACGACCCGGACGTACGGAAGTGGGGGGACTGGGCGTTCGCCGTGAACCTCCTCGCTGGCCGGTTCCGCAGAGGCGAGGCGAACCACATCGTGTGCATCGGCGGTCCGCTGCACGAATACCGGGTCCATACGCGAACACGACGGGTCTCCAACGCCGAGATATCCGAGTTCGACATGACCCTGCTGGTGGTGCAGAAGAACCTCGACCTGTTCCGGCACCACTTCAACCGCGACGACGCGGCCGAGGACATCACGCGCCTCGTCCTCGCCTCGAAGCCGTCCCGGCTCGTCGACCTGATCCAGATGGCCGAGTTCGACCTCGAACAGGCCCTCGTGGTCGCCCGCCAGCGACAGTTCTCCCTGTCGAGCCCCTTCGAGGACTTGGGAATTCCGTAGCGGTGCCCGCCTTATGAAGGAAGCCCCGGACGATGCGTCCGGGGCTTCCTCGCTGTTCTGGCTACTAGGCAGGCGGCAGGTTGTTGATCTGGTTCTGCAGCCGAACGATGTCCTCCTCGGCCTTCGTCAGGCGGGTACGAATCTTCTCGACCACGTTGTCCGGCGCCTTCGCCAGGAACGCCTCGTTGCCGAGCTTGGCCTCCGCCTGGGCTTTCTCCTTCTCCGCCGAAGCCAAGTCCTTGGCCAGCCGCTTGCGCTCGGCCGCGACGTCGATCGTGCCGGACAGGTCGAGCGCGACCGTGGCGCCAGCGACCGGGAGGGTCGCCGTGGCACTGAAGCCGTCACCCTCCGGCTGGAGCCGGAGCAGCTGACGGATGGCGGCCTCGTGGGCAGCGAGCTGCGTACCCGACAGCTCCAGACGCGCCGGCACCTTCTGACCGGGCTGTAGCCCCTGGTCCGAGCGGAAGCGGCGAACCTCGGTGATCACCTGCTGGAGGCTCTCGATCTCCGCCTCGGCCGCGGCATCGCGGAAGCCGCTGTCCGTGGGCCAGTCGGCGATCACGACGGACTCGCGGGCGGTGAGCGTGGTCCACAGCGTCTCCGTCACGAACGGAACGATGGGATGCAGCAGACGCAGCGTCACGTCCAGGACCTCGCCCAGGACGCGAGCCGAGACCTTGGCTGCCTCGCCGCCGGCCATGAACGTCGTCTTGGACAGCTCGACGTACCAGTCGAAGACCTCGTCCCACGCGAAGTGGTACAGAGCTTCGGCGAGCTTCGCGAACTGGTAGTCGTCGTAGTACGCGTCCGCCTCGGCCACGACGGTGTTCAACCGGGACAGGATCCAGCGGTCCGTGGCCGAGAGCTGCTCGGCCGGGGGCAGCTCGCCCTCGATCGTGGCGCCGTTCATCATCGCGAACCGTGTCGCGTTCCAGATCTTGTTGGCGAAGTTCCGGGACGCCTGGACCCAGTCCTCGCCGATCGGCACGTCGGTACCGGGGTTGGCGCCCCGCGCGAGCGTGAACCGCAGAGCGTCGGAGCCGTACTTGTCCATCCAGTCCAGCGGATTGACCGTGTTGCCGAACGACTTCGACATCTTCTTGCCGTGCTCGTCACGGACCATGCCGTGGAACGCGATGGTGCGGAAGGGGATCTCGCCGTCCATCGCGTACAGGCCGAACATCATCATCCGGGCGACCCAGAAGAACATCAGGTCGTACCCGGTGACCATGGCCGAGTTCGGATAGAACTTGGCCAAGTCCGCGGTCTTCTCGGGCCAGCCCAGCGTGGAGAAGGGCCACAGGCCGGAGGAGAACCAGGTGTCGAGGACGTCGGTGTCCTGCTCCCAGCCCTCGCCGCTCGGCGGCTGCTCGTCGGGGCCGACGCACACGGTCTCGCCGTTCGGGCCGTGCCAGACGGGGATGCGGTGGCCCCACCACAACTGCCGTGAGATGCACCAGTCGTTGAGGTTGTCGACCCAGTCGAAGTACCGCTGCGACAGGTCGGCGGGGTGGATGTCCACCCGGCCGTCGCGGACCGCGTCGCCAGCGTCCTTGGCGAGCGTCTCGACCTTGACCCACCACTGCAGAGACAGTCGCGGCTCAAGGGTCGTCTTGCATCGCGAGCAGTGGCCCACCGAGTGGATGTACGGCCGCTTCTCCGCGACGATCCGGCCGTCGGCGCGCAGCGCGGCGACGATCGCGGAACGTGCCTCGAAGCGGTCAAGCCCCTCGAAAGGCCCGTGGACCGTGATCACGCCGCGCTCGTCCATGACGGTCAGCGACTCCAGGTCATGCCGCTGGCCGATGGCGAAGTCGTTCGGGTCGTGGGCGGGCGTGACCTTGACAGCACCGGTGCCGAACTCCGGGTCGACGTGCGTGTCGGCGACGACGGGAATCGTGCGGCCCGTCAGCGGCAGCTTGATGCGCTTGCCGACGAGGTGCTTGTACCGCTCGTCGTCCGGGTGAACAGCGACGGCGGTGTCACCGAGCATCGTCTCCGCACGCGTGGTGGCGACGACGACCGAGTCGTCCCCCTCGCCGTACTTGATGGAGACCAGCTCGCCGTCGTCGTCCTGGTAGTCGACCTCGATGTCCGAGATGGCCGTCAGGCAGCGCGGACACCAGTTGATGATGCGCTCGGCGCGGTAGATCAGACCGTCGTCGAACATCTTCTTGAAGACGGTCTGGACGGCACGGGACAAGCCCTCGTCCATGGTGAACCGATCGCGGCTCCACGCGACGCCGTTGCCCAGGCGCCGCATCTGCCCGGCGATCTGGCCACCGGACTCGGCCTTCCACCGCCAGACCCGCTCGACGAACGCCTCGCGACCGAGGTCGTGGCGGGACTTGCCTTCCTTGGCAAGCTCCCGCTCGACGACGTTCTGTGTCGCGATACCGGCGTGGTCCATGCCGGGCTGCCACAGCGTCTCGTAGCCCTGCATGCGCTTGCGGCGGGTGAGGGCGTCGATCAGCGTGTGCTCGAAGGCGTGGCCCAGATGGAGGGAGCCGGTGACGTTCGGCGGCGGGATGACGATGGTGTACGCGGGCTTGTCACTCTTCGCGTCAGCCTCGAAGTAACCGCGCTCTACCCAGCGCTCGTACAGCGTCTCCTCTACCTCGGCCGGCGTGTACTGGGTCGGCAGTTCGGGGGCGCTGTTAGGCCCGCTGTCGGGGCGCTGAGAGTTGTCGGTCACGACGGCCATTCTAGGGGCCCGGTGACTCCACCCTTGCCTTGACTTGCCTACGCGAACAGGCCGAGTCCAGGGCATGGAAGTGGCCGCACGCGAGATTTCAAGTGTGACCAAGAACGCTCCCGTGCGGCCGTGTCCAGCTTACCCCGACAGGCTGGCCCGGGTGACCCTGAAGTTCCGCAGCCTGCCCTCTCAGCCTTGGACGCAATCCGCACGGCAACGCTTTCGGCGGCAGCAGCATCACGCCAGCTGCACGCGGTGCGGGAGGGGTGATGTGGCGGGGCGATACCGTGTTCCTACTCCGGAGGCTCTCTAGGCCGCGGACGCGTGAGGATCATGGATTGGGCCGCCTCGGTGAAGGACCGGGACTTCGTTCCCGCTGCCGGTGACTCCTCCCGCGCTGCCGCAGAGCGATTGCGGGCCTGCCTGACCGACCTCACCAGAGAGCTGTACAGGAGTTCGTCGCTGTTGGCCGGCCCGGGACCTGATCCGCAGTCGGTGCGGTGCCGCTTCAGAGGACGGAAGACCAGTTGGTGACCGAGAAGGGGATCGCCGGGCACATCCGGGGCCGCTGCAACTGGTGCGGGCCACAGTCGAAGACACCCGCGTTCGTCCAGAGGAAGAACTGGTACGGGTTCGCGGGAAGTCCGCGCACCGCGAAGCGTCCCGAAGCATTCTTGATTTCCTGCTGGTGCACCCCCAAGGAATCCCTGTACTCGGCTTCCAGCAGGAAGTCGCAATCTTGCACTCCGGACGAAAAGCTCGCACGGAGCCCTCCGGGCTCGGCGCCGTTGCCGAGATCGATCTTCTTGCGCGAGAAGTACGGCTTGCCGAAGTAGCCGTCGGGGCGGAGAGAGTACGGCGTCTTCGGCTCGGAGAGGTTGAAATGGATTCCGTCATAGGCGCCCCCGCCCTCGGGGCGGACCAGGATGACCGTCTTCGCGGCGGCGGGGCCGCATCTCAGGTTCTTGGCCCTCATGCCGGTGATCGCCAGGCTCGCCGATCTGTCGCTGAAGAGATCGATGAGCCACGAGGACGAGTATCCGTCGGACTTGTCCCAGCCCGGATCCTCAAGACCGTGGCCACCGTGGGTCGCGGCCAGTTCTTCCACCTCCTCGAAGTTGGGGCCGTCGTCGGCGCCGGATTTCAGGAAGGTGGCGGCCTCGGTACGGGTCAGCGGGCGATCCAGCACATAAGCCATGTAGAGCGGGTCCGCGTCCACGCGCGTGGACGACGTGAAAGCCGGACCCTCACGGTCGAGGTTCTCCTCGACCTGCTTCGAGTGGCGTGTCGTCGGCTCGGTCGCGAAGTAGTCGAGAGCGGCCGGGACGAGCCAGGCGAGAAGGCCAACGACGGCACTGCTCGCCAGAGTCCACAGGACCCTCCGTCGTCTCTGTCCCGGCGGGCTTTCCAGCATGCCCGGCACGAGAGCCTCGGCGATCAGCTCGCGCCGACGTGGCCCGGGCGGACTCGGGTCGGGCGCTGCGGCCGCGGAGGCGGAAGTCGTCGCGCTCCGGGCCGACGTGGGTGGAGTGGCCGCCGGCGCCGGGGCGATGCCCGTACTCTGCGGGGCTGATACGGGCCCGGAAGGCGGTGCGGCCCCGGTGGGCGGTGCAGAGTGCGTGTTGCCCGTGGCGGAGGAGGTCGCTGCCGCCGGGTCAGTACTGTGCATGGCGCCCTCGCGGGGAATCGGCCGATGGGAAGTGGCCCTCATGATGCCCGCTGACCGGGCTGGCTCTCAACGGCCCTTCTCGGGCGCCAGGTTCCGCGAAGTTCTCCGTCTCGCCCCGCCCGGCCCATTGCCGCGCCCCGCCCGCCTCACCGCCCCCCCGTGCAGGTCCCGCCGTGCCGTCGTGAAGCGGCGCAGGGGTCGGGGAGCGGCGTGACGCCGACGCCGACGCCGGGGGACGTGGGGACCGGGAGGTGGGTCCTGGAGGACGAACGACTCGGTGATGTCCTCGGCGAAGTAGCGGCTGGAGGCGGACGTGGCGCCGGGAAGGGTGTCGCGGTAGATGTCGCGGTCGTATCCGCGCTTGCGTCGTGGGTGACCGACCCTGCCTCTGACCGGCGGGTGGCGTCGATCAGAGGCAGCAACTGGGTGACGTCGTTGCAGTTGCCGCCGACCAAGTGGTGCATGGAGGCCGTTGGGAGTGTGGTAGCCCATGGGTCAATGAGCTCCTTGTCTCAATGTCCACCTGGCGTTTCCCCGCATCCGCCAGCCACCTCTCCAGTGCGCCAGCCCATTCCCTGCCGTTACGCCTACCCTGGTACGGCATATACAGGTGGCTGTTGAGTGCAGCTATAATCCGAACGTCGAAGGCATCAAATCGTAAAGCGTGATCGAGCAAGGCGAGAAACGCTTATGTGACATAAGAGACTCCCTTGCCCCGGCATGTTCCCTATAGGCCCTGAAGCCATCATTGTCCGCACGCAAAGCAGAATGCATACGTGAAGCGGAATGGGTGACGATTTTAAGGGGTCGACAGGTCTGCATGCGTGCCGGGCGGTCGAGGCCCCCCCGGCCAGTAGGGGGGAGGGGGTGCACATAGGTATTGAACGACTTGCCACCCCGCCACTATCGTTTTATTTCTCTCTCTGGGCCTCTGGAGCGAAATGATCAAGGAAGCTGGGAAGGGCGGGCGGAAAGTGCCTCAGCGTGAATGCGAAGACTGCGGACTCGTCTTTTACCAGCATCGCGGCCGACCGGCGCGCAGGTGTGTCCCCTGTCGAGGCAAGTACGGCGATCCGCAATTCCTACGCGCGTCGTCGCCGGGGAAACGTGAACTTGCGTACGGAACGCCGTGCTATCGGTGTTCGAAACCGATGCTGCCCGACCAGAAGCTCGACCTCGACCACCACGACGGCGGCGACGGCTGGTCGTGGTCGCATGCGTCGTGCAACAGAGCAGCGGGGGCGGCCCGAGGCAACCGGATGAGGGCCGCTGCTTACCGGCGACAGCAGGGCCTCCCTGACCCACCTAAGCGGCCTTCCGGGGGCCCCTCCGGCACCCAGGGGCAGCGCCAGGATGACGACCACAGGCCCATCGTCGGCACGCTTCATCTCATCGACGGCTGGACTACCGGCGCCCCCACCGACGCCGAGGATTGAAACCACGCAGCAGCAACCGCTTGCGCCTTGGACGGCGAGGTCTCGTTCTCTCCGGGGTGAGCCTGGGCGGGCGGCTCGGGCCAGCGCTGGCGCTCCTCCACGGGCGTCAGCCACTCGGGATCTGCCAGGTCCAGTGGGTCGCACTGTCGCTGCAAGTGCAGGTACTCACACCAAAAATAAGCACACTGTGCACGCTGGCGCCGCAGGAGAAATCTGAAGGAGAAACACAGCGACGGGTGACAGACGATGCGACACTGCCACCTGCATCCGCCACATAGGGACGGTGGGGAGGAAATTTCCTATTGTTGACCTCAGCACCAAGAAGGGTCCATTTAACTATTCCTATGCGAAAGGGGTAGAAGGAACCTTCCCTTTCATCCCTAATGAAGCATAACCACAGGTCAGAGCTAATAGGATCAAGGGACGAAGGGCCTCAAAACCGTCCCTCTACCGTCCCTGAGATCGCCACTTTGTCCCTGCCGTCTGCGGGGTGAGGGACAACTCGGTGTCGAACCGTCCCTACTGCATCCCTGACCAACCAGGGGTGGCCTGCCAACTCACAGTGAGCAGCTCGAGGCCGACGACGAAGTCCTTGCCGTTCGACCTCTTCTTCACGTCGGTGATACCAGGCACCATTGCCAGGCGCTCGTAGAACCGTCGTGCGGAGTACGTGCCCTGACCGTTGGCCTTGCACCAGCCTTGATACAGGGCGAACAGGTCACTACGGGAGCAGCGGCCTTCGGGCTTCAGCTTCAGTTTCCCGGCGTCCTCGGCCTCGGTGACGAAGCGGCGGACGGGGTCGGCTTCCTCGCGGAATCGGTCGGCGGCCATCACCATCAGGTGGGGCAGGTCGGTCAGTCCTTCTTCCAGGTACATCCGCAGGCCCTCGACGGCCCAGGCGGCGATGCCCTCCAGCTCCGCCGACAGCTTCTCCGACAGGCAGGGGTCGCGGGCAGGGTTGTCGGGGCCGTACGGCACCGAGAACTCCACCGGCCGGAACCGCCCCCAGATGGCGTCGTCGTCGCCACGGGGCTGCGGGAACTGGTTGGACGCGACCCAGATAACGCACTCCGGATTCCAGTTGGATTCGTTGGCATAAAGGCCACGCGAATTCTGAGTGTCGCCGCCGGTGATGCGCTTTACGAGGGCTTCGTCGAGTTCCTGTCCCTGTCCGGTTTCCGACGCCGCGACATACCGCTTTCCCTTCATGGAATTCAGCTCGGGTGAGGGGCCGCCGCCCTTTCGGGGGCGGAGTGCTCCGTCGTTCGCGGTAAGACCGTAGTCGTCGCCGAACATCTTGCAGAGCGTGTTGACGATGATGGATTTTCCGGTGTTGGCCGGGCCGTACAGCCACATCAGGATCTTCTCGTTGGAGCGCCCTGTGAGGGTGTAGCCGACGACCTTCTGAAGGTACTCACGGGTGGCGGCGTCGGGGACATTCTCCTCCAGGAAGGAGCACCACCGCGGGCACCTAGCGTCGGGCTTGTACGCCACCGCCATGACTCGTGTGATGTAGTCCTCGGGGTCGTGCTCGAAGAACTGGAGGGTGTTGGTGTCGAGCGTCCCGTTGTCGAAGTTGATCAGGTGCCGGTGCTCGTCAAAGTCCCCCGGCCACATGATCATGTCGGTGTGACCGTTGAGCACCCGCATGCAGGCGTCCACGGCACCAGCGGACTGCTGCGCCCTCGACCAGATCAGGAACTTGTCCCGCTCGGACGGCTGCTCGGTGCCCTTGGAGTGGGTGGACCTGGTGCCGTCGTACTCCAGCGCTTCGTCGGACATGTCGGCGAAGGTGTCGATGACGGCGGCCCGAAGCGTGGTGTCCGCGCCCCGCCACTCCCACTTGCGGTCGTCGAAGGCGACGAACTTGCCCTTGGTGTCGTCCCGTACGAACTTGAAGCGGTCCCCGTACTTGGCGAGGACTCTGTGTGCGTTGCCGAAGTCGTTCCACGGATACTTCACGGCCTACTTCCTCCTGAACTGGATCGGAGTGCGCTGGGGCACCGCCCTGGGAGTTGCCGAGTTCCAGCCAGACTCGATGGTCTTGACCGCTCGATGACGCGGGTGATTGCCCTCAAGGGCTGCCTGGAGGAGTTGGTCCTTCACCCACTCGGCGTCGCTCCCGAGCTGTCCAGAGAGGAAGAGTCCCCCCATGCCGTGAGCTTCCTTGTTGATGGTGTGGTTCTGCGTACCGTCCGGCGCTTCCCTGATGTTCTTGCACGCGGACTGGAGGGCGTTGTAGCCGTAGCCGGCGCTGGGGCTGGCGTCATGCTGGGTGTACGCGTGCTGGCTGAACCGCGAGGGGCCGGGCTGCATGAAAATGTCTTCCGGGCTCTGCGCCTGTGGGGGGACGTGCTTCAGCTTCGGCTTCGGGCGAAGCCTGTCGAGCCACGCGTGGGGCATGGCGGCGACGGGGGCATCGTCAGCGACGGTGTAGTACCCGGCAGCGCCGTTGTCGTCCTCACGCGCCCACGAGGGTGCCGCGACGACCTGCCCGCCGTTGCCGCGGATGTCTAGATCCTTGCCCAACGGGCCTGACACGCCGACAGCGTTCCGGATGTCCCAGTCCACGCCTTCCATCGAGAAGTACTTGTGGAGCCCGCCCGTACGGGTCTGGACGGTGAACGTCCTGGGCAGGGGACCGAGTTCGAGTTCCAGTTCGGCGAGCGTCCTGGAGCCCTCTTTGGCGGGCTTCCCTCGCCATGGCTGGGCGTCGTCGATGTCTAGCACGAAGAGGTTGGACTCCTCGCCGGTGACGATGCAGACGTTCACCTGCTGGCCCTCGGGGAACCAGTCGAGGATCTTGCCCCAGTCGGTGGCGGTGGCCTCGTCCTGCCACTTCTTCATGGTGGGGAACTTGAGGCCGTGCTCGGCCGGTACGACCCTCCATCCGCGCGCTGCGTACGTCACCGCCGCCCGCCGCGGTGGGTTGTCGGCCATCCCTTCGGATGGCGTCTCTACGCCAGCTTCATCCTCCGCACAGAGATCGCGGGCGATCCGGACCAGATCGCTCAGCTCGGCCACGGCGTACGGTTCTCCATCTGACCCAGTGGACGGCTGTACACTGAGCTCAGATCGAGCCGTCGCCTGGTTGATGATCTGTTCGGAGCCGTTGCCCTGGCCGTGGGCGGCGGCTCCGGCGCTGTTATGCGACAACGACACCACCGCCCAGCATCCAGCGTCCTTCCGGCGTGGCGTAGTACGCCTGCTGGCAGTCCTCAGAGCACCACGGATAGTCGTCGCCGTCGCGGCGGAGGGTCTGCTGCTCACACCAGCAGCACGGCAGCGCGCTCTCGGCCTCGTACCACTTGGCCCGCCTGTTCTTGGCCCGGGTAATCCTGGCCTTCTGGGCGGGAGTCAGTTCGACGTCGGACAGGGGAAAGAGACCCTCCTGGATCCGCTCGCTCATGCGCGACCACCGCCGCCCTTGGCGTCGCGGCGGGCGGCGGCCTTGGCCGCGCGGGCCTTGGAGCTGGCCAAGGCGAGCCGCTTGAAATGGGCCTTGCGCGCGTGCTCAGCGCGGCGTGCGCGCTCTTCCGGGGCAAGGATGCGGTCAGGGTCGACCTGCTCCTCGAAGTGGTCAAGGAAGGCCCTACGTGCGGGTGCAGTGTGGGCGGCGGGGTCGTCTACTCGGGACCACAGCTCACCGGCGGCAATCTGAGCGCGCAAACGGCGCTGAGCCGCATTAAGACCGGTCTGTTCGGTAATGGGGTCGGGCGTCAAAGCAGCCACGGACTAGCCCTCCTGGGCTTTGTCCGGGTTGCCGACCCCGGTCACGCGGCTTAGCCGCCGACAGACATTTTCAACGTGAGGCTACCACGCTGTGCTACCACATCCGAGGTTCGAATGTAGCCGCGCCCGTGGCGAGGGCAGATGGCGACCAGTCGATCAGGCACATCGAGGTGCGAGTAGGCAGAGTGCTGCAGCACCACGCCACCCCGCCACCCCCGCCAATCACCGGGGCGGTTGAGGCGGGCCAGGCGCTTTGCGTTCACATCCCACCTAATCGTCCCTTTGGGGGTGCGCTCGATAACGCCTAGCTTTCCCCTGTCGGGGCGCTTCTCGTCTTGGCACTGACCGCACCAGACGGTCAGAAGTACTACTCCGCCGCTCACAAGTCCCCCAAGTTGAGCCGCCGGGCCTCGTCGGCGGCACGGCGCTCCGACGTCGCCCGCGTGTACCGGTCGATCATGTCGCGGCGGGACCATCCGGCCACGGCCATCAGCCCACCCTCGGAGCCACCTCGGGCAAGCCACCGCCCGGCAGCGGTGTGGCGCAGCACATGGGGGTGGAAGTCGGGGATCCCGGCCGCGTCGGCGCGCCCCTTCAACGCGCTGTACAGCGCCTGGTAGCTGAAGCCCTTGCTCCTGTCGCCCAGCCACAGGTCCGGGAGCGCAGCCAGCCGGTGCGTCCGGCGGGCCCGCAGGTAGCGGTCGATGGCTCGGCAGGTCTGTGGGCTGAGGGGCACCTTGCGGCTCTTGCCGCCCTTTCCGCGCCTGATGATGGCCATGCCCGTCTTCAGGTCCACATCCCTGGTCTCCATGGCCACGATCTCCCCTGCCCGGGCGCCGGTCTCGATCATCAGCCGGATGATCGCCTCGTCCCGGCGGTCACGGAAGTCCCGCCCGGAGCAGGCCTTGATCAGTAGCCGGCACTGGTCATCGTCGAGTTCCTGGACCACCTTGTGGTCGAGCCGCGGCGGCTTGAGGTTCGCCAACTGGTCGGCAGGGATCTCGCCCTCCTCGGCGAGCCAGGCCGAGAAGCGACGCACCGCCAGCTGCCGTGACCGGGCCGTGGCCGCCTCGGCGCCCCCATCCAGCAAGGCCGAGACGAAGGCGTTCACGGTCGGCCGGTCAAGAGTCGGGGAACGGCCCGCCGCTTCGCACCATCGCAGGAAGGCCCGGACTCCGTCGCCGTAGGTCTTGCGCGTCTGGATGCTCTTCCGCTCGGCGGCGAGGTGCAGCAGCCAGGAGTCCAGCAGGGAGGCTATGTCCGGGTTTACGGTCATGCCACAAGCATATGCCCGAGCGCAAGATATCTGGGTTAGTAGCGCTGTGCGCCCACACGAAAACGCCCCCGACCGGAAAAATCCGAGGTCAGGGGCGCTTCCGAGGAAATGGCCTAGTCGAGGTAGTCGCGCAGCACCTGCGAACGCGACGGATGACGCAGCTTCGACATGGTCTTCGACTCGATCTGGCGAATGCGCTCGCGCGTGACGCCGTACACCTTGCCGATCTCGTCGAGGGTCTTCGGCTGACCGTCGGTGAGACCGAAGCGCATCGAGACGACGCCCGCCTCGCGCTCGGACAGGGTGTCGAGGACCGAGTGCAGCTGCTCCTGGAGAAGCGTGAAGCTGACCGCGTCGGCCGGGACGACGGCCTCGGAGTCCTCGATGAGGTCACCGAACTCGCTGTCTCCGTCCTCGCCCAGCGGAGTGTGCAGCGAGATGGGCTCGCGGCCGTACTTCTGGACCTCGATGACCTTCTCGGGGGTCATGTCGAGTTCCTTGGCCAGCTCCTCCGGGGTGGGCTCACGGCCCAGGTCCTGGAGCATCTGGCGCTGCACGCGCGCGAGCTTGTTGATGACCTCGACCATGTGCACCGGGATACGGATGGTGCGGGCCTGGTCGGCCATCGCGCGGGTGATCGCCTGACGGATCCACCAGGTGGCGTACGTGGAGAACTTGTAGCCCTTGGTGTAGTCGAACTTCTCGACCGCGCGGATCAGACCGAGGTTGCCCTCCTGGATGAGGTCCAGGAACAGCATCCCGCGGCCGGTGTAACGCTTGGCCAGGGAGACCACCAGTCGGAGGTTGGCCTCCAGGAGGTGGTTCTTGGCGCGGCGGCCGTCCTCGGCGATGATCTCGAGCTCGCGCTTGAGCTTCGGGGCGAGCTTGTCGGCGTTGGCCAGCTTGTCCTCGGCGAACAGACCGGCCTCGATGCGCTTGGCGAGCTCGACCTCCTGCTCGGCGTTGAGCAGCGGGACCTTGCCGATCTGCTTGAGGTAGTCCTTGACCGGGTCCGCGGTGGCACCGGCCACGGCGACCTGCTGGGCCGGCGCGTCGTCCTCGTCGTCGTCGGAGAGGACGAAGCCCTTGTTCTCGGCCCCCTCCTCTTCCTCTTCACCGGGCTTGATCTCTTCGAGGACCTCGTCCTCGGCGACCTCGGCGTCGTCCTTGCCGCCGGTCGTCTTCTTGGCCGCCGTCTTCTTGGCGACCGTCTTCTTGGCGACCGCCTTCTTCGCGGTCGTCGTCTTCTTGGCTGCGGCCTTCTTCACGGTCGCCTCCTCCTCGACGGAGGCTTCGGCGGCAGGCGCCGCCGGGGTGGCGGTGGCGGTGGCCTTCTTCGTGGCCACCGTCTTCGCCGCGACCGTCTTGGTGGCGGTGCGCTTGGCCGGACTCTTCGCTGCGACGCTCTTTCGGGTGCGCTTGGGCTCCGCGGCACTGACCATCAGCGTCACACCCTCTTCCTCGAGGATCTGGTTGAGGCTGCGCAGTACGTTCTTCCACTGAGTGGCCGGAATCTGGTCAGCTTCGAAGGCCCGACGCACGTCGTCGCCGGCGATCTGCCCCTCAGCCTTTCCCCGCTCAATGAGAGCCATGACAGAGACGGACTCGGCGATCTCCGGCGGGAGCGTACGGGATGTGCTGGCCGACACGAACAACCTCTCGGAACGTTGGAAAACGGCTTCCGGCCCCGTCCATGGCGGACAGGAGCCGACCACCGGCCTGGGAGTGGCCGACGGCGCGGGCGTGGGGCCGGGAAGATGCACAGCGCCTGAAACGGCGTCCGTATTCCCTCCGCGGCTGTCACCTCTTAGGTCATCGCGCTGTTCCCGAGAGCGTTACGCCCAATCCGCGTGGCCCGAGTCACACCCCGTAAGCAACCAAAAACGGTCAGACATGGGCAGACAAGGTCACCGGCCAGTCCCGACCAGCAGCGCCCGGTGTGCCAACACCGCGCCGCGCCGGTCGGACCCCGCAGGATCCCTGGGGGACCCGCGGGATCCGACGGAGGCGGTTCGGCGGCCGAACGACGCCACTGGAGGGGGAGGGCATCCTCGGCCGCACTGCCCGCGGTGTGCGGTCAGTGCTCGCGCGGGGCGGGCACCACGCGCTCCACCTCGGGATGGACGGCGAGCAGTTGGCGCATGGCCGCTTCGGCCGCCGCACCGTCGCCGGCAGCGAGGGCGTCGGAGATCCGGCCGTGGTGGGCGAGCGACGTCTCGTTCGGTCGGTCACAGCCGGTGACCGGGCCGCCGGAGACCTGGAGAGCAGCGGAGACGATCCCGGAAAGATGCTCCAGCATGCGGTTGCCCGCGAGCTGGATGAGCAGGGAATGGAACTCGGCGTCGGCACGGGAGAAGGTGAGCGCGTCACCCTGGCTCATGGCGTGCCCCATGATCTCGACCATGTCGCCGAGGCGCTGCTGGACGTCCGCGCGGCCGTGTCCCGCGGCCAGGCGTGCGGCGAGCGGCTCGATCGTCCAGCGCAGTTCGCTCAGCTCACGGCGCTGGTCGTCGCGCTGCGGCCCGAATGCCCGCCACTCGATGATGTCCGGGTCCAGGAGGTTCCAGTCACTGACGGGACGCACGCGCGTGCCCACGTTCGGGCGGGCGCTGACCAGGCCCTTGGCCTCCAGGACGCGGAGCGACTCACGGACAACGGTACGGGAGACCTCGAAACGCTGGCCGATCTCCTCGGGCACCAGCGGCCGGTCCGCCCCCAGGTCACCGGAGACGATCATCTGGCCCAGCTGCTGGACGAGTTGGCCGTGCAGTCCGCGCCCGCGGCTGCCTGCGGCCCGTCGGCCCACGCGGCCCAGTTCCGGGTCCGAGCCGTCCCAGAGGGAGGCTCCGACGCGGCCTGCGGCCGGGGCCTCGGCATAGGGGTAGCGGTCAAGTTCGCCCGGGCCGGCCAGACCGGAATCGGCGGAGCGGGCGGCGGTCATCATGGTGTGCGCAAGGGTACTCACGGATCCTTTGTCGGCGTCGCCTCCAACTCCCTTGAGGTCTTTGGTGAAAAGCACACGAAAGGGTGATCGCTCACGCCGTCGCAATTGACGCCTTATCGGAAAGAAATGCGCTTTCGTCGGGAGATTGTGCGCAGGTCGGGACCGGAAGCGCACGGGAGGTCGTCATCGGACCCTGCTCCGCAGGGCCGTGAGCAGATATGCGCACAGCAGGGCGGTCAGCGACAACGTCAGCGCGCCGCCCACGGGTTGGGCGACCACACGCACCGCTCCGGCCAGATAGCGCTCTCCGCCGAAGGGCCATTGCAGCAGGAGAACCTCGCGCAGCCGCGCCGAAAGTCCGGCCGCCGTCCCCACGGACCCCCCGCCCAGCGCTTTCCGCACGAGAGGTACGACGAGAATGGGCACGGTGACCACCGCGGCGAGCCCGGCCGTGGTGGACCGGAAGATACCGGCGGCCAGAACACCTGCCCAGGCGCATCCCACCACGAGCCCGAACCAACTCGCGCTGAGCAGCAACCAGTCGGCGGGAACTTCCGTGAGCTCCCGTCCGTAGACGAGATAGAGCACTTCGGCGTCGCAGCCCACCGCGAGAAGGGCAAGTGCCAGCGCGGTGACGGCGGCGACGACGAGTTTCGCGGTGAGCAGCCCCAGTCGGCGGGGGACGGTGCCGCGGTCCGCGGCGAGGGCGGGATGGCGGAATTCGTCACCGAAGGCGAGCGCGCCGAGCAGTCCCGCTCCGAGCGCCGCCGGGGGCAGCGGCAGCTCTCTTGGCCATGCGGCCAGGAGGCGCGCCTGTGGAGTGTGACCGACCCGTGCCAGGAGTACGGCGGTGAGGGCGGACGTGACGAGTACGGCGGCGCCGGTGAGGAACCCGGTGCCGATCCCAGTCGCGCGGCGCAGTTCGTAGCGCAGGGGGCGCAAGGGACTGGGGGCGGACCTGACGGAGATCGGAGGCGGGAGGGGGGGCAGGGGGGCGGGGCCTCTGGAGGCTGTGGCGAGGCTGAGGGCGGCGTGACCGCTTCCCTCAGCCGGGCCGCTGTGGGTGTCCCGACTGCTGTGGGACACCTGATCGCCGTGCGCTTCCGGGGCTGCGGGCACCACCTGGGCACCGCCCATGTGCGAGTCGCTCTGTGATGCGAAGTCGTCGTGCGCAGCAGGACCGCCTCGCATTTCCGGCCCGGCCAACCCGAGAGCCCCGGCACCGAGGAGCTCGCCGGTCTCCGGCCCCGTGACTCCCGCCCGCGGCTCCAGTGTGGCTGCTGCGGCCTCGACGGGAAGCGCCCCCGCTCCCGGTCCCATGTCCCCGATCTCGTCGGCGAGTTGGTGGACCAGAACGCCGTGGCGGAAAGCCGTCTCGCCGACGTCGGCACACGTACTGCCGTACACGGACAGACGGTTGCCGCCTTCCCGAACGACTTCGACGGAGCGGTGCGTCGTACGGGCCTCCTTGGCGAGCAGGGCGGCGAGGCGGGCGGCGTGGGGAGTGCGGACGGCGACACGTGGGCGGAGCCTGGTGCGGGCGAACTCCGTGGCCTCCTGGTCCGCGACGAGTCGGCCTTGTTCGAGGGTGATGACGTGATCTGCGACGTGCGCGGCCTCCTTGGGCTCGGACGTGGTGAACAGGACCGAGCCTCCCTGGGCGGCGTGCGCTCGCAGCATGCCGTGCAACCAGTGACTCTCGCGCGTGGAGAGCCCGTCAGCAGGGTCGTCCAGGACGAGTGTGTGGGGGTCCGGCAACAGGGCGCAGGCCAGGCCCAGGCGGCGGTCCATGCCGCGCGACAGGGTGCCGAGCCGCTCGTCGCGCAGGCTGACGAGGCCCACCGCTTCGAGCACTTCGTCGGCGCGCCGGACCGGCACGCCGGCCGCGGCGCACAGCATGCGCAGATGGCCGCGGACCGTGCGCGCGGGATGGCCGGGCACATCGCCCATGAGTACGCCGACCTCGCGCGAGGGATGCGCGATGCGGTGCAGCGGGCGGCCCCTGAAGTAGGTGAGGCCACGCCCTTGTTGGAGTTCGAGCATCAGTCTGAGCACTGTCGTCTTGCCCGCACCCGTCGCTCCGAGAAGCGCGGTGACACTGCCCGCACGGGCTTCGAAGGACACATCGTCGACCGCGGGCGGGAGTTCCTTGCGGGAGTTGCTGGTCAGTCCGAAGGCCTGGATCACCCGTAGCAAGATAGCGCGTTATGTCCGGTTTTGGGCCGTCACACGTCGGGGCGCAGCATCGGAGGGTTGAGAAGTGTGGCACCGCCGGCCCGGAAGAGCTGGGCAGGGCGGCCGCCCTGTCGTGTGGTCGTGCCACCGGTGGGGACCAGGAAGCCCGGGGTGCCCGTCACCTTGCGGTGGAAGTTGCGCGGGTCCAGAGCCACGCCCCACACCGCCTCGTAGACGCGGCGCAGCTCGCCCACGGTGAATTCGGGCGGGCAGAACGCGGTGGCCAGCGACGAGTACTCGATCTTCGAGCGGGCGCGCTCCACTCCGTCCGACAGAATCTGCGCATGGTCGAAGGCGAGCGGCGCGACCGGTTCCCCGTCTCGACCGTAACCGCCCTGCTGCAACAGCTCCTCGACGGGCGCCCACCGCGCGTTGCTGGCGTCACCGCCGGCCCGTGGGGCGGGCAGGTCGGGGGCGAGGGCGAGGTGCGCGACGCTCACCACGCGCATCCGTGGATCTCGCTTGGGGTCGCCATAGGTCGCGAGCTGTTCCAGGTGTGCTCCGTTGTCCTGGACGGGGACGGCCGGGTCATGAGCGCGCAGCCCGGTCTCCTCGGCCAGCTCACGGGCCGCGGCCTGCGCCAGATCCTCGTCGGCCCGTACGAAACCGCCGGGAAGTGCCCAGCGCCCCTGGAACGGCGGCTCACCCCTGCGCACCGCGAGCGCACACAGGGCGTGGCGGCGCACGGTCAGTACGACCAGGTCCACGGTGACGGCGAAGGGCGGAAAGGCTGACGGGTCGTAGGGCATGCGGCGATCATAGTCGTCTGCCTGACGATAAACACTCCCTTCGTCGGCCGCATCGGTAGCTGATCCACTCTGTCTCCGAACAGGTCAGGTCCCCAGGTCAAGTCCCCTGCACCCGGCCCCTGCCGGAGGCCGTGTCGTCCGACGTCACGACCTCAGCTGCAGCCTCCCGTCGGCCTCCTCCACCACGGCGAGCCCCAGTCTGCTGACCCGTACCGAGAACGGGGCCCCCGCGACCCTCAGTCCGGTCAGACCGATCTCACCGAGTGGCGCGCTGCGTACGGGGCGCAGTGTGACCGTCCCCGCCGGGGCGTCGGGACGGATTCCGGCGAGGGCGCTCAGCAGCAGGACTCCCGCCGCCGCTGCCGTGGCCGCCGGACGACAGGCCGCCGGGTGGGGAAGGGGAGCGCTACCGTCGGTGCGCTGCTCACCCGCGTACATCTCGGGGAGCCGGTGGCCGAAGGTCTCAGCCGCCGCCAGCAGGCCCCGCAGGAGCGAGCCGGCCTCCTTTTCGTACCCGGCGGCGGCCAGACCAGCGACGGCGATCGCCGTCTCGTGGACGCGTACCGCACCGGTGCGATGGCCGAACGGGTTGTATCCCGCCTCTTTCGTACCCAGTCCGCGCAGCCCCCAGCCCGAGTCCATGACCGGGCTTCCGAGCAGTCGGGCGAGCTGCTCGGTCTGCGCCCTGTCGAGCAGGCCGGGCGCCTGTTCGCCCCCGCCCAGCAGGCCGGTGTCCAGGAGATGGACGGCCGCGGCACCGAGCTGCAGCACGAGCCGTCCGTCGGGAGCACGTGCGGCCGCCGGCCGGCCACCGCCGCGGTCGTCGACCCAGAACTCCTCACGGAAGGCCGAGCGCAGTTCGTGGGCCCACTGCCGCAGCGCCGCCCCTCCGGGTCTGTCGAACGCGTCGAGCAGATCGGCACCTAGGACGGCCGCGCGATGCGCGTGCGCCTGGGTCTCGCAGCGGGCGGCGCCGCCGGGCTGTGGATCGCACAGATAGGTCCCCTCCCCCACGGTCGCCCGCAGCCAGCCCAGACAACGCTCGGCTGTCGGGAGCAGTTCTTCTGTCTCCTGTCGGGAGAGCCCCCATCGGGAGGCCTCCGCGAGAAGTGCGGGGAAGAGCAGGGTGGCCTCGGTGCCCGTACAACCGGCCGGGAGGTGTGCGCCCGCGTCCCGGCGCGGCCCTGGGATCATGCCGGACCGCGCTGTCTGCCCCCGGAGTTGGGTACGCGCGAGAGTGCGCAGGGTCCCGGCGGCGAGCCGGGTGCCGAGCGGCAGTGTCATACGGGCTGCGACGAGCGCGTCGGCCGGGGCCAGGCCGCACCGCCAGGGGGCTCCGGCCGCGAGGTGGGTGTCTGTGGGGTGTGCCGGGTCGCGCAGCAGCAAGGACTGCAGATCGTCAATGCTCGTGTCCAGGAGCGGCCGGATCGCGGGGTGGTCTCCCGTCGCGCGCGCGGAAGCCAGGGGGCTGGTCGCCGCGCGCCCCGCGGCCCGGACGGGGCCCGCCCCGTCAAGGCGTACCCGCAACTCAAGGCCGGCTGTGCCTCCGGGGGGCAGGTCGAACTCCCAGCGCAAAAGGCCTGCCGACGCCAGCGCGTCGGAGGGCGGTGGGTCGGCCGTGACCGACGACCCGCCGGCTGCGCAGGACCAGCGCAGTCCGGAGTCGTGGACGCTCGCGGACAATTCGGGTCCCGCTCGGCCCGACGCGATCGCGCCCAGATCCGCCAGATCCGTACCGAGTGCCACCTCCACCGGCAGTCGCAGAGGACGGACGGCGGCGCTGTGCAGCGTGATGCGCTCCGTCCCGTCCGCGTGGCGTGTGCGTTCGACGACGACGTCCGGGTCAGGGCCCCCGCCCGGGGAGAGACGAGCGGTGGCCACGAAACGCGCGCGGTCCGCCGCGGTCGTCCGCGCCTGGACTGCGAGAGGCTCACGGCCTGCGATACGGATCTGGCACCGGGACAGCACGCGCCGGCCCGCGCGGTAGAAGCCTTCCAGTCCGTGACCGTTCAGCTGCCCTTGATCCGTGGAGATGGCGAGGCCCGGAAGGCCCACGCAGATGATGACCGAGTGCGCCGGGGGAAGTTCAGAGCCGGTGGCCGCGGGCCGCGGCGCCGGGCCGGCGCTTGTTTTCCCTACCGTCATCGGCGCGCCGAGGGCCGAACGGCCGTCGTCGTTGGAGGGCGGAGTCGGCTGATGCAAGGGGCGCTTCCTCTGCACTCTGCGCGGCTCGGGCGTGTTCGGCGCCCGGTGTCTGGTTCCTGCAGGACATGGGTGCTGCGGCGGTACGGCCCGATCGGGCGTTCCGCCACTCAGGTGAACGGGACGGGCCTCTTCAGGGTCACGCCCACCAGCACGGAAGCCGACCGAATGGCGGCGGCCCGGAACCGCCACCCTGCGGCACAGGCGGGACCATCCGCGTGCGACACACTTCCAGCGGTCGCTCATCCCTCCTCCTCGGTGGCACCCCCGGGCCGTGTGCCCTCAGATCGGCGCACGTCGCCCCTGCCCGTGGTGCGGCGGACGGCACCGGGACGCCTACCGCGGGCCGGGCGAGAGCGCGGGCGAGATTCCTCCGCGCAGGGCTGTCGCCCCTCCGCCTCCACGGCCTGCGGAAGGCCGTCGGGCCGAGTACCGGGACGCACACGCTTACGTCGGCGGGAGGCCGTGGCGGGCGGTGGCACCGGCAGAGAACTGTCGGAACCGGACGGGCACTGCGGCAGCGCGCTTTCGGCACGGGACGGGCATTCCGACTGCGTGTCGTTGTGCTTGCCGGGCACAAGCTTGCCAGCCACGAATCCGTCGGACCCGGGCTGAGTTGCCACCTGACCAGGAACGGGCGCGTTCGGCCGCACCAGATCGTCGGTCGTCTCCACATCGTCCACATCGGCGGAGGGAGCGATCTCCGCCCGCGCGCGTGCCTCGCGCCCCTCGCGTTCCGCGCGCAGACAGCGGCGAATGGACTCCGGGTCCAGTCCCTCGTTGCAGGCTTGATGCAGGAGCCGGGCGAAGAGGTACCCAGGATCCGCCCCCAGGGCCATGGCCAGCGCTTCCCTGGCCTCGATCTCGTCGCCCGCGGCCCACGCGACCCATCCGGCGAGGGTGAGCGGCGCCGCCGCGTGCTCGCCGTAGGGGCCGACGCACCGGCGGGCCAATGCGCGCCACAGGCGCAGTGCCGGTCCGGCCTCCTCGGCCTCCATCCACTCGGCCGCACGGTCCCGGGTCGTGCGGTCCTGCAGGCCGAGGATGAGTTCCGCCGCCTCTTCGTGCCCCAGCAGTTCGTCGTCTCGCAGGTCGGCCTGGAGCGCGCCCGACACGGGCGCGGCCTCGGCGAAGCGTGCCATGGTGCGCCTGGCCAGGCGCACCGTCTCCTCGGCCACCTCCGCCCGGCCCGTCATGTCGAGCATCCTGGGGACCAGGGCCATGCCTGCGGTGTCCAGAGCGACTTCCTGTTCCAGCGCGGCTGCGGTCTCCCAGGGCTGCAGCCGGGCCCGCAACTCGCGCAGTGTGCCGCGCACCTGTAGTCCGGCGTACGTGGCCGCCGCGGCGAGCACCGAGGTGCCTGGCAGACCCATCGGAAGCCCCTCCACGGGGCAGCATTCCTCGCTCGGGCAACAGTAGGACCAGTAGCGGCCGCCGGAGATGCACAACGCCTCGATCACAGGAACGTCGAGCCGGCCGCATTCCGTGCGCAGCAGGGCGGCGAGCGGAGCGAGCCGCTCCGTGATCTGCCTGCCGGTCTCACCGGCCGCAGGTTCCTGGCAGAGGTACGCGACCATCTGCTCGGGGCGCGCGCCCCGCCGCTCGCTGCCGGTGATCAGTCCGTGGGCCAACTGCCGGGCCACGGCCGCCCAATCGTCCTTGTTGGCGGGAATGCCGAGCCGGGCTCGCCCACCGAACCGGCCGCGGCCGCCCCGGTCGTGCAGGGCGACCAGAACGATGCTGTCCTCGGGCCGGTACCCGAGCAGGTAGGGCAGGGCATCGGCCAGTTCGCCCGGCGTCCGCAGCGTGACCTGGTGTTCGGCGCCATGTGCGTCGAATCCGACGCGGTCGCCGATCCCCGAGCCGTCGTTGTTGCGTCCGTCGTTGTTGGGTCCGCCATTGTTGCGTCCGCCGTTATTGCCGTTTGCTGCGGGTCCGGTCGTTTCGCTGTGATTCGTCATGCGCAGACGATCTCGCGGATCGCGACGCTCTGTTTGGCCCTGTGGATAAGTCCGATCAGGGTCACGACAAAGCCATTCTGTCGTCCACAGCCCGGTCGCCGCGAGGCCCCGCTGTCGGAGGCGTCCTGTTGTATGGAGGCATGACGCACACGAGCAAGACGGAGTTGCGCGAGGCTGCCGACGGGATCCTCGTCCGGCTCGTCGGGGACAGCACCGGATCGGCACGCCTGCGCGAGGACCAGTGGCGGGCGATCGAGGCGCTGGTCGCCGACAAGCGCCGGGCCCTGGTCGTGCAGCGCACGGGGTGGGGCAAGTCCGCGGTGTATTTCGTGGCGACGGCCCTGCTGCGTGAGCGCGGTGCCGGGCCGACCGTGATCGTCTCTCCGCTGCTCGCGCTCATGCGCAACCAGGTCGAGGCCGCCGCCCGAGCCGGCATTCACGCCCGGACCATCAACTCCTCCAACCCCGAGGAGTGGGAGACCATCCGAGCCGAGGTCTCCGCGGGCACCGTGGACGTGCTGCTCGTGAGCCCCGAGCGGCTCAACAACCCGGACTTCCGCGACAACGTCCTGCCGGAACTGTCTGCCGCCACCGGCCTTCTCGTCGTCGACGAGGCGCACTGCATCTCCGACTGGGGCCATGACTTCCGCCCCGACTACCGCCGTCTGCGCACCATGCTCACCGATCTCCCTCCGGGGGTGCCTGTGCTGGCCACCACCGCCACGGCCAATGCCCGGGTCACTGCCGACGTGGCGGAGCAGTTGGGCACCGGCACCGGCTCGGACGCACTGGTCCTGCGGGGCCCGCTCGACCGCGAGAGCCTCAGCCTCGGTGTGCTCCAGCTCCCCGACGCCGCCCACCGTCTTGCCTGGCTCGCCGATCATCTGGACGACCTGCCGGGCTCCGGGATCATCTACACGCTCACGGTCGCCGCAGCCGAGGAGATCACCGCCTTCCTCCGGCAGTGCGGACACACCGTCGCCTCGTACACGGGAAAGACGGAGAACGCCGAACGCCAGCAGGCCGAGGAAGCCCTCCTCGCGAACAAGGTCAAGGCGCTGGTGGCCACCTCCGCGCTCGGCATGGGGTTCGACAAACCCGACCTCGGCTTCGTCGTCCACGTCGGTTCGCCGTCCTCCCCCATCGCTTACTACCAGCAGGTCGGCCGCGCCGGACGAGGCGTCGAGCACGCCGAGGTGCTGCTCCTGCCGGGCCGCGAGGACGAGGCGATCTGGTCATACTTCGCCTCCGTGGCCTTCCCGCCCGAAGAATCCGTACGGCGCACCCTCGACGCCCTCGCCCGCGCGGACCGGCCGCTGTCACTGCCCGCACTCGAACCGCTGGTGGAGCTCAACCGCACCCGTTTGGAGATCATGCTCAAAGTGCTGGACGTGGACGGTGCGGTCCACCGGGTCAAGGGCGGCTGGATCGCCACCGGAGCGCCCTGGTCGTACGACACCGAGCGCTACGCCTGGGTCGCCAAGCAGCGCGCCACCGAGCAGCAGGCCATGCGCGACTACGCCACCACCACGGGCTGCCGTATGGAGTTCCTGAGGCGGCAGCTGGACGACGAGCAGGCGACCTCCTGCGGCCGCTGCGACAACTGCGCCGGCCCCCGCTTCACCGCCGACATCTCCTCGGCCGCCCTGGACACGGCGGGCGGCTCGCTCGCCCGTGCCGGTGTCGTGGTGGAGCCCCGCCGAATGTGGCCCACAGGCCTCCCTGCCATCGGCGTCGACCTCAAAGGCCGTATTCCGGCCGGCGAACAGGCCTTGCCGGGCCGGGCGCTCGGGCGGATGTCGGACATCGGCTGGGGCAACCGTCTCCGCCCGCTGCTCGCACCCCAGACTCCGGACGCTCCCGCCCCCGACGACGTGGCGAACGCCGTCGTGACCGTGCTGGCCGACTGGGCCAAGTCGCCCGACGGTTGGGCGTCCAGTGCCCCGGACGCACCGGCCCGCCCCGTCGGGGTGGTCACCGTTCCCTCCCGCAGCCGGCCCCAGTTGGTCACCTCCCTCGGGAGCCGAATCTCCGCTGTCGGCCGCATCCCGTTCCTGGGATCCCTCGCATACACGGATCACTCCGACGACCTCTTGCTGCCCCGCTCCAACAGCGCCCAGCGCCTGCGGGCCCTGTACGGAGCGCTCACCGTGCCTCCGCCCTTGCGAGAAGCGCTGCAAGCAGCCGGGGGCCCCGTCCTGCTCGTCGACGACATGACCGAGACCGGCTGGACCCTCGCGGTCGCCGCCCGGCTGCTGGTGAAGTCTGGTGCCCAGGGGGTGTTGCCTCTGGTGCTGGCCGTCCGCGGCTGAGCGGACACCGGAGGCGACAGCGCGCCACGCGCGCGTACCGATGCGGGCCTCGAACGGCCGTGCTCGGAGGTCCCTGGCATCGCCGGTCGAACACTGGGTAGGGATATAAGCCACGAACCGTCAGATTCGTGTCGGCGGACCCAATTGCTCGTTGCCGCAACCAAGTTCGACAGGAAGAATTGAGGTCCGCTCCCCGCACGGCCCGTCCGTTGACCGGTAGGGCTCTGCTGCGGTGCGCGCTCCCCCGAATCCGACCCCGCCCGCCGTATGGGCGCGTAGCCGAAGGGAGGACCGTGACCTTCGGATTCGCTCCGTCCTCCGCGGCGTCCACGTCGTCAACCGACCTGTCCGCCGCATCCGCCAACCCTCTGGCCCGTCTGCTCGAACCCGCCGAGTGGGCCGAGGCCGGCATCCCGCTGCTGCGCAATCCGCGTGAGGTCGTCAGCGGGCTGCACTCCCGGCACCGCCCCCAACCGGCCACCGCGATCGTGGCGGTCCTCGACCCGGACGAACGAGTGCGGGCGAGCGCCTCGTTCACGCGCCGTCCGGCACCGGCCGACGGCTGGATGTTCCGGAACACGCTGCTTGCCCAGCTGCGCCGAGTGATCCCGCACGACCTGCGGCGCCGCACCCCCGTGCGCACTGCTGTGCTGCTCTACTGCCGTGAGGGCGACGCCCGTTGGACCGAGGAGGACGGTGCGTGGATGTGGGGCCTGCGTGACGCCTGCACTCTGCACGGGCTGCGCTGCGGGGCGTACATCACGCTGACGCGCGACGGCTGGCAGGTGCTCGGCGAAGGACGCGGCGGACGCCGGCCGAACGCGGACTCCGCGCCGGAGCCGTTCGCCACGTCCGAGGCACCGCCCCTGCTGCCACGCACCGGCGGCGCCGCCTCGGAGGTCCTGCGCCGCGTGGCGGCTCGCTGAGGGCTGAGCGCCGAGACCGGCCCGGTCGCCTTTCTTCGGCCGCACGTCCCGGACGTACGGCCCACGACGTCGTGGCGCACCGGGCGCACGCGTTCCTGGCACTGGCATGGCGCGGCTGGTGAGGGGACACCGCTTGGACGCGCGCATGCCGAAGGACTCACTGTGCAGGTGCCGCGCAGGCGGCACCTTTCCTCACCCCGGCGTCACTCCGGACGTACCGGAACCGGCTCAGACGCCGGCGCCCAGTACCGAGTTGATCTGCTGCGGGTCACCGCAGACGATCAGCAGGGCACCGGCCCGGGCGTGGGCGAGAGGCAGCGCATCGGCGACAGCGGCGGCGGAACCGCCGTTGACGGCTACGACGACCACCGGACGGGACGCGGCACGCGAGACCGCCGTGCCGTCCGCGTAGAACACGTCGTCACCGGCGTCGTGCTGCGCCCAGTAGGCGGCTTCACCGAAGGACAGTTCATGGGCGGCCCACGGATGGTGTTCGCCAGTGGTGATCACCAGCACTTCACCGGGGGCACGGCCGGACTCCAGCAGGAGGTCCACGGCTTCCTCGGCAGCGTCGAGCGCACCGGCGGCCGTGGCCGGGATGAGCTGGATCTGCGGGGCGGCCGAAGCCGAAGCCGGGGCCGGAGTCGCGGCGGCGGTGGCAGGGACAGCGGGGCCCGGCACTCCGGGCTTGGCCACGGCGACGTCGTGCGGCGTCCGCTGCACCGGCGGCGCGGGCCGCAGCGGGCCGGGGCGACCGGGGCGCGGCGGAGCCGCGGGGCGTGGACCGGGTACGGGACGAGGGGTCGGCGCGGTGCGGCCGCTGGCCGGAGTGGCGCGGGGACCCTGGGCACTCTCGTGAATCTGAGGCTCCTCGGGAATGAGAGGCATGGGCTGATTTTTATCAAACGTTGGTGCGGCTCGCGTCAGCGGGTGGCACATCAGTGCGAGCGGAATCGTCAGAAGTCGAAGCCCAGCTGGCCCTCGATCTCCGGAACGCTTCCATCCGCCCAGCTGCGGGCCTTCTTGAGGTGCCGCCATTGAGGCAGCGCATCAAGATACGCCCACGACAACCGGTGGTACGGGGTGGGGCCCCGAACCTCCAGTGCGGCCTTGTGCACGGGCGACGGATACCCGGCGTTGGCCGCGAAACCGAAGTCTGCATGGTCGATACCCAGTTCGGCCATCATTTTGTCGCGCTGAACCTTGGCGATCACCGAGGCGGCCGCGACCGCGACACAGGATTGGTCGCCCTTGATCACGGTCCGGACATTCCAGGGCGCTCCGAGATAATTGTGCTTCCCGTCGAGGATCACCGCGTCCGGCCGGACCGGGAGTGCCTCCAGGGCGCGCACGGCAGCGATCCGCAGGGCGGCCGTCATCCCCAGGTCGTCGATCTCTTCGTGACTGGCGTGCCCCAGGGCGTACGACGTCACCCACGTCCGCAGTATCTCCGCGAGTTCAGTACGGCGTTTGACGCTGAGCAGCTTGGAGTCGGTGAGGCCTTGGGGCGGTCGACGCAGTCCGGTGACGGCCGCGCAGACGGTGACGGGGCCGGCCCAGGCACCTCGCCCCACCTCGTCGACACCGGCAATGATCTTCGCTCCGGTCGTGGCGCGAAGGGAGCGCTCGACGGTGTGAGTAGGTGGTTCGTACGGCATGGCGCCCTTAGCCTACGCCGCCCGGATCACGCTGCGACACCCGGTTTCCCCGAACGGGGACCGGACGTCCACGATCAGCACTCACCGTCCGGTCGCCCGCAGCAGCGGCAGGAGGAATTGGTCGATCATCTCTTCGACATCCCGGTCACCCCATTCGCTCCCGCGCATCTTTGAGCGATACATCATCATGGCGGGGATGGCATCGAAGACATAGTCGTTCGCCGCGTCAGGACGCACCTCACCCCGCTCTATTCCGCGGGTGATGATCTCGCGGAGCAGCCTGACACTCGGCTCCACGACCCCGTTGAAGATCACGGCGTGGAAGCGTTCAGCCTGAGCCTGGTCGCATTCGTGAATGACTGAGCGCAGCGCGAAGCCGGGCCGCGAGAACATCGCTTCGCGTGCCTGGCGGCACAGTTCGAGCAAGTCCTCGCGCACACCACCGAGATCGGGCGCCTCCTCGAAACGCGGCAGTCCGGCCCGCAGGGCGTCTGCGACCAGGTCCTCCTTGGAGGGCCACCGGCGATATACCGCAGCCTTGCCGGTCTGGGCTCCGGCGGCGACACCTTCCATCGTGAGGCCGTTCCAGCCGACCGTGCTGAGCTGCTCCAGCGCGGCGTCGAGGATCGCACGCTCCAGTACGGCGCCGCGCCGACGGAGGGAGGCCGCCTGAGCGGGGGCGGCCGTCCAGCGCGAGGTAACCATCTGAGTGACTCCAGCGAACAGGGAAGCGGGGATTTCGGGGAGGGACGGAACACCGCGCGGCGACACAGGGGGACTCGCCACGCGCCAACAAACTTAAGTGAACGCTTGCGTTCACTACTGGGGACTCACTACCGTTGACGCAACAGTGAACGCCATCGTTCACTAACGCGCTTGTGGGGGACCCATAGTGACAACCTCTCAGTTGATCAAGGATCAGAAACCAGGTGCCGCCCGTCGGGAAGGGCGACCCGGCATCGCGCTCGCCGTCATCGCTGCCTGCCAACTCATGGTCGTACTCGACGCGACGATTGTGAACATCGCGCTGCCGCACATTCAAGACGCTCTCAAGTTCAGCACCACCGACCTCACATGGGTCGTCAGCGCCTACACGCTCACCTTCGGTGGCCTGCTCCTTCTGGGCGGCCGCGCCGGTGACATCCTCGGGCGCCGCCGGGTCTTCATGACCGGCATCCTGCTGTTCACCTTCGCCTCGTTGCTCGGCGGACTCGCCCAGGAGCCCTGGCAGCTGCTTGCCGCCCGCGTCCTGCAGGGCGTGGGTGGCGCGATCGCGTCGCCCACCTCGCTGGCGCTGATCACCACCACGTTCCCCGAAGGGCCCGAACGCAACCGGGCCTTCGGCGTCTTCGCCGCCGTCTCCGCGGGCGGCGGTGCCATAGGCCTGCTGGCGGGAGGCATGCTCACCGAGTGGCTCGACTGGCGATGGGTGCTCTTCGTCAACGTGCCGATCGGCGTGCTGATCGCGGTACTCACCCCGCTGTACATCAGCGAGTCCGAGCGCCACAGCGGCCGCTTCGACATCGCGGGCGCCCTGACCTCCACGGGAGGCATGGCCCTGCTCGTCTACGGTTTCATCCGCGCCGCCGACGAGGGCTGGCGGGACAGCCTGACCATCGGGTCCTTCGGCATCGCCGTGGTACTCCTGCTCGCCTTCGCGTTCATCGAGTCCCGCGCCAAGGAGCCGATCACCCCTCTGCGGATGTTCGCCGACCGCAACCGCTCGGGCACGTACGTGATCATGCTGAGTCTCGCGGCCGCGATGTTCGGCATGTTCTTCTACATCGTGCTCTTCGTCCAGAACGTGCTGGACTACAGCCCGATCCAGGCCGGTCTCGCCTTCCTGCCCGTGACGGTCGTGATCGCGCTGGGGGCAGGCCTGTCGCAGCGGTTCCTGCCGGTACTCGGCCCCAAGCCGTTCATGCTCACGGGTTCGGCGCTCGCGGTGACCGGGCTCGCCTGGCAGGCCCTCATCAGCTCCGACAGCTCCTACGTCGGTGGAGTTCTCGGCCCCATGCTGATCTTCGGCTTCGGCATGGGCCTGAACTTCGTGACACTGACGATCACCGCAGTCTCCGGCGTCGCCCAGCATGAGGCCGGCGCGGCCTCCGGGCTGCTCAACGCCACGCAGCAGGTGGGCGGTTCGCTCGGTCTGTCCATCCTGACGACTGTGTTCGGGTCGGCCAGCAAGGATGAGGCCGAGAAGCAGCTGCCGCATTTCATGGCCGACGGTTCGGCGGAGCAGAAGGCCGAGTTCGCCAAGACGCACCAGCTGCCCGCCCCGTGGGGGCACGAAGTGCTCGCCCAGGGCATCTCGTCGGGCTTCGTGGCGGCTGCCTCGATGGCCGTACTCGCCCTGGCCAGCGCCTGGTTGGTGATCAAGGTCCGCAAGAGTGATCTGGAGGCGCTCGCCGGCACGGCGGGTCCGGGCCTCGGTTGACGGAGCCGGGCTCGCGATGAGCAGCGGATGGCCGGGCCGGGTCCGGGGGATCGACGGCGAGGACGAGAGCCCGGCCATCCGCACGACAACCACCGTCCACAGCAGGGCGAACACCGCCAACCACCCCATGGCCACACCACCGCGCCTCTCACGTGTCTTGTGCGTGCACCGGTCCATCCGTCGCACGGCAACCGTCACGACAACGAGCAGGCGATTACGCAGAGTTCCCAGCGTGTACGGAGAGTTTCGACGATGCGGTCGGGGGCCGGGCGTAGCGCTCCTAGCCCGGGACCCGCAGCCACTCCGGAAACGTCTCGGTCCGGTGCACCCACTCGGCGGGCGGGGTCCCTGCCTTTCCCCCGGCGATCACACCACCCACGATGGCGCAGGTCGTGTCCACGTCACCGCCCACCTGGGCGGTTGTCCAGAACGCCTCCTCGTAGTCGCCCAGGGACCGGGCGGCGGACCAGAGCGCGAACGGCACGGTGTCGTGGGCCGTCGTCCGGCGCCCGCAGCCCAGCACGGCCGCGACGGTGGAGGCGTCGCCGTAGTCGAGCATGTCGCGTGCCCGGCGCAGCCCGGCGCCGACAGCACTCTTCGGGACCAGCGCGATGACGCCGTCGAGGAGCACCCCGGGGCTGGGCGGACCACCGGGGGCGGCGGCCAGTGCGGCGGCCGCGGCGACGGCCATGGCGCCGACCACGGCCTCACGGTGCTGATGCGTGGGATACGCCGAGATCTCGGCCTGGTGGGTCGCCTGCTCCGGGTCGTCCGCGTAGAAGGCTCCTAGGGGCGGAATGCGCATCGCGGCGCCGTTGCCCCAGGAACCCTGCCCGTTGAAGAGAGCCGCGGCGAGCTCGCGCCAGTCGCCGCCCTCGCGGACCAGCCGCAGCAGACGGTTGACGGCGGGGCCGTAGCCCCGATCGAAATCGTGGTGTTCGGCGAAGGAATAGGCCAGGGCGTCCTGGTCGATGCGGTGGTGGGCGGCCAGGACGGCCACCACCGAGCAGGCCATCTCGGTGTCGTCCGTCCACTGCCAGTGGCCGGGCGGCAGTTCGCGGTTCTTCAGCAGGGGGTAGTTCACCGGTACGAAGAACTGCGAGCCCAGCGCGTCCCCCACGGCCAGGCCGCGCAAACTGGCCAGGGCGCGGCTCAGGCGCCCCTCGGGTGAGGAGTCAGCAGTCATCGGTCTGCCCCTCTAATCGGTGATCCCGTACGGTTCCGGCTCTCGCCAGCGCCCGAAGGGCCGGTCAAGGGCGTACTTGCCGTCGTCCCCGAGAACGAGCATCCGCATCTCCGCGTTCCCCGGGTTCGACAGTGACTCGAATTCCGCGACCGTCCAGTGGAACCAGCGCATGCAGAACAGGCGCATGGCGAGGCCGTGCGTCACGATCAGGACGTTCGGCGGATGGTCGGGCGCCTCGAAGCTGCGGAACAGACTCTCCAGGAAGCCACCCACCCGGTCGTACACGTCGGCCCCGGACTCCCCCTGTGCGAACCGGTAGAAGAAGTGCCCGTAGGCGTCCCGGTACGCCTTCTGGAGACGTACGTCGTCGCGGTCCTGCCAGTTTCCCCAGTCCTGCTCCCGCAGCCGGGGTTCCTCGCGCACCCGTATGAGCTCGGGGTCCAGGTGGAAGGCGCGGAGCGTCTCGTGCGTACGGCGGTAGGGAGAGACGTACACACTGACCCGTTCACGGCCCAGCACCTCTCGCAGCCGTTTACCGGTCTCCTCCGCCTGCCGCCAGCCCCGTTCCGTCAGGGCCAGGGCGTGGTCGGGCTCGCGTTCATAGACGGTGTCATCAACATTGCCCGTTGACTCCCCGTGCCGGACAAGGACGATTCGCCGTGGTCGTGCCATGCCAAGACCCTAGATCGGGTGAGGGCGTATCGAGCACTCGTACGGGCTCCATACGGCGTAGGTCACACGTTTCCGCGCCATCGACCGCCCAGAGAGGCACTTATGGTGAGTCCGGTTTTCAAACCGTCCAGGCCGGTTCGAGGTCCAGGATGTCGCCCGTGAGGGCGGCGACGTCCGCGTCGGTCTGGGCGCGCAGCGCGAGCCGTTCCACGCGTTCGGTGCGGTACTTGCCGTGTTCGGCGGCCGACCGCCACATCGAGAGGACCAGGAACTCGTGCCCTGGGGCCTCCCCGAACAGACCACGGATCATGCCCGGCGAGCCGGCCATCGCCGGGTTCCAGACCTTTTCCTGCATGAGCGCGAAGTGCTCCGCGCGCTCCTCATGGACGCGGCAGTGGGCGAACCGCACCAGGTCGGCGTCGGTGAAGCGCGGCTCGAAGCCCGTCTTCACGTCGAAGCGGTAGTCGAACAACTTGACCTGGACGTCCTTGAACGTGCCTGACTGGGCCGCCGCGAGCCGGTCATGGGAACGGGCCATGAAGGAGTCGTAGAAGGAACGGCTCTCCCAGAAGGAGAAGATGTGCGCCACACCCTGCCGCCCCCGGCTCCAGCCTCCGCCCTGTCCCCTGAACCCCGGCTCTCCCAGAAGCCCCGCCCACTTTCGCTGCCCCCGCTCGAAGCCGCGGCGGTCCACCACGGTGCAGCGAATCCACTTGACCAGCACCGCGCCATGGTAAGGCCACGGAGCGTGGCGCCGGTCACGCTCGGCACCAGAGGCGACCCACGAGTGACACACGCGCGTGGCAGGATGGACAACCGGTCCTGCCTGACCGGCAGTTCGGACCGTCGACACAGGGGGAAGGGGAAATCTGGTGAGCGGCATCAACAAGGGGATCCGCAAGGTCGAGGTCGCGCTCAAGTGGGATCCGAGTCCGGCGGGTCAGCCGCCCACCGACCTGGACATCGTCGCCGCGACCTACGTAGCGGGAGATCCCTACGGCGATCCCGCCTATGTGGTGCACTTCGACAGCCGTTCCCCCGACGGCACCATCTATCTCAACCGGGACAGCAAGGACGGCAAGGGCTTCGGCTGGGACGAGGTCATGACCCTCGAACTCGACCGCTTGGACGCCCGGTACACGCGCGTGGTCGTCGGCGCCGTCATCCAGCAGCGATCCGCACACCGCACCTTCGTCGGCGTGATCAACCCGGGTCTGCGGATCCGTGAGGGCTACACGGTCCTGGCCGAGGACGACTTCGGCGGTGTCCTAGGCGCCACGGCCGCGAAGGTCGCGGAGTTCGTCCGTCAGGAATCCGGCACCTGGGACTTCCACCCCGGGATCAACGGCTTCGAGGGCGACCCCGCGACGTTCACCCGGAGCATGGGCCGGGCGTGACGGGTCAGCCGGCGGTCCAGTCCGGGACCGTCGGCAGCACCGTCTCGGCGACGCGGAGCAACGCGAGGTCATCGGGCAGGACGTCGTCCTGGCGCCATATGGAGACCTCGTAGAAGCCGCCGCCGTCCTTGGTGTCCTTCGCAACCAGCAGGCTGCGGGCGATTCCGCCGGGACCGGTGTCGACCTTGCCGCCACCGAGGTTGAAATTGAGGGCGATGGTCCGGTCCGAGTAGAGGACCGCCGGGTGCCCGCCTATGGTCCTGTTCTCCGCCGAACTCCCCAGGATGCCGGCCATCTCGGTCACCGGAATGTCGTCGTCGGACGTCGAGAGCTTCACGGAGTAGGTGGACAGCTGCACCTCCGCCTCGGGTGTGACGGTCTTGGTGCCGTCGGCCCAGGTGCCCACGCTCTCGTTGCCACTGGCGGTCATCGCGTACTCGGTCGGCGTACCGAGCAGCGTCGGCAGGTCCGCACGGTTCAGCGCCGTGCACAACTGCACCCCGGAGACCGGTTTCGACGGCCGGGCGTCGTCCGACGTGTGACACTCGGCCGGTTCGGGGTCGCTGGACTCTTGCTGAAAGGTCCCTGACAACACGAGAGCCGCGAGCCCCCCGACCACCACCAGTGCCGCGAGGGCCTGGCCCCACTCACTCGGGCCCTTCTCGGACTGCCTCACGCTCTCTGCGGCACCGGCAATCTGCTGCTCAGCCATGTTCCCCGTGTCCCCCACCCTGCCGTTCGCGCCGGTCGTGCGCTGGGGGAGCCTAACGTGTGATCGTCTCGTGGAGAAACGGAAAAGCCGAAGGCGGTGCAGCCGATGTCCGACTGCACCGCCCTGGGTTGACTCACATCAGCTGCAGCCGCTGGTCGAGCCGCAGCCCTCGCAGATGTAGCAGGAACCGGCCCTCTGCATCTTCGTACCGCAGGAGAAGCACAGCGGGGCGTCGGCCTGGATGCCCAGCTGCATCTCCACCAGCTCGGCGCTGGTGTGGGCCTGCTGCGGGGCGGGCTTGGCCGCCTCGACCTCGGCCTTCGGCGTGACGACCGCCTTCAGCTCCTGGGCGCGCGGCGCCGACTGGGCGAGACCCTCGACGTCGACCTCCTCCTCGGTCGGCTCGTAGGAGCCGGTCTCGAGGTGGCGCTGACGCTCCTCGGCGGAGTGGATGCCGAGCGCGGAACGCGTCTCGAAGGGCAGGAAGTCCAACGCCAGGCGGCGGAAGATGTAGTCGACGATCGACTGCGCCATCCGCACGTCCGGGTCGTCCGTCATGCCGGCCGGCTCGAAGCGCATGTTGGTGAACTTCGAGACGTACGTCTCCAGCGGCACGCCGTACTGGAGGCCGACGGAGACCGCGATGGAGAAGGCGTCCATCATGCCCGCGAGGGTCGAGCCCTGCTTGGACATCTTCAGGAAGACCTCGCCGAGACCGTCGTCCGGGTAGGAGTTGGCGGTCATGTAGCCCTCGGCGCCGCCGACCGTGAAGGAGGTCGTGATGCCGGGACGGCCCTTGGGCAGACGCTTGCGGACCGGACGGTACTCGACGACCTTCTCGACCGCCGCGCGGATGGTCTCCTCGGCCTTCTCCGTGACCTCGGCCTTCTCCTTCTCCTTGGTCTTGGCGGAGAGGGGCTGGCCGACCTTGCAGTTGTCGCGGTAGATGGCGAGCGCCTTGACGCCCATCTTCCAGGCCTCGAAGTAGACCTCTTCGACGTCCTCGACGGTCGCCGTCTCCGGCAGGTTGACCGTCTTGGAGAGCGCGCCGGAGATCCAGGGCTGGATCGCGGCCATCATGCGGACGTGGCCCATCGCGGAGATGGAGCGCTCGCCCATGGCGCAGTCGAAGACCTCGTAGTGCTCGTGCTTGAGGCCGGGGGCGTCGATCACATTGCCGTTCTCGGCGATGTGGGCGACGATCGCCTCGATCTGCTCCTCCTGGTAGCCCAGGCGGCGCAGGGCCTGCGGGACGGTGCCGTTGACGATCTGCATCGACCCGCCGCCGACCAGCTTCTTGAACTTGACCAGCGCGAGGTCGGGCTCGAGACCTGTGGTGTCGCAGGACATCGCGAGACCGATGGTGCCGGTCGGAGCGATGACGGACGCCTGGGCGTTACGGAAACCGTTCTTCTCACCGAGACGCAGCACGTCCTGCCAGGCCTCCGTGGCGGCGGCCCAGATCGGCGTGTCCAGGTCGTCCATACGCACGGCCTTGGTGTTCTCGTCGGAGTGCTGCTTCATGACCCGCAGGTGCGGCTGCGCGTTGCGGGCGTAGCCGTCGTACGGGCCGACGACCGCGGCGAGTTCGGCGGAACGCCTGTACGACGTGCCGGTCATCAGGGAGGTGATGGACCCGGCGAGAGCGCGGCCGCCGTCGGAGTCGTACGCGTGGCCGGTCGCCATCAGCAGGGCGCCGAGGTTGGCGTAGCCGATGCCGAGCTGGCGGAACGCGCGCGTGTTCTCACCGATCTTCTGCGTCGGGAAGTCCGCGAAGCAGATGGAGATGTCCATTGCGGTGATGACGAGTTCGACGACCTTGGCGAAGCGCTCCACGTCGAAGGACTGGTTGCCCTTGCTGTCGTCCTTGAGGAACTTCATGAGGTTCAGCGAGGCGAGGTTGCAGGACGTGTTGTCCAGGTGCATGTACTCGCTGCAGGGGTTCGAGCCGTTGATACGGCCGGACTCCGGGCAGGTGTGCCAGCGGTTGATGGTGTCGTCGTACTGGATGCCCGGATCGGCGCAGGCCCAGGCGGCCTCGGCCATCTTGCGGAACAGCGCCTTGGCCTCGACCTCTTCGATGACCTCACCGGTCATACGGGACGTCAGGCCGAACTTGCCACCCGTCTCGACGGCCTTCATGAACGTGTCGTTCACGCGGACCGAGTTGTTGGCGTTCTGGTACTGCACCGACGTGATGTCGTCGCCGCCCAGGTCCATGTCGAAGCCCGCGTCACGCAGGGCGCGGATCTTCTCCTCCTCCTTCACCTTGGTCTCGATGAAGTCCTCGATGTCGGGGTGGTCGACGTCGAGGATGACCATCTTGGCGGCGCGGCGCGTGGCGCCACCCGACTTGATCGTTCCCGCGGAGGCGTCGGCGCCGCGCATGAAGGAGACCGGACCGGAGGCGTTGCCGCCCGAGGACAGCAGCTCCTTGGAGGAGCGGATACGGGAGAGGTTCAGGCCGGCACCGGAGCCGCCCTTGAAGATCATGCCCTCTTCCTTGTACCAGTCGAGGATCGACTCCATGGAGTCGTCGACGGCCAGGATGAAGCAGGCCGAGACCTGCTGCGGCTGGGGCGTACCGACGTTGAACCACACCGGGCTGTTGAAGCTGAAGATCTGGTGCAGGAGGGCGTACGCCAGCTCGTGCTCGAAGATCTCCGCGTCGGCGGGCGAGGCGAAGTACTTGTGGTCCTCGCCGGCCTTCCGGTACGTCTTCACGATGCGGTCGATGAGCTGCTTGAGGCTCACCTCGCGCTGGGGGGTGCCGACGGCACCGCGGAAGTACTTGCTGGTGACGATGTTGACCGCGTTCACCGACCAGAAGTCGGGGAACTCGACGCCACGCTGCTCGAAGTTGACCGAGCCGTCGCGCCAGTTGGTCATGACGACGTCACGGCGCGCCCAGGCCACCTCGTCGTACGGGTGCACGCCGGGGGTGGTGTGGATGCGCTCGATGCGCAGGCCCTTGTTCGCTGCCGCCTTGGTGCCCTTGGCGCGGGAACTCCGTGCCGGACCGCTCGCCGTCTCTGTCATGCCGCCTCCCTGTACGGGCGAAAACGCCCTGAAGTGCCCCGATGTTCCCGTGGCACGGTGTTCTGTCTGGTATTGCGGGCACCCACTCGCTACCGCCCGCAACAGGTCTTAGGTCGCCGCCGTCCGGCCGACCCGGGGTCTTGGCCCGGCCCGGCCCGCCGATCAGTCGGCGGCGCGGGCGGGCTCGGGGAGCTGAGCAGTCCCTCCGGGCCCGCGATCGTCTTCCTGGCTCCCCGCGACGGCCTCTTCGCCGTCCACAGCCTCTCCGCGATCCTCGTCGTCCGCGGCGGGGGGTCCCGTCTCCCTCAGTTCCGCGATGGCCGCATCGAAGTCCTCGAGCGAGTCGAACGCCCGGTAGACGGAGGCGAATCGCAGATACGCGACGAGATCGAGCTCTTGCAACGGGCCGAGTATGGCCAGCCCCACGTCGTGGGTGGTCAGCTCGGCACTCCCGGTGGCCCGCACCGCCTCCTCGACCCGTTGGCCGAGTTGGGCGAGCGCGTCCTCGGTGACAGGCCGTCCCTGGCATGCCTTGCGCACACCATTGATGACCTTGGTACGACTGAAAGGCTCGGTGACTCCGGACCGCTTGACCACCATCAGCGAGCACGTCTCCACGGTCGTGAAACGACGGGAGCAGTCCGGACACTGGCGGCGCCTGCGGATCGACGTGCCGTCGTCGGTCGTACGACTGTCGACGACGCGGCTGTCGGGGTGCCTGCAGAAGGGGCAGTGCATGATTCTCCCAACCCTCCTCACAGCAGACTCAATAGCCTCGCTGAGCCCCATGGGCCCCTCGAAGCAGGCCCCAGCATAGGCGATCGCGGCGGGTGTGGAGACCCGGGGGACCACAACTTCTGGGCTGCTGTAGCAATCCAAGCACTACATGTAGGGATTGGCACGGCATACACGCCGTACATGCATGTCGCGCCTGTATGGGCATGTGCCATACGACCGCCCCGGCCCCCGGCGAACACGCCGCACAGCCGTATCGCTGCGGCGCATGCGGAGATACCGTGGGCGCCACAAGGAGGGGACGTGGGATTCCCGCAGAGATGGGAGCCGGTACCCGGCCGACTGAGCACTGGATGGCAGACTGGGGCAACAGCCCGCGAGGTCGCCATCCGGCGGTGAAGAGTACAGCAATGGGCCCTTTTGTTCGGCAGGCGGCGCGTTAGCCATACACCCAGACACATGATCGCGTCAGGTGATTCGCGATTTTTCACTCGAACGTGTGTTTGGCGCAACCTTTCGAAAGCCACTACCGTTGTCCAGCAGGGAGACCATCGAGAGGGGCCGACGTGACCACGACCGCAGACAGTGCCACCATCACTGCCCAGGACCGTTCCCAGGGCCGACTCGAGCCGGTGCATGCAATGAACGAAGCCGTGAATCCCGAGGGGAACAAGCGATCCCTCCCGGGCCGACCTCCAGGCATCCGGGCGGACAGCTCGGGGCTCACCGACCGGCAGCGCCGGGTGATCGAGGTCATCAGGGACTCCGTCCAGCGGCGCGGCTACCCGCCGTCCATGCGGGAGATCGGCCAGGCGGTCGGTCTGTCCAGCACCTCATCCGTCGCACATCAGTTGATGGCACTGGAGCGCAAGGGCTTCCTGCGCCGCGACCCGCACCGCCCGCGCGCGTACGAGGTGCGCGGATCCGACCAGGGCGCCTCGGTACAGCCCACGGACACCGCGGGCAAGCCCGCCGCGTCGTACGTCCCGCTCGTCGGCCGGATCGCCGCCGGTGGCCCGATCCTCGCCGAGGAATCGGTCGAGGACGTGTTCCCCCTGCCCCGCCAACTCGTCGGCGACGGTGAGCTGTTCGTGCTGAAGGTCGTCGGTGACTCGATGATCGAGGCCGCGATCTGCGACGGCGACTGGGTCACCGTGCGCCGCCAGCCCGTCGCCGAGAACGGCGACATCGTGGCCGCGATGCTGGAAGGCGAGGCCACCGTCAAGCGCTTCAAGCGCGAGGACGGCCACGTCTGGCTCCTCCCCCACAACTCCGCGTACGAGCCGATCCCCGGCGACGACGCGACCATCCTCGGCAAGGTAGTGGCAGTACTGCGGCGCGTCTGAGCACCGCGGCGGCCCTTGCCGATCCGACCGGGCCCCGGAACCCCTGCGCCGGTTCCGGGGCCCTGCGCTGTCCGGCCCCGGTGACGGGTTGCTCCGCATCGCGGGGGCCTGACCCATCACCGGGTCAGGCCCACCCGCGATCATCCGACTTCCGCCTGCGCCTTCTCGGCCTCTGCCGCGAGCTCCGCCGCTTCCGTCGCCCTCGCCGCGGCGTCGATCGCCGTCAGCGACTTCCGCACCTGGTTACGGTCCGTGGTGTACCAGAAGTCGGGCAGTGACGCCTTCAAGTAGCTGCCGTACCGCGCCGTCGCCAGCCTCTGATCCAGTACGGCGACCACACCACGGTCCCCCGAGGCCCGGACGAGGCGGCCGGCGCCCTGGGCCATGAGCAGCGCTGCATGCGTGGCGGCGACCGCCATGAAGCCATTGCCCCCCGCGTCCTCCACCGCCTTCTGGCGGGCGCTCATCAGAGGGTCGTCGGGGCGCGGAAACGGGATCTTGTCCATGACGACCAGCTGGCAGCTGGGGCCGGGGACGTCGACACCCTGCCAGAGCGACAGCGTGCCGAAGAGGCAGGTCTGCGGGTCCGCCGCGAAGTTCTTGATCAGTTCGCCCAGGGTCTCCTCGCCCTGCAGGAGGATCGGGAACTCCGGGATCCGGGAGCGCAGCTCCTCGGCGGCCAGCTGGGCAGCCCTCATGGAGGAGAAGAGCCCCAGGGTGCGGCCGCCTGCGGCCTGGATGAGCTCGGTCAGCTCGTCGAGCATGTCCGCTCGGTCACCGTCACGCGCGGGGCGCGAGAGGTGCTTGGCGACGTACAGGATGCCCTGCCTGGGGTAGTCGAAGGGCGAACCGACGTCGAGGCCCTTCCACTTCGGCAGGTCCTCGCCCTCGGTTCCTTCCGGGGCGAGCCCCAGGGACGCTCCGACGCCGTTGAAGTCGCCACCCAGCTTCAGGGTCGCCGAGGTCAGGACCACGGAACGGTCCGCGAACAGCTTCTCCCGCAGCAGGCCGGACACCGACATGGGGGCCACGCGCAAGGAGGCGCCGAAGCGGTCGTGACGCTCGTACCAGACGACGTCCCACTCCGAGCCGTTCGTGATCCGCTCCGCCACATCGTGCACCGCCTCCACGGAGGCCAGCGCCTGTTTGCGGACCGCGTCCTCGTCCTGGACCGACTTGTCGCGGGTCGCTCCGATCGCGGAGATGACCGTACGGGCGGCGTCGCGCAGGGCCATGAGCGCGTACCCGAGGTCCTCCGGGATCTCCTCCAGCCTTCCGGGCAGCGCGAGCTCCATCAGCCGCTCGAAGCCCTCCGCCGCGGTCTGGAGCTGATCGGCCGCCTTTTCGTTGACAAGCTTCGCGGCGCGGCGCACCGCGCGGTTCACCTGACCGGGGGTGAGCTCGCCGGTGGCGACACCGGTGACCCGGGAGACCAGTTCGTGCGCCTCGTCGACGATCAGCACTTCGTGCTGAGGAAGCACCGGGGCGCCTTCGATGGCGTCGATCGCGAGCAGTGCGTGGTTGGTGACGACGACCTCGGCGAGCTTGGCACGCTCGCGGGCCATCTCGGCGAAGCACTCGGCGCCGTAGGCGCACTTCGTCGCTCCCAGGCACTCACGGGAGGACACGGAGATCTGCGCCCAAGCGCGGTCGGAGACGCCCGGCGTGAGGTCGTCGCGATCACCGGTCTCGGTGTCCTGCGACCAGTCCCGCAGCCGCAGCAGATCCTGGCCCAGCTTGCTGGTGGGCGCGGCGGCCTCGAACTGGTCGAAGAGCCCCTCCTCCTCGTCCTGCGGGACTCCCTCGTGGAGGCGGTGCAGGCAGAGGTAGTTCGACCGGCCCTTGAGCATCGCGAACTCCGGGCGCCGGCGGAGCAGCGGGTGCAGCGCCTCGACCGTGCGCGGCAGGTCGCGCTCGACGAGTTGTCTCTGCAGGGCGAGGGTGGCCGTCGCGACGACGACCCGCTCCCCGTGCGCGAGCGCGGGCACGAGATAGCCGAGCGACTTTCCGGTACCGGTGCCGGCCTGCACCAGCAGGTGGGAACTGTCGTCGATCGCGTCCGCAACGGATTCGGCCATGGTCACCTGGCCGGGGCGCTCCGTACCGCCGACGGCAGTGACGGCAGCATGCAGGAGTTCGGGGAGTGAGGGCTTCGTCATAGCGCGACCACCCTACGGCCCGGCACTGACAAAGGGGTGATCAAGGCGGGGACGAGGGGCGGGATCAAGACCGGGAACTCCTCGGAGAGGTGGCGGGCGGGATCAGATCTGCTCGACTCAGTTCGCCGTCGGTCGTGTCTGATTCGGCCGGTTGCGACTTCGGTCGGGCGGCGGCCGGAATTGACCGAGGCGTTGTGGGCGGGTCGGGTACGCCGGAACCCGTGGGTGCGAGGTCGTGTGTCCGAAGTCGCGCGGCCGGAGTCGTGCGGCCGGGGTCGTGCGGCCGGGGTCGTGCGGCCGGGGTCGTGCGGCTGGGGTCGTGCGGCTGGGTCGTTGAAAAAGTCTCGCGGTGGGTGGGAACCGGTTCGGCGCGAGCGGTGTACCAAAAGTGATTGCGCAATGACGTGTTGCTACAGCAGGTCGCGCAGGGACCGATCTCGGATCATGAGGGCCGCCCGCTTGGCGGGCAGGTCGACCTCAGCGGAGAAGCGGAAGCCTGCGCCCAGAAAGGCGGTGACGGACGGGATGTTGCGAAGGTCGGGTTCCGCGATGACACGAGCACAGGCGGGTCGCCTGTCGAGTACGAGATCGGCGACGGCTCTGAGAAGAGTGCTGCCGAGACCGCGCCCTCGATCGGTGACGGAGCCGATGAGGAGATGGATACCGGTGTCATGCGGTCTGACCGGATAGTGGCGAGCCAGCGGGTCCAGGTCTGCCCGGTAGATCTCCCAGTAGCTCATAGGAGTGCCCTCCAGCACCCCGAGGCAGGGAAAGCTGCGCCCGTCACCGGCTAGCTGGGGCCCCAGGTGGTCCTCCGTCACCTTCTGGGGCCCGGCCAGTTCCCAGAACGCGGTGACGGCGGGGTCGTTCATCCAGCGGCAGATGAGGGCCAGGTCCCGCTCGACGCATACGCGCACGAGTTGGAACACGCCTGCCGGGGTCGCGATCGGGCCCCAGTCGGCGACCCCGTCGAGCAGGTCATCGCCGCCAGAGGCGCGTGAGGCGCGCAGGGCGGTGCTGTCGCTCCAGCTCCGTTGTCCGTGTCCGTGCCAGCCTGCAGCACTGGCCGTGGCTGCATCTGCGCCTGACCGTCCCTCCTCGAAGAGCGCGACGAGTTCGTCGGGCAGACGCAGGTCCAGCGTGTCCTCGTTGTCGGTGCCCCGGCCGATGCCCCGGGCGGCGCTGTCCTCGCCCTCGTCGGGACAGGCGCCGGAGCCGACGTCGTTCGAGGCGGCGGAAACGGCATCGGCACTCGCGTCGGTGGGAGACACAGGGCGCTCCTCTCAGGAGGTGGGGTGGGTCATGTTCCTCAGGAGTGAAGGGGGTTGGCGATGGTGACGTAGACGGACTGGGTGTCGACCGGGCCGACGAGTTCGTCCAGGCCGTGCACGCGGGTCAGCAGATTCGCCTTGCAGCGCAGGACGGGTGAGTCGAGCAGGCGGCCGGCGAGCGTGGTGCGCAGTCGGGTGGGTCCACAGGCCACGTCTTGGAGGAAGCGGCGGAAGGCGGCGAGCAGCAGCCGTTCGTCGGCCAGGCGCTGGGAGCCGAACGCACCGATGAGGCCGAGGACGTTGTTGATCGCGAGGTAGTAGGCGAAACGCTCGTCGGTGACCTCATCGGAGACGAAGGTGTCGCTGTGTGCACCGATGCCGGGCAGGCGGGCATCGAGCTCCGCTCGTCGGGACTCGCGGAAGTAGTAGCCCTGGTTGTCGCGGTACCGGCCCCCGGAGGGCCAGCCGTCGGCGTCCAACAGAACCAAGGTGTTCTGCTGATGCGCCTCCAGAGCGATGCCCGCCTCCCCGTCGAGCCACAGCACCGGGCGGACGACGTGTTCCAGGTAGCGCAGGAACCACTCGGCGGCGACGGCTCCCCGAGGGCGGCCGGTGCGGGCCGCGAGACGGGTGACGACCTCGGCCAGACGGGACCGCCAGACCGGCCGGTCCGTCTCCGGACGGTCTCGGTCCGGCCAGTCCCTGCCCGGGCGGTCCTCTGCAGCGGAGCCGGGACCGGGACGCGGCGAGACGAGTCCGGCGATGCAGGAGACGTCGTGAGTGGGGCTGAACGGGTTGTGCCGGATCATCACGTCGATTCCGGGGACGGGACTGCCGTTGGGCCCGTCGACGGCGAGCCAGGCAGGGTCACGGACGATGTCGAAGGCCGGGTGGACCGCCTGCCACTGCTTGGACAGGCCGCTGCGCAGGAGCCGGTGCACCTCGACACCACGGTGGAGTTCTTTGCGAAGGTTTTCGCGGCGGGAGTTGGTGATGCGCAGGCCCAGCGAGAGTTTGAGCATGGCGGGGGCGCCGGAGCGATGGACGGTGCGTACGGAGGACGTGGGATGCCAGGGGGAGCCGTGGGCGCCCAGGTCCTGGAGCAGTCCGGCATCGAACAGCGGGGCGGTCGCGGAGCGGTGCCGGACCTCGCGGAGTTGCCAGGGATGCAGCGGCAGGGCCGTGCGGCCGTCGGGCAGCGGAAGGTCGGGGCCGGCCAGGCGTCGGGTGAGCTGGGCGGCGGTGACGGGACGGCCGCGTTCGGTCCAGGCCGAGTCGGTGGCGAGGAGAGAGGGGTCGACAGCGAGCCAGTGCAGGAGAAAGGAGCCGCGCAGCTCGGGTGAGTACGAGGCTGCTTCGGCTTCGGAGAGACCTTCGCGGCTCTTCGGGGCCGGGTGCAGAGGGTGGCCGAGGACGAGTGCCTGTTCGGCGGCGAGGAAGAGGTCGGGGCCGTCGTCGGCGTGCTTGCGGTGCTCGCGGACGAAGGTGGCGGTACGGCGGACGGAGTCGGCTACACGGGCCACGACCTCGGCACCGGCTGCAGAGGCGGGGCGTTCTGCCGTCAGTGACTCCCGGGTGAGCAGCGCCGCGACGGTGACCGCATCGGCCGGCGGGGCCTGGCCGGGGGCGTCGGCGAGACGGGGAAGGCCGAAGCGGTGCCACCCCGTCGGCGACCAGTAGTGGACGGGGACGAGGAGGGAGGTGCCGCTGGAGCGGAGGGGAATGCGGAGAGTGCCGTCAGTGGGGGCCGGCAGGTCCATCTCGCGGGCCCAGCAGCGCAGCAGATTCTCCACGGCGGCGGCTTCGGCCACGGCGTGCGGGTCTGCGTGATCCGGCGGGTCGCTGGTGGCACCGGGCAGGCGTTCCCGTTCGGGAGGGCCGGCCTGGGACGGGGTGTGTTCGGGGCGGGAGCGGCGCTGCGGAGAGGGGGATGTCTCGGAGTGGTTGAGCGAGTGGATGGGGGTGGTGTTCAAGTTCGGTGTTCCTCGGGGGTGATTCTTCTCGTGGGCGGAGGTTGTTGTGCCGGTGCCAAGGGCGACCGGTTGATCGGGGATCTGGGACAGATGAGCGGTCGAATCGCGTGGAGGTGAGTGGTGTTCGGGAGGGCTTCGGTGAGGAATCGGGGTGATGACGGCGACAGTTCGAAGGCGTCGGTAAGCGGCTCGCGGCTCGGTCTGTGGCGCGAGAGGTGGCGGCAGGTATGGGCTCGGCCCCGATTCCGGCTTCCTGCCGAGCCCCGATTCCAACTCCAGCACCAGCCCCAGTCCCAACTCCGGCCCCGACCCCGGCCTCGGCCACGCCCCCCTCCGGCCCCGACCCCGGCCTCGGCCACGCCCCCCCTCCGGCCCCGACCCCGGCCTCGGCCACGCCCCCCCTCCGGCCCCGGCCCCGGCCTCGGCTCCGACTCCGGCTCCGTGTGCGGCTGTCCCACCGGCTTCGTGAGGAGTTGTCGCTCCGGTTGAGGGCCTGGCTGCGGCCCCAGTTCCCGGTGCGGCTCCAGGCGGCACCCCAGCTCCTGCCGCTCCTTCGGCTCCCGCCGCCACTCCGGCAGCTACCCCGTCCCCTCGCTCCGGTGCCGACGCTGCTGTTGTCACCCGGCACCGCGGCCGCGATCGCGGGCCACAGCTGCCACGGCGTCGGCGAGTCGGTCGAGGACGGCGGCCGCCTGTTCGTCGGTGATCGTCAGAGGGGGGAGCAGGCGCACGACGCTCGCGTGACGACCACCGAGTTCGACGATCAGGCCACGCCGGAGGCACTCCCGCTGGACGGCGACGGCAAGCTCAGGCGAGGCAGGGCGAGGGGACGGGAGGGAACCCGGCATCGCCACGGCTCCCGCACCATCGTCGCTACTCAGCCCGACCGAGCCCAGCAGTCCCGCGGACCAAGCGGACCCAGCGGACCCAGCGGACCCACGATCCTCATCAGGTCCACCGGATCCACCAGTCTCATCGGGCCCGTTGGATCCCCCGCGTCCAGCGACACCCGCGACACCCCACTCCTCCCCTTCGCCTTCCCCCTCCACCATCTCGACTCCGATCATCAACCCCCGCCCCCGCACATCACCGATCACAGAAAACTCCCGACTCAGCCCTCGGAGTTGGTCCAGCATCCGCGCACCGAGCGTTGCCGCGCGTTCTGTGAGGCCGTTCTCGCGGACGTAGGCCATCGTGGCCGTGCCCGCAGCCATCGCGAGTTGGTTGCCGCGGAAAGTGCCGGCGTGGGCGCCGGGTTCCCAGACATCGAGGTCGTCGCGGTAGACGACCACGGCGAGGGGCAGGCTTCCGCCGATGGCCTTGGACAGGACCATGACGTCGGGGGTGATGCCGCTGTGCTCCACGGCCCAGAAAGCCCCGGTACGGCCGACTCCCGTCTGGACCTCGTCGGCGATGAGCGGGATCGAGCGGTCGGCCGTGATCCGTCGCATGCGTCGCATCCACGCGTCGGGGGCCGGAAGAACGCCGCCCTCGCCCTGGACGGGTTCGAGGATCATCCCTGCGGGCAGCGGCACCCCGGACTTGGGGTCGTCGAGGACGGACTCCGTCCAGCGGGCGGCGAGTTCGGCGCCGTGCGGGCCGCCGACCCCGAAGGGACAGCGATAGTCCTGAGGGTAGGGCAGCCGGGCGACCCGTACGTCGAAGGCGTCGCCGGACGCTTCCAGAGCGCCGGAGGTCATGCCGTGGTAGGCGCCGGCGAAGGCCAGCATGCCGTTGCGGCCGGTCGCGGCGCGCACGAGCTTGAAGGCGGCCTCCACCGCATCGGTGCCGGCTGGACCGCAGAACTGCACGCGTGCGTGGTCGGCGAGACCGGGTGGCAGGGTGCGGAACAGTTCGGTGATGAAGGCGTCCTTGACGGGCGTCGCGAGGTCGAGGACGTGGAGGGGTGCGCCCGAGTCGAGGACCTTGCGGATCGCCTCCAGGACGACGGGATGGTTGTGTCCGAGGGCAAGGGTGCCGGCGCCCGAGAGGCAGTCGAGGTAGCGGCGGCCGTCGGCGCCCTCGATGGTCAGACCGCGTGCGCGTACCGGCACGATCGGGAGGGCACGGGCATAGGTGCGGGCCGCCGACTCGCGGGCCGACTGGCGCCGCAGGATTCCCTCGTGCGCGGAGCGGGTCGCCGACGGTTCCTCGACGGCGGTGTGCCCCGCCATGGCCTCCCCGGGTGCGGTCTCGGTCACGGCCATGGTTCTCCCGTCGTCGCGCTGTGCAGGGGCAAGCGGTTCCCTCGCGGACTCACCCGCCCCGACATACGGAACCCCGGGACCCTTTGCTCGACATCTCGGCACATCGGTGTCCCGACTGCCGCGAAATCTCCAGGGATTGGGGCGCCGGGGACCGACCCGTCCGCCGGCAGCAAGCCCCCACCGCTACCAACCCCGGACCGTTCACGGGGTTACGGGTTGCCTGAAGATCTTTGGCGTGACGGAACTGTTGCGGTTCCGTCGGAAGTCCCCCATAACGGGCGCATAGTGTGTGATGCCGTTCCAAGGTGCGGTGCCAGAGGGTGAGCTCGCGGGACGGCTGCGGGAAGTCCTCGGTTGCGCACCCAGGTTCGTCCACACAGGGGGAGGCAGAGCATGCGATCCGAACCGCTGTCCTTGACCGCTCGCGGCAAAGGCGAAAGGGGGGCGCGCCGCAGAACCTCTCCCGCGCTCGCCGCAATGGCCCTCGCCTCCGTGCTGGCGCTGACCGCGACCGGCTGCGGTTCGGGCGACTCGGACGCGAACGCGCAGGCCTCCGCCTCGGCCGCGTCCGAGGGCGACGGCAAGATCACGATTCCGGACGACATCCGGGACCGGCTCAAGGAGCACGGGATCGATGTCGACGAGTGGAAGAACGGCGCCTGGAAGAACTGGGACAGGGACGACTGGCTGCGCGAGGCCCAGGACTACATCAACCCGATCATCGAGGGCCTGTGGGACCCGGACCGGATGCGGGAGGCCGAGGATCCCGACCGCGGTGTCCAGGAGAGCGACCTCTCGGGTGACCAGGGTGTGACCGACCCGGAGCCGGCGCCGGTGGACGCGAAGCCCGTATCGCCTACGTACCACGACAACGTGCCCGAAGCGGGCAAGGTGTTCTTCGACTCCCCCGAGGGCACGATGGTCTGCTCGGCGACGGTCGTGGAGGACCCGGCCCACCCGGGCAAGTCCGACATGGTGTGGACGGCGGGGCATTGTGTGCACGCGGGCAAGAGCGGTGGCTGGTACCGCAACACCGCGTTCGTGCCGTCGTACAACGACCAGGCCTTGTCGGCCGCGGAGTTGGAGAGCGCGACCGAGAAGGATGTCGCTCCTTACGGTGTCTGGTGGGCCGACTGGGCGCAGACCTCGGACCAGTGGATCGCCCAGGGTGGTCCGACCGGTGGGAACGGTGCCCCGTACGACTTCGCCGTCATCCACGTGACGCCGGAGGAGGGTGGCAGCGGCAAGTCGCTGGAGGAGACGGTCGGTTCCGCCCTGCCGGTGAACTTCGCCGCACCGGCGGTGCCCCGGGTGGAGAGCATCACGGCCGACGGGTATCCGGCGGCGGCGCCGTTCGACGGGGAGACGCTGTACCAGTGCGCGGACAGGCCGGGACGGCTGTCCATCAACGCCTCCGACCCGACGATGTACCGCATCGGCTGCACCATGACCGGTGGTTCGTCCGGCGGCGGCTGGGTCGCGACCGGTGCGGACGGCCGGCCCGCCCTGGTGTCCAACACCTCGATCGGGCCGGTGAACGCGGGCTGGCTGGCCGGGCCACGGCTGGGTGAGGTGGCCAAGGGCGTGTACGACTCGGTCAGCGAGAAGTACGCGGGCCAGTGAGGGCCTCGGCCTCCCCGAGCACCCTGACCGACCCCGGCCACCCCGACCACCGCAACGACCGCAACGACCACGAACCGTCGGTGACCTGAACACGCTGGAGGCCCGCCCTTCGGGAAAGGGCGGGCCTCTCAGAGAGCTACGGCTCAGAGAGCCGAGGCCCAGAGAGCTGCTACGACACTCAGGCCACCACCGGTGCCGGCACATACGGCGCCAGCTCCGCGGCCAGCTCCTCGTGCACCCGGACCTTGAGCAGGGTGCCCTCCGCGGTGTGCTCCTCGGAGATCACCTCGCCCTCGTCATGGGCACGAGCGACCAGCTTGCCGTGGGTGTACGGCACGAGCGCCTCGATCTCGACGGACGGCCTGGGCAGTTCGTTGTCGATCAGGGCGAGCAGTTCGGTGATGCCCTGGCCGGTACGGGCCGAGACCGCGAGGGAGCGCTTCTCGTTCCGCATCAGCCGCTGGAGCGTCAGCGGGTCGGCCGCGTCGGCCTTGTTGATCACGACGATCTCGGACACGTTGGTGGCGCCGACATCCCTGATCACCTCGCGGACGGCGGCCAGTTGCTCCTCCGGGTTCGGGTGCGAGCCGTCCACCACGTGCAGGATCAGGTCGGACTCGCCGACCTCCTCCATGGTGGAGCGGAACGCCTCGACCAGGTGGTGCGGCAGGTGCCGTACAAAACCGACGGTGTCGGCCAGCGTGTACAGGCGGCCGCTCGGGGTCTCCGCGCGGCGGACGGTCGGGTCGAGGGTCGCGAACAGCGAGTTCTCGACCAGGACGCCCGCGCCCGTGAGGCGGTTGAGCAGGGACGACTTGCCGGCGTTGGTGTAGCCCGCGATGGCGACCGAGGGCACCTTGTGGCGCTTGCGCTCCTGGCGCTTGATCTCGCGGCCGGTCTTCATGTCCGCGATCTCCCGGCGCATCTTCGCCATCTTCTCGCGGATCCGACGCCGGTCCGTCTCGATCTTGGTCTCACCGGGACCACGGGTGGCGAGGCCGCCGCCCTTGCCGCCGCCCATCTGACGGGACAGCGACTGACCCCAGCCTCGCAACCTCGGCAGCATGTACTGCATCTGCGCGAGCGCGACCTGCGCCTTGCCCTCTCGGGACTTGGCGTGCTGGGCGAAGATGTCGAGGATCAGGGCCGTACGGTCGATGACCTTGACCTTGACGACGTCCTCGAGGTGGATGAGCTGGCCCGGGCTGAGCTCACCGTCGCAGATGACGGTGTCCGCGCCGGTCTCCAGGACGATGTCCCGCAGCTCGTCGGCCTTGCCGGAACCGATGTACGTGGCCGCGTCGGGCTTGTCACGGCGCTGGATCACGCCGTCGAGCACCAGTGCGCCGGCGGTCTCCGCGAGGGCGGCGAGCTCCGCGAGGGAGTTGTCCGCGTCCTGCGCGGTCCCCGTGGTCCACACGCCGACGAGGACGACCCGCTCCAGACGGAGCTGGCGGTACTCGACCTCGGTGACGTCCTCGAGCTCGGTGGAGAGGCCCGCGACGCGGCGCAGGGCCGCGCGCTCGGAGCGGTCGAACTGCTCGCCGTCCCGCTCTCCGTCGATCTCGTGGCTCCAGGCGACGTCCTCTTCCATCAGGGCATCGGCCCGAAGACCTTCGGCGTATGTGTGCGCGAGGCGCTGCGTGTCCTGGGAAGGGGATGAAGAGGAGGTCATTTGGTCCTTACGTCGATGGGGATTCCGATTCGGCGGTCATGTGTCACAACGCACGAGCACCCCGGGAGATTCCCGCGCCCCGTGCCGCGCCGACCTGAAGATGGTCGCACGGTACGGGGCGTCTCGTCACCGCCTTATTTCACCCGTGCCACAGCCTTCCAGTCCGGGTGGCCGGGCATCGGTGGGGTCTTCTTGCCGTAGAGCCAGCCCTGGAGGAAGCCGCCGAGGTCGCGACCGGAGATCTGGGAGGCGAGGTGCACGAAGTCGGCGGTCGACGCCGCACCGTCCCGGTGTTCTTGCACCCACGCCCGTTCCAGGTTCTCGAAGGACTTGCGGCCGATCTCCTGGCGCAGGGCGTACAGGACCAGGGCGGCACCGTCGTAGACGTTCGGCCGGAAGATGCTGATCTTCTGGCCGGGCTGGGGCGGCTTGGGTGCGGCGGGCGGTCCGCCTTCGGTCCGCCAGCGGTTGGAGGCGCCGTACGCGGCCTTCATGCGCGCCTCAAGGGTGCGGCCCGCCTTCTCCTCCGCGTACAGGGCCTCGTACCAGGTGGCGTGTCCTTCGTTGAGCCACAGGTCCGACCAGGTGCGGGGGCTGACGCTGTCGCCGAACCACTGGTGGGCGAGCTCGTGGACCATGATCGACTCGACGTACCACTTGGGGTACGCGGGCTCGGTGAAGAGGTCCTTCTCGAAGAGGGACAGGGTTTGGGTTTCCAACTCGAAACCGGTGTCGGCGGCGGCCATGAGGATGCCGTACGTCTCGAAGGGGTACGGCCCGACCTTGCCCTCCATCCAGGCGAGCTGGCCGGGGGTCTTCTTGAGCCAGGGTTCGACCTTGGCGCGGTCCTTTGTGCGCACGACGTCCCGGACGGGCAGTCCGTGCGGTCCGCTGCGGCGCAGCACGGTGGAGCGGCCGATGGACACCTGAGCGAGTTCGGTGGCCATGGGGTGCCGGGTGCGGTACGTCCAGGTGGTCGCCCGGCCGGCGCGCTCCACGTCCGTCGGCAGGCCGTTGGCGACGGCCGTGTAGCCGTCGGGTGCGGTGACCCGGATGGTGAACATCGCCTTGTCGGAGGGGTGGTCGTTGCAGGGAAACACCAGGTGGGCGGCGTCGGCCTGGTTGGCCATGGCGAGCCCGTCCGCGGTGCGCAGCCAGCCGCCGTCCCGGTCGTCGGCGGAGACGGGGTCACTGGTGTGCCGGACGGTGATCCGCATCCAGCTGCCGGCGGGCAGCGGTCCGTCGGGCGTGACGACGAGGTCCTCGCCGGCACTGGTGAAGGCCGCGGACAGACCGTCGACCTCCACCGACTGGACCTCGCCGTGTGCGAAGTCGAGGTTGATGCGGTCGAGTTCGGTCGTCGTCCAGGCGTCGATCGTGGTGACGGCCGTGAGCGGCTTGCTGTTGTCGCCGGGGTAGGTGAAGGAGAGGTCGTACGACGCCACGTCGTAGCCGGGGTTGCCGAGGTGCGGGAAGAGGCGGTCACCGACCCCGAGCGGTGTGGCCGGGGCGCTCGCGGCCAGCAGGCAGACGGAGACGGCGGAGGCGAGCAGCGCGGCCGCCTTGCGCCGTCGGGCGTTTCCGGTACGGCGACGGGGGGCGTCGGAGCCGAGCCGGTCGGCGTGGGCTGGGTGCGTGTCGCTGGGACCGGCGTGTGTGTGGGAGCTGAGCGGCATGCACCACCGCTACCAGCGCGCGCGTGCGCGATGGCGACGACGCGCGACTGTCCCACTCGAACGGGGTGCTTCGGTTCCGTTGAGGAGACGCGCGAGGTTCTGTGGCCCGCCACGCGCGCGTGAGGGCCTGTGACCGACCACGCGCGCGTGAGTCCTGTGCGCCGCCACGCGCGCGTGAGGGCCCGTCGACCGACCCTGCATCCGCTCACTACGAGGTCCTGCGTCCGCTCACGACGAGGTCCTGCATCCGCTCACGAAGAGCTTTGGACCGGCCCTTCGCATGCGTGCAGACCTATGGACCGGTCTCCCACGCGCGTACAGACCTGTGGCCGCATCCCGGTCGGACGCGACCGCGACCCCTGAGGTGTCCCTCAGGCTCCAGGTGTCTGGGCCCTGCTCACGTCGTACACGCCGGCCACGTTCCGCATCGCCCGCATCAGCGCCGGCAGCCGGGCCGCATCCGGCAGCTGGACGGTGTAGGTGTGGCGTACTTGCTGCTGGCTGGGGGGTTCGACGGTCGCGGAGACGATCTCGGCGCCTTCGCCGGCCATGGCCTCGGTGAGGTCGGCGAGGAGGTGCGGTCGGCCGAACGATTCCGCGAACAGCGTGACCCGGCACCCGGCGGTGTCGCCCCAGCGCACGCCGACCTCCGTGCGCCCCACGCTCTTCATCCGCGCCACCGCGGCGCACTCGACGCGGTGCACGGTGACCACTCCCCCGCGCACGGCGAAGCCGGTGATCTCGTCGGGCGGTACGGGCGTGCAGCAACCGGCGAGCCGTACCGTCCCGCCGGGCTTGTCCACGAGGACGACGGCGCCGCCGGGGCGGTCGGCGGCCGGGATGTCGGAGGCCTGCGACTCGGCGATGATCCGACCCACGCTGTCGGGAGTGTCGGCAACCGGTGGCTCCGCGGCGGAGGCCCGGAAGGGGTTCGAATCCCCACGCCCGGCCTGCACGGCCTGCACGTCCTCAGTCGTCACGCCGACCGTCCCGCCCCGCTCCGCGATCTCCTCCGGCGTCTCGTGCGACGGATGGGTCGCGATCCACCGCTGGATGGCGATCCGCGCCGCGGGCGTGTGCGCGTGCTCCAGCCATTCCTTGGAGGGCTCCGCGGCGGGGTCCTGCCCCATGAGGAGCTGGACGGTGTCGCCGTCCTTCAGAACGGTGCTCAGGGTCGCCAGACGGCCGTTGACGCGGGCGCCGAGGCACGCGTGCGCGTCCTCGCCGTACTGCGCGTACGCGGCGTCCACACAGGTCGCGCCCTCGGGCAGGCCCAGGGTGCCGCCATCAGGCCGGAAGACGGTGATCTCACGGTCCTGGGCGAGGTCCTCACGGAGGGTCGACCAGAAGGTGTCGGCGTCGGGCGCGGCCGCCTGCCAGTCGAGGAGGCGGGAGAGCCAGCCGGGCCGGGTGGGGTCCACCCGCTCCTCGTCGGCGCCCGCGCCCGTGGACGCGCTCGGCGCCTCCGAGGCGTCCGAGGGCGACGCGTACGGATTGCCGAGCGCGACCACGCCGGCCTCGGCGACCTTGTGCATCTGGTGGGTGCGGATGAGGACTTCGACGACCTGGCCGTCGCCGCGGGCCACGGCGGTGTGCAGCGACTGGTACAGGTTGAACTTCGGTACGGCGATGAAGTCCTTGAACTCCGAGACGACAGGCGTCATACAGGTGTGCAGTTCGCCCAGGACGGCGTAGCAGTCCGCGTCCTCGCCGACCAGGACCAGCAGGCGGCCGAAGTCCGCACCGCGCAGCCTGCCGCGCTTGCGGGCCGTCCGGTGCACGGAGACGAAGTGGCGTGGCCGGATGACGACTTCGGCCGGGATCCCGGCCTCCCGCAGCACCCCCCGCACCTCGTCGGCGATCTCGGCGAGCGGGTCGTCCGCGCGGGCGGCGTTGTCGACGATCAGCTCACGCGTGTGCTCGTACTCCTCGGGGTGGAGGATCGCGAAGACCAGGTCTTCCAGCTCGGTCTTGAGCGCCTGGACACCGAGGCGTTCGGCGAGCGGAATCAGAACGTCGCGGGTGACCTTGGCGATGCGGGCCTGCTTCTCGGGGCGCATCACGCCGAGGGTGCGCATGTTGTGCAACCGGTCGGCGAGTTTGATCGACATCACGCGGACGTCGTTGCCGGTGGCGACGAGCATCTTGCGGAAGGTCTCGGGCTCGGCGGCGGCGCCGTAGTCGACCTTCTCCAGCTTGGTGACGCCGTCGACGAGGAAGCGGACCTCCGCGCCGAACTCCTTGCCGACCTGATCGAGCGTCACCTCGGTGTCCTCGACGGTGTCGTGGAGCAGAGAGGCCGTCAACGTCGTGGTCTCGGCGCCGAGTTCGGCGAGGATCAGGGTCACGGCGAGCGGATGTGTGATGTACGGCTCACCGCTCTTGCGCATCTGGCCGCGGTGCGAGGACTCGGCCAGGACCCAGGCGCGGCGCAGCGGCTCGAGGTCGGCGTCGGGGTGGTGGGCGCGGTGGGCCTCGGCGACATGGCCGATGGCGTCGGGCAGCCGGTCTCGGGCGGCGGGGCCGAGCAGCGCGGCGCGGCCCAGGCGGCGCAGGTCGATCCGCGCCCGCCAGCGGGCGGCCGCACCTGATACCGGACCTGGGGTCGCGGGGTTCGTGGCCTCCGCACTCATGGGCACCTCCGGCTGTGGACCGGCGGACGGGGTGCCCCATGGCGGACACGGCTCAGGGGATGGCATCTGTCCCCGTCCGGGCCGGTGCTTGATGCTACCGAGCCCATCACGCCCGACTGACCGCCTCTCGGCGAGCGTGAAACGGATCACCCAATCGAGCGAAGGCTTCCAGGTTTACGATTTCGCGCCGCCTGACCTGCGGCCAACCGCGGTTTTGCATCGCACAGGGGACCGAAGGCTGTGGTTCCATGCCCTGGGCCGTCCGAGTGCTGCGATTCATATGGTCAACCAACCGTGTTTTCCAGCCAGTCGGCGTCGATCTCACCCTCGGCGACGATCACCGCGGGGCCGGTCATCTCGATCTCGCCGTCGCTCCGCTCGGTGATCACCAGGGTGCCTCCGGGCACGTCGACGGTGTAGGTCGCCGGGGTGCCGGTGGCCACCGGGTCGGCGCCGTCCCGGCGGGCCGTGGCGACGGCGACGGCGCACGCGCCCGTGCCGCAGGACCGGGTCTCGCCCGCCCCGCGCTCGTGCACGCGCATGGCGACGTGGCGGGGGCCGCGGTCGACCACGAACTCGACGTTGACCCCGCTCGGGTAGGCGGCGGCCGGGCTGAACGGCGGCGGGGAGTACAGGTCACCGGCGTGCGCCAGGTCGTCCACGAAGGCGACGGCGTGCGGATTGCCCATGTTCACGTTGCGTGCGGGCCAGCTGCGGTCGCCGACGCTCACGGTGACGTCCCCCTCGGGGAGCAGCGCCTTGCCCATACCGACGGTGACGTCACCGCCCTTCGCGATGTGCACGGCCTTCACGCCCCCGCGCGTGGCCACCGCGAGGTCGCCCTCGGTGACGTGACCGGCGCGCTGGAGGTAGCGGGCGAAGACGCGTACGCCGTTGCCGCACATCTCGGCGATGGAACCGTCACCGTTGCGGTAGTCCATGAACCACTCGGCCTCCCCGGCCATGTGCGCGGCCTCGGGGTGCTCGGCGGACCGTACGACGTGGAGCAGACCGTCACCGCCGATGCCTGCCCGGCGGTCGCACAGGGCGGCGACGGCGGCGGGGGGCAGGTCGAGGGTGTTCTCGGGGTCCGGGACGATCACGAAGTCGTTCTCGGTGCCGTGGCCCTTGAGAAAGGGGATCCGGGTGCTCATGTCTCGATCGTACGTGCAGGCCGGTGGGGGGCGGCCCCCAGCTCATCGGCTGGTCGCGCCCACGCAGCGATAGCCGTAGATCGACACAGCCCCGCACCCCTGAAAGCCTCTAGCGGAGCCTCGCCACGCGCCAGACCGCGAGAACGACCACAACCGCTACCAGCAACACGTACCCGAGCACGACCCGCCAGTTCGCGCGGCGGCCGGATCCCCGCTGCGGCAGTCCCGGCCACGTGTAACCAACCCGGCGTGCGGCCATCATGCCCCAGCCCGCCGCACAGGAGCAGATCAGCAGGCCCAGCATCGCGATCACCGCTCCGCTGTCGCCGAAATCGAAGGCCAGGGGGAAGGCGAACATCAGGGAGCCGACCGCGGCCAGCGAGACGATGGGAGCGAGCTGCCAGATCCGCAGACGGCGCTGCGGGCGCAGCTCGACCTCGACCTCTTCCCCGCCCGGGAACATCTCCTCGGGCTCGGGACCGTCGGCGGTCACACCGCCCTGGGTCTCGTCGGGCCCGTCGGGGCTCAGACGGTCTGCGTCCTGCTCCGGTTCACCGCTCTCGGCGGTGAGGGGCTCGGTGCCGTGTGCGGTGTCGCGAGGGCCGGCCTCCATCGCCACGCGCCCTCCCAACTCGGACTCCACTTGGTCGATCGAAGCTCGATGATGGCACGGCGCCGGAGGCCCGGATGACGGCCGGAGCGTCCCGATGCCAGGACGTGATCAGGCTGTAACCGGTCGTTCGACCAACGCCAGTGCGAGCTGCGGAAGTTCTGTGAGATGCGCCGCAGCCCCACTCAACCAGTGCACCCGTGGATCGCGCCTGAACCATGAATCCTGACGGCGCGCGAAGCGTTTCGTGGCACGGATGGTCTCGGTCCGCGCGTCCTCCATCGTGCACTCCCCCGAGAGCGCCGCGAGCACCTGCTGGTACCCGAGCGCACGCGAGGCCGTGCGCCCCTCTCGCAACCCCCGCGCTTCCAGCTCCCGCACCTCGTCCACGAGCCCCGCCTCCCACATCCGGTCGACACGGCGCGCGATGCGCTCGTCGAGCTCGGGCCGCGCGACGTCGACGCCGATCTGGACGGTGTCGTAGACCGAGTCGTGGCCGGGGAGGTTGGCGGTGAAGGGCTTGCCGGTGATCTCGATCACCTCGAGGGCCCGGACGATACGGCGGCCGTTGCTGGGCAGGATCGCCTGCCCGGCCCCGGGGTCGGCGGCGGAGAGGCGGGCGTGCAGCGCGCCGGAGCCGCGCAGCACGAGTTCCTCCTCCAGACGGGCCCTGACGTCGGGGTCGGTGCCGGGGAACTCCAGGTTGTCGACCGCCCCGCGGACGTACAGCCCGGAGCCGCCGACGAGGATCGGCCAGCGGCCCTCGGCGAGCAGCGCGTCGATCCGGGCACGGGCCAGCCTCTGGTACTCGGCGACGGACGCCGTGACGGTCACGTCCCAGATGTCCAGGAGGTGGTGCGGGACGCCGCCGCGTTCCTCGGGCGTCAGCTTGGCGGTGCCGATATCCATCCCTCGGTAGAGCTGCATGGAGTCGGCGTTGACGACCTCGCCTCCCAGTCGCCGGGCGAGGAAGACGCCCAGATCGGACTTTCCGGCGGCGGTGGGTCCGACGACGGCGATGACGCGGGGGGAGGGGGGTGCGCTGCTCACCGCCCCAGTCTCGCAAACCCGGGAGCACCACCTCGAACGAGTTACGTGACGACGCGGGTCCGGTGTCGTTGCCAGTTGCGTGGTTTCCGCCGCCCTGTTCGCGGAGGCGGCGATCCGGGTGGCGCAATCGGGCGCTCCGGACGACGCGGGGTTCCCCCCGCACGAGTAACGTATGGAGTGGATATGGGCGTTTTCGCACGACTTCTCCGGAGGTCGAAGGCCACGGAGGAGGCGTCAACCGCCGAGGCGCAGGCCGACATCCGGACGGCCGAGCCCGCGGCGGAGGAGGCGGGAGAGGCGAAGGCGTCGACCGACGCCAAGGCCGAGGTCGAGACCGAACCCCAGGCCGAGGGCAGGACCGAGGCCGAGGTCGCCGACACGGCCGAGGACGCGGACGGAGCGACGGCGACGGAGGCCGGCGAGGACACCGCCGCCGAGGGCGTCGAGATCCCCAAGCAGCAGTCCGCCGACGAGGCGGCCGACCGTGAGGCCGGTGAGGGCGCCCGAACGTAACTGCCCCGCGTGGGAAGGCGAACGATGGGTCTCCTGGACAAGGTGAAGGCCAAGCTCGGCCCGGCCAAGGACAAGGTCTCCGGCCTCGCGCAACAGCACGGGGACAAGGTCCAGCACGGCCTCGACAAGGCCGCGCAGGTGGTGGACGAGAAGACCAGCGGAAAGTACAGCGGCAAGATCCAGACGGGCATGGGCAAGGCCAAGGGCGCCATGGACCGACTCGCGCACAAGGACGGCACGGAGGGACCGGGCGGCGGCAGCACGCCGCCACCGGCCTCACCGCCGCCGGCTTCCTGAACGGCAGCACGGCACACCGACGGACGGCCGCGGGGCAGGACCGCCCCCGGCCGGCCGCCGTTTTCCCGCCCGGGACTTCTCTACGGCTCCTGGGGGTCCTCCAGCCGTCAGGACCAGGTCGCGACCACGTACCCCACGCCGTACGGCGCGTCCTCGTACAACAGCGAGCCGCCGAGGTCCGCGCCCTCGGCCGCGCCCGCGAGGACCTGCCAGCAGGCCCGGCCGGAGGCCTTCAGTTCGTACGCCAGCTCGGCGTCCAGCGCTTGCAGGGCCGCCACGTCGGCCGAGCCCAGCGCCCGCGCGACCTCCGCGTCGAACGGGGCCGCGCGCTCGTCCAGGTAGCCGGGCGCCTTGAGCGTGCGGCAGGCGCTGGCGTCGCCCATCACCAGCAGCGCCACCCGCTCCGCCCGGGCGGCGATGTCCCTCCCGGTCTGAATACACCGCTCGGGCTCCAGAGGTTCCCCCACACCGAGTCCCTCGACCGGGGTGTCGGACCAGCCGATGCGGTCCAGCAGCCAGGCGGCGACGGCGAGGGAGGCGGGCAGCGGGCGCTGTGGGGCCGGTCCCCGCTCCGGCCCGAGCCGCACGTCCACGTCCACCCCGAAGCCGCGGAACGAGCCGCGGGCGCCCTGCGGGTGCGGGCCGCGCCCGCTCTGCTCGGCGGGCCCCACGACGACGAGGTGGTCCGGCCGGGCCGCCGCGAGCACGCCCAGCGCGTCCGTGCAGGCGGCGCGGGCCCCGTCGAGCTCGGGCGCCGCCCCGGCGGCGACCGGCGGCACGAGAAGGGGCGGACACGGACAGACAGCGGCTGCTACAAGCATGATCGGCAGCCTACTTCCAGGCCCACGGCCAGGACTCGGGATGGGTGCTCCACGTCAGTTCGGCGAGCCGGTACACCACGCGAAAAGTGGCCATCATGCCCTCGATGTTCGCGTAGTAGGCGTCCCCGTCGCCGATCCGGTAGACCTGTCGGCGCTTCTGGCGCAGAGCGACGCGTGGACGGTGGGTACAGGCGATCTCGTACAGGCGGGCGCGGGCCTCTTCCCGGGTGCCCTCGAAGTGCGCCACCTCGTCGAGGTCGTGATGGTCCCCGAAACTGCGGTCGACCAAAACCACCCAGCGCCCCATGCCCCGCCCCGCCTCTCCTCCCTGACCGGCGGCGGGCGCTCAGTGCGCCGCGCAGCCGCCCGTGGCCGCCGGCAGCGGCTCGGGGACCCCGATCTTCGGGAGGCCCAGCATGACACCCGCGGGTTCGGCGGCCTCTGCCGCGTTCCGCTTCTCCCATGCGTCCCCCGCGCGCGTGCGGCGCACATCGAGGACGGCGCCCTCGGCGAGGAGGTGGTGGGGGGCAGCGTAGGTGATCTCGACCGTGACCACGTCGCCGGGGCGGACCTCCTGGTCGGGCTTGGTGAAGTGGACCAGGCGGTTGTCGGGGGCGCGGCCGGAGAGGCGGTGGGTGGCGCCGTCCTTGCGGCCCTCGCCCTCGGCGACCATCAGCTCCAGGGTGCGGCCGACCTGCTTCTTGTTCTCCTCCCAGGAGATCTCCTCCTGGAGGGCGACAAGACGCTCGTAGCGCGCCTGGACGACCTCCTTGGGGATCTGGTTCTCCATGGTCGCGGCGGGGGTCCCGGGACGCTTGGAGTACTGGAAGGTGAAGGCCTGCGTGAAGCGGGCCTCGCGGACCACGTGCATGGTCTGCTCGAAGTCCTCCTCGGTCTCGCCGGGGAAGCCCACGATGATGTCGGTGGTGATCGCCGCGTGCGGGATGGCGGCGCGCACCTTCTTGATGATCCCCAGGTAGCGCTCCTGGCGGTACGAGCGGCGCATCGCCTTCAGCACCGTGTCGGAGCCGGACTGCAGGGGCATGTGCAGCTGCGGCATGACGTTCGGCGTCTCGGCCATCGCCGCGATGACGTCGTCGGTGAAGTCGCGCGGGTGCGGGGAGGTGAAGCGGACGCGCTCCAGGCCCTCGATCGCCCCGCACGCGCGCAGCAGCTTGCTGAACGCCTCGCGGTCGCCGATGTCGGAGCCGTACGCGTTGACGTTCTGGCCGAGCAGCGTGATCTCGGAGACGCCTTCGCCGACCAGTGTCTCGATCTCGGCGAGGATGTCGCCGGTGCGACGGTCCTTCTCCTTGCCGCGCAGGGCCGGGACGATGCAGAAGGTGCAGGTGTTGTTGCAGCCGACGGAGATCGACACCCAGGCCGCGTAGGCGCTCTCGCGCCGGGTCGGCAGCGTGGACGGGAACGCCTCAAGGGACTCGGCGATCTCGACCTGCGCCTCTTCCTGCACGCGCGCGCGTTCCAGCAGGACCGGCAGTTTGCCGATGTTGTGCGTGCCGAAGACGACGTCCACCCAGGGCGCCTTCTTCACGATGGTGTCGCGGTCCTTCTGCGCGAGACAGCCGCCGACCGCGATCTGCATGCCGGGCCGCGAGGCCTTGCGCGGCGCGAGCCGGCCGAGGTTGCCGTAGAGCCGGTTGTCGGCGTTCTCCCGCACCGCGCAGGTGTTGAAGACGACGACGTCCGCGTCCCCGTCGGAGCCCTCGGGGGCGGGCACGTATCCCGCCTCCTCCAGCAGCCCGGACAATCGCTCGGAGTCGTGGACGTTCATCTGGCACCCGTACGTGCGCACTTCATACGTTTTCGGAGATGAAACGTCCACTGCCGGGCTCCGGTCGCTGCTGATGGTCATGGGTCAAGGGTAGGCGCTTGCGGGGAGCGCCCGTCCCGGGGTGAGCGGCTCCCCGCGCTCCCGCCCCCTCCGGACCGGACCTCTCCCCCGACCACCACGAAGCGGACACCTGGGACCTGTCCGCCGCAAGGCGTGCGGCGGGCCTGACCCGCGGAGCGCCCGAACCCCGGTGCCGGTGGTGTCGGCCGCTCGCAGCAGGCGTGCACGCCCCTGGAGCGCGGGGTGGCCCTGGTGGTGAACGTGGCGAGCTCCCTCCGTGGACCCCGGGATCGAGGACGTGGTCGCGGACCTGAGCGACGGGGGTCTGCGCGCGCTCACCGCCCACGCCCACGCCATTGTCGGGGCCGACAGGCGCCGACTTTCGAGGCGGCTGCACGGATGACGTGAATCACGTGAGGGGTGGCACTGAGGGGCTTTGCATGACCATGCGCGGTGATGCATAATCTTCCTATGTCCAAGGTCCTCACGTCCCTCCCCGCCGGCGAGCGCGTCGGCATCGCCTTCTCCGGCGGTCTCGACACCTCCGTCGCGGTCGCGTGGATGCGCGACAAGGGCGCCATCCCCTGCACCTACACCGCGAACATCGGCCAGTACGACGAGCCCGACATCGACTCGGTGCCCGGCCGCGCGCAGGCCTACGGTGCCGAGATCGCGCGCCTGGTCGACTGCCGTGCCGCGCTGGTCGAGGAGGGACTGGCCGCGCTCACCTGCGGGGCGTTCCACATCCGCTCGGGCGGACGCGCGTACTTCAACACCACGCCCCTGGGCCGCGCCGTCACCGGCACGCTCCTGGTCCGGGCGATGCTGGAGGACAACGTCCAGATCTGGGGCGACGGCTCGACCTTCAAGGGCAACGACATCGAGCGGTTCTACCGCTACGGTCTGCTCGCCAACCCGAACCTGCGGATCTACAAGCCCTGGCTGGACGCGGACTTCGTGACCGAGCTCGGCGGCCGCAAGGAGATGTCCGAGTGGCTGGTCGCGCACCAGCTGCCGTACCGGGACTCAACCGAGAAGGCGTACTCCACGGACGCCAACATCTGGGGCGCCACGCACGAGGCCAAGACCCTGGAGCACCTCAACACCGGCATCGAGACCGTCGAGCCGATCATGGGCGTCAAGTTCTGGGACCCGTCGGTCGAGATCGCGCCCGAGGACGTGACGATCGGCTTCGACCAGGGCCGACCGGTGACCATCAACGGCAAGGAGTTCGGCTCCGCCGTCGACCTGGTCATGGAGGCCAACGCGATCGGCGGCCGGCACGGCCTCGGCATGTCCGACCAGATCGAGAACCGGATCATCGAGGCGAAGAGCCGCGGCATCTACGAGGCGCCCGGCATGGCCCTGCTGCACGCGGCCTACGAGCGGCTCGTCAACGCCATCCACAACGAGGACACCGTCGCCCAGTACCACAACGAGGGCCGGCGCCTGGGCCGTCTCATGTACGAGGGCCGCTGGCTGGACCCGCAGGCCCTGATGATCCGCGAGTCGCTCCAGCGCTGGGTCGGCGCGGCGATCACCGGCGAGGTCACCCTGCGTTTGCGGCGCGGCGAGGACTACTCGATCCTCGACACCACGGGCCCGGCGTTCTCGTACCACCCGGACAAGCTGTCGATGGAGCGGACCGAGGACTCGGCCTTCGGCCCGGTGGACCGGATCGGCCAGCTCACCATGCGCAACCTCGACATCGCCGACTCCCGCGCCAAGCTGGAGCAGTACGCCGGTCTCGGCCTCATCGGCACCGGCAGCCCCACGATCGGCGCCTCCCAGGCCGCCGCGACCGGGCTGATCGGCACCATGCCGGAACTGCCCGAGGGCGGCGCCGAGGCGATCGCGTCGCGCGGCGAGGTCTCGGAGGACGAGGCCCTGCTGGACCGGGCCGCCATGGAGTTCGGCACGGACTGAGTGACCTGTGTCGAAGGGGCCGGTGCGAGACAGCGCCGGCCTCTTCTCATGCCCGCCCCTCCCGTGACCGCATCAACGGCTGGATCCGCGTCCCGAACGTCTCGATCCCCTCGAGGAAGTCGTCGAAGACGAGCATGATCCCCTTGGTCCCCTCGACCCCGGCGATCTCGTCGAGCATGCGCGCGACACTCTCGTACGACCCGACGAGCGTCCCCATGTTGAAGTTCACGGCGCCCTCGGGCAGCACGATGGTGCGGGCCGTGGAGGAGTCGTCGGCGCTGGTGTCGGTGGCCGACTCCCCGGCCATGTAGGCGAGCGCCGCGTGGTCGGCACCGTCGTGGTAGTCCTGCCACTTCGCGCGGGCGGCCTCGTCGGTCTCGTCGGCGATGACCATGAACAGGGACAGGGCACCGACGTCACGGCCGGTCTCCCGCGCCGCCTGAACCAGCGTGGCCGCGCTGTCCGAGAAGGCCAGCGGTGTGTTCACCCCGCTGCCCAGGATGAAGTTGTAGTCGGCGTGCCCGGCGGCGAACCGCATGCCCGTGCCGCTCTGCCCTGCGGCCACGATGTCGATGTGCCCGTCCGTGGGCCGCGGCGAGAGCACGCAGTCGTCCATCTCGTAGAACTCGCCCTTGAAGTTGCTGACGCCCTCGCTCCACAGCTCCTTCATCACCGTCACGTACTCCACGGCCCGCGCGTACCGGTTGCCGAAGTGCTCGTCGCCGGGCCATACGCCCATCTGCGCGTACTCGCCGGGTGCCCAGCCGGTGACGATGTTGACGCCGAACCGCCCGGGAGCGATGGAGTCGACCGTGACCGCCATGCGCGCGACGATCGCCGGCGGCAGGGCGAGGATCGGTGTGGAGGCGTACAGCCTGATCCGCTCGGTGACCGCGGCCAGGCCCGCCATCAGCGTGAACGACTCCAGGCAGTGGTCCCAGAACTCGGTCTCGCCGCCGAAGCCCTTGAGTTTGATCATGGACAGGGCGAAGTCGAACCCGTGCTCCTCGGCCTTCTGCACGACCGCCTTGTTGAGCTCGAAGGTCGGCATGTACTGCGGGGAACTCTTGGAGATGAGCCAGCCGTTGTTGCCGATGGGGATGAAGACACCGATGTCCATGCCGCTCCTCATGATCGGAGACTGCCCGGTCCGACGGCACGGTACACGGCCGGGATTTCGGCAACTTCCTGTGAAGTATGGGCAGTTGAGGTGAGGAAGGGGCGGAGGACAGCTCGACGGAAACGGTGAAGCAGGTTTCGAACGGAAACGGGAACGATAAGTTCCCTCCATGAACGCGCGGCTCGCTCTTCTCGGCACGGTCACCCCTGGTGCGACGGAGAGCGAGGTCTTCCGGCTGGCGCTCGGGCATGCGGTCGGCGAGCTGAGCGCGCTCGGCGGGGCCATGCACCTGCGCGGCCCGATGTCCGCGCTGCGCCTGGTGTCGTCCGTCGGTCTGCCACCCGCCCTCACCCGCTCCTGGGAGATCGTCGACCAGGAGGGCCCCCTGGCCCCGGCCCGCGCGCTCCAGCAGGGCGAGGGCGTCTGGGTGCCGCTGTCCCAGGACGCGCAGGACGAGGTCCCCTGGCCCGGCACCGGCCTCGCCGCCCTCCCGGTGTTCAGCGGCCGGCGCAGCATCGGCGCGCTGACCGTCCTGGCCGGTGAGCGGGGCGAACCCACCCCGCGGCACTGGAACTTCCTGCGGGACGTCGTCGCCTGGACCGAGGACCGCATGGCCCAGGCACCGCCGCCGTCCGGCCCCTCCCAGGCGGAACCGGGCGGCGAACGGCTCCGGCAGGCACTGAAGGAGGTCCAGGTCGGCTCATGGGACTGGGACATCCGCAACGGTGACCTGATCTGGGACGAGGCCGCCCTGGCGCTGTACGGCACCCGCCCGACCGACTTCACCGGCCGGATCGACAACTGGATGCGGATCGTCCACCCCGACGACCTGGCGCCCACGCTGGCGGCGGCGCAGCGGGCCATCCTCGACCACAGCGTCTACGAGGCCGAGTACCGCGTACGGCGCCTGGACGGCACGTGGGGCTGGACGCAGGCCCGCGGCCGGGCCACCTACGACGAGCAGGGCGAGCCCCTCCGGATGATCGGGGTGGGCTGGGAGAGCAACGAGTCGCGCACCGCGCGCGACGCCCTCAGCAGGGCCCTGAGACACATGAGCGACGGCTTCCTCGCGGTGGACGACGAGTGGCGGATCACCTTCGCCAACCTGGAGGCGGAACGCTTCCTCGGCTTCTCCGAGGAGGAGCTGTTCGGGCGCCTGCTGTGGGACCTGCCGGCCACCCGACAGGTCCCGGGTCTGAGGGAGGGCTGTCTGGAGGCCGCGGCCGAGGAGAGGCCCGCCGGGTTCGACGTGTACATCGCGGACTGCCGGCGGCGACTGCACGTACGGCTGGTGCCGGGACCCGACGGCCGCACCCTCTACTTCCAGGACGTCACGGAGAAGCGCCGGCTGGCGGAGGAGCGGCAGGCGACGGAACGGGCCGCGGCCGAGCGTGCGGTGCGGATCGCCGAGCTGACCACGGAGCTCGCCAAGGCGACGACGTCACGGGACGTGGTGGACGCGGTCGCCCGGCGGGTGCTGCCGCCGTTCGCCGCCTCCGGGCTGATGGTCCAGGTCAGCGAGGGCGACCGGCTCCACCACGTCGGTGCGGTCGGCTACCCCCAGGACTTCGTGGCCCTCCTCGACAGCCGTTCCCGGGCGGCGACCGGCGATCCCGCCTGGGACACGATCGCGTCCGGCCTCCCGCTGTTCATGTCCTCGGCCCACGAGTACGCCGCCCGCTATCCCGAACTGGCCGGCTTCCCCGCCCGCGGCGAGAAGAAGTCCTGGGCCTTCCTGCCGCTGACGGCGTCCGGGCACACCTTCGGCGTGTGCGTGGTCTCCTTCGACCGGCCGCGCCTGCTCGACGACGAGGAACGCGCCCTGCTCACCACGATCACCGCCCTCGTCGCCCAGTCCCTGGAGCGGGCCCGGCTCTACGACGCCGAGCACACCCGGTCCCGGGAACTCCAGCGCAGTCTGCTCCCCCAGGCGCTGCCCGACCTGCCCGCGTGCACGGCGGCCGCGCGCTATCTGCCGGCCGGACCGGGCGCGGACGTGGGCGGCGACTGGTACGACCTCATCCCGCTGTCCGGCGGCCGGGTCGCGCTGGTCGTCGGCGACGTGATGGGCCACGGTCTGCCGGAGGCGGCCACCATGGGCCGGCTGCGCACCGCGGTGCACACCCTGGCCGACCTGGAGCTGCCGCCCGGCGAGATCCTCGGCCACCTCAACGACATCGTCGGCGGCATGGGCGAGACGTCGTACGCCACCTGTCTGTACGCGCTCTACGACCCGACGACCCGGGTCTGCTCCATCGCCCGGGCCGGCCATCCACCGCCGGCTCTCGTACGGCCCGACGGAACCGTGCACTTCCCCGAGCCGGACGCCGATCCCCCGCTGGGAGCCGCCAAGCCGCCGTTCGAGACGGCCGAGCTGGAGGTGCCCGAGGGCAGTCTGCTCGTGCTGTACACCGACGGGCTGGTGGAATCGGCGAAGCGGGAGATCGACGAGGGCATGGCGGAGCTGGCGCGGCTGCTCGGGGCCGCCCACGCCGACGGGACCGCCGTAGACCTTGAACGCCTGTGCGACACGTTGACGGCCGGGCTCCTGCCGACGGACCAGCAGGCGGCCGACGACGCGGCGTTCCTGGTGGCCCGTCTGCACGCGCTGCCGGCCGACCGGATGGCCGGCTGGTCCCTGCCCGAGGACCCGAAGGCGGCGAGCCAGGCCCGCCGCCACATCCGCGAACAGCTCGCGGCCTGGGACCTGGACGACCTGTCCCCCACCACGGAGCTCCTGGTCAGCGAACTGGTCGGCAACGTCGTCCGGCACGCCCGCGGTCCCGTCCGGCTGCGCCTTCTGCACACCACCGAGCTGATCTGCGAGGTCTACGACGGCAGCCAGACCATGCCCCGTATCCGCCGGGCCACGGAGACCGACGAGGGCGGCCGGGGTCTGCAGCTCATCTCGGCCCTCTCCACCCGCTGGGGCGCCCGCTTCACCCCCACGGGCAAGTGCATCTGGACGGAACAGTCCCTGCGGGGCCCGGACCTGCCGTCGGACGTGCTCTTCCTGAACCCCGCGGACTTCGACGAGGACTGGGACGCACTCCTGTGACGACGTGTGCCCGTTCGGCCCAGCACAACGGGCCGGACGCCGGGGCGCGTCCCTAGGGTCGCGGTGACGGCTGTTGAGGCCCCACCCGAAAGGCACGACCCATGGCAATACGCACCACACTCACCGGCGCCGCGGTGGCGGTCCTGGCGACCGCAGGACCGCTGACCGGCGTCGCACACGCTCAAGGCGACCTGGACTGCGCCGACTTCCGCTTCCAGGAGGACGCGCAGGCGGAGTTCGACCGCGACCGCACCGACCCCAACCGGCTCGACGAGGACCAGGGACGGGACGACGGCATCGCCTGTGAGGTGCTGCCCCGAAGGGACACCGCGGCCGTGAGCGTGGCCACACGTCCTCCGACCACGGCTCTTCCGACCACGGCTCTTCCGACGCTCGGTGTCCAGGGCGGGTCCGGTGGCAGCGTGGGCCCGGCCGGCTTCGAGCGGGCGATCGGGGTGGCACTGGCACTCGGCGGGGCAGGGCTCGCGGGTGCTTATGTGGTGCGGCGGCGTCGGGCCACACAGCCGCAGTCCCGCCTCAAGGATCGATGAGCCCCGCCCGTATCGCATACCGGGTCAGCTCCAGCCGGTCCCGCATCCCCAGCTTGTGCAGCAGGTTCGCCCGATGCCGCTCGACCGTCTTCGCGCTGATGAACAGCAGTTCGCCGATCTCCTTCGTGGTGTGCCCCTCGGCGACGAGCTTGAGAATCTCCTCCTCGCGCTCGGTGACGGCCCGCGCGGGCAGGTCGTCGCCGCGGTGCAGCCGGTCGAGGTAGGAGCGGACGAGGGCCCGCTCGGCCCCGGGGTAGACGAAGGACTCGTCGCGTACGGCGGCCCGGCACGCCTCGACGAGATCGCGGTCGGCGACGGACTTGAGGACGTATCCGCTGGCCCCAGCTTTGAGGGCCTCGAAGAAGTACTGCTCGTTGTCGTACATCGTCAGAATCAGGATCCGCAGGTCCGGCAGCCGCCGGGACAGCTCGCGAGCCGCCTGGAGCCCGGTCATCCGTGGCATGGCGATGTCCAGTACGGCGAGATCGACCTCACGCGCGCGTGCCAGCTCCACCGCCTCCGCACCGTCGCCCGCCTCGGCCACGACCGTGAGGTCCGGCTCCCCCTCGAGAATCAGCCGCACTCCCCGCCGTACGAGAGTGTGGTCGTCGGCGAGCAGTACACGCGTCGGCGCGGACATCAGCGCACCCCCGCCACGACCGGTATCCGCAACCGCACATCCGTCCCCCGCCCGGGCCCCGGCGCCACCGAGAACACCGCGCCGACCAGCAGCGCCCGCTCCCGCATGCCCTGTATCCCGGCTCCCTCGACCGCCCTGCCCACCCCCTTGCCGTTGTCACGTACGAGGAGTTCGACACCCCCCGAAACCGACTGGAGCCGCACCTCGGCACGGTCGGCGGCGGAGTGCCGCGCGGTATTCGTGAGCCCCTCCTGGGCCACCCGGTAGACGACCAGTTCCGACTCCTCGGTCAGCCGGGGCAGATCGCCGCCGACGTGGTGGCGCACGGTGAGTCCGTGCGTGGTGAACTCGGCCGCGAGCGACCGCAAGGCGCTGGGCAGCCCGAGCTCCTCCAGCACACCGGGCCGCAGCCGCCGCGCGATCCGACGGATCTCGTCCAGCCCGGCCCGGGTCGCCTCCTGCGCCTGTCCCACTTCCTCCCGCAGCTCCTCCGGCGCCCGGTCGGCGACCCGCTTCAGCTGGAGCAGAACGGCGGTCAGCGTCTGCCCGACCTCGTCGTGCAGCTCACGCGCGATGCGATGCCGCTCCCTCTCCTGCGCGGAGAGCGCGTGGGCCGCGCCGGTCGCCCGCTCGGCCTCCAGCCGGTCGAGCATGGTGTTGTACGTCGTGATCAGCGCGGCCGTCTCGGAAGGCCCGGAGACGGGCGCACGCACACCGGGGCGCAGCAGATCCGCGGCGGCCATGGCCCGCCCGAGCCGCTGCAGCGGGACGAGCCCGACCCGCAGCACGAGGGCATTGGCGACCAGCAGCAGGGCGAGCCCCCCAAGGACGACCACCGCCTCCCCCTGCCGGACGGGCGTCGACACGGTGACCGGCCCCAGCAGCAGCGCGGCGGCGACGACGAGGCCCACGGCGTTGAGCGAGAAGATCCGCCAGAACAGCGACACGGCCTTGCCCTCACTCCTCCCGTACGACGCCCGAGGCCCCAGCCTCGCCGGTCCCCGCCGCTCGCGTATATCCGTCACGTCACCCATATCGCCACCGTACGGGGGCCTGGCAGCATGCCAATCCGGCACCCGTGATCACACGAACAACAAGGGGAAGAAACGTGTCTGCACCACGCCTGAGGGCGACGCCGCTGCCGGGGATCGGGGTCCAGTACGACCTCATGACCCGCGAGGACCGCCATCTCTCCGTGGTGGCGCACCGGGACGGTGCCCGGACCGTGAGCGTGTACCGGGCCGACGACCCCGACTCCTGCGCCCAGTCGCTGCGCCTGACCGGCTCTGAGGCGGGCGCCCTGATCGACGCGCTGAAGCCCTCCCACCACAGCGCGAGCCTCCTCTACGCCTCCGACCTGGGCCTGGTGGCCGAGCGCATCGAGGTGGCGGCCGGCTCCCGCTGGAACGGCCGGGTCCTCGGCGACACGAAGATGCGCACGGACACCGGCGCGTCCGTCGTGGCGGTCCTGCGCCGGGCCGAGGCGATCCCGTCACCCGCACCGGACTTCCGCCTGGCGGGCGGCGACATCCTGATCGTCGTGGGCACCCGCGAGGGCGTGGACGCCGCCGCGGCGATCCTCGGGCGGGAGTGACAGGGTGCACTCCGCGACCCTCCTGATCGAGTTCGGCTCGATCATCCTCGGCCTGGGTCTCCTGGGCCGTTTCGCCGCCCGTTTCCGCCTCTCCCCCATCCCTCTCTACCTCCTGGCCGGCCTGGCCTTCGGCGAGGGCGGCCTGCTCCCGCTCGGCGCGAGCGAGGAGTTCGTCTCGATAGGCGCCGAAATAGGCGTCATCCTCCTGCTCCTGATGCTCGGCCTCGAATACACGGCCGGCGACCTGGTCACCAACCTCAAGGCTCACTACCCCTCCGGCCTGGTCGACGGCGCGCTCAACGCCCTCCCGGGAGCGGCGGCCGCCCTCCTCCTCGGCTGGGGCCCGGTGGCGGCAGTGGTCCTGGCGGGCGTCACCTGGATCTCCTCCTCCGGCGTCATAGCCAAGGTCCTGGGCGACCTCGGCCGAGTCGGCAACAGGGAAACCCCGGTGATCCTCAGCGTCCTGGTCCTGGAGGACCTGGCGATGGCGGTCTACCTGCCCATCGTCACCGCCCTCGTGGCCGGCGCGGGCCTGCTGGCCGGAAGCCTGACCCTGGCGATCGCCCTGGGCGCGGCCGGCCTGGTCCTCTTCGTAGCGGTCCGCTACGGCCGCCTGATCTCCCGCTTCGTCTCGAGCGACGACCCGGAGAAGCTCCTGCTGGTGGTCCTGGGCCTGACGATCCTGGTGGCGGGCGTGGCCCAGCAACTCCAGGTCTCGGCAGCGGTGGGCGCGTTCCTCGTGGGCATAGCCCTCTCGGGCGAGGTGGCCGAGGGCGCCCACACCCTCCTGAGCCCCCTGCGCGACCTCTTTGCCGCGGTCTTCTTCGTCTTCTTCGGCCTCCACACAGACCCGGCGAGCATCCCCCCGGTCCTGCTCCCCGCCCTCGCTCTCGCCCTGGTCACCGCAGCCACAAAGATCGCCACCGGCTACTGGGCAGCCCGCCGAGCCGGAATCTCCCCCAAGGGCCGCTGGCGCACCGGCGGCGCCCTGGTCGCCCGCGGCGAGTTCTCCATCGTCATAGCGGGCCTGGCGGTCTCCGCCGGCATAGAACCCTCCCTGGGCCCCCTGGCCACGGCCTACGTCCTCATCCTGGTCATCCTCGGCCCCCTCACAGCCCGCTACACGGAGCCCCTGGCAACACGACTGACGACGCGCCGCGAGTCCCCGACGACGACGGAGAGCGGTTCGCGAGTGGCGGAGGCGTCGGTGGGGCGGGACGGCGCCTAAGGCTGCGCTGGGCTTGGGCAGGGCGCCTACGGGGGTGCCGGGTCAGGTTGTCGGGCGGCTGTCGGCCGGTGGGGGCTGGTCGCGCAGTTCCCCGCGCCCCTAGGGGGTTGCAGTCACCCCCGTCGCAATGGACCGTTCGCCACGACGGGCCGTTAGCCGCGTACGGCGCGCAGGGGACGGGGTGGGGGGTGTCCGCCCGCAGCGGCCGGCGTCCGTTACCGAGCCCCGCGCCAGAAAACCCGCCCCCCGCCCCCGGGCGGCGCCCCCCCCCCCCCGCC
>NZ_JBITGI010000015.1:0-169 GCF_044456945.1 Streptomyces sp. NPDC050759 | reverse complement strand
TTGGGGGGGGCGGGGGGGGGGGTGGGGGGGGGCCCCCCCGCCCGCCCCCCTCCCCCCCCCCCCCCACCCCCCCCCCCCCCCCCCCCCCCCCCCCCCCCCCCCCCCCCCCCCCCCCCGGCCCCGACCCACCACACACCCGCACGCGCTACACAAGCCCCCACCGGAGCCG
>NZ_JBITGI010000014.1:206363-321332 GCF_044456945.1 Streptomyces sp. NPDC050759 | reverse complement strand
CCCCCCCCCCCCCCCCCCCCCCCCCCCCCCCCCCCCCCCCCCCCCGGCCCCGACCCACCCACCGAACCCCACGCGCTACACAAGCCCCCACCGGACCGAAACAGGCCGCCGCAGGCACAAAAGGGGCGCGGGGAACTGCGCAAAAACGCCCGCCCCCACCCACCCCGCAGCCACCCGACAACCCTGCATGATGGCCCCGACAAGGGAGGAGGCTCCCCGATGCCGCCACTCCGTGCACGGGCACTACTGGCCATCCCGGCGTCCCTGATGCTGCTCGCTCTCACCCCCGCAGCCTCCCCCGCCCCCTCCGCCCAGCCCACAGACGCACTGCTCCCGCAGCTGGTCACGCAGTTGGTCCCGCAGCTGGTCACACAGGGCGCCGCTCCCGCCGCGGCGTTCCTGGCCCGGGAGCAGAGCGGGACCCGTTACGCCGAGGCGGGCCCCGGAATCGCCCCCGCCGACCACTTCCGCGCCGGCAGCATCACCAAGACCTTCATCGCGACGGTCGTCCTCCAGCTGGCCGCGGAGCACCGGCTGAAGCTGTCCGACACCGTGGAGCAGCACCTGCCAGGCCTGGTGCGCGGAGCGGGCAACGACGGCCGCGCGCTGACCCTGCGCGCCCTGCTCACCCACACCAGCGGCCTGAACGACTTCACCGCGGACACCCGGGGCCTGATCCCCCTCACTCCTGCTCAAGCCGTCCGTATCGCCCTCACCCACCCTCCGGCCGACCCCGGCCGCTACTTCTACTCGAACACCAACTACGTCCTGCTCGGCATGGTGATCCGTCAGGTCACCGGCGACTCCTACGCGGTCGAGGCCGAGCGGCGGATCATCGCCCCGCTGCGCCTGACCGGCACCTCCTTTCCTGGTTCACGCACCTCTCTGCCCTCTCCACACGGCCGTGCCTACACCGCCGACGGGTCCGACATCACCGCGCTCGACCCGCGGGTGGCCGGGGCCGCGGGCGAGCTGGTGAGCACCCTCGCCGATCTGGACCGCTTCTACGCGGCGCTGCTCGGCGGACGGCTGCTGTCCCCGTTCTGGCTGCACGAGATGAGGGACACCCGCACCGCACACGGCCTGTACGGCATGGGGCTGTTCCCGGTGAAGCTGCCGTGCGGCACGACGGTGTGGGGGCACAACGGCCGCATCACCGGCAGCTACGTGCGCACCGCAGCCACGGCCGACGGCCGTCGCGTCCTCACCTTCCGCGTGAACACGACATCGGTAGCAGACCCCGACCTCGAACCGACCCTGCTCGCCGCCGAGTTCTGCCCCCGCACCTGGTAGAACGACCGGGTTCCGAACGAAGATCCCGACTCACGACACTCGTTCGAGTGATGCCGACCGGCCCCACTTCCGGCGGACTACAACGGCGCGATGTCCGGCGCCCCCAACCGCGCCGCGTCCGCGGTCAGGTCGTCCGGCTGCCGCTGCGACTCGCGCTCCGCCTCCACCCGCTTCTCGTAGTGCTCGACCTCGCGCTCGATCTGGTCCTTGTCCCAGCCGAGCACCGGCGCCATCAGCTCGGCGGCCTCGCGGGCCGAGCGCACGCCCCGGTCGAAGGTCTCGATGGAGATACGGGTGCGCCGGGTCAGCACGTCGTCCAGGTGCCGCGCGCCCTCGTGCGAGGCGGCGTAGACGACCTCGGCGCGCAGATAGTCGTCGGCGGCCTGAAGCGGCTCGCCCAGCGTGGCGTCCGAGGCGATGAGGTCGAGGACCTCCTCGGCAAGGGCGCCGTACCGATTCAGCAGATGCTCCACGCGGACGACATGAAGCCCGGTGCGCGCCGCGATCCGCGCCCGCGCGTTCCACAGCGCCCGGTAGCCCTCGGCGCCCAGCAACGGCACGTCCTCCGTGACGCATTCGGCGACCCGGGTGTCGAGTCCGTGCACCGCCTCGTCGACGGCGTCCTTGGCCATCACCCGGTAGGTCGTGTACTTGCCGCCCGCCACCACGACGAGTCCCGGCACCGGATGTGCCACGGTGTGTTCGCGCGAGAGCTTGCTGGTGGCGTCCGACTCCCCGGCGAGCAGGGGCCGAAGGCCCGCGTACACGCCCTGGACGTCGTCCCGGGTCAGCGGCACCGCGAGCACCGAGTTCACATGCTCGAGCAGGTAGTCGATGTCCGCGCTGGAGGCGGCCGGGTGGGCTTTGTCGAGGTCCCAGTCGGTGTCGGTGGTGCCGATGATCCAGTGCCGGCCCCAGGGGATGACGAACAGCACGGACTTCTCGGTGCGCAGGATCAGCCCGGTCGTGGAGTGGATGCGGTCCTTGGGCACGACGAGGTGGATGCCCTTGGAGGCGCGGACGTGGAACTGTCCCCGCTCGCCGACCATCGCCTGGGTGTCGTCGGTCCACACCCCGGTCGCGTTGACCACCTGCTTGGCGCGGATCTCGTACTCCCCGCCCGCCTCGACGTCCTGCACCCGGGCCCCGACCACGCGCTCGCCCTCGCGCAGGAACCCGGTCACCCGGGCGCGGTTGGCGGTCTTGGCGCCGTAGGCGGTCGCCGTGCGCACGAGGGTGGCCACGAAGCGGGCGTCGTCCATCTGGGCGTCGTAGTACTGCAGTGCCCCGACCAGCGCGTCCTTCCTCAAGGCGGGCGCGACGCGCAGGGCGTGACGGTGGCTCAGGTGCCGGTGCGTGGGCAGACCCCGGCCGTGCCCGCGGGCCATCGACATGGCGTCGTAGAGCGCGACACCCGAGCCGGCGTACAGGCGCTCCCAGCCCTTGTGCTGCAAGGGGTACAGGAAGGCCACGGGCTTCACGAGATGCGGGGCGAGGCGCTCGAGGAGCAGTCCGCGCTCCTTCAGCGCCTCACGTACGAGGGCGAAGTCGAGCATCTCCAGATAGCGCAGACCGCCGTGGATCAGCTTGCTGGAGCGGCTGGAGGTGCCCGAGGCCCAGTCACGCGCCTCGACCAGCCCCACGGACAGGCCCCGGGTCACCGCGTCGAGCGCGGTACCCGCACCGACCACGCCGGCTCCCACCACCAGGATGTCCAGTTCGCGCTCGGCCATTGATGCGAGTGACTCGGCACGCTGTGCCGGCCCCAGTGTCGCTGTCCTCACCACTGCCTCCCGCTGTCGATCGCGCTGGTCTCACACGTACCGGCCCGTGTCCAAAGTCTGACCGGCTTGCCCGACTTCGGCCACCAGTCACCCTCAGCCTGTGGATAACTTTCACCGCCGCGTACCCCGAAGGCCACTCGGGCTCACAACCCTGCAGGAAGACACACGGAATCAATGGCGTATTTCGGTCATATTTACTCCTAGTCTGACATTGCGCTCGCTCGTCCAGTCCACAGGGCTTGCGCACCTGTCCCGCTTCGGTTACTGGGAAGGACGGCCCACGCCATGCCCGCAGATCTCGCCGTGATCGGACTCGGCCCCTACGGACTGCCCCTGGCCCAGGCCGCTGTCGCCGCCGGCATCTCCACCCTCGGCTACCGCACCGGCCCCGAGGCCGGCCCCCTCAGCCCCGCGGAACTGCGCCGGATGCTCTCGGGGGGCTTCCGGACGGCCGCGGGGCCGGCCGAGCTCGGCCGCGTCCGTACGGCGGTCATCTGCGCACCGACCCCGCCGGCCCCGGACGGCGGCCTCGACCTGAGCCAAGTGGAGGGGGCCGCCCGCACCCTGAGCACACACCTGCGCCCGCACACCACCGTCATCCTGGAGTCCCCCGTGCCCCCGGGCACCACCGAGGAGTTCCTGCGCCCGCTCCTGGAGAAGGGCTCGGGTCTGCGCGCGGGCCGCGACTTCCACCTCGCCTACTCCCCCAGCCGCGTCGACCCCGGCAACCGCGACTTCACGCCCGCCAACACCCCCAAGGTGATCGGCGGCCTCACGCCCGCGTGCACGGAGTCGGCCGCCGCCTTCTACTCGCGCCTCACCGACAAGGTGGTACGCGCGCGTGGCCCGCGGGAGGCGGAGACGGTCCAGCTCCTGGAGACCAACTTCCGGCACGTCAACATCGCCCTCGTCAACGAGATGGCCGTCCTCTGCCACGATCTCGGCGTCGACCTGTGGGACGTCATCCGCTGCGCGGAGACCAAGCCGTTCGGCTTCCAGGCCTTCCGCCCCGGCCCGGGCGTCGGCGGTCACGCGGTCCCCCGCGACCTGACCGGCGGCAGCCCCGGCGGCGGCCGCGCCCTGCGCATGGTCGAACTCGCCCGGCAGGTCAACGACCAGATGCCCCGTTACGTCGTCCAGCGCGCCGCCGCTCTCCTCAACGAGCACGGCAAGTCCGCGCGGGGTGCCCGCGTCCTCCTGCTCGGCGTCACCTACAAGCCCGACCTCGCCGACCAGCAGGGCACCCCCGCCCAGGAGGTCGCCGTACGCCTGATGGAACTCGGCGCCGCCGTCAGCTACCACGACCCCCACATCCCGTCCTGGAGCGTCCTGGACCGCCCGGTCCCGCGCGCGGACTCCCTCTACGAGGCGGCGGCCGACGCGGACCTGACGATCCTGCTCCAGCAGCACCGGACGTACGACCTGCAAGGCCTGTCGGTGAAGGCCCAGCTGCTGCTGGACACACGGGGGGCCACGCCTACGGGGGCGGCGCATCGGTTGTGAAGGGGGGCGCACGGGTGGACCTGCGGCCGGAGCCGGTGGCATGCGGGACGCGGCGCGGGTACCTTACGGAGACAGGTGGGGTCTTCCGCAGTGGGTGCTGCGGCAGGCTCCTGGATGGTTCACGGAGTGTCCGCCCCTAGCTCTTATGGGGGCGGCCGCTCACCGGCCCACCAACAAGGTGGAGCCCACCGCAGTAGGTGCTGCAGTGGGCCCCTGGCTGGTTTACGGGTGTCCGCCCCTACCTCTCATGGGGGCGGCCGCTCACCAGCCGAAAATCCGCAAAACCCACCTCCTCCGGCATTGCACCATCCGAAGACGGATCCTGTCCCGACGGGTGGGCTTGCGGTGACGGCCCATGGGCACGCCCCCTTCCATGACGCCGCCCGTCAACCCGGTTGGGCGGTCCATTGGAGCTCCGGGGCCCCGGGCCACCGGGTCCGGAGACGTGCTCCTGGAAGGGGGCGCCCCTGAGAGCGGGTCGCCGATCAAGGACACTACTGCCCCGCTACGCCCATTCAGCCCATATTCGCCCTGAACGCAACCGCACGCCCCTCATCTGCAAAACGCGCCCCCACCAGCCCTTTTAGGTACGCAAAAGGGCCGGTCACCCACCAGGCGACCGGCCCCTCCCGCCGTAAGACCTACCGCTTGTGCTGCGAGTCCGCGACCGTCACCTCGACCCGCTGGAACTCCTTCAGCTCGCTGTACCCGGTCGTGGCCATCGCCCGCCGCAGCGCACCGAAGAAGTTCATCGAGCCGTCCGGGATGTGCGACGGGCCCGCCAGGACCTCCTCGATGGTGCCGACCGTGCCGAGGTCGACCTTCTTGCCGCGCGGCAGCTCCTCGTTGACGGCCTCCATGCCCCAGTGGTGACCGCGTCCGGGCGCGTCCGTGGCACGGGCCAGCGGCGAGCCCATCATCACGGCGTCCGCACCGCAGGCGATCGCCTTGGGCAGGTCGCCGGACCAGCCCACGCCACCGTCCGCGATGACGTGCACGTACCGGCCGCCGGACTCGTCCATGTAGTCCCGGCGGGCGGCGGCCACGTCGGCCACGGCTGTCGCCATCGGGACCTGGATGCCCAGCACATTCCGCGTGGTGTGCGCCGCGCCGCCGCCGAAACCGACCAGGACGCCCGCCGCGCCGGTGCGCATCAGGTGCAGGGCCGCGGTGTAGGTGGCGCAGCCGCCGACGATCACCGGGACGTCGAGCTCGTAGATGAACTGCTTCAGGTTCAGCGGCTCGTGCGAGCCGGAGACGTGCTCCGCGGAGACCGTCGTACCGCGGATGACGAAGATGTCCACACCCGCGTCCACGACCACCTTGGAGAACTCGGCGGTGCGCTGCGGGGAGAGCGCGGCGGCGGTGACCACGCCCGAGTCGCGCACCTCCTTGAGGCGCTGCCCGATCAGCTCCTCCTTGATGGGAGCGGCGTAGATCTCCTGGAGGCGACGGGTCGCGTTGTCCACGTCCAGCCCGACGATCTCGTCCAGCAGCGGCTGCGGGTCCTCGTGCCGCGTCCACAGGCCCTCGAGGTTCAGCACGCCGAGGCCGCCGAGCTCGCCGATGCGGATCGCGGTGGCCGGGGAGACGACCGAGTCCATGGGGGCGGCCAGGAACGGCAGCTCGAAGCGGTAGGCGTCGATCTGCCAGGCGATCGAGACCTCCTTCGGGTCGCGCGTACGACGGCTCGGGACGACGGCGATGTCGTCGAAGGCGTACGCCCGGCGGCCGCGCTTGCCGCGCCCGATCTCGATCTCAGTCACGATGTGTGGCCTTTCCCTGATGCGTTCAGCGTCTTCCAGTATCGCCGACGGGTACGACAAGGGCGGCCCCGGATGCTCCGGGACCGCCCTCACGCGCGCGTGGCCTTCAGCGATGGCTCACTTACGGCTGTAGTTCGGCGCCTCGACCGTCATCTGGATGTCGTGCGGGTGGCTCTCCTTGAGGCCCGCGGAGGTGATCCGCACGAAGCGGCCCTTGGACTCCATCTCGTCGATGGTGGCCGCGCCCACGTAGCCCATGGTCTGACGCAGCCCGCCGACGAGCTGGTGCAGGACGCTGGACAGCGGGCCGCGGTAGGGCACCTGGCCCTCGATGCCCTCGGGCACGAGCTTGTCGTCGGCGGCGACCTCGGCCTGGAAGTAGCGGTCCTTCGAGTACGACTTGCCCTGGCCCCGGGACTGCATGGCACCGAGCGAGCCCATGCCGCGGTACGACTTGAACTGCTTGCCGTTGATGAACTGCAGTTCGCCGGGCGACTCCTCGCAGCCCGCGAGCAGCGAGCCCAGCATCACGGTGTCGGCGCCGGCGGCGAGCGCCTTGCCGATGTCGCCGGAGTACTGCAGGCCACCGTCGCCGATGAGCGGGATGCCCGCGGGGCGGGCGGCGAGAGAGGCCTCGTAGATGGCGGTGACCTGCGGGACGCCGATGCCGGCGACCACGCGCGTGGTGCAGATGGAGCCCGGTCCGACACCGACCTTGATGCCGTCGACACCGGCGTCGATCAGCGCCTGGGCGCCGTCACGCGTGGCGACGTTGCCGCCGATCACGTCGACGCCGACACTCGACTTGATCTTCGCCATCCAGCTGAGGGCGTTGCTGTTGTGGCCGTGCGAGGTGTCCACGACCAGGAAGTCCACACCGGCCTCGGCGAGCGCCTGGGCGCGCTCCAGGGCCTCGGGGCTGGCGCCGACGGCGGCACCGACGAGCAGGCGGCCTTCGGGGTCCTTGGCGGCGTTCGGGTACTTCTCCGCCTTGACGAAGTCCTTGACGGTGATCAGGCCCTTGAGGACACCGGAGTCGTCGACGAGCGGCAGCTTCTCGATCTTGTGCTTGCGCAGCAGGTCCATGGCGTCGGTGCCGGAGATGCCGACCTGGCCGGTGACCAGCGGCATCGGTGTCATGACCTCGCGCACCTGGCGGCTGCGGTCCGACTCGAAGGCCATGTCACGGTTGGTGACGATGCCGAGGAGCTTGCCGGCCGGGTCGGTGACCGGGACACCGCTGATGCGGAACTTGGCGCACAGGGCGTCGGCCTCGGCGAGGGTCGCCTCCGGGTGCACGGTGATCGGGTCGGTGACCATGCCGGACTCGGACCGCTTCACCAGGTCGACCTGGTTGACCTGGTCCTCGATGGAGAGGTTGCGGTGCAGCACACCGACGCCACCGAGGCGGGCCATCGCGATGGCCATGCGGGACTCGGTCACCTTGTCCATGGCCGCCGAGAGCAGCGGGATGTTGACCCGGACGTTGCGGGAGATGCGGGACGAGGTGTCGACCGCGTTCGGGAGCACCGCGGACGCTCCCGGCAGCAGCAGCACGTCGTCGTAGGTGAGCCCGAGCGTCGCGAATTTGTCGGGCACTCCGTCGACGTTTGCAGTCATGACACCTTCCCCAAATGGCCTTGATCGGTGCGGATGTCCATGCTAACGGGAAGCAGGGGCGTCACATTCCACGGATTCCACGGTGCGGACCCGCTCCGGGCTTCGTATGTTCGTACGGAAGCGGCGCGCCGCCCGTTCAGGAGCGCGCCCTACTGCTCGGCCAGCGCTCGCAACCTGCTCAGCGCCCGGTGCTGCGCCACACGGACCGCACCGGGTGACATTCCCAACATCTGGCCCGTCTCCTCCGCCGTCAACCCCACCGCGATCCGCAGCAGCAGCAGTTCGCGCTGGTTCTCGGGGAGGTTGGCCAGCAGTTTCTTGGCCCATTCGGCGTCGCTGCTGAGCAGCGCCCGCTCCTCGGGGCCGAGCGAGTCGTCGGGCCGCTCCGGCATCTCGTCGGAGGGAACCGCCGTCGAACCGGGGTGGCGCATGGCCGCGCGCTGCAGGTCGGCGACCTTGTGCGCAGCGATGGCGAAGACGAACGCCTCGAACGGGCGCCCGGTGTCGCGATAGCGCGGCAGGGCGAGGAGGACGGCTACGCAGACCTCCTGCGCGAGGTCCTCCACGAAGTGCCGGGCGTCACCCGGGAGACGGGACAGCCGGGTGCGGCAGTAGCGCAGGGCCAGCGGGTGGACATGGGCGAGCAGGTCGTGCGTGGCCTGCTCGTCCCCCTCCACGGCACTGTGGACGAGCGCACCGATCGCCCCATGGGGATGAGCCGCCTCGTCGTCGCGCATCGGTCCATGGTGCCCTGGCGTCGTTGGATCCGTGGCATCGCGCTGGTTGTTGTGCACCGAAGCGTTATGAGCAGGTGCGCCGGAACTCATACCCTGCGCCCTCCCCTTCCGCTCGACCGACTCGTCCCCGAGAGACTCCACATCTCCAAGGATGCGGCATCCGCCACGAAACACGCAGCGGGGCGTTGAAGGGGCCGCTCGACCGCGCCCCGTCAGGGGCGCGGGGCGGCACCGATCTGCGGCTCCCGCCGCGTGGCGCGACCAGCCAGAACGGGCCCGCACCAGTACGACGACCGATCCGACCGAGTTGCTAGCGAACCAGGCCCCACCGGAATCCGAGCGCCACGGCGTGCGCCCGGTCCGAAGCCCCGAGCTTCTTGAACAGCCGCCGCGCATGCGTCTTCACGGTGTCCTCGGACAGGAACAGCTCGCGCCCGATCTCCGCGTTGGACCGCCCGTGGCTCATCCCTTCGAGCACCTGGATCTCACGCGCGGTGAGCGTGGGCGCCGCGCCCATCTCCGCCGACCGCAGCCGACGCGGGGCGAGCCGCCAGGTCGGGTCGGCGAGCGCCTGCGTCACCGTGGCACGCAACTCCGCGCGTGAGGCGTCCTTGTGGAGGTAGCCCCGGGCACCCGCGGCCACCGCGAGAGCGACCCCGTCGAGGTCCTCCGCGACCGTGAGCATGATGATGCGCGCACCGGGGTCCGCGGACAGCAGCCGCCGCACGGTCTCGACGCCGCCCAGACCGGGCATGCGTACGTCCATCAGAATCAGGTCCGAACGGTCCGCGCCCCAGCGGCGGAGGACTTCCTCGCCGTTGGCCGCGGTCGTCACGCGCTCGACGCCGGGCACGGTCGCGACCGCGCGGCGGAGCGCCTCTCGGGCAAGCGGGGAGTCGTCGCAGACGAGGACGGATGTCATGGCCGTCCTCCGCAGCTGATGCACGTCACCTTGAGCCTCCAGGCTGGTACGAAATCGTCACCTGTGCGGTCGACCGACTCGGACGCCTGTCCGAGCGCTTGTGTTTTCAACCGCCTCCGCACTCTCAACGACGGTCACCCGAAAGAGTTACGGGGCTGCGCACTGTCTTCGGCACTCTACGTGAGGGCGCGGACACGGTGCAGACATGCGCGGCGGACCCACAACGTTTCATCACAACCCATGCCCCATTCAGACCCTTTTCTTCCCATTTCCCGGTGTCTGAGGCTAGATTCGCAATGAGTCATATTTTCATCTCCTTAGATCGTAGATGTACGGTCGTGGACACCGTATCCGCCCAGAACGGCTACAAGGGGTCACGCAATGGCAGATTTCTCCCGCCTTCCCGGACCGAACGCGGACCTGTGGGACTGGCAGCTCCTGGCCGCCTGTCGCGGGGTGGACAGCTCGCTCTTCTTCCATCCGGAGGGTGAGCGCGGTGCGGCCCGGAGTGCTCGCGAGAACTCGGCCAAGGAGGTCTGCATGAGGTGCCCGGTGCGCGCGCAATGCGCGGCGCACGCGCTCGCGGTGAGAGAGCCGTACGGCGTGTGGGGCGGGCTGACCGAGGACGAGCGCGAGGAGCTCATGGGGCGGGCGCGGCACCGGCTGGTGTCCGCGTCGTCCGTGGGAAGCGGCGTATCGAACAACTGAAGGAACGTTTCTCCTAGAAGGGCACGCCCGTACGTGCCCTTCCTTGTTTTTCGGCGTACCGGCGTACCGGCCTACCGGTCGGCCGCGCGCGCCAGTTGCTCCAGCGTCGCCGCCACCGCCGGCACCTGGGCCAGATCGGGCAGCGTGAGCGCGACGATCTCCCGCCGGACCGCCGGTTCCAGCGTCACCGTGCGCACGCCTCGCGGCCGTACGGACTCGACCGCGAGCTGGGGCAGGACGGCGACGCCGAGACCCGCGCCCACCAGGCCGACGACGGCCGGGTAGTCGTCGGTCGCGAAGTCGATGCGGGGTGTGAAGCCGGCGCCCTCGCACACCTCGACCAACTGGCCGCGGCAGCGCGGGCATCCGGCGATCCACGACTCCCCGGCGAGCTCCCCGATGGACACGGACCCCGCGCGCGCGAGCCGGTGCCGGTCCGGTACGAGGGCGACGAGCCGGTCGGTCAGCAGGGGCCGTACGACGAGGTCGTCCCACTCGTCGCCGCCCCCGGCCCCCTCGTACCGGAAGGCGAGCGCGAGGTCGCAGTCGCCCTCCCGCAACAGGCCGACGGACTGCGGGGGTTCGGCCTCCTCCAGAAAGACGCGGGTGCCGGGGTGGGCGGCGCGCAGGGCGGCGAGGGCGGTGGGGACGAGGGTGGAACTGCCGCTGGGGAAGGAGACGAGCCGTACGCGCCCGGCCCGCAGGCCGGCGATGGCGGCGACCTCCTCCTCCGCCGCCGTCAGCCCCGCCAGGATCCCGGCGGCGTGCCGCACCAGCGCCTCACCCGCCTGCGTCAGCCGCATCTCGCGTCCGCTGCGGACGAGCAACGGCGTGCCCACGGACGTCTCCAGGGCCTTCATCTGCTGGCTGACGGCGGGCTGGGTGCAGCCCAGTTCACGCCCCGCGGCGGAGAAGGAACCGGTCGCGGCGACGGCACGCAGAACACGGAGATGTCGGGCCTCGATCACCTTTCGAGGATAAGCCCTGCTTTGATACATCGGCGAATAATGCATGGCAACTTTGGGTTTCCGTCCTTTACCGTGCCGCCATGGAGCTTCTGTCGGTGAATCTGGGCCGCGCGAAGGCCGTTCCGTACACGGACAACCCGGAGGGCGTCACCGGTATCGACAAGCGGCCGGTCGACGGACCGGTGCGGGTGGCCGCGCCCGGCCCCAAGGGCATCGGCGGGAGCGCGCTCGCCGGGGACGCGGTGTGCAAGAAGCAGCACCACGGCGGCGACGACCAGGCCGTGTACGCGATGGCGCGCGAGGACCTGGACGCGTGGGAGGGCGAGCTGGGCCGCGCGTTGGCCAACGGCGCCTTCGGCGAGAACCTCACGACGCGGGGCATCGACGTCTCCGGAGCGCTGATCGGCGAGCGCTGGCGTCTCGGGCCCGAGGTGGTGCTCGAGGTCACGAGCGCGCGCATCCCGTGCGGCACCTTCCAGGGCCACATGGACGAGAGGCGGTGGGTGAAGCGGTTCACGCAGAGGGGCGCGCCCGGGGCGTATCTGCGGGTGATCCAGCCGGGTGAGATCCGGACCGGGGACATGGTCGAGATCGTGCACCGGCCGGACCACGAGGTGACGGTCGCCCTGGCGTTCCGGGCGATGACCACCGAACGGCCGCTCCAGCCACGGCTGCTGGCGGCGGGCGAGGCACTCCATCCGGAGCTGCGGAAGTCGGCGCTCGAGTACGTGGAGAAGTACGGCGCCTGACGGCGTCCTCCGCAAGCGGACGCTGTCGGTCCCGGTCATTAACCTTGCGCCATGACAACGGCATTGATTACGGGATCGACCGCGGGCATCGGTGCCGCGTTCGCACGACGGCTGGCGGCTGACGGGCACAACCTGGTGCTGGTGGCCCGCGACACCAAGCGGCTCCGGGAACAGGCGACCGAACTCCACGACCGGCACGGCATCGAGGCCGAGGTCCTCACCGCCGACCTCGCCACCGACCCCGGCATCGAGGCGGTCGCCGCCCGCCTCTCCGACCGCAAATCCCCCGTCGACCTCCTCGTCAACAACGCCGGCTTCGGCAACAAGGGCCGCTATCTCGATGTCTCCATGGCCGACGAGCTGACGATGCTCAAGGTGCACTGCGAGGCGGTGCTGCGACTGACGTCGGCGGCGACGGAGGCGATGCGGGAGCGGGGACGCGGGGGAGTCGTGAACGTCGCGTCGGTGGCCGCGTTCGTGCCGCGTGGGACGTACGGCGCCTCGAAGGCGTGGGTCGTGCAGTTCACGCAGGGCGCGGCGCGGGATCTGGCGGGGAGCGGGGTTCGTCTGATGGCCCTGTGCCCGGGCTTCGTGCGGACCGAGTTCCACCAGCGGGCCGGGATGGGCACGGACAACATCCCCGGCTGGATGTGGCTCGACGCGGACAAACTGGTCGCCGCGGCCCTCACCGACCTGTCCCGCGGCAAGACCCTGTCGATCCCGGACCCGCGGTACAAGGCGCTCATGGGGTTGGTGAAGGTGGCGCCGCGGGGGCTGCTGGGCGGGATCACGTCGAGGACGGGGCGGAAGTACGGGCCGCAGTAGGGCCCGAAAAGGCGGACAATGGTGCCGTAATGCCGGACCCAGGGGGGCCGGAGGTGATCGCGTATGACGTTCGTACAGCTCATCGACTGCAGGACCAGCCGTTTCGACGAGATGGATCGGCTGATGGACACATGGGTCGAGCAGACCAGGGGAAAGCGCACCGCGACGCATGCGGTGGTCGGCAAGGACCGGTCCGACGCGTCGCACTTCGTCGAGATCGTGGAGTTTCCGTCGTACGAGGAGGCGATGCGGAATTCGGGGCTGCCGGAGACGGAGCGGATCTTCCAGGGAATGCTCGCGCTGTGTGACGAGGCGCCGACCTTCACCGATCTGGACGTGGTGCGGGACGAGCAGCTCAACCCGGCCGTCGCGCGGGAGTTCTTCGAGCAGGCCGGGCGGGCCGGGACGGCGGAGCTGTTCGAGCGGTTCACCGACGACTACCTGGACCACGATCCGGCCAACCCGGACGCTCTGGGTCTCGCGGCCGCGCGCGAGGAGTACGAAGGGTGGCGGCGGGCCTTCGCTTTCACCTTCCGGGTCGACGACCAGATCGCCCAGGACGACCGGGTGTGCACCCGCTGGACCTGGGCCGGCAAGCATACCGGCGAGTTCGTGGGGATCCCGGCGAGCGGGCAGAACGTGACCATGACGGGGACCACCTGGCACCGGTTCCGGGACGGGCGGATCTGCGAGGGCTGGTGGCAGTACGACCGTGCGGGGCTGATGGAACAGCTGGGGGTGCTCGGAGAATGACGGCCCGGTCCCTGTGACCCGCGAAGGGGAAAGCCCCCGTTCCCTCTGAGGGAACGGGGGCCTCCTTGCGAGCGCTGGGCTCAGTGGGAGTGGCCGTGGCTGTGACCACCGGCGGCCGGCTCCTCCTCTTCCTTCTTCTCGACGACCAGGGTCTCGGTCGTCAGGAGGAGGGAGGCGATGGAGGCGGCGTTCTCCAGGGCGGAGCGGGTGACCTTGACCGGGTCGATGACGCCGGCCTTGACCAGGTCGCCGTACTCGCCGGTCGCGGCGTTGAAGCCCTGGCCCTTGTCGAGCTCGGCGACCTTGGCGGTGATGACGTAGCCCTCGAGGCCGGCGTTCTCGGCGATCCAGCGCAGCGGCTCGACGACGGCCTTGCGGACGACGGCGACACCGGTGGCCTCGTCGCCGGTCTTGCCGAGGCCGCCCTCGAGCACCTTGGCGGCGTGGACCAGAGCGGAGCCACCACCGGAGACGATGCCCTCCTCGACCGCGGCGCGGGTCGCGGAGATGGCGTCCTCCAGACGGTGCTTCTTCTCCTTCAGCTCCACCTCGGTGGCGGCGCCGACCTTGATCACGCACACGCCGCCGGCCAGCTTCGCGAGGCGCTCCTGGAGCTTCTCGCGGTCCCAGTCGGAGTCGGTGTTCTCGATCTCGGCCTTGATCTGGGCGATGCGGCCCTGGACGGCGGCGGAGTCACCGGCGCCGTCGACGATCGTGGTGTCGTCCTTGGTGACCGTGACACGGCGGGCGGAGCCCAGCACGTCCAGGCCGACCTGGTCGAGCTTGAGGCCGACCTCCTCGGAGATGACCTCGGCGCCGGTCAGCGTCGCCATGTCCTGCAGCATCGCCTTGCGACGGTCGCCGAAGCCGGGGGCCTTGACGGCGACCGCGTTGAACGTGCCGCGGATCTTGTTGACGACCAGGGTCGACAGGGCCTCGCCCTCGACGTCCTCGGCGATGATCAGCAGCGGCTTGGAGGCACCCGCCTGGATGACCTTCTCGAGGAGCGGCAGCAGGTCCTGGATCGAGGAGATCTTGCCCTGGTTGATCAGGATGTACGGGTCGTCGAGGACGGCCTCCATACGCTCCTGGTCGGAGACCATGTAGGGCGACAGGTAGCCCTTGTCGAAGGCCATGCCCTCGGTGAAGTCCAGCTCCAGACCGAAGGTGTTGGACTCCTCGACGGTGATGACACCGTCCTTGCCGACCTTGTCCATCGCCTCGGCGATGAGCTCGCCGACCTGGCTGTCCTGGGCGGACAGACCGGCGACGGCGGCGATGTCGGACTTCTCGTCGATCGGGCGGGCGGTCGCGAGGAGCTCCTCGGACACGGCCTTGACCGCGGCGTCGATGCCCTTCTTCAGGGCGGCCGGGGAGGCACCCGCGGCGACGTTCTTCAGGCCCTCGCGGACCAGCGCCTGGGCCAGCACGGTGGCGGTGGTGGTGCCGTCACCCGCGATGTCGTTGGTCTTGGTCGCCACCTCCTTCACCAGCTGGGCGCCGAGGTTCTCGTACGGGTCGTCGATCTCGACCTCACGGGCGATCGTGACACCGTCGTTGGTGATGGTGGGAGCGCCGAACTTCTTGTCGATGACGACGTTGCGGCCCTTGGGGCCGATCGTCACCTTGACCGTGTCGGCAAGCTTGTTGACGCCGCGCTCGAGGGCGCGACGGGCGTCCTCGTCGAACTTCAGGATCTTCGCCATGGGAGCGTGAGCCCTCTCGGAAATCTAGGGGAAAAGAGACTGCGCCCCGGGCGCCCGGCTTGTTAGTGGTCGCGGGGGCCAGGGGCGCAGCTCAAAGAAATGCTTTGGTGAATTACTTCTCGATGATCGCGAGCACGTCGCGAGCCGAGAGGACGAGGTACTCCTCGCCGTTGTACTTCACCTCGGTGCCGCCGTACTTGCTGTACAGCACGATGTCGCCGGTCTGGACGTCGAGCGGCAGGCGCTCGCCGTTCTCGAAGCGGCCCGGGCCCACGGCCAGGACGACGCCCTCCTGGGGCTTCTCCTTGGCGGTGTCCGGGATGACCAGGCCAGAGGCGGTGGTCTGCTCGGCGTCGAGCGGCTGGACCACAATGCGGTCCTCGAGCGGCTTGATGGCAACCTTGGAGCTGGTGGTCGTCACGATCCGACCTCCCCCTTCGGAGATCACGGGGTTGACTGTCTGAGGTGGCGACCAGGTGGATCCGTCGTCGCGGGTGCCGGACCTGCCCGTCGCTGTGTTGGCACTCTCCAGGGGGGAGTGCCAGACCCGAGACTATGACCGTGATTAGCACTCGGTCAAGCGGAGTGCCAATTCGCTGCGCTGGCTGAGCGTCATTCGGGTGCGCGTGAGTGGGGGTGGCCGTTCCGGGGGCTGCCGCCCCCAGACCCCCGCTTCGGCCCGGAGGGCCTCGTCCTCAAGCGCCGGACGGGCTGAATTGCTACAGGTAGTCCTCCAAGCGACCCACTGTCAGCCCTCGGCGCTGGATCTCCCGCAGCAATCTCAGGGTCGGGCCCGTCGCCTCTCCCGATGCCACCGAGACGATGTCCCCCGCCCGCAGCGGCCGCTCCGGCGCGCCACCCTCCGCCGACACGCTCCACAGCACCACCGCCGAGAGTCCGCAGTCGGCCGCCGCGCGCAGGGTCGTGCGGTCGTACGTGCCGTAGGGCGGCCGGAACAGCCGCGGCCGGATGCCGAAGCGGGACCGCACCTTCTCCTGCTGGCCGCAGATCTCGGCGCGCTGGCCGGGGTACGGCAGACCGCGCAGGGCGGGGTGGTCGAGGGTGTGGTTCTGGATGCTCGCGCCGACCGACTGGAGGCGCGCGAAGTGGCCGTACCCGGGGCCGACGACACTGTCCGTGAGGAACATGCTGACGGGCAGCCGCAGTTCACGGACCATGTCGACGAACCGCGGATCCCTCTCTGCACCGTCGTCGTAGGTGAGGAAGACGACCTTGTCGGACGTCCCGACACGTCTCACGACCGGCGGCAGGCCGCTCCGGCGCACCGCCGCGCGCGCCGGCACCCGCGGGGGTGCCTGCAGCGGGGCCAGGAGGCCCCAGTGGTGGTACGGCCGTCCGTCCGCCCCCTCCGGACCGCTCGGCCCGTCCGGACCGTACGACCCCACCCGCTGCGCCGCCTTCCTGCCCAGCCGTTCGATGGGATCGACGGACTGCGCACAGCCGGTGAGCAGGACGGCCGCCAGCCCCCCGGCGACCAGTGCCCGCGCTCTCACAGGTAGTCCTCGAGGCGGGCGACCGCGTACCCCTCGGCCGTGATCCTGTTCAGGAAGCGGCGGAGCATGTCGGGCATCGTGCCCTTCCCGTCCTTCCGGCCCCGGAAGTGGCTGAGCACGATGTCACCGGGGTGGATCCTCTGGTCCTCCTCGCGGTACTCCCAGTGGTCGGCGAAGACCTCTTCGTTCCAGAGGGGCGCGTACCTGATGCCACAGGACCTGGCCGCGCGCAGGGTGTCCTCGTTGTAGTTGCCGTAGGGCGGGCGGAAGAGCGTGGGCCGCTTGCCGAACCGCTTCTCCATGACGTCCTGCATCCCGCAGATCTCGCGCTGCTGGCGGGCGTACGACAGCGCGGGCAGGTAGGGGTGGTGGAGCGTGTGGTTGTTCAGTACGACCCCGGTGTCCCGCATCCTCGCGAAGTAGCCGTAGTCGTCCTTGACCAGGTAGTCGCTGAGGAAGGCGGTGTACGGGATCTTCAGCTCGCTCGTCATCCGCAGGAACGCGGGGTCCTTCTCGGCGCCGTCGTCGATGGTGAGGAAGACGATCTTCTGCTCGGTGGGGACCGTGGTGAAGACCGGTGGCAGCCTTTTCTCCTCGTGGCCGTCGACCTCGAAGCCGTGGCGGGTGGTGAGGCGGGGCTTGGTCGCGGGCGCCGGCGGGGCCGTCAGCGGGATCTTCTTCAGGCCCCAGCGCCTGGCCGCGGCGATCCGGGCCTGCTCGGCGCGGAGCCGGGCGGTCCGGATACGGGTCTTGTCGGCCTGGAGGTCGTCGGCGGGGGCCGGGGGCGCCTTGAGGGGCTGCCGCGGCCGTACGCCGGTCCCGGCCGGGTCGGCGCAGCCGGAGACCAGGGCGGCCACTGCCAGGAGGACGAGGCCGCCACGGATCGACACCGACACCACCCACGCACCATTTTTATACTTTTGTCCTACTGTTCCCATGAGGCCGGATCCTCGCAGGTCACGGGAGTGCGCCCGGGCCGACACCGCCGCCGGAAGCGGACCGTCCACCGACTGGCCCACAATGACCCGGTGAACGACCTCGCCCCCCTCCTCACCCCCGAGGGCCGTGCCCTCCTCGACGAAGTGCGCGGCACCGCCCCCGCCGACGAACTCGCCGTCGCCACCCGGCTGCGCCGCGGGCATCCCGCCGCACTCGTCTCCGCGGCGCTCGGCCAGGCCCGGTTGCGGCAGCGGGCGGCGGCCAAGTTCGGGGCCGAGGACGCGGAGCGGATGTTCTTCACGCCGAACGGGGTCGAGCAGTCGACCCGGGCGAGCGTGGCGGCCTACCGCGCGGAGCGCCTGCGGGCCCTGGGCGTCACCTCCGTCGCCGACCTGTGCTGCGGGATCGGCGGGGACGCGATCGCGCTGGCCCGGGCCGGCATCCGGGTCCTCGCGGTGGACCGGGATCCGCTGACGGCGGCAGCCGCGCGGGCGAACGCGGACGCGCTGGGACTCGCCGGCCTGATCGACGTACGGGAGGCGGACGTCACGGGGGTCGACACGGCCTCGTACGACGCCGTGTTCGTGGATCCGGCGAGGCGGGGCGGGCGTGGCCGCATCTTCGATCCGGAGGCCTATTCGCCGCCCCTGTCGTGGGCGGTCCGGGCGGCTCTGGGGGCCCCGCACGCCGCGCTGAAGGTCGCGCCCGGCATCCCGCACGAGGCGGTTCCGGCTCAGGCCGAGGCGGAGTGGATCTCCGACGGCGGGGACGTGAAGGAGGCGGTGCTGTGGTTCGGCACCGCGCCGGGGGCCGTCCGGGCCACGCTGCTGCCGGGACCGCGGACTCTGCTCGGCCGGGGGCTCCCCGACCCCGGAGTCCGGTCCGTGGGGCGGTACTTGTACGAGCCCGACGGCGCCGTCATCCGGGCCCATCTGGTGGCCGAGGCGGCCGAGGAGCTCGACGGCGGGCTGATCGACCCCACCATCGCCTACGTCACCGCGGACGCGCTGCGCGAGACCCCGTATGCCACGGCGTACGAGATCACCGACCGACTCCCCTTCAACGTGAAGAAGTTGAAGGCGCTGCTGCGGGAGCGGGAGGTCGGGATCCTGACCGTGAAGAAGCGCGGGTCGGCCGTCGAGCCGGAGGAACTGCGCCGCAAGGCGCTTCCCAAACCGCAGGGGCCGCACTCCGTGACCGTGTTCCTGACCCGGGTCGCGGGGGCTCCGACCATGCTGCTGGGACGGCCGGCGGGGCTTACGTGAGCGGCTCCAGGGGCGGGTCGGCACCGACCGGGCCCGGCCGTGCCACGGCGGCGGACCGGCCGTCGTCGGCGCGCAGGGCCCGGCTGCTCATCCAGGTCCTCGCGGGCCCGTCGCCGCTGTAGTACGCCGTGGAGAGAACCTGTCCGCCGTTCGCGGCGATCGAGGCGCCCGCACAGTGCCGCCGTGCCGCGGCGCCCGTCGCGTTCGGCGACGGATCACCGACCGCACTCCCGCGCCCGGTCCAGCAGCAGTTCCCGCTCGCGTTCGTTGCGGGTCAGCGCCGCCGCTCGTTCGAACTCGGCGCGGGCCTGCGTCGTGCGTCCGAGGCGGGCCAGGAGATCGCCGCGCACGCTCGGCAGCAGGTGGTAGTCGGCCAGGGCGGGTTCGTCGGTGAGCGCGTCGACGATCTCCAGGGCGGGGCCCGGGCCCTCGGCCATCGAGACGGCGACCGCGCGGTTGAGTTCGACGACCGGGGAGGGGGCGCGGGCGGCGAGCAGGGCGTAGAGGGTGGCGATGGCCTGCCAGTCGGTCTCGTCGTAGGAGTACGCGTGCGCGTGGCAGGCGGCGATGGCGGCCTGGAGGACGTAGGGGCCGGGGGCGCCGGCGGCCGTGGCGTCCGCGCGGCCCAGGGCCTTGATGCCGCGGGCGATGAGCATGCGGTTCCAGCGGCTGCGGTTCTGGTCCTTGAGCAGGACCGGCTCGCCCCGCGGTCCGGTGCGGGCGGCCGTGCGCGAGGCCTGGAACTCCAGCAGGGCCGCGAGGCCGTGCACTTCGGGTTCCTTGGGCATGAGGGCGGACAGCAGGCGGGCCAGCCGCAGGGCGTCCTCGCACAGGGAGGGGCGCAGCCAGTCGTCGCCTGCCGTGGCCGCGTATCCCTCGTTGAAGATCAGGTAGATGACGTCCAGGACGGACCCGAGGCGGGCCTCGCGGTCGGGGCCGTAGGGCACCTCGAAGGCGATGTTCTTCGTGGCGAGGGTCCGCTTGGCGCGCACGATGCGCTGGGCGACCGTGGCCTCCGGGACGAGGAAGGCGCGGGCGATCTCGGGGGTGGTCAGGCCGCCGAGCAGCCGCAGGGTGAGGGCGGTGCGGGCCTCGGCGGACAGCACCGGGTGGCAGGTGGTGAAGACGAGCCTGAGCAGGTCGTCGTCGATGTCCTCGGGGTCGGACGGCTCCTCGGGCGGGGCGGTCTCCGACAGGTCCCGGCCGATCTCGGCCAGCTTGCGGGCGTAGTTCTCCCGGCGGCGGACCAGGTCCACGGCCCGTCTGCGCGCGACGGCCGTGAGCCAGGCGCCCGGGTTGTCGGGGACGCCGTCGCGCGGCCACTGCTCCAGCGCCGCGACCAGGGCATCCTGGGCGAGTTCCTCGGCGATGCCGACGTCCCGGACGACACGGGTGACACCGGCGATGATGCGCGGCGACTCCATGCGGAAGACGGTCTCCACGACGGTCTGCACCGAGGAGCGGGCGTCGGTGGTGGGGGGCTGTGAGGTCACAACCCCCCATTCGACACCCGTACGGCCCCGCAGCCAAGGAAGCGGGCTCAGCCCTCCGCGATCTCCCGCACCTCGCAGGTGACCGTCCAGTGCTCCTCGTGCACCTTCAGGAAGCGCTTGGTCCACTCGATCGCCTCGGCCATGTCCTTGGCCTGGACGATGGCGTACCCCCCGACGACCTCCTTCGCCTCGGTGAAGGGCCCGTCGGTCACCGACAGCTGCCCGTTCTCCCAGCGCACCCGGGCCCCCTGCGCGGTCGGCGTCAGCCCGGCGGTGTCCAGCAGCACCCCGGCCTTCGTCATCTCCTCGATCAGCTCGCCCATCCGCTGCATCAGCGCGTCGCTGGGGCCCTCGGCGGGGGCGGTCTTCTCGTCGATCTGGACCATCGACAGGTAACGCGGCATGGTGACTCCTCGGTTCGCTACGGGGCCGGTCCTTCCCGGCCTCTCACCAGTGCGTCGATCGGGAGAAGCCGGGATCGACAGCCCTCGCGGATTTCTTCGGAGATTTTTTTCCCGGGCCCTGACCCGGGCCCTGACCTGCTACGACAGCGACCCGCCGAACCACGCCTTCGCGTACGGCGCCCCGACCGTCCGCCCGCCGAAGGTGAACGCCGCGTCCGTCACGATGCCCGTCGGACGCCCCCGCAGCGACCAGACCGCGCCGTCGCCGGAGTTCTCGTGGGGCGCCGCCGCCGCGAGGTCCGCGTAGCCGTTGCGGTTGATGTCGAGGAGGCTGACCGCGCCGCCGAAGCCGTCGCTCGTCTCCACGGCGCCGGGGACGCCCTTGGTGTCCTGGGTGAAGCCCTGCGCGCCCTTGCCGGTCAGCCCGCCGCGGCTGCCGTACAGGACGTTGACCATGCCCGCCCCGTCGTCGTAGCCGAGCTCCTCACCGGGCGCGCCGACCGCCACGTCGGCGTAGCCGTCGCCGTTGACGTCACCGGCCGCCACCGCGGCGCCGAAGTAGTCCTCGCTCTCCTTGCCGCCGGGGACGCCGTCCGTGTTCTGGCTGTACGTCTTCCAGGCGGACGCGGCCGAGAGGCCGGCGGCCGAGCCCGGGGCCACGGTGATGGTCGACCGGTCCTCGTCGCCCCGGACGAGGTCGTCGTAGCCGTCGCCGTTGACGTCGCCGAAGGCCACCCCGCCGAATCCCCGGGGAGCGTCGGCGGACGTGAAGGTGTCTCCGGAGGCGGAGGCCAGGTAGAACTTCGAGCCGAAGCCGCCGTCGCCGGTGTAGAGGTTCAGCGCGAGGTCGTCGCGGCCGTCGGCGTTGACGTCCCCGGCCGCGGTGTCCAGCACGTCGGCGAACTCGAAGTCCTTCGGGCCGAAGGCCTTCGTCGCGGCCGGCTTGCCGGTCCGGGAGAGCGGGCCCGTCCACACGGTGGCCGTGGTGCCGAACGGGTCGTCGACCTGGGAGCGGCCCCCGCGGAACAGGACGAGGTCCTGCTTGCCGTCGCCGTCGAAGTCGCCGGCCTGGGTGACCGCGGCGGGCACGGACACCCCGCCGGACAGGCCGCTCTTGCCGCCCCAGACGACGACCGCGTCCCGGACGGTGGAACTCTGCCCGATGACCAGGTCGGTGCGCCCGTCGCCGTCCAGGTCGCCCTTGGACAACTGGATCCCGAAGTTCTCGCCCGCTGCGGGGCTGCCCGGTATGCCGCTGGTGGCGCGGCTGACGATCGTCCGGTGGTCCTTGGTCAGGCCGTGCGGGCCGCCGTACATGACGGCGACGTAGCCCGCCCTCTTCTGGCCGCCGACCGTGGCGGTCGGGGCGCCGACGGCGAGGTCCTTGTAGCCGTCGCCGTTGAAGTCGTCCTGGACGGACGTCGGGGCGGCCGCCGCGGCACTGGCCGTCAGGGCGGGGATACCGCCGAGCGCCAGCGCACCGGCGACGAGCGGTACGGACAAGGCTTTGTACGAACGCGAGATGGCCATCGGAAATCCCCCTGGTTACGGCAGTGCAGTCACCGCAAGAGACCTTCCGGGGTGCCCGATGGTTGCACCCGCCGGTTCACCTTCAGCGCAGGGATTCCCACAGGTCACTCGCCGCCGGTTCCTTCGCCACCACCCGGTTGGGGTTCGAGGGCGCGGTCACGACCGGCATGGTCACCGTCTTCACCTCGTCGCTCGACAGGCCCTTCAGGCTCTCGCCGAGACTCATCAGCTCGGTCAGGGAGTCGAGGCCGGTGTCGGTGGTGAGACTGCCGGTGATCGCGTCGGCGACGGAGTACAGCTTGGTGGGGCTGGTCAGCAGGTTCGTCGAGGAGATCTGCTCCAGCAGGGCCTTCACCAGCTTCTGCTGGAGGCCTATGCGGCCCAGGTCGCTGCCGTCGCCGATGCCGTGCCGGGTGCGGGCGAACGCGAGGGCCCGCTTGCCGTTCAGGTGGTGGGTGCCCGCCTTCAGGGTGAGGTGGCTGTCGTCGTCGTCGATGTCCTCGTCCGTGGTCACCGTGACCCCGCCGAGCGCGTCGACCAGCTTCGCGAAGCCGGAGAAGTCGATCTCGACGTAGTGGTCCATGCGGACGTTCGTGATCGACTCGACCGTCTTGACCGCGCACACCGGACCGCCCACCGAGTAGGCGCTGTTGAACATCGCGCCGTACGCCGCCGACGTGGAGCCGCCGCTCTCCAGGGGGCACGACGGGCGGGTGACGAGGGTGTCGCGCGGGATGCTGACGACCGTCGCCGCGGTGCGGCCCGCGTCGATGTGCACGACCATCGCGGTGTCGGACCGGGCGCCGGTGCTGCTGCCGCCCCCGAGCGCCTGGTTCTCCTTGCCGCTGCGCGAGTCGGAGCCCAGGACCAGGATGTTCACCGCCTCCGTGGGCAGCGGTGCCTCCTGCGAGGCCGAAGGGGTCGGCGTCGGCTTCGCGGGGCGGTCGTCGCCGAGCGCGGTGTTGATGTCGACGCTCTTGATGTTGCTGTTGAGGTGCCAGTACGCCCAGCCCGCCGCTGCGCATCCCAGAACCAGCGTGCCCGCGAGCGTGAGGCCGACGGCCTTCAGTACTCTCGGCCGCCGGCCCGCTCGTCTGTCCTCGCCGTCTCCCGTCACAGGGAGGAACGTACGTCCGAATTATTACGAGGAAGGCCTCCTGGGCGGCTTTCTTCGGAAAATCTCAGACTTCTCATTCGAGCGTCACGGCCGGTACCGGATTGCTCCCGCTCCACGAGGCGTTGAACCCGAAGGTCACCGAACCACCGTCCGGCACGGTCCCGTTATAGGCCGCGTTGGAGCAACTGACCGCGGTCCCCGACTGGGTGCAGGTCGCGTTCCAGGCCTGGGTGATCCGCTGCCCGGCGCCGTACGTCCAGCCGGCCTTCCACGACGACAGTGCGGCACCCGAGCAGGAGATCTTCACCTGCCCCGTGAAGCCGGTGTCCCACTGACTGCTCACGCTGTAGGCGGCGGTGCACGCGCCGGTCGGTGGCGGCGTGGTCGTGCCGCCGAGCGCCTCCGCTATCGCGTGGTACGCCGGTTTCGGCGCGTAGTTCTCGTCGTACGGCGTCGCCGCGCCCTGGCCCGGGAAGGTGCTCGGGATCCAGGAGTCGGAGTCGGTGAAGCCCCAGACGGTGACGCCGGCGCAGCGCGCGACCGCCACGCACGCGTTCATGACGGCCTTGTAGTCGGCGGCCTGCTGAGCGAGCTTCGCGCTGTCGGAGGGCAGCGTCATCCGGATGTCCAGCTCGGTGATCGCCACGTCGACTCCGAGGTCGGCGAAGCGCTGGATGTTCTGCTGGAGGGTGGCGGGGACCTGGCCGACGATCAGATGGGCCTGGAGCCCGACCCCGTCGATCGGGACGCCCTGCTCCTTCAGCGACCTGACCAGGTTGTACAGGGCGGTGGACTTCGCGTTGACACCCTCGACGTTGTAGTCGTTGATGTACAGCCTGGCGGCCGGGTCGGCGGCGCGGGCGGCGGTGAGGGCCTGGGCGATGTAGCCGGTGCCGAGGCCGTTGTACCAGAGGGTCTGGCGGTAGGTGCCGTCCTCGTTGAAGGGCTCGTTGACGACGTCCCAGGCCTTGAGGCGGCCCTTGTAGCGGCCGACTTCCAGGGCTATGTGGTCGTTCATCAGTTGCCCGAGCTCGGCGGAGGTCCAGGTGCCGTTCGTCAGCCAGCTCGGGTTCTGGCTGTGCCAGACCAGGGTGTGGCCGCGTACCTGCTGGCCGTGGGCCTCGGCGAAGTCCACGATCTGGTCCGCCTCGGCCCAGTTGTAACTGCCCCGGGTCGGCTCGACCGAGCCCCACTTCATGGCGTTGCCGGGGGTCAGCGAGTTGAACTGCGCCCCGGCGAGGTCGCCGTAGGTGCCGGTGAGCTTGGACCCGGTGACGGCCGTGCCCATGACCTTGCCCTTGGCGGCGGCGAGGTCGCGCAGGGGGACGTCGGCGGCGCTCGCCGTGGGGGCCGGGAAGAGCAGCGCGAGGCCACCCAGAAGGGACACAAGGGATAAGCCGGTTCTCAGAGATCTCATTGCGGGTGCCTCCGAAAGTTTCGGTCGTGCAACCGATTGGCTTCGGAGGAGTGTGGGCGCAGGCACCCCACCCGTCAATAGCTCACCCCTCGGCCTCAGCGGTACTGCTGCGCACCACCAGGCTCGTCGCCAGCTCCACCCGGGTCGCCGCCGGGCTCCCGCCGTCCCGCCCCAGATCCAGCACCAGCTTCGCCGCGGCCTCGGCCATCTCGGTCAGCGGCTGCCGTACGGTCGTCAGCGGCGGCCCCACCCAGGGCGCCACCGGAAGGTCGTCGAACCCGACCACGCTGAGGTCCTCCGGGATGCGCAGGCCCAGCTCGCGGGCCGCCTCGTACAGACCGAGCGCCTGGAGGTCGTTGCCGGCGAAGACCGCGGTGGGCCGGTCGGGGCGGCGCAGGAGGGCCAGGCCCTGGCGGTAGCCGGTCTCGTGGTGGAAGTCGCCGGCCATGATCAGCCCGGGGTCGACGGGCAGCCCCGCGGTCTCCAGGGCGGCCCGGTAACCGTCGATCCGGGCGCGGCTGCACATCATGCGGGAGGGGCCGGTGATCGCGCCGATCCTGCGGTGCCCGAGCTCGACGAGGTGGCGGGTCGCGGCGAGCCCGCCCTGCCAGTTGGTCGCGCCGATGGAGGGCACGTCGGCGCCCGGATCGCCCGCCGGGTCCATCACCACGAACGGGATCGATCTGCTGCTCAGCAGCGCGCGCTGGGACTCGTCCAGCCCGGACAGCACGAGGACCACGCCGTAGGGGCGGCGGGCGGCGACCTGGTCGGCCCAGGTGCGGCCGGGGGTGAGCCGCCCCGCGCTCTCGCTCAGCACGACGCTGAGCCCGGCGTCACGGGCCACGTTCTCCACGCCCCGGATGACCTCCATCGCCCACGCGCTCTCCAGCTCGTGGAAGACCAGGTCGATCAGGGGCGAACGGCTCGCCTCGGCGCGCCGGCGCCGGTAGCCGTGCGCGCGCAGCAGGCCTTCGACGCGGGCGCGGGTCGCGGGAGCGACGTCGGCCCTGCCATTGAGGACCTTCGAAACTGTCGGCGCCGAAACGCCGGCCTCCCGGGCGATCTCGGCGAGCGTGGCGGTCTGTGGCGACCGGCCGGCCGTCGAGGATGTCGGGGAAGTCGTCCGGGTTTCAGCGGGCTCCGGGGGTGTCATGGCGGCGATCGTATCCCTGCGCGCCCTCTTGACGAACCCTCCCGGCGGCCCTAGGTTCCCAAAACATTCGGATTATCTATCGAAACATTCGTCAGACCAGGCCCTGAGGTCGTCGACCACAGTCGAGCCCGACAGGAGTTACATGACCACCGCGCCCTGGCGTGACCCCGCCCTGACCGCCTCCGCCCGCGTCGACGACCTCCTCTCCCGGATGACCCTTCAGGAGAAGACCGCCCAGCTCTACGGCGTGTGGGTGGGCGCCAGCACGGACGGGGACGGAGTCGCCCCCCTGCAGCGCGAGATGACCGCCGACTACGACTGGGACGAGCTGATCACCCGGGGCCTGGGCCAGCTCACCCGCCCCTTCGGCACCGCCCCGGTGGACCCGGCGCTGGGCGCGCAGGCACTGGCCCGCGCCCAGCGCCGTATCACCGAAGCGGGCCGTTTCGGCATCCCTGCGCTGGCCCACGAGGAGTGCCTGGCCGGCTTCACCACCTGGCGGGCCACCGCCTATCCGGTCCCGCTCGCCTGGGGCGCGAGCTGGGACGCCGACCTGGTCGAGGAGATGGCCGGCGCCATCGGCCGCGACCTGCGCGCGGTCGGTGTCCACCAGGGTCTGGCCCCCGTTCTGGACGTCGTCCGCGACCCGCGCTGGGGACGGGTCGAGGAGACGATCGGCGAGGACCCGTATCTGGTGGGCACGATCGGCGCCGCGTACGTCCGGGGTCTGGAGTCGGCGGGGATCGTCGCCACGCTCAAGCACTTCGCCGGGTACGCCTCCTCGGCCGGCGCCCGCAACCTCGCGCCCGTGCGCGCGGGCGTGCGGGAGTTCGCCGACATCACCCTGCCGCCCTTCGAGTTCGCCCTGCGCGAGGGCGGGGCCCGCTCGGTGATGGCCGCGTACACCGACACGGACGGCGTCCCGGCCTCCGCCGACCCCGGACTGCTGACCGAACTCCTGCGCGAGGAGTGGGGGTTCACCGGCACGGTGGTCTCCGACTACTTCGGCGTCGGCTTCCTCCAGACCCAGCACCGGATCGCCGGCACCGAGGCGGGCGCGGCCCACGCGTCCCTCGCGGCGGGCCTCGACGTCGAACTGCCCACCCTCAAGTGCTACGGCACCCCCCTGATCGAGGCCGTCCGCGCGGGCGAGGTCCCCGAGTCGCTGATCGACCGGGCGGCCCGCCGGGTCCTGCTCCAGAAATGCGAGCTGGGCCTCCTGGACGAGGACTGGAACCCGGAACCCACCGAGCGGATCGACCTGGACTCGAGGGCGAACCGCGCCCTGGCCCGCCGCCTCGCCGAGGAGTCGGTGGTGCTCCTGGACAACCCGGACGGCGTCCTCCCGCTGGCCCCCGACACCAGGGTCGCGGTCGTCGGCCCCCGCGCCGCCGACGCCCTGGCCATGCTGGGCTGCTACTCCTTCCCCTCCCACGTCCTCACCCACCACCCCGACGTCCCGATGGGCATCGAGATCCCCACGGTCCTGGAGGCCCTGCGCACCGAACTCCCCGACGCCAAGGTGACGTTCACCGAGGGCTGCGGGGTCGACGACCCGGACACCGGGGGCTTCGAGGAGGCGGTGGCCCGGACGGCGGAGGCGGACGTCTGCGTGGCGGTGCTCGGCGACCGGGCAGGCCTCTTCGGCCGGGGCACCTCGGGCGAGGGCTGCGATGTGACGGACCTGCGCCTGCCCGGTGTCCAGGGCGAGTTGCTGGACTCCCTGGTCGCGACCGGTGTCCCGGTGGTGCTGGTCCTGCTGACCGGCCGCCCCTACGCGCTCGGCCGCTGGCAGGGCCGGCTCGGCGCGGTCGTCCAGGCGTTCTTCCCCGGCGAGGAGGGCGGCCCGGCCGTCGCCGGCGTGCTGTCGGGCCGGGTCAACCCGTCGGGCCGCCTCCCGGTGAGCGTCCCGCAGGTGCCCGGCGGCCAGCCGTGGACCTACCTCCAGCCGCCGCTCGGCCTCGCGGGCGAGGTCAGCAACCTGGACCCGACCCCGCTGTACGCCTTCGGACACGGTCGCTCCTACACGGAGTTCGTGTGGGAGGACTTCACGGGCGGCGGGGCACGGGAGGAGATCGGCACGGACGGCACCCACGACGTGTCGCTGACCGTGCGCAACGCGGGGGACCGGGCGGGCGCCGAGATCGTCCAGCTCTATCTGCACGACCCGGTCGCCTCGGTGACCCGCCCGGACGTCCGCCTGATCGGCTACCGGCGGCTGGAGCTGGAGCCGGGCGAGTCCCGCCGCGTGACGTTCCGCTTCCACGCGGAGCTGTCGGCGTTCACCGACCGCAAGGGCCGCCGCGTCGTCGAACCGGGCGACCTGGAGCTGCGGCTGGCGGCATCGAGCGCGGAGGTCCGGCACACGGCACTGCTTCATCTCACGGGCCCCGTGCGGGAGTTGGGCCCGGACCGCCGACTGCGCTGCGAGACGGAGGTGTCATAGACGGAGGTGTCGCAGACGCAGTGAGCTCAGTCCACGCCCAGCGACTCGAACCGCCACCGGTGCACCGGCCGGGCGACCAACCCGTCGTCGGGCTCGGGGAGTTCGGGGAGCTGGGCGTCGTGGGCCGCGTCCCACCACGTGACGACCAGGACGCGGTCCTGCGGCGCCCGGAAGGTCTCGCGCCGCAACGGCCGTAGGGGAAGCTCCTGTCGGCGGGCCCAGGCGAGCAGTTCCTCGCCCCGCCCTTCGGCCGCCCGGGCCTCCCACATCAGCGTGACCGTCACGAGTAGAGGTTCTCCTTGCTGACCTCGTGCACATGGTCGTGGCCCGGCACGTGCGGGTCGGTCACCGGGAGGGAGGAGTCGGCGGAGAGGTCCCAGCTGGACGCGGCCCGCCCCCGGGCGACCATCTCGGCGCCGAGCGCGGCGACCATCGCGCCGTTGTCCGTGCACAGCTTGGGCCGCGGTACCCGCAGCCGGATCCCGGCGGCCTCGCAGCGCTCCTGGGCGAGGACCCGCAGCCGCGAGTTGGCGGCCACACCGCCGCCGATCATCAGGTGGTCGACGCCCTCGTCCTTGCAGGCCCGCACGGCCTTGCGGGTGAGCACGTCCACGACCGCCTCCTGGAAGGAGGCGGCCACGTCACGCACCGGCACCTCCTCCCCCGCGGCCCGTTTCGCCTCGATCCAGCGGGCGACCGCCGTCTTGAGGCCGGAGAAGGAGAAGTCGTACGCCGGGTCGCGCGGCCCGGTCAGACCGCGCGGGAACGCGATCGCCGAGGGGTCGCCCTCGCGCGCGTACCGGTCGATGACCGGACCGCCGGGGAAGCCGAGGTTCAGCACCCGGGCGATCTTGTCGAAGGCCTCGCCGGCCGCGTCGTCGATGGTCGCGCCCATCGGCCGTACGTCGGAGGTGATGTCGGAGGACAGCAGCAACGACGAGTGACCGCCGCTCACCAGCAGCGCCATCGTCGGCTCCGGCAGCGCGCCGTGCTCCAGCTGGTCCACGCAGATGTGGGAGGCGAGGTGGTTCACACCGTAGAGCGGCTTGCCGAGGGCGTAGGCGTACGCCTTCGCCGCGGAGACCCCGACGAGCAGCGCGCCGGCGAGTCCGGGACCGGCGGTGACGGCGATCCCGTCGAGGTCACGCGCGCTCACCCCGGCGTCCTTCAGGGCGCGCTCGATGGTCGGCACCATCGCTTCGAGGTGCGCCCTGCTGGCCACCTCCGGCACCACGCCACCGAACCGGGCGTGCTCGTCGACGCTGGACGCGATGGCGTCGGCCAGCAGGGTGGTGCCCCGGACGATGCCGACGCCGGTCTCGTCACAGGAGGTCTCGATGCCCAGGACAAGCGGTTCGTCAGCCATTGATCTCGGTTCCTCGTTCGGATGTCGATACCGCGGCGGAGCCGCTGTCGGATGCTGTGGTCAGTCGCATGACCAGGGCGTCCACGTTGCCCGGCTGGTAGTAGCCGCGGCGGAACCCGATCGCCTCGAAGCCGAAGCGCTCGTAGAGCTTCTGGGCGCGGATGTTGTCGATCCGGCACTCCAGCATCACTTCGGCGCACTCGAAGGCGGTCGCGGCCCGCAGCAGCTCGGTCAGCAGCACCGAGCCGAGTCCGGTGCCCCAGTGGTCGCGGGCGACGGCGATCGTCTGGACGTCGGCCCCCGCGGCGGAGCCGCTGTCGGATTCGGTGCCGGCGATGGCGAGCCCGCCGTAACCCACGATCCGCCCGCCCTCCTCGGCCACCACGTACCGCCGGGTGGCGTCGGGCCCCCGCGAGTGCGCGAGCTCGGACCAGAACATGCCCCGGGACCAGGCGTCCTCCGGGAAGAGGTCCCGCTCCAGCTCCAGGACGGGGTCGATGTCCCACCACCGCATCTCGCGCAGCACAGGAGTCACAGGTGCGGTCACTTGGGGGTGACCACCTTGTAGTTCTTGGGAACCTGCGCGTCGGGCCGGCGCAGATACAGCGGCCGCGGCGCGGGCAGTTCCTCCCCGGCCCCGATCCGCTCGGCGGCCAGGGAGGCGAGGGCGGCGGCGGAGACGTACTCGGGCTCGCGGGCGTCGGGGAAGGTGCCGGGGTAGAGCAGCGCCCCGGCGCCGACCGCGGGCAGCCCCTTGACCTGCTCGGCGATGTCGGCGGGCCGGTCGACGGCGGGTTCACCGGTCCGGGTACGGCGGTTCTCGTACCGCGCCCAGTAGACCTCCTTGCGCCGTGCGTCGGTCGCCACGACGAAGGGCCCCTCGCCGGGGTCGGCCGCGTACGCGAGTCCGTCCAGGGTGCACATCCCGTGTACGGGGATCCCGAGGGCGAGCCCGAAGGTGTCGGCGGTCATGAGCCCGACACGCAGCCCGGTGTAGGGCCCGGGTCCGGTCCCCACGACGATCCCGGTGACCGCGTCCAGCTTCACCCCCGCGTCCGCGAGCACCCGGTCGACGGCCGGCAACAACAGCTCCCCGTGCCGACGCGCGTCCACCTGGCTGAACGAGGCGACGACGTCACGCCCGTCATGCAGGGCGACGGTCACGGCAGGGGTGGCGGTATCCAGAGCGAGCAAGAGCACGCAAACAGCCTACGGCTCCGGGGAGCCCGAGGCTGCCGCAGCCCGCACAGGGACGGGCGCGGGGCGGTCTCGATGCGCCGCTCTGGCGCGCGGGCGCGACCGGCCGCAGCGGCGCCGCACCGGCCCGGCGACCTGCTACCGTCACCACAAATGAGGACTAAATACTCAAGAGGTAACCGGTGGCACCCAGCAGCGCAGGCTTCGTAACCGCCCTCACCGCAGCGGCCCTCGCAACGGTCGGCTTCCTCGGCTACCAGGCCTACGCGACGTCCCCCGCCCACCTCACCAAGGCCCGCACGAACGGCACCCCGGCGATCACCACATCGAAGGCCCCGGGGGGAAAGAAGAACGCCGCCCTCCTGCCGCCGGGCTCCGGCACGGGCACCCGCGTCGTGTACTCCCTGAGGGGCCACCGCGTCTGGCTGGTCGGCCTCGGCGACAAGGTGATCCGCACCTTCGAGGTCACACCCGGAAACATCGCCCCCGCCCCCGGCGTCTACGCGGTCACCTCCCGCTCCAACGCCGTGACCGGCACCGACGGCACTCCCATCGAACACGTGGTCCGCTTCACCAGCGTCGACGGCGTGGCGATCGGCTTCAGCGCGGCCGTGCGGGACGCGGCGCCGCCCGCCGACCCCGCCATGACCACCGTGCGGACGGGCGGCATCCGGGAGTCCCGCGCGGACGGCGACGTGATGTGGACCTTCGCGACGATCGGCGCGACGGTCGCGGTGATCCCCTGAGCCCGCTCAGGCCGCTTCGGGACGCTCAGGCCGCTTCGGGACGCTCCGCGCCCGCCCGCACGGTCTCCGGGTCGGGCATCCGCGGTGGTGTCGAGACGGCCTCCGCCGCCGCACAGGACGCCAGTAGATCACGCATGGACACGCCGCCGGCGAGCGCGTACGGCTGCGGGCGGGGCCGGTTCTCGGTGGCCGACATGGACGCCTCCTGAAGTTCGGGGGCGGGTGTAGTTAGGTAGACCTAACTACGGGCTGGGTACCATGTGACCACGCACGTGACGGCAAACGCAATATCTTGCCGACCGTTTGTCGGAACGTTCACCGAAAACGTCCGCGGGAGGGTGCGGGCGTGGTCTCAGGCCGTGAGCACGCTGAGGTCGGCGGCGGTCCACCGCTCCCCGACCGGCGTCAGCGTCACGTGCCGCACCTCGTCGGTCGTGTCACCGACCGCGCGGTGGATCCACACCTGGAGCCGGTCGTCGGTCAGTTCCTCGACCTTGCCCTCGCCCCACTCGACGACGACCACCGACTCCGGCAGCGACACGTCGAGATCGAGGTCCTCCATTTCGTCGAGCCCGCCGCCCAGGCGGTAGGCGTCGACGTGGACCAGCGGCGGCCCGTCCCCCAGGGACGGATGCACCCGGGCGATCACGAAGGTCGGCGAGGTCACGGCCCCCCGCACCCCGAGCCCCTCGCCGAGGCCCCGGGTCAGCGTCGTCTTGCCCGCGCCGAGCTCTCCGCTGAGCATCACCAGGTCCCCGGCGCGCAGCAGCTTGGCGAGCTTCAGACCCAGCTCGCGCATCTGCTCGGGGGAGGTGACGGTCAGCTCGGTCTCAGCCGGGTTGCGCGGTGCTTCCATAACCGCCAACGGTAGCCCCTGAGGGCACCGCCCCGGCTCGGGTGAGCAGGTCGGCGAGGCGGTCGGTGACCACTTCCGGGTGCTCCAGCATGACCAGGTGCCCGGCGTCGGGAACCAGCACCAGCTCCGCCTCCGGCAGCAGGGAGGCGATCGCCTCGCTGTGCTCGCTGGGCGTGACCATGTCCCCCACTCCGGCCAGGACGAGCACCGGCTTGTCCGCGAAGTGGGCGAGGGCGGCGGTCTTGTCGTGGTTGTCGAACGCCGGGTAGTACTCGGCGACCACGTCGATCGGGGTGCCCTCGATCATCCGCTCGGCGAACCGGACGACGGCAGGGTCGACGTCCCGGGACGCGAAGGAGTAGCGCTTGATGATCCCGGCGAACAGGTCGGCGGTGGCCCGCCGCCCCTTCTCCACCAGGTCGGCCCGCTGCCCCAGCGCCTTGAGGACGCCCGGCAGCACTCGTCGTACGACGTTGACGCCGGCGACGGGCAGCCCGAAGTTGACCTCCCCGAGCCGTCCGGACGACGTCCCGACCAGGGCCACCGCCACCACCCGGTCTCGGATCAGCTCGGGGTACTGGTCGGCCAGCGCCATGACGGTCATCCCGCCCATGGAGTGTCCGACGAGCACGATCGGCCCCTCGGGGACGGTCGCGTCGATGACCGCTTTCAGGTCGCGCCCGAGCTGCTCGATGTCGACCGGCACCCCGTCCTGCACCTGCCGCACCCCGCGTGCGGACCGCCCGTGGCTGCGCTGGTCCCAGTGCACGGTCCGTACGACGCCCCTGAGCGCCGCGCGCTGGAAGTGCCAGGAGTCCTGGCTGAGGCAGTAGCCGTGGCTGAAGACGACGGTGACGGGGGCGGGGGCCTTGCGCCCGAACAGCCGGCGCCGGCGCGGCGACAGCGCGGGCACGGCTTCCGGATCGACGTCGTCGACCTCGTAGTACAGCTCGGTGCCGTCGTCGGCGAGCGCCTTGCCGGGGGTGCCGCGCAGCGCGCCGTACGGCCCGGTCGAGTCGAGGGCGAGCCGCGCCTTCTGCCGCATCCCGCGCCCGACGGTGAGCCGCTCGACGGCCACACCGGCCGCGGCGCCCGCGGCGATCACGCCTATCGCGGCGCCGGCGATCCCGGTCGCCCGGCGCCAGCCGGCGCCCGCCCCCGTCGCGGAGGCGAGGGCCACCGAAGCGGCGGCGTCGACGACGGCCTCCGCACTGCTCTCGCTCACGTACCGCTCCTGTTCGCTGGGTCGGGTGCTACCGGTGTGTCGGGACTCGCTGTTCTTGCGCGCACTATGCGGTTACCCCGCTTGTTCCTCATTCACATAGACGCGAGGAACGCGCGTTCCGATGCGGGTCACGATTTCGTAGGCGATGGTGCCCGCGGCCTGCGCCCAGTCCTCGGCGGTGGGCTCGCCCCGGTCACCGGGGCCGAAGAGCACGGCCCGGGTGCCGGTGGCGGGCTCGTCGCCGCCGAGGTCCACGACGAACTGGTCCATGGCGATCCGCCCGGCGACCGTCCGCCACTTGCCGTCGACCAGCACCGGTCCGGCGCCGGAGGCGTGCCGCGGGATGCCGTCCGCGTATCCGACGGGCACCAGGCCGAGGGTCGTGGCGCCCGGGGTGACGTAACGATGGCCGTAACTGACGCCATGGCCGCCCGGAACATGCTTGACCAGCGCCATCGACGCCGACAGCGTCATCACCGGACGCAGCCCGAAGTCGGCGGGGGCGCCGACTTCGGGGCTGGGCGAGATGCCGTAGACCGCGATGCCCGCCCGGACGAGGTCGAAGTGGCTCTCCGGAAGCGTGAGCGTCGCGGGCGAGTTGGCGATGTGGCGCACCTCGGGGCGCACGCCCTGCCCTTCGGCGTACGCCAGCATCTCCCGGAAGCGGGTGAGCTGGGCGGCGATGGAGGGATGCCCCGGCTCGTCGGCGCAGGCGAAATGCGACCAGAGGCCGGTGACGCGCAGGAGGCCTTCGGACTGGGCGCTCAGGGCCTCGGCGACCAGCTCGGCCCAGTCCTCACCCGGCTGGCAGCCGCCCCGCCCCAGTCCGGTGTCGGCCTTGAGCTGCACGCGCGCGGGAAGGCCGGCCTCGCGGGCCGCGGCGACGAGCTCCCGGAGCGCCCACAGCCCGCTGACGGACACGTCGAGGTCGGCCTCGATCGCCTCCCGCCAGGGGCCGCCGGGCGTCCACAGCCAGCACATGATCCGCCCCGGCAGCCCCGCCTTCCGCAGTGCGAGAGCCTCCTCCGGCGTGGCGGTCCCGAGCCAGCGCGCGCCCGCCTCGACCGCGGCGCGGGCGCAGGGCACCGCGCCATGGCCGTACGCGTCGGACTTGACCACGGCCATGACGGCGGCTCCCGACGCGCGGGCGCGCAGGGCCCGCACGTTGGCCCGCAGTGCGGCCAGGTCGATCTCGGCACGGGCGCGCAGTGGGGCGGTCGGGGCAGTTGCTGTCTCGTTCATGGCGCCCCCAGTGTCTCAGAGACGACTGACACCGCCGATGAGCGCGTCCCCCTCGGGACACGCACGCGCACGCGTGTCAGAGTCTCAGACCGTGCCGGGCCAGGTATTTCACCGGGTCGATGTCCGAGCCGTACGGGCGGCGGGACCGGACCTCGAAGTGCAGATGCGGGCCGGTGGCGCGCCCGGTGGCGCCGCTGCTGCCGATCCGGGTGCCGGCCCTGACCTTGGCGCCGCGCGCGACCGAGATGCGCGAGAGATGTGCGTAGAGCACATATCGGGAATCGCTCATCTTGATCGTCACGGCCTTTCCGTACGACCCCGACCAGCTGGCCAGGACGACGACGCCGGTGCCGACCGCGTAAACCGGGGTTCCCTTCGGCACGGCAAGATCCACTCCGGTGTGGTAGCCGACCTGCCAGTTTCCCCGCACCCGGTAACGCATCGTCACCCTGGCCCGTTTTCGAATGGGTCGGCACCACTTGGCGGCGAGGGAGCGGTCGTCGATCTCGACGTCCTCGGCGGCCTCGAACTGCTCCTCGTATTCCGCGTCGTAGTCGCTGCCGCAGTTCCCGCCGGGCTCTTCCTGTAACGGTTCCTGGGTGTCCTCGCGGAAACCGAGAACGGGACTCCCCAGAACGACTGCCGCGCCTCCCAGCAACTCGCGCCGGGTGGTGCCTCGTATATTTGGCTCATCCATGCGGCCAGCGAAACATCGCCCTTTCAGCTCCGCATATTCGGCCGACCGGTATTGGTCCCATCAGGTAGTAGTTCGCGGTTACGCGTCGGTATACCGGCTCGCCGTCACCCGTACGGCTGCTGATCCGCCGTCACGCCTCCGTCACGTCCCTTACGTCTCGCCAGGCCGCCGGTACGGCCTCGGCCACGTCGTGCGCCCCCACCGGCGCCCCGTCCGCCGCGAACCGCCCGGCCAGCCCGTGCAGATACGCGCCCACGCTGCCGGCGTCCAGAGCGCTCAGCCCGGACGCGAGCAGGGACCCGGCGAGACCGGACAGGACGTCACCGCTGCCGGCGGTGGCCAGCCATGCCGTCCCGGTCGGGTTGACGCGTACGGCCCCGCCGCCGGCGTCGGCGACGAGCGTGGTCGAGCCCTTGAGCAGCACGGTCGCGTCGTAGCGCCCGGCGAGTTCCCGCGCCGAGGCCAGCCGGGCCCCCTCGACCTCCTCGCGCGGCACCCCGAGGAGCGCGGCGGCCTCTCCGGCGTGCGGGGTCATGAGGGTCGGCGCGGTACGCGCGCGTACGGCGTCCCGGTCGGCGAGCCGCAGTCCGTCCGCGTCGATGAGGACCGGCACGTCCGACGCCAGCACCTCCGCGACGGCCGAGGCGTCGTCCCCGGCCCCCGGCCCGACGACCCACGCCTGCACGCGTCCGGCGTGCCTCGGCCCCCGGTCGGAGACGAGCGTCTCGGGGAAGCGGGCGATCACGGCGTCCCCGGCGGGCCCGACGTACCGCACGGCCCCGGCGCCGCCCCGCAGCGCCCCGTACACGGCGAGCACGGCGGCCCCCGGGTACCGCGCGGACCCGGCGGCGATCCCGACGACACCTCGCCGGTACTTGTCGCTCTCTCCGGTCGGCACGGGCAGGAGCCGCCGTACATCGGCGTGCTGGAGGGCTTCCAGTTCGGCCTTCTCTGGTAGGGCGAGCCCGATGTCGACGAGCCGCACCGACCCGGCGTACTCCCGCGCGGGATCGATCAGCAGACCCGGCTTGTGCGTCCCGAACGTGACGGTCAGGTCGGCCCGTACGGCCGCCCCGTTCACCTGGCCCGTGTCCGCGTCCACCCCGCTCGGCAGGTCGACGGCGACGACGGCCGCGCGGGACCGCTCGGCGACCTCGGCCAGCCGGGCCGCGTCGGGGCGGAGCCCGCCCTTGCCGCCGATCCCGACGATGCCGTCGAGGAGGAGGTCGGCCCGTTCGATGAGCCCCTCGGCGCCATCCGGAGCCACCGTCCGGCCTCCCGCGCGCCGCAGCGCCGCGAGGCCCCCGCCATGGGCCCGTTCGGGTGCGAGCAGCACAGCGGTGACACCGGCCCCGCGCCTCGCGAGCCGCGCGCCCGCGTAGAGGGCGTCACCGCCGTTGTCCCCGCTCCCGACGAGCAGCACGACCCGACGGCCGTACACCCGCCCCAGCAGGTCCGCGCAGGCGGCGGCGAGTCCGGCAGCCGCCCGCTGCATCAGCGCCCCCTCCGGAAGCCGTGCCATCAGCTCCCGCTCGGCGGCCCTGACCGTCTCCACGTTGTACGCAGTACGCATGGGTCCGAGTCTCCCCCGTCACGGGCGGAGATGAACAGGACGGGCCCGGTGCGCCGACGGGGCCGTAAGGGGCCCTCGGCCACCGCTCATCGTGTCACGAAAGTGGATCTTGTACGTGCGCGCGGTTCGAGGAGTGCGCCTGCGCAGCGCCGACGAGCCGCTCACCCTCTCCGTGGACGCGCGTGCCGACCCCGCCTCCCGAAATTCTCCCCGTTCCGTGCGACGGACGCGCCGCCCTGCCCCGTAGAGCAGAAGCAGACGACATCAACCCACAGGGAGGGAGCGCGACGTGGCAGGGCACAGAGCCAGAGCTGCCAGGGGGGCGGCGATCACGGTGGCGGCCATGGCGGCGCTGACCGCGTCACAGGCGCCGGGGGCGGTCCCGGCACGGGCCTCCGTACCCCAGCGGGAGGCACCCGTCGAGCACGGGCCGAGCGTATCGGGCGACACCCCGTACCGCACCGCACTCCCGCCGCTGCGGACGCGGGACCGCAAGCGTGGGGCATCTGTGCCTGGGGCGGCGGGGGCGGGCGCCGCGCTCCCGGCGAGTGTGTTCGCCGCCTACCGGCGCGCCGAGGCGGAGCTCGCGCGGACCGCTCCCGGCTGCCGGCTGCGCTGGCAGTTGCTGGCCGCGATCGGCCAGGTGGAGTCCGGGCAGGCGCGGGGCGGCCGGGTGACGGCGGACGGTACGACCGTGGCGCCGATCCTCGGGCCGCGACTGGACGGCGGCGCCTTCGCCGTCGTACGGGACACCGACGGCGGCGCGTACGACGGGGACCCGGCCTACGACCGGGCGGTCGGACCGATGCAGTTCATCCCGTCGACCTGGGCCCGCTGGGGCGTGGACGGCAACGGCGACGGGCGGGCCGACCCGGGCAACGTCTTCGACGCGGCACTCGCCGCCGGGCGCTATCTGTGCGCGGGTGGGCGGGACCTCTCCGACCCGGCCGGGTTGGACCGGGCGGTCCTCGGCTACAACCACTCGGAGGCGTATCTCCGCACGGTCAGAGCCTGGTACACCTACTTCCTGGAAGGGCACCGGGTGGTGCCGGACAGCTCCGCGAAGGGGTCGAGTCGTTCCGAGCCGTCGCGGCCGGAACCTGTGCCGAAACCCACTCCGAAGCCGACCCCGTCCCCCCGTCCCAGCGCCTCCCGGACTCCGTCGGCACCTGGCTCGCCGACGCCCGGCACGTCCCGTCCATCAGCCGGGGGCACGGAGACGCAGGAACCCCAACTCCCCGCGCCCGGCACGGACATCGAACTGCCCGGCGACGACCTGCTGCCCAGCGGCGCTCCGCTGGGCAGCAACAGTGCGGACTCGATGGCCTCCACCCCCTCCACAACTGCGGATACTGGGCGGTAATGTCGCCATCCGCCGGACAGCACGAGACCGGCGGATGAGCGCGAAGGGGCCCTCATGGCGATGGACATGCCTGACATGCCTGACATCCCTGCGGAGATACAGGCGGCCCACGACCGTTGGCAACGCATGTGGAGCCACCGCGAGCACCTGCTCAAGGTGGCCCGGCGCAGGTCGATGAGCCCTGAGGATGCCGAGGACGCGGTGCACGAGGCCATGCTGCGCGCCGCGGAGCGCCCCGACCTGGACGACGAACGCCTCGGCGCCTGGCTGACGACCGTGACCATGCGGCTGTGCGTCGACCGGTACCGCCAGGTCAACCGTGAGGCCGAGGTACGCAGCAGCCCCACGCTCGTCGCGCCGGGCCCGGTGCCCGTCGAGGAGGCGGTGTGCGACCGGGCCGAGGCCAAGTGGCTGGCCGTGCGCAGCGGGGAACTGCCCGCGCGCCAGGCGGAAGCGCTCCGGCTGAAGTCCGAGGACCTCGACGTCGGCCAGGTCGCCGTGCGCATGGGGCTCAGCTATCGGACCGTCGAGTCGCTGCTCGCCCGGGCCCGGCGCACGTTGCGTACCTCGCTGGCCGGAACGCTGGGCCTCGCCCTGTTCCTGTGGGGGCGCGGGAAGCTGCGCGCGGGCGGACACGCGCAGGCGGTGGTGGTGACCTCGACGGCCGCGACCCTGGTGGTGGCGGGGTTCGTGTTGCCGTACGTCCACGACGGGAACGGGCAGGGCACTCCCCGTCCCTCGGTGTCCCGTATGTCCCAGGCGACCACGCGGACCGTCCGGCCCGACGACATCGGCCGGGCAGCCGCCCCGAACGCCCGTGATCTGTCGACCGCCTCGACGTCTCACGAAGCGACGCCGACCGTGCCACCCGGCGATGACGACCGGCCGCTGCTGCCACTGTCGGTGCCGCCACTGCCGGACGCCTCACTGACAGCGGTGCCGTCCGTCCCCGACGTTCCCAATGTTCCCGGCGTGTCCGACCTGCCGAACACGTCCGACATCCCCGATCTGCCGGACGCGTCCGCGATCCCGACGACACTACCGGCCCTCCCCGAGGCTCCCGCCACGTCCTCCGCCCCGGCCGACGTACCGACGCCGACCCCGCTGCCGTAGAACCGCGCCAAGAGCGCCGCCGCAGAACCAGTGGTACCGCCGGGAAAGACGCCGCTGTCGACCTGACGGAAACCCCGCCGCAAGACCCCGGAAAAAAATCCGCGTCCGTCGCGACGGACACCCCGCCCCTCCCCGTAGAGCAGATGTCAGAGCTGCTCCATGGCTGAAGGGTGGACCGGATGGGTGTCGAGATCTGTGTGGAAGGGCTGACGAAGTCCTTCGGTCACCAGGTCATCTGGCAGGACGTCTCACTGACGCTGCCCGCCGGGGAGGTCTCGGTCATGCTCGGCCCCTCGGGTACGGGCAAGTCGGTGTTCCTCAAGACGCTCGTCGGACTGCTGAAGCCGGAGCGCGGTTCGGTGAAAGTCGCGGGCCGGGACGTGACCAGGCTGCGCGAGCACGAGCTCTACGAAGTGCGGAAGCTCTTCGGCGTGCTGTTCCAGGACGGCGCGCTGTTCGGCTCGATGAACCTGTACGACAACATCGCCTTCCCGCTGCGCGAGCACACCCGCAAGTCCGAGAGCCAGATCCGGCGCATCGTGCTCGAGAAGATGGACATGGTCGGGCTGATCGGGTCCGAAGAGAAGCTGCCCGGTGAGATCTCCGGCGGAATGCGCAAGCGGGCCGGGCTGGCGCGGGCGCTGGTGCTCGACCCGGAGATCATTCTGTTCGACGAGCCGGACTCGGGCCTCGACCCGGTGCGCGTCGCGTACCTCAACCAGCTCATCGTCGACCTCAACGCGCAGATCAACGCGACGTTCCTGATCGTCACGCACGACATCGCCTCGGCCCGGCAGGTGCCGGACAACATCGGGCTGTTGTTCCGCCGCGAGCTGGTCATGTTCGGGCCCCGCGAGAAGCTGCTGACCAGCGACGAGCCGGTCGTACGGCAGTTTCTGAACGGCCGGATGCAGGGCCCGATCGGCATGGCGGAGGAGAAGGACGCCGCTCAGGTCGAGCAGGAGCTGGCCCAGCTCGGCGACGGAGCGCACCCGAAGACTCCCGGCAGTCAGGCTCTGACGCCCCGACTGTTGCCGGGGCCGGGCATCATCCGCCCGCCCCGATGGGAGGCGATCGCGAGACGCGAGGCCGAGCTGCACCGGAAAGAGGTGGCGGACGCATGAGCCTGTCACCGACCGGGGCGCTCAGACAGTCGGGGAACCTCTTCGCGATGGCCCTGGACGTCGTCCGGACCGTGCCCCGACGGCCCTTCCAGGCAAGGGAGTTCATCCAGCAGGCCTGGTTCGTCGCGAGCGTCACCATCCTGCCGACGGCCCTCGTGTCCATCCCCTTCGGCGCGGTCATCGCGCTGCAGATCGGCAGTCTGACCCGGCAGCTCGGCGCCCAGTCGTTCTCCGGGGCCGCCTCGGTCCTCGCGGTGCTGCGGGAGGCATCGCCGATCGTCACCGCGCTGCTGATCGCGGGCGCCGGCGGCACGGCCATCTGCGCGGACCTCGGGGCGCGGAAGATCCGCGAGGAGATCGACGCGATGCAGGTGCTGGGCATCGACCCCATTCACCGGCTGGTCGTCCCGCGCGTGCTGGCGTCGATGGTGGTGGCGGTGCTGCTCAACGGGCTGGTGTCCGTCGTCGGTGTCGCCGGCGGCTACTTCTTCAACGTCGTGCTGCAGAACGGCACACCGGGCGCCTATCTCGCCTCCTTCACCACGCTGGCCCAGCTGTCCGACCTGTGGGCGGCCGAGATCAAGGCGCTGGTGTTCGGTGCGATCGCGGCGATCGTCGCCTCGTACAAGGGACTTACGGCGAAGGGCGGGCCGAAGGGTGTGGGCGACGCCGTGAACCAGTCGGTGGTGATCACCTTCATGTTGCTGTTCGTGACGAACTTCGTGATGACCGCGGTGTACTTCCAAGTCGCCCCGCAGAGGGGTTAGCCGATGCGACCGACACGACTGACGCGGCTTCAAGGACTCCTCGCCCGCCCGCTGCGCTCACTCGAAGAACTGGGAACCCAACTCTCCTTCTACGGACGCTCGTTGGCGTGGACGGGCCGCACCGTGCGCCGCTACAAGAAGGAGATCCTGCGGCTGCTCGCCGAGGTGAGCTTCGGCCGTGGCGCGCTCGCCGTCGTGGGGGGCACGGTCGGCGTCATCGCCTTCCTTTCGTTCTTCACCGGCACGGAGGTGGGACTGCAGGGGTACGCCGCGCTCAACCAGCTCGGCACGTCCAATTTCGTGGCGTTCCTCTCGGCGTACTTCAACACCCGGGAGATCGCCCCGCTGGTGGCCGGGCTCGCGCTGTCCGCCACGGTCGGCGCCGGGTTCACGGCGCAGCTCGGTGCGATGCGGATCAGCGAGGAGACCGACGCGCTCGAAGTCATGGGCGTCCCCTCGCTGCCGTTCCTGGTGACGACCCGGATGATCGCCGGCTTCGTCGCGGTGATCCCGCTGTACGTGGTAGGGCTGCTGTCCTCGTACTTCGCCGCCCGCACCATCACCACCGGCTACTACGGGCAGTCCGCGGGCACCTACGACCACTACTTCCAGCAGTACCTGCCGCCGGTCGACGTGCTGTGGTCCTTCGGCAAGGTGCTCGTCTTCGCCGTCCTGATCATCCTGGTGCACTGCTTCTACGGCTACTACGCGAGCGGCGGCCCGGCGGGCGTCGGCGTCGCCGTGGGCCGCGCCGTGCGCACCTCGATCGTCGCGATCAACGTCCTGGACTTCTTCCTGTCGCTCGCGATCTGGGGCGCCAACACGACCGTGCGGATTGCGGGGTGAGCCGTATGAGAGTACTGAGACTGCGGTTGTACGGCTTGGTGTTCCTCGCCGTGCTCGGCCTGCTGCTGTCCCTGTCCGTCGCCGTGTACCAGCAGGTGTTCACCTCGGCCGTACGGATCAAGCTGGAGGCCGACAGCCTCGGCAACCAGCTCGATCCGCGGGCCGACGTCAAGCTGCGCGGGCTGCTGGTCGGCGAGGTGCGCGCGGTGCACGCCGACGGGACGAAGGCGACGCTCGACATCGCGCTGAAGCCGGAGTACGTCGCGCACATCCCGTCCGACGTGCACGCACGCCTGCTGCCCAAGACGCTGTTCGGCGAGAAGTACGTCGATCTGGTCGCGCCCGCGCACTCCGCGCCCTCGTCTGCTCGCCCCATCCGTGCCGGGGACGTCATCACCCAGGACCGCACCCGTGTCGGCATCGAGCTCCAGCAGTTGATGAACGACCTGCTGCCGCTGCTGCGGACCGTGCAGCCCGGCAAGCTCGACGCCACGCTCTCCGCGTTCGCCACCGCCCTCGAAGGGCGCGGCGACCGGATCGGCGACAACCTCACGCGCGTGGAGGACTACCTGCACCGCCTCAACCCCCACCTGCCGTCCCTCACCGAGGACTTCGCACGCCTGGCCGACGTCGCCGAGGTGTACGGCGACGCGGCTCCCGACCTGATGGAGATCCTGCGCAACACCGTCACCACCAGCCGCACCATCGTCGAGCAGCGGGACCGGCTCGCGTCCGCGCTCACCACGACGGCCACCGCCGCGGGCACCGCGGACGACTTCCTCGACGCGAACGGCGACCGGCTGATCACCCTGGGCCGGATCTCCCGCCCCACGCTCGACCTCTTCGCCCGTTACTCGCCCGAGTACCCCTGTCTCCTCGCCGGCCTGGTCCGTGAGGAGCAGGCCTCCGAGCAGGCGTTCCGCGGCGGCAAGATGCACATCACGCTCGAGGTCGTCCGCCAGCAGGGGGCGTACGAACCCGGTGAGTATCCCCGCTACGGCGAACGGTCCGGGCCCAACTGCCGCGACCTGCCCCGTCCGCCGGTGCCCGCACCCGGGTTCCACCTCGACGACGGGTCGAAGAAGGGGAGTTCGTCCGGCCCGTCCGGGGTGTCCGCCACCCGGGCCGAGCAACGCGCCGTCGGCTCACTCGTGGCACCCGTCATGGGCGTGCCCGCCGACCAGGTGCCGCCGGTGGCGACCCTGCTGTTCGGGCCGATGGCGCGCGGGACGGCGGTGAGCGTCGCATGAGGAACACAGGAGCCCGACAGGCCGCCGCACCGCTGATCAAGTTCAGCCTCTTCGCCCTGGTGACGATCCTGGCGACGGCCCTGCTCGCCGCCACCATCGTCAACATCTCCCTCACCCCGGAGCACACGTACCGTGCGGTGTTCAGCGATGTCACCGGCCTGGAGAAGGGCGACGACATCCGGGTTGCCGGGGTACGCGTCGGCGAGGTCGAGGGCATCAGCATCAAGGACCGGACGCTGGCGCAGGTCACCTTCACGGTCAGCGCGGACCGTCCGCTGCTCAGCAGCACCGGCGCGGTCGTCCGCTACCGGAACCTGGTCGGACAGCGCTATGTCGCCCTGACCGAGGGCGCGGGAGACGGCACCCGGCTGAAGCCCGGCGCCACGATCCCGCTGTCGCGCACGCAGCCCGCACTGGACCTCAACGCGCTGCTGAACGGCTTCAAGCCGCTGTTCGCCGCGCTCAGCCCGCAGGACGTCAACCAGCTCGCCACCGAGATCATCCGCACATTGCAGGGCGAGGGAGGCACCGTCAACAGCCTGCTCGCGCACACGGCCTCGCTCACCACGACGCTGGCCGGCCGCGACAAGCTCATCGGCTCCGTCATCGACAACCTCAACACGGTGCTGGGGACGCTGGACAAGCGCGGCTCCCGCTTCTCTGGGCTGCTCAAGCAGTTGCGCCGGCTGATCTCGGGCCTGTCCGCCGACCGCAAGCCCATCGGGCAGTCGCTGGTGAGCATCGGCGACCTGACGGACGCCACCTCGGGGCTGCTCACGGACGCGCGTCCACCGTTGAAGGACGACATCGCCGAGCTGACCGATCTCACCGGAACGCTGAACAAGAACGAGAAGACTGTGGAGGGCGTCCTGAAGCGGCTGCCGAACAAGCTCAACGCGCTGACGGGGACGGCGTCCTACGGCTCGTGGTTCAACTTCTACCTCTGCGACTTCGACGGCCGGATCGTGCTGCCGAAGACGAAGCAGACGCTCACTCCAGACCTGCATGTGGCGAGGGCGAGGTGCGGCGCATGATGAAGCGCTCCCGCAAGCGCCGCCCGGAGCCGTTGGTCAAGGTCCGCGTCGACCCGCCCAAGCTCCCGAACATACGGCTGCTGCCGCGCCGGGCACCCCGCCCCCGCCGCCCGGAACCCCTGGTGAAAGTCCGCATCGACCCACCCAGGCTGCCCCGCATACGGATACGCCGCCCGCGCCTGACCCCGTTCCGCGAGCACAACCCGGTGGTGATCGGAGCGGTCGGCCTCACGGTCCTCGGCCTGCTGGCCGTGGCCGCGTTCAACGCCGACAGCCTGCCGCTGATCGGCGACGGCGAGACGTACAGCGCGGCCTTCTCGGAGGCGGGCGGCCTCAAGCCCGGCGACGAGGTGCGGATCGCCGGGGTCAAGGTGGGCAAGGTCGAGGACGTCGATCTGGACGGTGACCACGTCAAGATCACCTTCAAGGTCAAGGGCGACCCGGAGTTCGGCACCGAGACCGGCGCGTCGATCCGGATCAAGACCATCCTCGGCGCGAAGTACCTCGCGCTGCACCCCAAGGGACCGGGGCAGCTGACGGCCGGCAGCGAGATACCGCTGAAGCGGACGGTTCCGGCGTACGACGTCGTACAGGCGTTCAGCGATCTCACCACGACGACGGAGGACGTCGACACCGACCGGCTCGCGAAGGCCCTGGACACCATCTCCACCACCTTCCAGGACTCGCCCGCCGAGGTGAGGGCGTCCATCGAGGGCCTGTCGAAGATCTCCCGGACCGTGGCCTCGCGCGACAAGGCGCTGGGCGAACTCCTGGACCACGCGAACGGTGTCACGGGCGTACTGGCCGACCACTCCAAGGACTTCTCCGCGCTGGTCAAGGACGGCGACAAGCTGTTCAAGGAGATCAGCAGGCGGCGCGAGGCGATCCACAAGCTGCTGAAGAGCTCCGCAACGCTCGGCATCGAGCTCTCCGGCCTCGTCGACGACAACGACAAGGAGATCGGACCCGCACTCAAGGGCCTGGACCGCGTGGTGCGGATGCTCGAACGCAATGAGTCCAGCCTGGACCGGAGCGTCGAGCTGCTCGCGCCCTACGTACGGGTCTTCACCAACGCCCTCGGCAACGGCCGCTGGTTCGACAGCTATGTCCAGAACCTGGTCGCCGCTCCGGTGGAACCGCGGACAGGAGGCTCACAGTGAGGAACCCGAAGAGGAGCCTGGCCCTGCTCACCGCACTCGCCCTGGTCGCCGCGCTCACCTACGTGCTGTGGCCGCGCTCCGAGTCCGTGCGCGTCACCGCGTACTTCCCCCGCACCGTCGGCATCTACCCGGGCTCGGACGTCCGCGTCCTCGGCGTCCGGATCGGCGAGGTCAAGGGGATCACGCCGCAGGGCGACCGGGTGCGCGTGGAACTGGAGTACGACGCGGGCCGCAAGGTCCCGGCCGACGCCAAGGCCGCGATCATCAACTCCTCGGTGGTCAGCGACCGTTACGTACAGCTGCTGCCGGTCTACCGCGGTGGTCCGGCGATGCGCGACGGCGCCGTCATCCCCGAGCAGCGCACGGCCGTACCGGTCGAACTGGACCGCGTCTTCGACAGTCTCCACACGACGGCCGAGGCGCTCGGCCCCCAGGGCGCCAACAAGAACGGCTCGCTGTCGCGGCTGCTCGGGGTGAGCGCGGACAACCTCCACGGCCAGGGCAAGAACCTCAACCAGACGGTCGAGGACCTCTCGCAGGCGGTCACCACGCTGTCCGACGGCCGCACGGACCTCTTCGGGACGGTCCGGAACCTGCAGGTGTTCACTGCCGCGCTGGCCGCCGACGACACGAGCGTGCGGTCGTTCAACACCAGCCTCGCCGACATCGCCGGGCAGCTCGCGGGTGAGCGCGAGGACCTCGCGGCGGCGCTGCGGAACCTGGCGGCGGCGCTCGGCGACGTGTCCCACTTCGTGAAGGAGAACAAGAAGTCGCTGACCTCGGACGTGAAGGGCCTCAGCAAGGTGACCAAGGTGCTCGTCACCCAACGGGCCGCGCTGGAGGAGCTGTTGAGAGTCGCGCCCACGGGTCTGTCGAACCTGAACAACGCCTACAACCCGTCCGCGGGCACCCTCGACACCCGCAACAACGCCCAGCAGGCGCAGGATCCGGCCTCGCTGCTGTGCTCCGTACTGAGAACGACCGGCGACGAAGGCGGCAAGAACCCCGACTGCGAGGAGCTCAAGGAGCTCTTCGACTCCCTGCCGAAGGTGCCTCAGGGGTCCGCGGTGACCGGGACGGTCGACCGCACCCTCGGCGGAATTCTGGGGGCCGACGCATGAGCGCACGACGCATGAGCGCACCACGCGTGAGCGCACTGCGCAAGGGCGGGGCGGTCGCCTGGGCGGCCGTCGGCTCGCTGCTGCTGACCGGCTGCGAGTTCAACGGCTGGTACGACGTCCCGCTGCCCGGCGGTGCCGCCGCGGACGGCCACGCCTACCACGTCACCGTCGAGTTCCGCGACGTACTCGACCTGGTGCCGCAGTCGGCGGTGAAGGTGAACAACGTCACCGTGGGCGCGGTCGAGAAGGTGCGGCTGAACGGCTGGCACGCGCGCGTACGGCTGCGGGTCGCCGACTCGGTGAAGCTGCCCGCCAACGCGGTCGCCGAGCTGCGCCAGACCAGCGTGCTCGGCGAGAAGTACGTGGCGCTCTCCGCCCCGCCCGGCACCGCTCCCGTGGGCCGGCTCGGCGACGGCGACCGCATCCCGCTGTCCCGCAGCGGCCGCAACCCGGAGATCGAGGAGGTGCTGTCCGCGCTGTCCGCACTGCTCAACGGCGGCGGAGTGGCCCAGCTCAAGACGATCACCGTGGAGCTGAACAAGGCCCTGAACGGCCGGGAGAACCGGGTCAGGTCGCTGCTCGAGGAGCTGAACACGTTCGTCGGCGGCCTGGACGACCAACGCGCGGACATCGTCCGTGCCCTCAAGGCCGTCGACGCGCTCGCCGAGCGGCTCGGGAAGGAGAAGAAGACGATCGCCGAGGCCGTCGACACGATGCCGCCCGCCCTGAAGGTCCTCGCCGACCAGCGGCGCGATCTGACGAAGATGCTCACCGCCCTGGCGAAGCTGGGCAGGACGGGCACCAGGGTGGTCACGGCCTCGCACGACGACACGGTCGCGAACCTCAGGCGACTGCGGCCGATCCTGCGGCAGTTGAACAAGGCGGGCGACGATCTGCCCAACTCTCTCGAACTGCTGACCACCTACCCGTTCCCGCGCAACGCGGTGGACGCCGTCAAGGGCGACTACGTCAACCTCCACATCACTGCCGACCTCGATCTGTCGGACCTCTACGGGAACCTGGCGGGCGGGTCCGGCACGTCCGGCAACGGCAACTCCGGGGAACCCGGCGCCCCCGACGTACCCGGTCTTCCGGACCTGCCGGCCGTCCCGACACCCACCGCGCTGCCCAGCACCCCGAGTTTGCCGCCCCCCTCGGTCCCGTCGGTCCCGTCGGCCCCGTCGGGCGGCGGCGGTCCGCTGTGCCCGCCGGTGTGCACCAGCAGCTACACCACCCGAGGAGAGCTTCCCGAGGGGATCGACCTCGCGCTCGCGGAGCTGATGCTGAAGGGGGTTCAGCCGTGATCACACGTACGGTCAAAGTCCAGTTGCTCGCCTTCGCCGTCGTCACCGCCGTCGGGGTGTCGTACGTCGGCGCCGAGTACACCGGACTGGTGGACGACGTCCTGGGCCACGGTTACACCGTGCGGGCGGACTTCGCCGACTCCGGGGGCATCTATTCCGGCGCCGAGGTCACCTACCGCGGGGTGCCGGTGGGCCGCGTCGGCGCGCTGCGGCTGACCGGTTCCGACGGGGTCTCGGTCGCCCTCGACATCAAGGACGGCGCACCGCACATCCCGGCGGACACGCTCGCCGTGGTGGCGAACCGTTCGGCGGTGGGCGAGCAGTACGTCGATCTGCAGCCGCGTACGTCCCACGGCCCGTATCTGCTCGACGGCAGCTCCATCCCACGCGGCAGCACCCGCGTGCCGCTGCCCACGACGGACCTGGTCCTCAGCCTGGACCGGCTGGTGAACTCGGTCGGCAAGGACGATCTGCGGGTCACCGTCGACGAGTTGGGCAAGGCGTTCTCGGGCACCGGACCGAACCTGAGCCGGCTGGTGGACTCGGGCAACGCGCTCGTCGAGTCCGCGTCCGACTCACTGCCCCAGACGATCTCACTCATCGAGGACTCGCGGAAGGTCCTCAAGACGCAGGCCGACCAGGGCTCGTCCATCAAGTCGTTCGCGCATGATCTGGCGGCGCTCTCCGCGCAGCTGAAGTCGAGCGACGGGGACCTGCGCAAGCTGATCGGCAACGCGACGCCGGCCGCGCAACAGGTGAACTCGCTGCTGAAGTCCACCGGACCACGGCTGTCGGTCCTGCTGGCCAACCTGATCAGCGGCGGCCAGGTCACACAGGCGCAGCTGCCCGGCGTGGAGCAGGCCCTGGTCACCTTCCCGGCAGTGGTCGCGGGCAGCTACACGGTCGTTCCGGGCGACGGCACCACCCACTTCGGCCTGGTGGTGAACGCCGACGACCCGCCGCCGTGCACCCAGGGATACGGGACGACCCGGCGCGACCCCGCGGACACCAGCACGCGCGGGGCGAACACCGATGCGCGCTGCACGGCCCCGCGCGGAAGCAAGACGTCGGTGCGGGGCGCGCAGAACGCCCCCGGCGCGTCCGCCGCGTCCGGCGGTACGAACCAGACGGCGTACGTCACGCCGTACGACCCGGAGACCGGCACTGCCACCGGCCCGGACGGAAGGCCCGTCGAGATCGGCTCGACGGGCGGCCAACAGGCCGTGTTCGGAAAGGAGTCGTGGCAATGGCTGCTCGTTGGACCGATGGCATGAGCAGGGCCCTGACGGGCAAGGCGTGGTCGGTGGGGCTCGTCGTGGCGACCGTCCTCACCATCGCCCTGACGATCTGGCTGAGCGTTGAGCGCTACGACCAACGCGAGGCGGATCAGCGGCGCCAGGACATCCTGGCCGCGAGCCGCCAGTCGGCGCTGAACTTCACCTCGCTCGACTACCGGCACTACGACCGGGACAGCGCGAACGTCCTCGAGGGCGCCACCGGGGACTTCAAGAAGCAGTTCGCCGCGCAGACCGGGCAGTTGACCAGGCTTGTCGCCGAGAACAAGTCCGTGTCCGAGGGCCAGGTCCTCGAAGCGGGCATCGTCCGGTCCGACGAGCACTCGGCCCGCGTCCTGGTGGTCGCCGACAGCAAGGTGACCAACACCGCCGCGCCCGAGGGCGAGGCCCGCACCTATCGGCTGCAGCTCGACCTGGTGCACCGGGGTGGCCGCTGGCTGACCTCCGACGTCGAGTTCGTCGGCTGACCGCACCCTCCCGCCGTACCACCATGAGGAGTAAGACCGTGGCGAAGACGACCACCCGAGGCAGCGGCTCCGGTGCCGGCACCCGGCGCACCATGACCGCGGCTGCCCGCGCGGCGGCCAAGCGCGCGGAGCGCGGCCGCCGCGAGCCGGGCCCGGCGGCCGCCGACGAGGAGGCGCCGGGGCGGCCCAAGGCACCGGCCGCCGGACGCACCGTAATCGTCGAGGCCGCGGAGGAGGACGGCTGGGACGACCCGCCTGAGCCCTCGCCGGAATCCTTCGGGGAAGACCCGCCGCAGGCGGAGGACGAGTCCGGCCCTGGTACGGCGACGCGGCGCGGTCCGTGGCGGCGGCGACTCAACGCGGTCCTGTGCGTCCTGCTCGCGGCGGGCCTGGCCGTGGTCGGCGTGCTCGGGTGGCGCTACCGGGAGGACGTGCGGGCCGAACAGGCCCGGGTCCAGGCAGTCACGGCCGCGCGGCAGGCGGCGCCCGTCGTGCTGTCGTACGACTACCGGCATCTGGACCGCGACTTCGCCGCGGCCCGCGCCCGGCTCACCGGGCACTTCCGCGACACATACCGGAAGACCACCACGACGGTGGTCGGGCCGACAGCCAGGAAGTACCACGGGGTGGTGAAAGCGACGGTGGCGCAGCCCACCGGCGGCTCCCCGGCAGCCTCCGTGGTCTCGTGCTCGGCGGACCGGGCCGTGATCCTCCTCTTCGTCAACCAGGTGACCACGAGCACCCAGGTCTCAGGCTCCCGGGTGGACCTGAACCGGGTGCGGATGACGCTGACCCGTACGTCCGACGGCTGGAAGGTGAGCGCCGTCGACGCGCTCTGACCCGCGCGGACACAAGGTCCTCGGGTGCGGTGTCCGGGTCGGTCAGTACGCGCGTCAGCCGGGCGGCGAGGCTCATCGGGCACCCCTCTTGATCTGGTGGAGGATGGTCTCGTCGGTGATCTTGGTGTCGGCGGCGAGCAGGAACGCCTTGCTGAGGATCAGGGAAAGCCGGTCGTCCTCGAACGGCAGGAACACCTTGCCGGTGCCCTTACCGCGTGACGGGACGATGCACAGGTAGGCGTCGTCGGGCTCCATCAGGATGTTGGCCGAGCCCAGATGGATCCTGTACGTCGTCAGGTCCCCGCGGACCACCAGGAAGCGGCCGTCGAGTGAGCACCGGCCGGCGATCCTCAGGCGCGGCAGGATCCGTTCCAGAGCCTCGCGGCGGACCTCGGCGCTCGCCGTGAGCGCACCGAACGTGGTCGTGCGCCAGTACGCGGCGTGGCGGTCCTCGCCCCGGTCGGTCCAGTCGGGATCGGCGGCGATCGAGGTCACGCCCACGAACAGATCGACGTCCCGCATCGCCTCGCTGAACACCAGCGGGGGCACCTCCGCCAGCGGCACCTCCCGCCGGCGTCTGCCGTCCCGTCGCTCGAAGCGGACCTGGTCCGTCGCGGCGTGCTCGGGCGCGTAGCCGCCGTCGTCGTCCGCGGCGGGCTCGTGGTGGAAGCAGGCCCTCCACTCGCCGTCGCCGAACTCGGCCCGCGCCGTCCCGTCGTAGCCGCCCTCGTGCCGACCGAGGAAGTTGGCCTGCCAGCCGCGTTCCTTGAACAGCGCGTACAGCTGCGGATAGTGGACGATGTGGGCGGCGAACCGGTTGGAGTAGACGCCGGTCTCCTCCTCCGCCGGGGTGAGCAGGTAGATCTCCCGGAAGGCCTGCTTGAACGGCTGGCGCAGCCGCTCGGCGACGAGCCGCTCCCGCCAGGCCCTGACCTCGTCCGTCGACGCCCGGATGGGATGCCACAGCCGGACGCGCTCGAGCTCGCCGGGCGGCTCGACCATGGGCGCCACCGCACGCCACTCGCCGTCGGCATCCCCGACATCGCGGAACTCCCAGATCAGGCCGCGGACGAGAACTCCGGTGACCGGATGGTCGCGGTAGTAGCGGCACCACTCGTCGTACGGCCACTCACGCCCGGCCGACATCAGCGCCTCGACGCGGGCCCGCTCGGCCGACAGTGTCCCCCGCACCTCCTTGGCCAGGGCCTTCAACTCCTGGAACTCCTCCGGAAAGCCGTCCTTCACTGCCGCCGGAGCGGTGCGGGTGGTTCCCCCGTCGGGGCGTGTGAAGGTGAGCCGTACGGTCGCCGCGTCCTCGATCGCCACCCGTACCCGGTATCCGCTCAACTCGCGTTCCAGTGAACCGTCCGGCGCCAGGCCGTGGTCCGGCACACTGCGCTCGATGAGCTGCCCGGCCGTGATGCCCTGCTTCCCGGCTGCCGTCACCAGCGCGGTGTCGAGCTGCTTGCGCAAAGCGCGGTGCTTGATCCGGGACCGCAACCGCCACAGGGTCTCCAGAGAGGCCGGATCGCCGGTCTCGGCCAGCGCGTTGACCGCCGCGCCCGCGAGTTTGAGGTCCTCGATCACGCCGTTTCCGTGGCCACCGGTCCGCAGAGCGAGCGCGCCGAGGTGTCGCACCGCGGCCGGGCCGCCGGTCAGCGCGGCCGCCCAGACGACGCCGCGCGCCAGATCGCCGTCCTTCTGGTGGACGACGTAGTGGTAGTGGTGATCGCCGTGGATCCAGCCGGTGTGCGCACCGCTTCCTGTGCTGCACAGCACCTCGTCCCCGGCCAGCGATCGCAGGACATCGGCCACGAGGTCCCGGGCCGACGCCGCGTCCGCGAGTTCGAGGCACGTCCCCCGCCACCTCTGCGGGGGACGCGGCCCCGACAGGCTCACCAAGTGCCGTACGAAGCCAGCCAGTTCCGGCGTCGGCGAAGTCTTCGCGCGGTCCCTCAGCGGGGCGGCCCAGGGAGCGTCGGCGGGGATGAGTCCCTCGGGGATGTGCGCCTCGTCCACGCTCGCGAGCAGCGCGCGGAGGCGCTGGACGAGCGACGTGCGCAGGCGCGCCTCGACGGTGATGTCCATGAGCTGCGTGTGTGCGTGCCGCAGCCAGGGCATGACCGCACGGCGGCCGTCGGCGTCGAGCTGGTCGACGGCGTTCAGCACCAGCCCCAGCGCATGGGCGAACCGGTAGCCCTCGGCGTACTCGGTGGCGCGGAGCAACATCACCGCGACCTCGTCGGGCGTCCAGCCGCGCACGCGCGAGATCAGGGGCTCGATCTCGGCGTCGTACTGCCACGAGTTCCTGTCGTCGACGCGGGCGGCCAGCATGAGGCACAGGACCGCGGCCCTGCCCTCCTCGTCCGCGCAGCCCGCGAGCCGCCCGTCGATCTCGGCCTGGGTCGCCGCGCCCGCCGCCCGGGATCGCCGGAACGCGTGCCCCATGAACCGACGGAACTCGGACCGCTGACGTTCCAGGAGGTCGACCAGCCAGCGGACGCGGTCGAGCGCGGCGGACCTTACGTCGTCGAGCGAGTCGTTCCTACGGGATTCGGCCACCAAGGCGTCGTACAACATGGCGGGATGATGACAGAGGGGACTGACAACACGATCTCCTCCAAGGAGCAGAGCGACTGGGTCTGCACAAGCCGCCTCCGGCTGCGGCGGCAGTTGGCCTCAGCAGTACGGCTCCCAGGTCCATGCCGCCCGAAAGCCGGGCCGCCGGCGTCGGTGGTCAGCCCTCCGCGATCACCACGGCCGACGCGATCCCGGCGTCATGGCTGAGGGACACATGCCACGAGCGCACCCCGAGCGCGGCGGCCCGCGCGGCGACGGTCCCGGTGACCCGCAGCCTGGGCTGCCCGCTGTCCTCGACGTACACCTCGGCATCGGTCCAGTACAACCCGGCCGGAGCCCCGAGCGCCTTGGCCAGGGCCTCCTTCGCGGCGAACCGGGCGGCGAGCGAGGCGACCCCCCGCCGCTCCCCGCTGGGCAGCATCAACTCACTCTCCAGGAACAGCCGCCGGGCCATCCCCGGCGTACGCTCCAGCGACGCCGCGAACCGGTCGATCTCCGCCACGTCGATACCTACACCGATGATGCTCATCCGGGCACTTTACGATCCGCCCGGCGCCGGTCACGAAACCGGCGGGTCGGCATTTCCCTGTTCGTCGAACAGGTCCTCGGCCCGCTCGACAGTGCGGGAACGCTCCAGCCAGGTGTCCATGCGGTCGAGATCGGTACAGCTGGTGATGCGCTCGCGCACAGTGTCGGTCACGGGGATGCCGCGCACCTCCAGCACGGAGAGGATCCCCTTGGCCTCGCCTTCCGCCCTTCCCTCCGTCTTGCCTTCCAGATAGGCCGTCTCACGAACCGTTCCCCGGCCGGGGAAGTAGCTGACGAACGACATGATCCGATTCCATTTCTCTCCGGCTGGGGTCTTGCCCAGGGTGACTTCCAGGAAGTCGAAGAAGTACTCGGCGGTGTCGGGATCGGTCTCCCGGAGTTCCTGAAGGGCGCTGCTGATCGCCTCCAGTATGGCGTCGCAGTCGGGGTTGCGGGCGTGTGCCAGGGCGGAGAGCACGGCCAGAGCGAGGTTCTTCGCCGCGGTTCTGGCATCCGTGATCACCGGCAGGTTGTCAGGCCCTGCCACCAGCGGATACACCCGCAGCGCCGTCCAGCCGCGCGTGCCGCAGTCGAAGGGACCGGCTGCCCACTTGGCCGTCGGCGCGTCCTGACAGACCACGAGCAGCAACACGGGCAAACGGAACTTCGCCTGGAGGTAGGCCACGTAGTACGCCCAACTCGCCTCCTTGCCCGCGACCCTGCCCGACTGCGACTCGATGGCGAGCAGAAAGTCCTCACCGTCGGACGGGCCGATGCGCAACACGGTGTCCACACGCCGCTCCAGCGGCCGGGTCTCCGTCACGTCGGTGGTGACGGCGTCCACGGTCGCCTTCGCGGACAACGGGACACCCAGCACCTCGAACACGGACCCCAGAATCTCGGGCCGCTCCTGGAAGATCCGGTGCATGCCCTCGCTGATGTGACCATGTGCGCAAGGTGGATCGATCACCGACCGGCCCATCCGAAAACCCGGAGTACGTTCACCCTTTCGAGCAGCGTCGAAACGTTCCCCTCGCAGGTCAGCCCTGTCCGGGCGTCATCACGGGAGCGGTCGTCTCCACCGGATCGCCGGGCTGCCAGGCACCTGAACTCCACTCCGGCGTGGGGACGGTCGGGGTGGTGCGGGCGGAGGGGTGGGGCCGCTGTTCGGGTTCTGGCGGACGGTGCCGGACCCGCCGCCCGTCGTATCGGAACCACTGGAACCGGTAGATCCGCCGGACCCACCCACCTGGGACGAGGAAGTCCGGGCCCGCCGCGTCGGGGTGGACGTGGGGGACGGCGAAGGCGTGGCAGATGCCGAGGGGGACTCGCTCAGGGAAGGCGACGCCGAGGGCTTGGCCTTGAGGGCGTCCGCCGTCGGGGACTCCGAGCTCGTCGGCGAACGGTCCACCGCCGAGCATCCACCCACGCACAGGACGGTCACGCCAGATATACATGCCGAGGAGATCGCTCACAGAGGAGCCTGCGATGACCGGCACAGCCACCCGTTACCTCTACCTCGCCCGGCACGGCGAGGCGTTGCCGGACGAGAGCGGGCTGACGCAGGCCGGCCGGCAGCAGGCCACACTGCTCGGGCGACGGCTCCAGGACATTCCCTTCACGGCCGTTCACCACGGTCCGCTGCCGCGGGCGGCACAGACGGCCCGCCTGATCCACGACCAGCTGAAGAACGTCCCCCTACTCGCCTCGGAAGTCGCGGACGATTACGTGCCCTACGTGCCCCCGAGGGATGAACTTCCGCCGGAATCAGCGGACTTCTACCTCCGCTTCCTCGCCGACACCACCGACGACGAGCGCGAGCAGGGTGCCGCACTGGCCGGCCAGGCACTCGACCTGTTCACCGGACCGGTGGACGGCGGGGACGACCGCCACGAACTGGTCGTCACCCACAACTTCCTCGTCGCCTGGCTCGTCCGGGACGCCCTGCATGCCCCGAAGTGGCGCTGGCTCGGCCTCAACCACGCCAACGCGGCGCTCACGGTCATCCGTTACGCGCCCGGCCGAGCGGCCTCCGTCCTCATCTCCAACGACATGCGGCACCTGCCCGCCGAGCTGCGCTGGACAGGCTTCCCTCCCGAGGCGCACATCTGACCTCGCCGGTCAGGCCGCGGCCAGCTCGCACCACACGTACTTCCCCCGGTTGCCGTGCCTGGCCAACGGCTGCCACCCCCACAGATCCGCGCAGGCCCGCACCAACGCCAGCCCCCTCCCCTCCTCCCCCAGCACCCCCAACTCACCCGGCGGCTCAGGAGGTTCGGGGTCCGCGTCCCACGCCCCGATCCGCAGCACCCCCGCCGTCCAGCGCACCCGCAGGGCGGCCGGTCCTTTCGTATGGCGTACGGCATTGGAGACCAACTCCGCCGCGAGTAGCTCCGCGGTGTCGGTCAGGCGGATCAGGCCGTGCAGCGTGAGGATCAGGCGGAGGGTGCGGCGGGCGACGGTGACGGCTCGGACGTCGTTCGGGATGTACAGGGTGTACTCCCAGGGGTCGTTTTCGGGCATACGTCAACTCCGTTCACTTGGAGGGGGATTGGCTGCGGTGGCAGTGCCGCGATCGCCATGGCAGGGCGGAGCGGTGCGCTTCCGTAGCGTGTTCGTTGCGTCACAGACAGTAGGGGTAACATGTGTGTCGGAGCAAGGCGATCGCGTAATCCGACCCCGAACGAGGAGCCGTAGATGGTCCAGAGGCGCGAACCAACCGCACGTCAGATGCGCCTGGGAGTCGAACTCCGAAGGCTCCGTGAAGCTGCGGGGCTGACCACCATCGAGGCCGCGGCACTGCTAGGGGTGAACCGGGTTCAGATCACCCACATCGAATCCGGCATCACCGGCGTGAGCGAGCAGCGGGTGCGCCGCCTCGCCTCCCACTACGCCTGCACCGACCAGGAGTTCATCGAAGCTCTGGTCTCCATTGCCACCGACCGGACACGCGGCTGGTGGGAGGAGTACCGGGGCCTGCTGCCCACGCCCTTCCTCGACTTGTCGGAGCTGGAGCACCATGCCCGGTTCCTGCACCACGTAGCCGTCCTGTATGTGCCGGGCCTGTTGCAGACGGAGGGCTACGCCCGTGCCGTCTTCTCGTCCAGGCTGCCCGAACTCCCTCATGAAGAGCTTGAGCTGCGCATCCAGCACCGCAAGGCGCGCCAGAAGATCGCCATCCCATACCAGGCACTGGTCCATGAGGCAGCGCTTCGTATCAGGGTCAAAGATCGTGCCACCTCAAGGGCCCAGCTCGCACGGCTCCTTGAGCTCTCCGAAGCAGAGCACGTCACCTTGCGAGCCATTCCGTTCGACCTGGACGACTTTGCCGCTTCCAGCACGATGACGTACGCAGGTGGCCCTCTGCCCAAGCTGGACACCGTGGTACGAGACGCGCCTCATGGCTCGGTCCTCATCGACTCCGAGGCGCAACTCAACATTTACCGAACTCGCTTCCATATGGTGGAGGCCGTATCACTCGAACCGAACGAGTCCCGCGACTTCATCCACAGACTGGCAAAGGAGCTGTGAGCCCTCCATGGACCACTGGCAGAAGTCTTCCTACTCGGGCGAGGGCGACGGCAACGAATGCGTCGAGATAGCCAACTCCCCGACCCACGTATCCATCCGCGACTCCAAGTCCCCCACCCGAGCCACCCTCACCCTCACCACCCCCACCTTCGCCGCCTTCCTCAACGCCCTCAAGAGCGCCCCCAAAACCCAGTAACCCCGCGTAACCCCTCCTGCTAGCCTGCGCAGCACCGCGTATCGACCAGGCCAGGGGGACCGTCGTATGGGCGAAAGTACTGTCGGCGGGGCCAGACCACCGGTGACCGACCCGTTCGACGCCGTGCCCGAACTCGCCCCGCTGCGCACCGCCGCCTGGGACGGCGACTGGGAAGCCACGCAGGCCTTCTTCCAGAAGATCCCCTCCGCCGACGACGTCTCCTTCGCGGCAGCGCTCCTCGCCGGTGTCGAGCGGACCGAGTGGTTCCTGGAGAAGGCCGCGAAGGCTCAGCCCACCGACCCGCTCCCCCGCACCCTCCTCGCCGAGCGGTACATCCACCTCGGCTGGCGCGCCCGCGGTCACGCCTCCGGCGACGACGTCCCGTGGGACCGGGCCGAGCAGTTCCACGACTGGCTGCGCAAGGCGGAACTGCTGCTGATCGAGGTGTGTGCGGAGCATCCGGCGTACGTCCCGGCGTGGACGGCCCGGCTGCCGACCGCCCGCGGGCTGGTGCTCGGGCAGTCCGAGGCCCGGCGGCGCTACGACCGGCTCGCGGAGCACCACCCGCACCACTTCCGCGCGCAGTCGCAGTTGCTGCAGCAGCTGTGCCCCAAGTGGGGCGGTTCGTGGGAGGCCGCGCACGGCTTCGCCCAGGAGTGCACGAACGCCGCACCGGACGGCTCGCTCGCCGGAGTCCTGGTCGCCCAGGCCCACATCGAGCACTGCGTGGATCTCACCGGCGCCAAGGTGACGGAGTACCTCCGGGACGTGGCCGTCCGCAACGACCTGCGCCACGCCGCCCAGCGCTCCGTACTGCACCCCCACCACCGCCCCGGCTGGCACCGGATCGAAGGCCACAGCACCTTCGCCCTGGCCTTCTCCCTCGGCGGCCATCTCGAGGACGCCGCCCGGCACTTCACCGCCTTGGGCGACACCGCCTCCGAGTCCTTCTGGCGGTACCTGCCCGACTGGAAGACCCGGTTCACGGAGTACCGCACCGCCGCGCCGGCGACGCTCTGAGGGAGGAGACGCCCATGACCACACACGACGACACGTCCACGTACGCCCCGACCGCGACCGCCCTCGACGCACTCGGCGCCCTCGACGGCACCGTCCGCCACACCACCGTCCACGGCATCCCCACCCTCTTCGCCCCGCGCCCCGGCGAGATCACCGCCGGTCTCGTCTTCCGGGTGGGCCACGCCGACGAGACCCTGCCGACCTCCGGCATCACGCATCTCGTGGAGCATCTCGCCCTGTACCGCCTGGGCCTGTCCGACCTGCACTACAACGGCGCGACGGCGAGCACGTACACCCTCTTCCACGTCACCGGCGACGAGGCCGAGGTCGTCACGTACCTCAACAGCGTCTGCGCGGCGCTGCGCGACCTGCCGATGGACCGTCTGGAGACGGAGAAGGAGATCCTGCGCACGGAGGCGGGCAGCCGCGGGAAGGGCGCTCTGTCCCAGATGCCGCTGTGGCGGTACGGCGCCCAGGGCTACGGCCTGTCCAGTTACGACGAGCTCGGCACCCGGACCCTGACGGCCGACCAGGTGCGGCACTGGGCCGAGACCCGCTTCACCCGGGACAACGCCGTGCTGTTCCTCACCGCGGACCGCGTACCCGACGGCCTGGACCTCACCCTGCCCGCCGGCGGCCGTTTCCCCACCCCGGCCCCGTCCAGCGCGCTCCCCGTCACGCCCGCCTACCTCCGCGGCGAGGACGGCCACCTCGTCTTCACCTCCGTGCTGCGCCGCTCCACCGCGGCCGCCGTGTTCGCCGAGGTGCTGGGCCGCGCCCTCTTCCAGGACCTGCGCCAGAAGGGCGGCTACTCGTACTCGGCGGAGGCCGACTACTCCCCGCGCGACACCGACTTCGCCACCCTGACCGCGTACGCCGACGCGCTGCCGCAGAAGCAGGACGCCGCGGTCGGCGGCTTCGTCGACGTCTTCGCCCGACTGCGCGCGGGCCGCATCGATCAGGCCGAACTGGACTCCGCGCGCGGGAAGTTGCTCAAGCGCTACGACGCCCCCGACCTCGGCGCGGCCCTGCTGCCGTCGTACGCGCTCAGCCTGCTGATCGGCCACCCGATCCTGACCCCTGAGCAGCACAGGGCCGAACTCCAGGCAGTCGGCGTCGCCGACCTTCGCGAGGTCGCCCATGAGGCGTGGGACGGCGGGCTGCTCCAGGTGCCGGCCCGGGGCGCCGACTGGGCGGGCCTCACCCCGGCCCCCCGATTCTCGCCGTCCGGGGTCTCCGGCACCCTGCACCCGTCCCTGGAGGACGACGACGTCACGCTGATCATCGGGGAGGCGGGCGTGACGCTGTCGACGCCGGGCGGACTGGTCACCGTGCGGTACGACGGCTGTGCCGCGATGACCACCCGCCCCGACGGGGCCCGGTGCCTGACCGGCCTCGACGGCTTCGGCGTGGACGTGGAGCCGACCCTGTACGGGGATGTCACGGCCGAGCGGATCGCCGTACTGGACAAGGCGGTTCCCGCCGCCGCGGTCGTACCCCTTCCGGCCCGCCCGGCCGAGGAGATCCCGCAGCCGCGCGAACGGACGGCCCCCGCCGCGCCGACCCCGGCGGACGAGTCCCAGCGGACCGAAGGCCAAAGGGCGAGGGCGGCCGGACGGGTGTCGGGCCACTTCGTGTTCGTGACCGCGCTGGCCACACTGTGGCCCGTGCTCCTCGTCACCCTCGTCGTCAACGGAATCGATGAACCCGGGATCGGATTCGCCGCGCTCCCCGGATGCGCGCTGGAGTTCTGGCTGCTCCGCGCCGCCCGCAGCCTGTACCGGACCGGGCAGCCGGCCACTCCGCAGTGACTACTCCACAGTGACCGACTTCGCCAGGTTCCTCGGCTGGTCCACCTCGTTGCCCCGGGCGGTGGCCAGCTCGCACGCGAACACCTGCAGTGGCACGGTCGCCACCAGCGGCTGCAGCAGGGTCGGCGTGGCCGGAATGCGGATCAGGTGATCGGCGTACGGCACCACCGCCTCGTCCCCCTCCTCCGCGATCACGATCGTCCGCGCACCCCGGGCCCGGATCTCCTGGATGTTGGACACGATCTTGTCGTGGATCACCGACCGCCCCCGGGGCGAGGGCACGACCACCACGACCGGCAGGTCCTCCTCGATCAGCGCGATCGGCCCGTGCTTCAACTCCCCCGCCGCGAAGCCCTCGGCGTGCATATAGGCGAGTTCCTTGAGCTTCAGCGCGCCCTCCAGCGCCACCGGATACCCGACGTGCCGCCCGAGGAACAGCACGGTGTCCTTGTCGGCCAGTGACCGCGCCAGCGCGCGCACCGGTTCCATCGTCTCCAGCACGCGCTCGACCTCACCGGAGATGTGCGACAGGTCCCGGACGACGGCGGAGATCTCGTCGCCCCACTTGGTCCCCCGCACCTGCCCCAGGTACAGCGCCACCAGGTAACACGCCACGAGCTGCGTCAGGAAGGCCTTCGTCGACGCCACGGCGACCTCGGGCCCCGCGTGCGTGTACAGCACCGCGTCCGACTCCCGGGGGATCGTCGACCCGTTGGTGTTGCAGATCGCCAGGACCCTGGAACCCTGCTCGCGGGCGTGCCGTAGCGCCATGAGGGTGTCCATGGTCTCCCCGGACTGGGAGATCGCGATCACGAGGGACCGCGGGCCGAGGATCGGGTCCCGGTAGCGGAACTCGCTCGCCAGCTCCACCTCGCAGGGGATACGGGTCCAGTGCTCGATGGCGTACTTGGCGATCATCCCCGCGTGGAAGGCCGTACCGCAGGCGACGATGACGACCTTGTCCACCTCCCGCAGCTCGGCGGCGGAGATCCGGACCTCGTCCAGCGTCAGGGACCCGGCCGCGTCGATACGGCCGAGCAGCGTGTCGGCGACCGCCTTCGGCTGCTCGGCGATCTCCTTGAGCATGAAGTAGTCGTAGCCGCCCTTCTCCGCGGCGGAGGCGTCCCAGTCGACGTGGTACGGCTGGACGTCGGCGGGGCGGCCGTCGAAGCCCGTCACCGTCACGCCGTCGCGCCGCAGTTCGACGACCTGGTCCTGGCCGAGCTCGATCGCGGAGCGGGTGTGGGCGATGAAGGCCGCCACATCCGACGCCAGAAACGCCTCGCCCTCACCGACGCCGACCACCAGCGGCGAGTTCCGCCGGGCGCCCACGACGACGTCCGGTTCATCGGCGTGTACGGCCACCAGCGTGAAGGCCCCCTCCAGCCGCCGGCACACCAGCCGCATCGCCTCCGCGAGGTCGGCCGTCACCGAGAACTCCTCGGCGAGCAGGTGCGCGACCACCTCCGTGTCCGTCTCGGAGGCCAGCTCGTGTCCCCGGTCCTCCAGCTCGGCCCGCAGCACCGCGAAGTTCTCGATGATGCCGTTGTGGACGACGGAGACCCGGCCCGCGTTGTCCAGATGAGGATGCGCGTTGGCATCCGTCGGCCCGCCGTGCGTGGCCCACCGGGTGTGCCCGATACCGGTGAGACCCGTCGGCAACGGCCGGTCCACCAGCTCCTTCTCCAGATTGACCAGCTTCCCGGCCTTCTTCGCCGCCGCCAACCCGCCGTCCGCCAGCACGGCGACACCTGCCGAGTCGTACCCCCGGTACTCCAGCCGCTTCAGTCCGGCCATCACGACATCGAGCGCCGACTGCGACCCCACGTATCCCACGATTCCGCACATGCGCGGCAGCCTAGGCGCCGGGAGCCGTCGAAACACGGCACTTCGTGCCCGATTCCGGATATTGGGGCGGGGGCAGCAGCACATGACCGGGGCCCGACGTGACCCACCCCACCCCCCACCCCGTTCAAACTCCGTTAACAATGGACTGTGATCTCTCCGGTCTCCCCGATGCCCCGGAGCGCCCACCGGCACAAGCCGGAGGCGACTCCCTACGTCGACCTCACCCGCGCGGAGTGGAGCGCGCTGCGCGAGAAAACGCCACTCCCGCTGAACGCCGAAGAGGTCGAGAAGCTGCGCGGCCTCGGTGACGTCATCGACCTCGACGAGGTGCGGGACATCTACCTCCCGCTGTCCCGGCTCCTCAACCTCTACGTCGGCGCCACGGACGGCCTCCGAGGCGCCCTGAACACCTTCCTGGGTGAGCAGGGCTCCCAGTCGGGCACCCCGTTCGTCATAGGCGTCGCGGGATCGGTCGCCGTCGGGAAGTCGACCGTCGCCCGCCTCCTCCAGGCCCTGCTCTCCCGCTGGCCCGAGCACCCGCGTGTGGAGCTGGTCACGACCGACGGTTTCCTGCTGCCGACCAAGGAGCTGGAGGCCCGCGGGCTCATGTCGCGCAAGGGTTTCCCGGAGTCGTACGACCGCCGCGCGCTGACCCGTTTCGTCGCCGACATCAAGGCGGGCAAGGACGAGGTCACCGCCCCCGTCTACTCCCACCTGATCTACGACATCGTCCCGGACCAGCGGCTCACCGTGCGCCGCCCCGACATCCTGATCGTCGAGGGCCTCAACGTCCTGCAGCCCGCCCTCCCCGGCACGGACGGCCGCACCCGCGTCGGTCTCGCCGACTACTTCGACTTCAGCGTGTACGTCGACGCGAGCGCCGAGGACATCGAGCGCTGGTATCTCAGCCGGTTCAGGAAGCTCCGCCGGACCGCCTTCCAGAACCCCGACTCGTACTTCAGGAAGTACACCCAGGTCTCGGAGGAGGAGGCGGTCGACTACGCCCGCACCCTCTGGCGCACCATCAACAAGCCCAACCTGGTGGAGAACATCGCCCCCACCCGCGGCCGCGCCACCCTCGTCATCCGCAAGGGCCAGGACCACAAGGTGCGCAAGCTCAGCCTCCGCAAGCTGTGACCCCGTGGCGAAGGCCTGTTAGATAGGCGCCATGCTGCACCTGCGCCTGATCACCCCGGCCGAGAAGACCGACGACGTGGTCCGCCTGATCGAGAAGACGGTCGGTGCCACGCACGTCGTCGTGATGCCGGGCACCGCCCGCAACCCCGTCGGCGACGTCGTGATGTGCGACGTGGCCCGCGAGGCGGGCGACGAACTCATCGGCGAGTTGCGGAAGTTGGACCTCGACACGACCGGCTCCATCGCCGTCGAGAACATCGACCTGTCGCTCTCCAAGCGCGCGGACAAGGCGGAGGCGGAGGCACCCGGCGAGGGCGCGGACGCGGTCCTGTGGGAGCAACTGACGGACGCGACGCACGAGGAGTCGACCCTCTCCATCACCTATCTCGCGTTCATCACCCTGGCCACGATGATCGCGGCCTGCGGTGTGGTGCTGGACAACGCGATCCTGATCGTGGGCGCGATGGCGGTGGGCCCGGAGTTCGGCCCCCTGGCGGCCTTCAGCACGGCGATCGTCCAGCGCCATCCCCGCCTGGCACTGCGCTCGCTGAACGCCCTCCTCATGGGCTTCGCGGTGGCGATGCTCGTCACGGTGGGCTTCAGCTACTTCATGGACTCCGTGAGCCTGTTCAGCGCCGAGCAGTTGGACGCCCTGCGCCCCAACACGAACTTCATCTACCGGCCCGACTGGTTCTCCTTCGTCGTGGCCGTCCTCGCCGGCTGCGCGGGCACCTTGTCCCTGACCTCGGCCAAGTCGGGCGCCCTGGTGGGCGTGGCCATCTCGGTGACGACGGTCCCGGCAGCCGCCAACGCCGCGGTCGCCTTCAGCTACAACGAGTACAAGCAGGCCTGGGGTTCAACAGAACAGCTCCTGCTGAACCTCCTGGGCATCGTCCTGGCGGGCACCCTCACCCTGCTCTCCCAGAAATGGCTCTGGCGAAAGCGCCCCTGAAGGGGCGCGGGGCTCTGTCCGATATGCGGCTCCGCCGCGTGGGCGCGACAAGCCACGACGGACCCGCGGCCCGCAAAGCACAGAACTCCCTGCCCCTACCCGGCAGTTCAGCCGAGCGCCGACTTCACCGCATCGGCAAGCCGCCCGGCAACAGATCTCGCCTGATCGATGTCCGCCGCCTCGACCATCACCCGAACCAGCGGCTCGGTCCCCGACGGCCGCAACAACACCCGCCCGGTGGCACCCAGTTCACGCTCGGCCTCGGTCACGGCCGCCGCCAGCTCCCCGGACGTCGAAACCTTCGACCGGTCCACATCGGGCACATTGATCAGCACCTGCGGCAGCCGCTCCATCACGGAAGCCAGCTCCTTCAGCGACCGCCCGCTCTCGGCGACGCGAGCCGCCAGCATCAGCCCGGTCAGCGTCCCGTCCCCGGTCGTGGCGTGATCGAGAATGATGACGTGCCCGGACTGCTCGCCCCCGAGGGCGTATCCGTGCTCCTTCATCTCCTCGAGCACATACCGGTCCCCGACGGCGGTCTGGACGAGCCGGAGCCCCTCCCGCTCCAGCGCCAGTTTGAACCCCAGGTTCGACATGACCGTCGCCACGACGGTGTCGGACCGCAGCGCCGACCGGTCCCTCATCGCGAGCGCGAGCACGGCCATGATCTGGTCGCCGTCCACCTCCTCACCGGTGTGGTCGACGGCGAGGCACCGGTCCGCGTCCCCGTCGTGCGCGATGCCGAAGTTCGCCCCGTGCTCGACGACGGCGGCCTTCAGCAGTCCGAGATGCGTGGAGCCGCACCCGTCGTTGATGTTGAGCCCGTCCGGCTGGGCACCGATGGTGATCACCTCGGCGCCGGCCCGCGAGAACGCCTCCGGCGACACCCAGGAGGCAGCGCCGTGCGCCTCGTCGAGGACGATCTTCAGCCCGTCGAGCCGGTTCGGCAGTACGGCGATCAGATGCGCCACGTACTTGTCGAAGCCCTCGGTGTACTCGCGGACCCGGCCGACGCCGCCGCCGGTCGGCCGCTCCCACGGCTCACCGTGCCGGTGCGCGTCGTAGATCGCCTCGATGCGCTCCTCCAGCTCGTCGTCGAGCTTGTGCCCGCCGCGGGCGAGGAACTTGACGCCGTTGTCCGGCATGGCGTTGTGGCTGGCGGAGAGCATGACGCCGAGGTCGGCGCCGAGCACACCCGTGAGATACGCCACCGCGGGCGTCGGCAGCACACCGACCTTCAGCACGTCCACGCCGGCGCTCGCGAGGCCCGCGACCACGGCGGCCTCCAGGAACTCCCCGGACGCGCGCGGATCCCGTCCGACCACCGCCGTCGGCCGGTGGCCCTGGAACGTACCCGCCTCGGCCAGCACGTGCGCCGCCGCGACCGACAGACCGAGCGCCATCTCGGCCGTCAGATCCGCGTTGGCGACACCGCGCACGCCGTCCGTGCCGAAGAGTCGTCCCACTTGTCCTCCTGAGGAAGCGTCAGTTACGGAGATCATCCGATCACATGAGCCTTTGAGCGCCTTGTGCCGTTATACGCCTGAGGCTGTGATAAAACGAACGCCCCGGCGGCACTGTGGCGTGCCGCCGGGGCGAACGGACGTACTGCTGACTCGCAGGTACGAGCAGGTACGAAGCAGAACAGGCAGCGAAGATTAACGCTTGCTGTACTGCGGGGCCTTGCGGGCCTTCTTGAGACCGGCCTTCTTGCGCTCGACCGCACGGTCGTCGCGGCGGAGGAAGCCGGCCTTCTTGAGGGCGCCGCGGTTGTTGTCCACGTCGGCCTCGTTCAGCGCGCGGGCGACACCGAGACGGAGCGCACCGGCCTGACCGGAGACGCCGCCACCCGAGATGCGGGCGATGATGTCGTAGCGGCCCTCGAGCTCGAGCACCTTGAAGGGCTCGTTGACTTCCTGCTGGTGCACCTTGTTGGGGAAGTAGTCCTCAAGGGTGCGACCGTTGATCTTCCACTTGCCGGTGCCCGGGACGATCCGGACGCGGGCGATGGCGTTCTTGCGACGGCCCAGGCCGGCGGCCGGCTGGGGGTCGCCGAAGCGGCCGGCGAGCGACTCCGAGGTGTACTCCCCCTCGACGGGGACCTCGGACTCGGTGGTGTAGCTGTCGATGTCGACGAGCTCGGTCTCGGTCTCTTCGACCGGCTGCTCAACAGTGGTCTCGGCCACGATGCTCCTCAGATTCTTTTCTGTCTTAGGGGGTGGCCGGAACTACTGCGCGACCTGGGTGATCTCGAACGGCACCGGCTGCTGGGCAGCGTGCGGGTGCTGGTCGCCCGAGTAGACCTTCAGCTTGGAGAGCATCTGACGGCCCAGGGTGTTCTTGGGGATCATGCCCTTGATGGCCTTCTCGACGGCCTTCTCGGGGTTCTTCGCCAGCAGCTCGTCGTAGCGGACGGAGCGCAGACCACCCGGGTAGCCGGAGTGGCGGTACGCCAGCTTCTGGGTCTTCTTGTTGCCGGACAGGTGAACCTTGTCGGCGTTGATGATGATGACGAAGTCGCCCATGTCCATGTGCGGGGCATAGGTCGGCTTGTGCTTGCCACGGAGGAGGTTCGCAGCGGTGGTGGCCAGACGGCCCAGGACGATGTCCTGAGCGTCAATGACGTGCCACTGGCGAGTCACATCGCCGGGCTTGGGGCTGTACGTACGCACTTCGCAGCCTTCTTCTTCAGTGGATGGGTGCTGACACATGGCATCACTGAAGCGATCGTGCAGCTGGGGACGACAATGGCCGGGGACGCTGCCCGTATGCCGCCCACTGGTAACTGCTCCAGGGAACCTACGTAAGGGCCTCTCGCGTGAGAACGACCAAGCCGATACGCATAACAAACCGCAAGGTTACCCGCGCTGCCCCGGACGGGTCAAAACGAGTCCGCCGCGGCAGGCGCCACAGCACCTCGGGGAGCACCTCGGGGACCGAGATGTGCACCCCTGCCGGAAAGGTCCCCGGGAGCCGCGCGAGAGGCACACCGGCACCTCCCGTCCCCCGTCTAAGATGCGCCCCATGAGCTTTGGGCAGCAGGGGGGACCCCCGTCCCAGTGGGATCCCTGGAAACCGCAGTCGCAGCAGCCGTGGGGCAGCGACGGGGGCGAGCAGACTCCGGACTGGGCCGCGCTCGCCGAGGCGTCCGAGATCCGCAACAGGCGCCGTCGGCTGTTCCTCATCGTCGGCGGCGCGGTCGCCACGGTCGCGATAGGCACCGCCGTGGCGATGGCCGTCGTGTCGGCGAACGGCGACGACGAGGCGAACAGCCCGACCTCGTCGCTGCCGGCGACCGCCGACATCCCGAGTGCGACCGGGAGCACGCCGTCGTTCGCGCCGACCAGCGCCCCGCCGCCGCTGGACCCGAGGGACTTCATCGCCAGCAAGGCCAAGGACACGGCTCCGCTCGGCGCGCAGATCCTCTTCCCGGGCACCCAGCTGACTATGGGTTCGACCGTGTACAAGAAGGGGACGACGGCCGACACGAAGAACTGCGCCGCCGGCGACACGGTCCAGCCCAGCCTCGGAAAGATCCTGAAGGCCAACAGCTGCACCCAGTTCATGCGGGTCAGCTACACCAAGGACGGCGTCTCGGTGACGGTCGGCGTGGCCGTCTTCGACACCGAGGCCCAGGCGGCGAAGGCGAAGAGCCAGGTCAACACCAAGAAGGACATCGTCAAGTCGCTGTCCGGCGGCGCGGTCAAGGCCTTCTGCAACTCCGCGATCTGCCGTACGACCTCGAACTCCTACGGCCGCTACGCCTACTTCACCATCGCCGGCTTCGCCAGCGGCAAGAACGTCACGGAGAAGGACACCGCGGTCTTCGGCATCGGCGACAACCTGGCCGAGTTCACCTTCCGCCAGATCCACCGGCGCGGCGAGGCACAGGCTTCCGCGGCCGCGAACGAGTGACCCGGCGCGCCGAGGCGCGCCGGGTCCGGTTCGTTCAGGTCCGCTCCCAGGAGCCGCTCAGGGCGGGCTCGGGATACGGCATGACGGGTTCCGGCAGGCTGTCGGCCGTCTCCCGGCTCCCGGTCGCCCTGAAGACCCAGGTGCGGTAGGACCAGAAGCGGAAGAGAGTCGCCACACCGATGCCGAGGAACTTGCTGACGTTGGTGGCGAGCGTGCCGTCCCAGCCGAACCCGTAGGTCGTGGCATAGAGGACCGAGTTCTCGATGACCAGTCCGATCGCGCTGAAGAGCAGGAAGAGGGTGAGCTCCTTCCTGCGGCTGTTGCGGTCCTCCTGGGCCCGTTTGCGGTACGCGAAGTACCGCAGCCCGAGGTAGTTGCTCAGGATCGCGACGACCGTGGCCAGGACGCTCGCCCGGACGGTCTGCCAGTCCGTACCGGTCCTGATGAGGTTGAAGACCGCGAGATTGACCACGAAGCCCGACGCACCCACCATGCCGAACTTCGCGATCTCGCGGTACAGCTTCCCCCACCGGGAGGGAAGCGCGTGACGTCCGCTGCTCACCGCTGCGCTCAGCCCCGTCGGTTGCGCATCCGCAGGCGCAGCGGCACCAGCGCCGACTCGACCTGCGTCCCGAGGCTCATCTTGGAGACGCCCTCGGTGCGCTCCTCGAAGCGGATCGGGATCTCGACGGCGCTGTGCCCGGCCCGGACGGCCTTGAACTTCAGCTCGACCTGGAAGCTGTAGCCGGCGCTGTCCAGGGTCGCGAGGTCCACGTCACGAAGCGTGGCGGCCGACCACAGATTGAAGCCGGCCGTGATGTCCCGGATCTTCGTGCCCAGCACGGTCCGGGCGTAGCGGTTGGCGAAGCGGGACAGCAGGACGCGGTGCTTGCCCCACTCCTCGTCCAGCGAGCCGCCCTCCACGTAGCGGCTGCCGACGACCAGGCCGACTCCCGTGGCCACGGCCGTGCCGAGCATGCGTGGGACCGCTTCCACCGGGTGGCTGCCGTCGGCGTCCATCTGGACGACGTAGTCGGCGCCCTCGGCGAGCGCGGCACTCATACCGGCGACGTACGCGCGCCCCAGGCCGTCCTTCTCGGTGCGGTGCAGCACGCTCATCCGGCGCCGCCCGTCCCAGTTGTACTTCTCGGCGAGCTCCTCGGCGATCCGCCCGGTACCGTCCGGGCTCGAGTCGTCGACGATCTTGAGATGCAGCCCGTCGATCGGCAGGCCTAGGACCAGCTCCGCCATGCGGGGCAGGTTCGCCGCCTCGTTGTAGGTGGGCATCACCACGGTGACGCGGTCACCCCCCAGGTCATACGTCATTTCGTTCCCTCCCCTAATCAGTTGCCCCCCACCGGACGCGGTCCTTCCGCTGTTCCGGCGAACCAGCTCAGATGTGCACCTTGCGCTTCGCCGCGTCGTCGTCCTTGGACGAATCGTCCGTGGCTGCACGTGTCCTTTCGAGGAGCACCAGCTGGAGGTTGTCGAGCTTCCGGGTCCTCACGACGCGGAACTCTTTCTGGATCGTGGTCGCGGTGGTCTTCGGCATCCCGCTGAACGGCTGCCCGTCGAGCGTCGTCGACACGAGCCACAGTCGGTCGGCCTTGACCAGGCACTTCGCGGCATCCGGGCATTCGAGCGCGCCGAACGACCCCAGTTCCTGCGGAGTGCGGTACATCAGCGAGTCACGCGGGCGGCCCGCGTCGTCCCGCAGTTCGTAGTCCATGGCCCGGCGCTCGGACATCACACCGCTGAAGACGATGCCGTCGCCCTTCTTCTGCCCGGCCTCGATGAGCTGGGCGGCGCCGCGGAAGTCGGGCTCGCCCAGTGCGTTCTGCCGGGTCTCACGGATGCCGGGCAGCGACTGGAAGGCGATCCCGGCGACCGCTGCCGCCACGAGCACCCAGCCGAGGCCTCGCCGCGCCGCCGCTCCCGTACCGGCCTTGGCCCCGGCCACCGGCCCGGCGATGCGGACCACGGCGACGGCCGCGAGCAGCACCCAGGCGGGCGCGGTGAAGAGCAGGTAGCGCGGCAGGAAGAGGTGCAGCTGCGCGGCGGTGACGTAGGTCGCCACGGGCGGCAGCACGACCCAGACGGCCAGCGGAAGGGCACGCCGTCCCGCGAAGAACAACCCGAGCACGCCGAGCGCCATGATCGGTACGGCCACCGCCCAGGACCCGAAGAGGTTCTTGGGGAAGTCGATCAGGTCCTTCAGCACCGGATTGTTCCAGGCGATCTGTCCGCTCTGCCCCGAGCCGGAGACGGCCATGGGAATGACGAAGCACAGGCCCAGCGTGCAGGCCGCGGCATAGGCCCAGCCCACGATCCTGTCGCCGGCCCGCCGAGCGATGAGGATCATCACCAGATGCGCGCCGAGGACGGCCATCGAGGCCAGGTGGCTCCAGCCGATCAGCGGCACCGACAGCGTGTAGGCGACCCACACCTTGAACGACGGCTTGTCCAGCGCCCTGGCGAGCAGCAGTGTCGACAGCAGCACCGCGGCCACCGCGAAGGCGTACGGCCGGATCTCCTGCCCGAATCGCGTGGTGGCCGGTACGACGGCGAAGGCAAGCCCCGCGAGCAGTCCCGCCTGGGTGGTGAACAGCCGCCGCCCGAGCAGGGCGAGCAGGCCCGCCGAGGCCGCCATGGCCAGCGCACCGGGGATGCGCATCGCGGTCGGGGAGTCCCCGGCGACGGCGATCCAGAGGTGCATGAGCACGTAGTACGGCGTGAACACGACGTCGATGGAGCGGATCAGCAGGCTCAGGTCGTGGAAGGACAGCGTCGCCGCCCACCAGGTGGCGTGCTCGTCGCGCCACAGCTGGCGGTCGCCGATCCCGCGCAGGATCAGGGCCATGGCGAGCGCCGTGGGCACCAGGAAGACCGCCGCGGTGGCGAGCCGTCCGCCCTTCGGGCCCTCGGGCTCCTCGCCGGCCGGCTCGTCCGCGGGTGCCTGCGGGTCGACCGGTTCCGCGGCGGCGGGCTCGGGCTCGGGGGCGTACGAGTCCTGCCGGCCCGGATACCTGCCCGGATCGGCGTACTGACCGGGAGCGCCGTACGCGCCCGGGTCGGCGTAGGTGCCCTGCCCCGGGTCGGCATAGCCGCCCTGGCCGCCGGCGTACGTGCCCTGCCCGGCGTAGGCGCCCTGTTCCGCGTAGGGATCGTGGCCGCCCGAGGCGTCGGGGTACCCGCCACCGTACGGAGCGGGGGCATGGGGACTCATCGCTTCACCCAAATCCGGTAGGCGTGCTCTCCGCTGCTCGTGGTGTACGGGAACACGGCCGCCAGCCGGTAGTGGGAGTTGTTCTTCAACCCCTCCTTCACCGCTTCGTACGTCACCGGGCTGACGTCGCCGTGCATCACGATCGCGTCGAACTTTCCGTCACGGACGGCCTGCCGAAACGCGTCGGGGCCGGTGTACTGCTTGCCGTTCTTGCCGCGGTAGTCCATGAAGTAGGAGTTCTGCCACTGCGTCCAGTTGGTCTTGTCCCGCAGGTAGTAGGCGGGGACCTCCTGCTCCTCGGCGAGGTAGGTGCCCTTCTTGTCGACGACCGTGCGCAGGTACGAGGTCATCTGCGTGGAGTCCGGGAAGCTGTACGCCCGTTGGGCCTGCACCATGCCGAACACCAGTGTCACCACGTACAGCATGATCCCGAGCTGCGGATGCCGGAAGTGCGGACCGACCAGGCGGGCCATGCCGAGGCCGGCCAGCGGCGCGGCGAAGAACAGTCCGAAGCCGACGTGCTTGTAGAGCGAGATCTCGGTGTGGAGGTGGATCTGGTAGGCGGGAGCGAGCAGCGCGGTACCCGTCAGGACCAGGCCGAGCGCGGCGCGCCGCAAGCGCCCCGAGGTCTCGCCGCCGATCCACGGCATCTCGCCCATCCGCGCGCGCAGCACGTAGGCGATCGTGCCGCCGAGCGCGGCCAGGAAGACCAGTCCGCCCCACTCCGCGCTGTGCTGGAGCATCGTCGCCGCCGCGTCCGTGCCCTTGGCACGGTCGGTGGTGGTGGAACTGATGCCGCCCAGCGGACCGGAGAAGTAGTAGCCGATCCCGAGCAGGACCGCGATGCCCGTGCCCAGCACCAGACCACGGCCCAGTGCGCGAATGCCGCGGTGCCGGTGCGCGGTGATCACCGCGAGAATCACCAGGGTCGGGATGTACAGACCGGAGGCGTACTTCACGCCGAACGCCAGTGCGGCCGGCGGTGCCGCGAGCAGCACGGCCATGGCCTTCATCCGGTCGGTGCGCACCACCGCCCAGGCGGACAGTCCGAGCAGGAAGATGGCGGCGGCGTCGTAGGTGGCGAAGTTGCCGAGCACCATCGTCGACTGCAGCACCGAGAAGAGCGCGGCCGCGCCGAGCGCGGCGCGCAGGTTGAACATCCGCCGGGTCAGCGAATACAGCAGCGTGGTGGCACCCAGCATGAACAGCAGGCTGACCACGCGTACACCGGCGAGGCCGAACTGGCTGTCCACGGCGCCGGCGAGCACCGGATACAGCTTGGGGTGCCCGGAGAAGTAGGCCGCGAAGTCCACCGGCAGCTTGGTGCCGTGCAGCAGGTTGGCCAGCTCGTAGTGGCCCGACGCGATGTAGAGCGCCTCGTCCTGGAAGGCCGTCCCGGTCAGCCGCAGGGAGAGCCCCGCCTGCACGAGCAGGATGCACAGCAGCACCCCGCGCCCGAGCAACTTGCTTCGCCGCGTGTCCACCGCCCACGACGACTCCAGGACGGGCGGCAGCGTGTAGCCGGCCTTCCGCGGCTCGGGCTCGGCGGCCGTGGGGGCCGGTTCCGGCTCGACGGCGGTGTAGGAGGCGTACGGGTCGAAGGGCGAGAAGGTGTCGTACGCCTGCTGGTCGGTGTACGAGGACGTCCGGCCGTGGACGTCGAAGCGCCAGCTGCCGGTCTCGGTGAAATAGCCGGGCTGGTAGCCGCCGGCCTGTTCCTGGTCCGGGGCCGGCCGCGCCTGGGGGCGGGTCTGGGCCTGCTGCGCGTACTGCCGCAGGCTCTCCCGCTGCGCGTACCGCCGCCCGCTGTCGTCGGTGTGACCGTACTGCTGCTGGTCCTGCCGCGCGGATCCGTGGCCGCCGTCGCCGTACTGCTGCCCGTACGCGTATTCGTCATGCAACTCGGAGTCGTCCGCCCACGTGGGCGTGGTTCGATCGCTCATGGCTTCGTCACATCGAAACCGAAGTCCGGGTTCGCGGCCTGCTCCTTGAAGGTCTTCTCGGACAGCGGACCGCTGTTGATGCGCCAGTCCGTCTCCTTGTCGAAGTTGAACCAGACGAACCCGATGACGTCGTCGCGCTCGGCGGTCCCCTGGAAGAGGGACTTGATGTCGGCGGGCTTGCGCTCACCGGCCTGCGCGGCGGTCTCCGCGATGATGAACGGTTTCTTCGTGAAGGTACGGATCTGGGTCATCGTCGGCCCGTACAGCGTCTGGTACGTGTTCGGTCCGGTGGCCCCGTAGTAGCCGATGACACCGACCCAGTCGACGTAGTCGTCGCCCGGCCAGTACGGCTTGAGCTTCACGTTCGGCATCGGGTGGGTGACGTTCGGGCTCCACACCCAGATGACCTGGGTGGCGCCCTCGTCGTCGAAGATGTCGTGGATGTGCTTGTACGCGGCGGTGAGCTCGGCCGGGGTGGTCTTCTTGGTGCCCCACGGGTACCAGAAGCCGTTCATCTCGTGCGCGAAGCTGATCGCCACGGGCAGGTTCAGTTCCTTGACGGACTGCGCGTACTCGTGGATGTACGCGTCCTCCTTGCCCGCGGCGATGTCCTTCATGCTCGTCTTGAACGGCTCCCAGGCGATGAACGCCACCGCGCCGTAGTCCCAGGCGTTCTGCACGAACCGCTGCTCGTACTGGTCGCCCCAGGCCGAGTAGAACTCCAGCAGGTTGGGCTTCTTGCCGGCCCGCCTGGCGAAGTCCTCGACGGCTGTCATCTTGGCGGGGGCACCGTCGGCGGCCAGACCCAGGTACTTCTTCTTGGGTTCCAGCAGCGGCCGCACGTCGTACGGCGGCTCGGGCTTCGCCGACTCGGTGGCCTCGGCCGTGCCGGTGGCGGCCGGTTGCTCGCCCTGGCCGCGCTCGTACTGGGCGCGGCCCTCGTCGGAGAACGTGCTGCATCCGGCCGACAGCGCGCCGACGAGCAGGACGGCGGCCAGCGCCCGCACGGGACGCAGGGCTCGTACGTGGCGTACGGAGAAACTCATGCGGTCGCTTCCTGCACTTCCTGGGCATGCGGCTGGACGAGAACACGGCCGACGACCATGGCGTAGAAGAGGCCGGCGGACAGCATCAGCGCGAAGTCCGGCGGATAGAGGGTGAGCATGCGCCAGGCCGCGACGAGGATCCAGGCCACGGCGGTGCCGCCGGTCCAGAAGATCATGCAGTTCCAGTAGCGGCGCATGCCGTTCTTCTTGGCGCCCGCCGAACCGGTGGGCTTCCAGCCCATCGGGCGGCCCCGCATCACGTCCCAGACGGCGAAGACGTGCGACCACCCGTACATGACGCGGACGGCCCAGGCTTCGAGCCGGTACGGCGCCCGGTGCCAGAGCGGCAGCACCAGCGTGACGTACGCGACGCTCGGCAGCACCCAGAGGGTGGCCTCGGCCCGCATCAGGTCCGGGCGAAGGATCATCAGGCCGAGCGGGATGATCGGCGCGATGAACGTGGCGAGCGCGGTCTGGAGGTAGTAGAGGAAGCCCGAGACGTAGCAGAGCCGCGTCTTGAACTTCAGGTCCATCTCCCAGAACCGCTTGCTGGTGAGCAGCTCCAGCGAGCCCATGCACCAGCGGTACTGCTGGTTGTGGAACGCACCGGCCGTGTCCGGGCACACGCCGGCGGACAGCGCGACGGGCACGTAGCGCAGCTTCCAGCCGAGGGCCCGCAGATCGAAGCCGGTGTACATGTCCTCGGAGTGCTCGATCAGCGTGATGCCGCCGGTCTGCTCCAGGGCCGCGCGCCGGTAGATGGCGCACGAGCCGACGCAGATGGACCCGTCATGGTCCTCACGGGAGGTCTGGACGGAGCGGTAGAACTGCTCCTGCACGGCGCCCGCGCCTCGCTCGATCCAGTTCTGCGCGTCGACGATGCGGAAGAACTGCGGCGACTGCACGATGGCGACCTTCTCGTCGTCGTCCATGTGCGGCAGCAGCTCGTCGAGCAGGTCGGCGCGCGGCGCGAAGTCGGCGTCCAGGATGAGGATGTGGTCGCCGTCGGTCTTCTCGAAGGCGTGGTTGAGGTTGCCGGCCTTCTTGAACCAGCCGCGGTTGGGCCGCACCACGTAGTGGAACCCGAAGTCGGCGGCCATGGCCCCGACCTCGTCCTCGGCGGCGTCGTCGAGGACGTACGTCTTCACGACGCCCTGATAGCTGCCGGCCAGCCGGTTCACATGGACCCAGGTGTTGTGGAGCACCTCCAGGGGCTCACCGCACACCGGCAGGAAGATGTCCACGCTCGGATACCGGGCGGGCCGCCACGCGCGGACGAGGCGCTTGTGCCCCTTGATGTCGAAGTCCTTGCTGAGCCCGTCGAGGTACAGCGAGATCAGGTAGTCCGCGATGATGAACGCCAGCAGCGGCAGTGTCAGCCAGAACCACGGACTCGACGCCGTGAACAGGAACTGGCTCACCGCCAGGCACGCGAAACTGATCAGTGAGCCCGCCGTCAGAACCCACAGGTGACGGCGTGTGTACGAGTACTTCTCGGCGTCGTCCGGCGGCTGCGGCAAAAGCCCGTGGTTCTCCACGACCCGCCTGCGCCGACGAGGGCGCGCGGCAGTACCAACTGCACTAGTCATCAAACCCCCCAGGACCGCACCGGCCCTGCCTACCCCATCTGAATGTTCGGCCATCCCCATAAATCGAACTCTCGACCGGACCGCGAAAGCATAACCGGCTTTTCGCGGTACGTCCCAACCTTCTTGTTAAGTAAGAGTTTCATCACGTGGCACAGGGGTAACAGAGGCGCCGCACAGCGACGGCGGATGACGATCCCGCCGCGAAGCGCTCCCGCGCAGTGCGCAATCAGGTCAACTGATGATAAGAACAACCACTCAGTCTTCACGTTTGTGCCGTACCTGTGACCGCTCCGGGCGCGGACACCAGAGGGGGGTCCCGATTTGCCCGGGTTTTCCATGCCCGCACGCGGTGGTCGCCACCGCAGCCGGCGGCGCACATGGCTGCTCGCCCTCGTGGCCCTGGCCACCACGGCACTGATCGGCACGACGATCAGCTTGGTGGCATCCTCGGCCCAGGCCGACCAGACCACGCAGGGCGTCGACAACCTGCGCACCAACTGGGACCAGAACGAGGCAGGGCTCTCCCCCGCGGTCGTCCAGTCGTCCGCCTTCGGCCGGCTCTTCGCCACCAAACTTGACGGGCAGATATACGCCCAGCCGCTGGTGCTCGGCGACCAGGTGATCGCGGTCACCGAGAGCAACACCCTGTACGGACTCGACCGCACGACCGGTGCGATCGCGTGGAGCAAGAACTACGGACCGGCGTGGCCGGCTTCGGCGATCGGCTGCGGAGACCTGGTGCCCAACGTGGGCGCGACCGCGACCCCCGTCTACGACTCCGCCACCGACTCCCTCTACTTCACCACCAAGGTCGACGACGGCACCTCCACGCACCGCCACCCGAAGTGGCTGATGCACGCGGTGGAACCGGCCTCCGGAGCCGAGCGCGCCGGGTGGCCGGTCACCATCGCCGGCAGCCCCGTCAACGACCCGGGCAACGAGTTCGACGCCTTCTACGAACAGCAGCGCCCCGGCCTGCTGTTGATGGACGGCGTCGTCTACGCGGGCTTCGGCGGCCACTGTGACGCGTGGCCGTACCGCGGCTATGTGGTCGGCGTGAGCACCACCGGACACAGCATCACGTCGATGTGGGCCTCGGTGACCGGTGCCAGCACGGGCGGCGCCGGCATCTGGCAGTCCGGCGGCGGACTGGTCTCGGACGGTTCCGGACGGATCTTCTTCAGCACCGGCAACGGCATCAGCCCGGCGCCCGGACCCGGCAAGACCGTTCAGGGCACCCTCGCCGAGTCCGTCGTACGCCTCCAAGTGGGCGCGGACAACAGCCTCAGCACCGCCGACTTCTTCAGCCCCAGCGACGCCGCGACCCTGGACCTGACCGACCAGGACATCTCCTCGGGCGCCCCGATGGCGCTGCCGGACGGCTTCGGCACCAGCGAGCACCCCCACCTGCTGATCCAGCAGGGCAAGGACGGGCGGATCTTCCTGCTCGACCGCGACAACCTCGGCGGCATGGGCCAGGGGCCCCAGGGCGGCGACGCCGCGTTGAGCGTGTCCGGCCCCTACCAGGGCATGTGGGGACACCCCGCGTTCTGGGGCGGCGACGGCGGCTATGTCTACGTCGTCGGCAACCAGGGCCCGCTGCGCGCGCTCAAGTACGGCGTGCGCAACGGCGGTACGCCCGCGCTCACCCTCACCGGCCAGAGCCAGGACACCTTCGGCTACACCAGCGGCTCTCCCCTGGTCACGTCCGACGGCACGGACGAGTCCAGCGCCCTGGTGTGGATGACCGCCGCGAGCAACGCCTCCGGGGCCGACGGCACCCTGCGCGCCTACGGCCCCACCCCCGACGGCAACGGCCATCTCCCGTTGCTGTGGTCGGCACCGATCGGTACCGCGACGAAGTTCAGCACGCCGACCGCCGAGCGCGGCAAGGTGTACGTCGGCACCCGGGACGGTGTGCTCTACGGCTTCGGCAGCCCGGCCAGGACGGCTCTGACCGCGGCCTCGCTGGACTTCGGCCAGGTCGGCCTGGGTAACAGCACGTCGGCCGACATGAAGCTGACCGCCACGCAGGACGTCAGCATCACCGGGCTCAAGGCCTCCGGCGCGTTCTCGGTCGACCCGTCCGCCGTACCCACCCCCGAGCAGCCCACGGCGCTGGCGGCGGACGCCACCCTGGACGTACCGATCAGCTTCGCCCCCACCGCCACCGGCGGCATCAACGGCACGCTGACCGCGAACCTGTCGGACGGCCAGAAGCTGGTCTTCGCCCTCCACGGCGTCGGCACCAGGCCCGGCCTCGGAGCGGCACCCGCCGCCCTGAACTTGGGGGAAGTGCCCACCGGCAGCACCTCGACACTGAACCTCCAGATCACCAACACCGGTACCGAACCGGAGACCATCGACTCGGTCGACTCGCCCGACGGCGTCTTCTCCACCTCGGGACTGCCGAGCGCGGGGACGGTCGTACCGGCCGGTGGTTCGTTCGTGCTCTCGGTCACCTACACACCGACCGCGGACCAGGAGGACAACGACGCGCTCGTGGTCAGCAGCAGCGGTGGCGGCGCCACGCACACACTGAGCGTGCCGGTCAGCGCGACGGCCATCACGGGGCAGGGACACCTGGAGTTCTCCACGAGCTCGCTGGACTTCGGCCAGGTCCCGATCGGCAGCTCCAGATCGCTGTCGTTCACCATCACCAACACCGGCAACATCCCGGTGAAGGTGACGAAGGCCAAGGCACCGACGGGTGACTTCAACAGCCCGGTGCAGCTGTCGGAAGGCCTGGTCATCGGTCCCGAGCAGACCGCGGTGCAGAGCGTGACGTTCACTCCGCGCTCGGCAGCGGATCTGAGCGCCTTCTACGAGGTCACCGGCACCGGGACCGACGAGAACGGCAACAGCCAGGGCGCCATGTACGTCCCGGTCAAGGGCACCGGTACCGGCACCGCCACGACCACCTCGGCCGACGACGGCCGGTGGCAGACCAACGGCTCGGCGATACCGGCCGACGGCGGCGGGGTCCAGCTGACCCCGGCCACCAGCGATCAGGCGGGCACGGCGGTGTACACCGAGCCGTTGCGCACCGACGGTCTGCGGGCCACCTTCACCACGAAGTTCGGCCCCGGCACGGGTGGGAAGGGCATGACGCTCGCGCTCCTGGACCCGGCCCAGAACTCCGCCTCGGCACTGGGCGGGACCGGTGACGGTCTCGGCATCGCTGGCCGGGCGGGCACGGTGATCGCCCTCGGATCCGGCTACAACGACACGCTCAAGGCACAGAACTTCGTGGGCGTCGGCCGCAGTTCGGCCGACTCGTCGACGATCGACTACCAGTCGGTCGTGCCACTCAGTACCGCCCTGCGCCAGGGCACGCACCAGGTCGACATCCAGGTGGCCGCCGGCCATCTCTACGTCTGGATCGACGGAGCGCAGGTGATGGACGCCACACCGACGCTGACGTCCACCGCGCTCCTGGCCTTCTCCGGTGCCACCGGCGACAGCGCCGACGTGCAGACGGTGAGCGGCCCGGTCGTCAGCGAGGCGGCACCCCCGGACCCGGGACCGAAGGCGGCGACCTCGCTCCACCTCACCGCCCCCGGCACGGGTGTCCCGGGCCGGGCGCTGACCCTCAAGGGCACGCTGGACTCGACCTCGGCACTGAGCGCGGGCCAGGTCGTCCACCTGACGAGGAACGGAACGGCACTGCCCGATGTGACGACCGCGGCGGACGGCTCCTTCACCTTCACCGACACCCCGCCGGCGGAAGCCACGTACACCTACGCCGCCAGCTACACGGGAGACGCGACCCACGACGCGGCGAGCGCCACCGGCCTCGTCCAGGTGGCCAAGCTGCCCACCACGGTCACCCTGACGGCCCCGGCCACGGCCGGCCGCGCCGGCGCACTGACCGTGCCCGGCAAGCTCTCCGGCGCGCCCTTCATCGCCGGTGAGGTCGTCAAGGTGACGAAGACCGACCTCGCGCATGCGTCCGGTGTCGCACTCGCCGACGCGAAGGTGGCCACGGACGGTTCCTTCAAGTTCACGGACACCCCGCAGATCGGCGGCGCCAACACCTACAAGGTGTCCTACGGCGGCGACGTCTCGCACAAGTCCGGCAGCAGCACCGCCACCGTCCAGGTGTCCCGGGCCTCGACGTCCCTGACCGTCACCACGGACCACTCGACGTACACGTACGGCCAGTCCGCGAAGATCACCGCGCACCTCGGTACGACGTACAACAGTCGTACGGTGTCGATCTACGCCCAGCCGTACAGCGGAACGAAGGTCCTGGTGAAGTCCGGGGCGGTGGACTCCCACGGCAATCTGACGGCGTCGTACAAGCTCGCCCGCAACACCACGTTCAGCGCGGTGTTCGCCGGTGACTACCGGTACGCCCCGAAGACCGCCGCCCGCGCCGTGCACTCCTACGCGGGGGTCGCGGAGAAGCTGTCCGGCTACTACACGAGCACGCACTACGGCAGCACTCTCTACCGGGTGTACCACCGCACCGCCAAGGAACGGCTCGGCGTCACCGTCTCGCCCAACAAGGCCGGCCAGTGCGTCCTCTACCGCGTGCAGCGGTACTACAGCGGCGCCTGGCACACGCAGAGCACCTCGCCCTGCTCGGCCCTGACCTCCGCCAGCACCGGCAGCCAGCAGATGTCCCTCACCAACGGCGTCAACAACAAGTACCGCGTGGCCGCTCAGTACGTCCACAGCAGCCGGGACAACACCAACCTCAGCACCTGGGGGGCATGGCAGTACTTCACCGTCAGGCAGTGAGCACGACGGCGGTCCTGCGCCGGCGGCCGGTCAGCAACAACCGGCCGCCGGCAACGACCGCCGGTTCCGCGCTTCCTTGTTCCGCGCCGCCAACAACTCGTCGGCGGGGTAACCGACTTCCTCCAGCGTCAGCCCGTGCGGCCGTACGACATGGACGGCCGAGTCCCGTACGCCGACGGTCAGCACCTTGCCCGGCCAGTCCGGCCCCCGGTGCCCGTCCCCCACGAACAGCAGCGCCCCGATCAGCGAGCGCACCATGTTGTGGCAGAAGGCGTCGGCCCGCACGGTGGCGGTGATGATCCCGTCGTCTCCTCGCACCAGGCTCAGCTCCTGGAGCGTGCGGATGGTCGTCGCGCCATCACGCCGCTTGCAGTACGCGGCGAAGTCGTGCTCCCCGAGCAGCCGGGCAGCGGCCTCGTTCATGGCGTCGACGTCCAGCGGCCAGTCGTGCCAGAGGACGTGCCCGCGCAGGAGCGGGTCGACGCCCCCGGGGTTGTCGGTGACGCGATAGGCGTACCGCCGCCAGATCGCGGAGAACCGCGCGTTGAAGCCGACCGGAGCCTCCCGGAGCGACCACACCCGCACATCCTTCGGCAACCGCCCCGCCAGCCGCTTCAGCAGCTTCTCCCGATGCTCCTCCCACAGCCCCTCGGGCAGATCCACATGCGCCACCTGCCCCCGCGCATGCACCCCGGCATCGGTCCGCCCGGCCACGGTCAGTTCGTACGTCACGTCCTTCGACCGCGTCACCGTGCGCAGCGCGTCCTCGATCTCACCCTGGACGGTCCGCCGGCCGCCGGCCTGCTTGGCCCATCCGGAGAAGTCGGATCCGTCGTAGGAGAGGTCGAGGCGGACACGGACGTCACCGGGCTGTACTTCGTCGCTCACCCCTGGATCCTCTCAGGAACGCGGAACGGGCCCGCCCCGAGGGGCGGGCCCGCTGTGCAGGACGGGCGAGACGATCAGTGCCCGCCCCTCGGGTTCAGCACGATCTCGCCGGAGTCGTTCGCCGGATTCCCCTCGTTGGGCATCGTGTACGCGAAGAACGCCCGGCCGGTGGCGTTCCTGATCACCTCGTCGACGCGGAGGCCGAAGGTGAAGGTACGGGTGGCGTCCTCCAGGATCGGCGTGTCGATGAAGCAGAGGTAGTCGCCCTCGGCGCCCTCCCAGTCGGCGCGTCGGCAGCCTTCGGGGACCGTGGTCGTCGTGGTCCCGGGGGGAAGGTCCACCCAGAAGGAGATCGGCTCGCCGCCGGAGCGCAGCAGGGCCAGCCAGGCGGGGCCGTGGTTGGCGAAGCCGACGTCCACCGACACCGTCTGCCCCTTGCGGGCCCGCAGCCGCTCACCGGTCAGATCGAGGTCGAAGGTGTTCTTCGTCGGGAAGTCCATGTCCGCGTACTGCGTGTAGCCCGACGGATCGGCGTCCGGCAGCCGCACGAGCCCCAGCTCGGGACCGGTGCCCGCCTGGTAGTCGCCCTCGGCCAGCAGCTTGTCCACCTGGTCGGCGGGGACCGCGCTGAAGGAGTAGGACATCACGTCGTAGAGGGCGAAGCCGGCCGTCTCGATCGGGAAGGGAGTACTCAGTCCGTAGGCCGTCTCCGCGGCGAACTCGCTGTCGAAGACACAGAGCGCCGTGGAACCCCCGCGCAGTTCGTCGGGGTCACGCGGGTCGTACCAGCAGTTCTGGAAGGTGCTGGGGAAGGAGAGGCCCCGGCTGCCGTAGATCCGCAGCACCACGCCCTTGCCGCCCAGCCCGCCCACGTTGCGGAAGCCCAGCGGGGCCTGGAAGGTGTCGCCGGCCCGGAAGCCCTCGGGCTCGGCCAGTTGCCTCATCTGCAGCTCGGGGCCGCCGACCAGCACGTCCACCGTGTGCCCGGTGAAGGCCAGGCCCTCGCCGGCGGCGGTGACGGAGATGGTGCCGAAGTCGCCGGCAGCGCTCTCGTCGGTCACGTCGAGACGGATGCCACCGAGGTCGTTGTACTCCTGGCCGGCGTAGATCTCGTAGTCGCTGCAGGTCGCGACCAGCCCCTCGACGGAGCAGCCCCGCCATCCGCCGAGGCGGGAGAAGTCGACCGCGGCGACACCGGCCAGGGAGCTCGCGTCCACCGTGACCGTGTAGTCGCCCTGGTGGATCGGATAGACGACTCCGTTCTCGTCCGGTACCGGCTCGCCGGGTGCCCGGAGCCCGAGTTCGATCTGCGGCTCACCCGGTTCACCCGGTTCGCCGGACTCCGGCTGCAGCGAGAGGTTCACGCTGTCGGGCCCGGTGACGGAGACCGGCAGCGGTTCCTCCTGGGCCTGGGCCGGACCGGCGAGCGCACCGGCGGCCAGGGCGGCCAGCGCGAGGGCGGAGATGGTGCGCCGCACAGCGGCGAGAGACGTCATGGGACCCCCGTAAGTCGGACATCAAGCGCACCGGATCGGTGACGCCGTATGCATGACCTATGAGTCCGCTGTGAGGTTGCCCTGCCGCTCACCTCTGCGCAACGCGAACGGGCCCGCCCCCGAAGGGGCGGACCCGTCACAACGCGGAGCGTCAGGCGTCCTTCGACTCCTCGGCCGGAGCCTCGGTGGCGTCCTCGGCCTCGGCGGCCTTGGTCGTGTCGACCTTGGTCTCCTCGGCGGCCGGAGCGGCCTCGGCGTCCTTGGCGGCACGCTTGGTGGCGGCCTCGGCCTCACCCGTCGCGGCCTGAGCGACCGTCAGCGCCTCGACCAGCTCGATGACAGCCATGGGCGCGTTGTCGCCACGGCGGTTACCGATCTTGGTGATGCGGGTGTAGCCACCGGGGCGGTTCTCGTAGCGCGGGCCGATCTCGGTGAAGAGCGTGTGGACGACGCTCTTGTCCGTGATCACCTGAAGCACCTGACGGCGGTTGTGAAGGTCGCCCTTCTTGCCCTTGGTGATCAGACGCTCGGCGTACGGGCGCAGCTTGCGCGCCTTCGCCTCGGTGGTGGTGATACGGCCGTGCTCGAAGAGGCTCTTCGCGAGGTTCGCGAGGAGCAGCTTCTCGTGCGCGGCGCTGCCGCCCAGACGGGCACCCTTGGTGGGCTTCGGCATGGTGTCTCTCCTAGGTGTCTGCCCCGGCCGTATCAGGTACCGGAGTCAGTATCCGAGCAAGCGGGTGCTAGTCGGAGATCCGGGAGCAGCCCCGAAGGGGCGCTCCCGGAAGGGGCGCGGGGAACTGCGCGATCAAGCACAGCGCTCCCGCACCCAAGAACGGACCGGATGGCCCGAGCTCTTAGTACTGCTCGGTCTCGACGAACCCGGCGTCTGCATCGTCGTCCGCGCCGAAGGCGTCCGCGGCGGCGGTCGGGTCGAATCCGGGCGGGCTGTCCTTCAGGGCCAGGCCCATGCCGGCCAGCTTCGCCTTGACCTCGTCGATGGACTTCGCACCGAAGTTGCGGATGTCCAGGAGGTCGGCCTCGGAGCGCGCCACGAGCTCACCCACGGAGTGGATGCCCTCACGCTTGAGGCAGTTGTACGACCGAACGGTGAGCTCGAGCTCCTCGATCGGCAGGGCGAGATCAGCGGCAAGGGCGGCGTCCGTGGGGGACGGGCCCATGTCGATGCCCTCGGCGTCGATGTTGAGCTCGCGGGCCAGACCGAACAGCTCGACCAGGGTCTTACCGGCCGACGCCATGGCGTCACGCGGGCGCATGGCCTGCTTGGTCTCGACGTCGACGATCAGCTTGTCGAAGTCGGTGCGCTGCTCGACACGGGTCGCCTCGACCTTGTACGTGACCTTCAGCACGGGGCTGTAGATGGAGTCGACCGGGATACGGCCGATCTCCTGGCCCACCTGCTTGTTCTGCACGGCGGAGACGTAACCGCGGCCACGCTCGACCGTGAGCTCCATCTCCAGCTTGCCCTTGCCGTTGAGCGTGGCGAGGACGAGGTCGGGGTTGTGCACCTCGACACCGGCCGGGGGCGCGATGTCGGCGGCGGTGACCAGACCCGGGCCCTGCTTGCGCAGGTACATCACGACCGGCTCGTCGTGCTCCGAGGAGACGACCAGCTGCTTGATGTTGAGGATCAGGTCGGTGACGTCCTCCTTGACGCCCGGCACGGTGGTGAACTCGTGCAGAACGCCGTCGATGCGGATGCTGGTGACAGCGGCACCGGGGATCGACGACAGGAGGGTGCGGCGGAGGGAGTTGCCGAGGGTGTAGCCGAAGCCCGGCTCCAGCGGCTCGATCACGAACCGGGAGCGGAATTCGTCGACGACCTCTTCGGTCAGTGACGGACGCTGAGCGATCAGCATGAGTGGATCAGATCCTTCTTTCGTGGACGCCCGCTATTTGACGCCCGACGGACCGCACCCGGTGAAAAGTGCGGGTACTGCAAGGGTACGGGCGGTACCGCCCCGAAGAGCCGTACCGCCCGCAACCTCAAGACAACCTGGCCTCAGACGCGGCGGCGCTTGGGCGGACGGCAGCCGTTGTGCGGAGTGGGCGTGACGTCCTGGATCGAGCCGACCTCGAGGCCGGTGGCCTGGAGGGAGCGGATCGCGGTCTCACGGCCGGAGCCGGGACCCTTGACGAACACGTCCACCTTGCGCATGCCGTGCTCCTGCGCGCGGCGGGCGGCCGACTCGGCGGCCATCTGCGCGGCGAAGGGGGTGGACTTGCGCGAGCCCTTGAAGCCGACGTGGCCGGCGGAGGCCCAGGAGATCACGTTGCCCGAGGGGTCCGTGATCGAGACGATCGTGTTGTTGAACGTGCTCTTGATGTGCGCGTGGCCGTGAGCGACGTTCTTCTTTTCCTTGCGGCGCACCTTCTTGGCAGCGCCCTGACGACCCTTGGGGGGCATCTACTTCTCCTACGGGGAGGTGGTCGGTCCTACAGCGAAGACCGCTGATGAAGCGTTGTCCGCTGAGGACTACTTCTTGCCCGGCTTCTTCTTGCCGGCGATGGCGCGACGCGGGCCCTTGCGGGTACGAGCGTTCGTGCTGGTGCGCTGACCACGGACGGGCAGACCACGGCGGTGCCGCAGGCCCTGGTAGCAGCCGATCTCGACCTTGCGGCGGATGTCGGCCTGGACCTCGCGACGGAGGTCACCCTCGGTCTTGATGTTGTTGTCGACGTACTCACGAATCGCGACGAGCTGCTCCTCGGAGAGGTCGCGAACGCGGGTGTCCGGGTCGATGCCGGTCTCCGCCAGCGTCAGCTGGGAGAGGGTCCGACCGATTCCGAACACGTAGGTCAGGGCGACCTCCACGCGCTTTTCGCGCGGGATGTCAACACCGGAAACGCGTGCCATTCAATGGCTCCTGGTGATCTTCGGAGGTCTTCCACAGAACCGCCTCCCAGCCGCCGGCCTCTTCGCGCTGTTCAAAAGATGCAGCCAAAGATTAGGTACGACCTGGGTCCCCGGCCTCCGAACCGGGGGTGTCAGACGGAGTACGTCTGGGCTCTGCGTATGAACTGTTCAACTTGCGTCGCGCGAAACTCTGCGAGAGCAGAGGGTCGGTCGTGCGTCAGCCCTGGCGCTGCTTGTGGCGCGGGTTCTCGCAGATGACCATGACCCGACCGTGACGGCGGATCACCCTGCACTTGTCGCAGATCTTCTTGACGCTCGGCTTGACCTTCATGGGATTGAGGTTCTCCGGGTCAGTGCCACCACCCCGCCGCAGCGGGATGCGGGCAAGATCTACTTGTACCGGTAGACGATCCGGCCACGCGTCAGGTCGTACGGAGACAGCTCCACCACGACCCGGTCGTCAGGGAGGATACGGATGTAGTGCATACGCATCTTGCCGCTGATGTGAGCCAGGACCTGGTGGCCGTTCTGGAGCTCGACCTTGAACATGGCGTTCGGAAGAGACTCGACGACAGTGCCCTCGATCTCGATGGCACCTTGCTTCTTGGCCACGCTTCGCCCTTCGAATCGACTACCTTGATCGACTCTCCTTGCTTTCCCCTGAGGGGCGCATGCGGACATGCGGGTGCACGAGAGCCGACGAGTCAGTCTACGTCAGGCCACTCCGAAACACGAATCGAGGAAGGATGCCCCGGAACGGAGATCATTAAGCGAGCGGGTCGGGAGCGGCCGTGACGCCGTGCTCCGCCAGCTTCGCCCTGCCCCCGTCGGGAGCCGTGAGGACCAGCGGCCCCCCGTCCGTCAGCGCCACCGAGTGCTCCCAGTGGGACGACCACGTGCCGTCCGTGGTGATGACCGTCCAGTCGTCCGACAGGACCTCCGTCTTCGGCGTGCCCAGGGACACCATCGGCTCGATGGCCAGGCAGAACCCGGTGACCAGCTTCGGCCCCTTCCCCCGGCGCCGGTCGACGTAGTTCAGCAGGTGCGGGTCCATGTGCATCTCGGTGCCGATGCCGTGACCGCCGTAGTCCTCGATGATCCCGTAACGGCCGCCGCCCGGCTTCGGCTGGCGGCGGATGTACGTCTCGATGGCCCGGGAGACGTCGACGAGCCGGTTGCCCTGCTTCATCGCCGCGATGCCGGCCCACATGGACTCCTCGGTCACCCGTGAGAGCTCGAGGAGCTCCGGGGCGTGGCCCGAGCCCACGAAGGCCGTGTAGGCCGCGTCGCCGTGCCAGCCGTCGATGATCGCGCCGCAGTCGATGGAGATGATGTCGCCGTCCTTGAGGACGACCTCGTCGGACGGGATGCCGTGGACGACGACCTCGTTCACGGAAGTGCAGATCGTCGCCGGGAAACCGCCGTACCCCAGGAAGTTCGGCTTGGCGTCGTGCTCCGCGAGCACCTTGCGCGCGACCTGGTCGAGATCCCTGGTCGTGGCCCCGGGCACCGCGGCCTCTCGGGTCGCCGCGTGGATGGCGGCGACGACCAGTCCCGCCTCGCGCATCTTGGCGATCTGCTCGGGGGTCTTGATCTGCACCATGCGGCGGGGGCCTTTCTGGAACCGGGGAAACCTGGCAGGGGAATGGGCGCCTTCAACGATACGTGCACCCACACAGCAGCCGCGGCCCCCTCGGAAGGGAACCGCGGCTGTCGTACGCGAAAAACCGCTGCGGAAAACCGCTACGCGGCGTCGCCCTCGTGCTGGAGCGCCTCCATGGCGCGGCCGGTGACGTCCTCCACCTTGCCGAGCGCCGAGATCGTGACCACCAGGCCCTGGGCCTTGTAGTAGTCGATGATCGGCTCGGTCTGGGTGTGGTAGACCTCCAGGCGCTTGCGGACCGTCTCCTCGGAGTCGTCGTCGCGCTGGTACAGCTCGCCGCCGCAGACGTCACAGACGCCGTCCTGCTTCGGCGCCTTGTACGAGACGTGGAAGACGTGCGCCGAGTCGTTGCGGCAGATGCGGCGGCCGGCGATGCGCTTGACGACCTCCTCCTCGGGTACCTCGAGGTCCAGCACCGCGTCCAGCTTCATGCCCTCGTGCTGCAGCATCTCGTCGAGCGACTCGGCCTGCGAGACGTTCCGCGGGAAGCCGTCCAGCAGGAAGCCGTTCTCGGCGTCGGGCTGCTCCATGCGGTCCTTGGCCATGCCGATGGTGACCTCGTCCGGAACCAGGTTGCCCGCGTCCATGTAGGACTTCGCGAGTTTGCCGAGGTCCGTCTGCCGGCTGATGTTGGCGCGGAACAGGTCGCCCGTGGAGATGTGCGGGATCGACAGGTTCTGGGCGAGGAACGCGGCCTGCGTTCCCTTACCGGCGCCCGGCGGCCCGACGAGGACGATACGCATCAGCGGAGGAACCCTTCGTAATTGCGCTGCTGGAGCTGGCTCTCGATCTGCTTCACCGTCTCGAGACCCACACCCACGATGATCAGGATGCTTGTCCCACCGAACGGGAAGTTCTGGCTTGCCCCGAAGCCAACCAACGCCATCGTCGGTACGAGTGCGATCAGACCCAAGTACAGCGAACCCGGCCAGGTGATCCGGTTGAGTACGTACGACAGGTACTCAGCGGTCGGTCGGCCAGCCCGGATGCCCGGGATGAAGCCACCATACTTCTTCATGTTGTCGGCGACTTCCTCGGGGTTGAAGGAGATCGCCACGTAGAAGAACGCGAAGAAAACGATGAGCAAGAAGTACATGCTGATGTAAATCGGGTGGTCGCCCTTGGTGAGGTTGGCCTCGATCCAGGTCTTCCAGCTCGACGTACCGCTCGAGAACTGCGCCACCAGCGCCGGGATGTACAGCAGCGACGACGCGAAGATGACCGGGATCACACCGGCCTGGTTGACCTTCAGCGGGATGTACGTCGACGTACCGCCGTAGGAACGACGGCCGATCATGCGCTTCGCGTACTGCACCGGGATACGGCGCTGGGCCTGCTCGACGAAGACCACCAGGCCGACCATGACCAGGCCGACCGCGATGACGGTGCCGAACTCGATCCAGCCGTCGGCCAGGGTGCCCTGCTTCTTGATGGCCCACAGGGCGGACGGGAAGGTGGCGGCGATCGAGATGAACATCAGGATCGACATGCCGTTGCCGATGCCGCGGTCGGTGATGAGCTCACCGAGCCACATGACGACGGCCGTACCGGCGGTCATCGTGATGACCATGACGATCGTGGTGAAGATCGCGCGGTCCGGGACGATGCTCGACGCGACGGTGCAGCCGGAGAAGAGAGCGCCGCTGCGCGCGGTGGCCACCAGACCCGTGCCCTGCAGGATGGCGAGCGCCACCGTGAGATAACGGGTGTACTGCGTGATCTTCGCCGTACCGGCCTGGCCCTCCTTCTTGAGGGCTTCCAGGCGGGGGATCACCACGGTCAGCAGTTGCAGAATGATGCTCGCCGTGATGTACGGCATGATGCCGAGCGCGAAGATCGTGATCTGCAGCAGCGCGCCACCGCTGAACATGTTGACCAGACCGAAGAGTCCCTGGTTGCCGGACGCCTGGTCCACACACTCCTGGACGGACTTGTAGTCCACGCCAGGGATCGGGATGTGGGTACCCACGCGGTACACCACGATGATGGCGAGCGTGAAGAGCAGCTTCTTGCGCAGGTCGGGCGTCCTGAACGCCCGGGCGAACGCGGTGAGCACGGTGCCTCCTGCGACCCCCGCGCTACTGCGTCAAGGGTGACGGTCTTGAGGTTCGACGAATATGTGGGAAAGCAGTGCAGGCCACCTTACCGGCGACAAGGCCTGCGGTGGAACGACCAACCGGGGATACCCCGTTGTGAGGTATCCCCGGTCGGGACTGCTTACGTCATCGAGACGCCTGCGGATCTCAGACGAGCTCGGTGACCGTGCCACCGGCGGCGGTGATCTTCTCCTTGGCGGAGCCGGAGACGGCGTCGACCGTCACCTGCAGCGCCACGGAGATCTCGCCCTGGCCGAGGACCTTGACGAGGCTGTTCTTGCGAACGGCACCCTTGGCCACGAGGTCCTCGACGGTGACCTCGCCACCCTCGGGGTACAGCGCGCCCAGCTTGTCGAGGTTCACGACCTGGAACTCGGTCTTGAACGGGTTCTTGAAGCCCTTCAGCTTCGGAAGACGCATGTGGAGGGGCATCTGGCCACCCTCGAAGCGCTCCGGAACCTGGTAACGGGCCTTCGTACCCTTGGTACCACGACCGGCCGTCTTACCCTTCGACGCCTCACCACGACCCACACGGGTCTTGGCGGTCTTGGCGCCCGGGGCGGGACGGAGGTTGTGGATCTTGAGCGGGTTGTTCTCCGCCATGATCAGTCGACCTCCTCGACCGTCACGAGGTGGCGGACGGTGTGCACCATGCCGCGGAACTCGGGACGATCCTCCTTGACGACCTGCGTGTTGATGCCCTTGAGACCAAGGGAGCGCAGGGTGTCACGGTGGTTCTGCTTGCTGCCGATGTACGACTTCGTCTGCGTGATCTTGAGCTGAGCCATTACGCAGCACCAGCCCCGGCACGCGCACGCAGCAGAGCCGCGGGAGCGACGTCCTCGAGCGGCAGACCACGGCGGGCCGCGATCTCCTCGGGACGCTGCAGGCCCTTCAGGGCCTCCACGGTCGCGTGCACGATGTTGATCGCGTTCGACGAGCCGAGCGACTTCGACAGGATGTCGTGAACGCCGGCGCACTCGAGCACGGCACGCACCGGGCCACCGGCGATAACGCCGGTACCGGGGGACGCCGGCTTGAGCAGGACGACGCCCGCCGCCTTCTCACCCGTGATCGGGTGCGGGATGGTGCCCTGGATACGGGGGACCTTGAAGAAGTGCTTCTTGGCCTCCTCAACACCCTTGGCGATGGCGGCCGGCACCTCCTTGGCCTTGCCGTAACCGACACCCACGGTGCCGTCACCGTCGCCCACTACGACGAGCGCAGTGAAGCTGAAGCGACGACCACCCTTCACAACCTTGGCGACACGGTTGATCGCGACAACGCGCTCAACGTAAGCGGTCTTCTCGGCGGCAGCAGCGCCACCGTCACGACCCTTACGGTCCCGCCGCTCGCCGCCACCGGCACCGCTTCCGCGGCGCTGGGGTCCAGCCATTGGATTACCTCTCTCTTTCCGCTAGCTACGAGCGGCTCAGAACTTGAGCCCGGCTTCGCGGGCGGCGTCCGCCAGGGCGGCGATGCGCCCGGCGTACTGGTTGCCACCACGGTCGAATACGACAGCCTCGACACCGGCGGCCTTGGCGCGCTCGGCAACCAGGGCGCCGACCGACTTGGCCTGCGCGGACTTGTCGCCCTCGCCGCCGCGGATCGTGGTGTCCAGGGTCGACGCCGACGCCAGGGTGTGACCCTTGATGTCGTCGATGACCTGGGCCACGATGTGGCGGTTGGAGCGCGTCACGACCAGGCGCGGACGCTCAGCCGTACCCGAGATGTGCTTACGGATCCGGATGTGGCGACGCTTGATCGCGGCACGCTTGTAAGCGTCGCCCTTGAGGATCTTCTGTCCGTATGCCATGGCTTACTTACCCGCCTTTCCGACCTTGCGGCGGATGACTTCGCCCTCGTACTTGACACCCTTGGCCTTGTACGGGTCGGGCTTGCGCAGCTTGCGGATGTTGGCCGCAACCTCGCCGACCTTCTGCTTGTCGATGCCCTCGACCGAGAACCGGGTGGGGGCCTCCACCTTGAAGGTGATGCCCTCGGGGGCCTCGACGGTGATCGGGTGGCTGTAGCCGAGAGCGAACTCGAGGTTCGAACCCTTGGCCTGCACGCGGTAACCGACACCGCTGATCTCGAGCTTCTTCACGTAACCCTGGGTCACGCCGGTGATCATGTTCGCCACCAGCGTGCGGGACAGGCCGTGCAGGGCCTTGTTCTGACGCTCGTCGTTGGGGCGGGTGACGTTGAGAACGCCGTCCTCACCCTTGGCGATGTCGATCGGCGCAGCGACGGTGTGCGAGAGGGTGCCCTTGGGGCCCTTCACCGAAACCGTACGGCCGTCGATGGTGACGTCCACGCCGGCGGGAACCGTGATGGGGAGCTTGCCAATACGCGACATAGCTGTTTCCTCCGATTCCTTTCCGCTACCAGACGTAGGCGAGGACTTCTCCGCCTACGCCCTTCTTGCCGGCCTGCTTGTCGGTGAGGAGCCCGTGCGACGTGGAGATGATCGCCACGCCGAGGCCGCCCAGCACCTTCGGCAGGGAGGTGGACTTCGCGTAAACCCGGAGACCGGGCTTGGAGATCCGCTTGATGCCCGCGATGGAGCGCTCACGGTTCGGGCCGAACTTCAGCTCGAGAACGAGGTTCTTGCCGACCTCGGCGTCCTCGACCTTCCAGCCCGTGATGAAGCCCTCCTGCTGGAGGATCTCCGCGATGTGAGACTTGATCTTGGACGCCGGCATCGTCACGGAGTCGTGGTATGCCGAGTTCGCGTTCCGCAGACGCGTAAGCATGTCTGCGATCGGATCAGTCATGGTCATGAATTGGCCTTCGGCCTCTCTCGCCGGGGTTTCCAGGTGCCCATCCCTCTCCTCGATCCGAGACGAGGCGGGTGCGGTGCGGTGGACCTACGGCGTAGTAAGTCGTATGGGCGTCCAGGCGCCCAACCCTCCTAGCCTAAGCCATGAAGGGGTGGGCACCTGACACTGCCCTTTACTTACCGAGAGTTCCTGCAGTCCCGAAGTACGGGACTACCAGGAGCTCTTGGTCACGCCCGGCAGCTCGCCACGGTGAGCCATCTCACGAAGGCAGACGCGGCACAGGCCGAACTTGCGGTACACGGAGTGCGGACGGCCGCAGCGCTGGCAGCGCGTGTAGCCGCGAACACCGAACTTGGGCTTGCGAGCAGCCTTGGCAATCAGAGCCTTCTTCGCCATCTCGCTCACGCCTCCTTGAAGGGGAAGCCGAGGTGACGAAGGAGCGCGCGGCCCTCAGCGTCGTTGGTCGCCGTGGTCACCACGGTGATGTCCATGCCCCGGGTACGGTCGATCTTGTCCTGGTCGATCTCGTGGAACATGACCTGCTCGGTGAGACCGAAGGTGTAGTTGCCACGGCCGTCGAACTGCTTGGGGGACAGACCACGGAAGTCGCGGATGCGCGGCAGCGCGAGCGACAGGGTGCGGTCCAGGAACTCCCACATGCGGTCGCCACGGAGTGTGACGTGGGCACCGATCGGCTGGCCCTCACGCAGCTTGAACTGCGCGATGGACTTACGGGCCTTGGTGACGGCCGGCTTCTGACCGGTGATCGTGGTGAGGTCGCGGATGGCGCCCTCGATCAGCTTGGAGTCGCGGGCGGCGTCGCCCACACCCATGTTGACCACGATCTTGACGAGACCGGGGATCTGCATGACGTTCTCGTACTTGAACTCGTCACGCAGCTTGCCCGCGATCTCCTCGCGGTACTTCGTCTTGAGACGCGGAGTCGTGGTGGTAGCCATCAGATGTCCTCACCCGTCCGCTTGGCAACGCGGATCTTGTTGCCCTCGTCGTCGAAGCGGTAACCGACACGCGTGACAACCTTGTTGCCGTCCTTCTCAACGACCAGCTGGACGTTGGAGACGTGGATCGGCGCCTCGGTCGTGACGATGCCACCGGCCTGCGAACCGCGAGCGGTCGGGCCGGCCTTGGTGTGCTTCTTGACCCGGTTGACACCCTCGACCAGGACCCGGTCCTCACGGGGGAAGGCCGCGATGACCTTGCCCTGCTTGCCCTTGTCCTTACCGGTGATGACCTGGACCAGGTCGCCCTTCTTGATCTTCATGCTTACAGCACCTCCGGAGCCAGCGAGATGATCTTCATGAACTTCTTCTCGCGCAGCTCGCGCCCGACCGGGCCGAAGATGCGGGTACCGCGAGGGTCGCCGTCGTTCTTCAGAATGACGGCGGCGTTCTCGTCGAAGCGGATGTACGAGCCGTCCGGACGGCGGCGCTCCTTGACGGTGCGAACGATGACCGCCTTGACGACGTCACCCTTCTTCACGTTGCCACCGGGGATCGCGTCCTTGACGGTGGCGACGATGACGTCACCGATGCCCGCGTAGCGGCGACCGGAGCCACCGAGCACACGGATGCAAAGGATCTCCTTCGCACCAGTGTTGTCGGCGACACGCAGTCGCGACTCCTGCTGGATCACGTCTATCTCCTGTTTGTCTGCCGGTTCCCCGGGGGCCGCTTACGCAACGGCCCCCGGAGCCTGGCGGAACTGTCCTGCGAGGGGTGCCTCGCAGGCCTACTTTTTGGAATTCCCTTGCGGGAATTACCTACTTGGCCTTCTCGAGGATCTCGACGACGCGCCAGCGCTTGGTCGCCGACAGCGGGCGGGTCTCCGCGAGGAGGACCCGGTCGCCGACGCCGGCAGCGTTCTGCTCGTCGTGCGCCTTGAGCTTGTTGGTACGGCGGATGACCTTGCCGTACAGCGCGTGCTTGACGCGGTCCTCGACGGCGACGACGACGGTCTTGTCCATCTTGTCGCTGACGACGAGACCCTCACGGGTCTTGCGGAAGCCGCGGGCCTCTGCAGTCTGCTCAGTCACGTTGCTCTCACTCATCAGGCGCTCTCCACCGTCTCGATGCCCAGCTCGCGCTCACGCATCAGGGTGTAGATCCGCGCGATGTCCTTACGGACGGCCTTGAGCCGACCGTGGTTCTCGAGCTGACCCGTCGCCGCCTGGAAGCGGAGGTTGAACAGCTCTTCCTTGGCTTCGCGGAGCTTCGCCAGAAGCTCCTCGTCACCCAGTTCGCGCAGCTCGGACGCCTTGGTACCGGCCGACATCACGCTTCACCTGCCTCGCGCTTGACGATCCGGCACTTCATCGGCAGCTTGTGGGCTGCGCGAGTCAGGGCCTCACGGGCGATCTTCTCGTTGGGGTAGGACAGCTCGAACATGACCCGGCCCGGGTGCACGTTCGCGATCCACCACTCCGGCGAACCCTTACCGGAACCCATGCGGGTCTCGGCAGGCTTCTTCGTGAGCGGGCGGTCCGGGTAGATGTTGATCCAGACCTTGCCACCACGCTTGATGTGGCGGGTCATCGCGATACGGGCCGCCTCGATCTGGCGGTTGGTCACGTACGCCGGCGTGAGGGCCTGAATGCCGTACTCGCCGAACGAGACCGTCGTACCGCCCTTGGCCTGACCACGGCGCTTCGGGTGGTGCTGCTTGCGGTGCTTGACCCTACGGGGGATCAGCATGTCGGTCAGGCCTCCGTTCCGGTGCTCTCAGCCGGAGCGGCGGCAGCGGGAGCCTCAGCCTTGGGGGCCTCGGCGCCGGCAGCCTGCTGCGGCTTGCGACCGCGCCGTTCGCCGCCGCCACCACGGCCACCACGGGCCGGGCGGTCGGCGCCGCCGCCACCGCGAGCCGGGCGGTTACCCGCACGGGCGGCAGCGTTCTCAGCGCGGACCTCGGCGATGTTCTTGACATCGCCCTTGTAGATCCAGACCTTCACACCGATGCGGCCGAAGGTCGTCTTGGCCTCGAAGAAGCCGTAGTCCACGTTCGCGCGGAGCGTGTGCAGGGGCACGCGGCCCTCGCGGTAGAACTCCGAGCGGGACATCTCGGCGCCGCCGAGGCGGCCACCGCACTGGATCTTGATGCCCTTGGCGCCGGCCTTCATCGCCGACTGCATGCTCTTACGCATGGCGCGGCGGAAGGAGACGCGGGAGGAGAGCTGCTCGGCGACGGCCTGAGCAACCAGCTGAGCGTCCGTCTCGGGGTTCTTGACCTCGAGGATGTTCAGCTGGACCTGCTTGCCCGTGAGCTTCTCGAGGTCGCCGCGGATGCGGTCGGCCTCGGCGCCACGGCGGCCGATGACGATGCCCGGACGCGCGGTGTGGATGTCCACACGCACACGGTCACGGGTGCGCTCGATCTCCACCTTCGAGATACCGGCGCGCTCCATGCCGGACGTCATCATCCGACGGATGGCGACGTCTTCCTTGACGTAGTCCTTGTACAGCTTGTCGGCGTACCAACGGGACTTGAAGTCCGTGGTGATGCCGAGCCGGAACCCATGCGGGTTAACCTTCTGGCCCATTACCGGGTTCCTTCCTTGCTGCTGACGACCACGGTGATGTGGCTGGTCCGCTTGCGGATCCGGTAGGCACGGCCCTGGGCGCGCGGACGGAACCGCTTCAGGGTCGGACCCTCGTCGACGTACGCCTCGGAGATGACGAGGCTGCCGGCGTCGGTGTGGTCGTAGTTGTGTGCGGCGTTGGCGATGGCGCTGTCGAGCACCTTGCCGACGGGCACGGAGGCGGCCTGCGGAGCGAATCGCAGGACCGCCTGAGCCTCCGTGGCGTCCATGCCACGGATAAGGTCCACCACGCGGCGGGCCTTCATGGGCGTAACGCGGATGTACCGCGCCTGGGCCCTGGCTTCCATGGTTGTCCCTCTCAGTTACTTACGTGTCTGAATGCGATCCGCGTTTAGCGGCGCTTCGACTTCCGGTCGTCCTTGACGTGACCCCGGAAGGTGCGCGTCGGCGAGAACTCGCCGAGCTTGTGGCCGACCATCGACTCGGTGACGAACACCGGGATGTGGGTCTTGCCGTTGTGCACCGCGATCGTGTGACCCAGCATGGCCGGGACGATCATCGAGCGACGGGACCAGGTCTTGATGACGTTCTTGGAACCGGCTTCGTTCTGGGCGTCCACCTTCTTGATCAGGTGGTCGTCGACGAAGGGCCCCTTCTTGAGACTGCGCGGCATCTAAACCCGCTCCTAGCGCTTCTTGTTCGTCTTGCGGCGGCGGACGATGTACTTGTTCGAAGCCTTCTTCGGCGAACGAGTACGACCCTCCTTCTGACCCCAGGGGCTGACCGGGTGGCGACCACCGGAGGTCTTGCCCTCACCACCACCGTGGGGGTGGTCAACCGGGTTCATCGCCACACCGCGAACGGTCGGGCGGACGCCCAGCCAGCGCTTGCGGCCGGCCTTACCCCAGTTGATGTTGCTCTGCTCGGCGTTGCCGACCTCGCCGACCGTGGCGCGGCAGCGCTGGTCGACCAGGCGGATCTCACCGGAGGGCATACGAAGGTGGGCCATCGTGCCCTCCTTCGCCAGCAGCTGCACGGAGGCACCGGCGGAGCGGGCGAACTTGGCGCCGCCACCCGGACGGATCTCGATCGCGTGGATCGTGGTACCGACCGGGATGTTGCGGATCGCCAGGTTGTTGCCCGGCTTGATGTCGGCCCCGGGACCGTTCTCGACGCGGTCACCCTGCTGCAGGTTGCGCGGGGCGAGGATGTAGCGCTTCTCGCCGTCCGCGTAGTGCAGCAGCGCGATGCGCGCGGTGCGGTTGGGGTCGTACTCGATGTGCGCGACCTTCGCCGGCACGCCGTCCTTGTCATGGCGACGGAAGTCGATGACTCGGTAGGCGCGCTTGTGTCCGCCACCCTGGTGGCGAACGGTCACACGACCGGCGTTGTTACGGCCGCCCTTGCTGTGCAGCGGGCGGACCAGCGACTTCTCCGGCGTGGACCGCGTGACCTCGACGAAGTCGGCGACGCTGGAGCCGCGACGGCCCGGCGTAGTCGGCTTGTACTTGCGGATTCCCATTGTCTCTCAGTCCTCGGAAGTTTCCCGATTATCTGGACGCTCCGACCGCTTACGCGGTCGGACCGCCGAAGATGTCGATACGGTCGCCCTCGGCAAGGGTCACGATCGCGCGCTTGCTGTCGGCACGCTTGCCGAAGCCGGTGCGGGTCCGCTTGCGCTTGCCCTGGCGGTTGATCGTGTTGACGCCGGTGACCTTGACCGAGAAGACCTCTTGGACGGCCTGCTTGATCTGGGTCTTGTTGGCGCCGGGGGCCACGATGAACGTGTACTTGCCCTCGTCGAGAAGCGCGTAGCTCTTCTCGGACACGACCGGCTTCAGCAGGACGTCACGGGGGTCCGTGAAGGCCTTGCTCGCCGGAGTGACGACGGTGTTCTTGCCCTCGGCGGCGTGGCGGCGGGCCTTGGCGACGCGCGCGGCCTTGGCTGCCTTGGCTGCCTTCGAGGCGATGCTCGGGTGACGCGTAGCCATCAGGCTTCGCTCCCTTCGGTGTCAGCGGCCTTGGGGCCAGACACGAAGGACTCGAAAGCGGCCTGGGTGAAGACCACGTCGTCCGAGACGAGAACGTCGTACGTGTTCAGCTGGCCCGGCTCCAGGATGTGGACCTGGGGCAGGTTGCGAGCGGACAGCCACGCGGCCTCGTCGGCACGGTCGATGACGAGCAGCAGGTTCTTGCGCTCGCTGATCTTGCCGAAGAGCGTCTTCGCGGCCTTGGTCGAAGGCGACTCGCCCTCGATGAGGCCGGAGACGACGTGGATGCGGTTGTTGCGGGCCCGGTCGGTGAGGGCGTGGCGCAGAGCCGCGGCCTTCATCTTCTTCGGGGTCCGCTGCGAGTAGTCACGCGGGGTGGGGCCGTGGACGACACCACCGCCGGCGAACTGCGGCGCACGGGTCGAACCCTGGCGGGCGCGGCCGGTGCCCTTCTGGCGGTAGGGCTTCTTGCCGCCACCGCGGACCTCGCCACGACGCTTGACCTTGTGCGTGCCCTGACGGGCGGCGGCCAGCTGCGCGACGACGACCTGGTGAAGCAGCGGAATGCTGATCTTCTCTACGTCGAAGATCTCGGCCGGGAGCTCAACGGTCCCGGCGGTGTCGCCGGAGGGCGACAGAATGTCAATGGTGCTCATAGTCCTCAGGCCCCCTTGGCCGCGGTGCGGACCAGGACGAGGCCGCCGTTCGGACCAGGAACCGCGCCCTTGATGAGGAGCAGGCCCTTCTCCGCGTCAACGGCGTGAACGGTCAGGTTCTGGGTGGTGACCCGCTCGTTGCCCATACGACCCGCCATGCGGAGGCCCTTGAACACGCGGCCCGGGGTGGCGCAGCCACCGATGGAACCGGGAGAGCGGTGCTTGCGCTGGGTGCCGTGACCGGCGCCGAGGCCCTTGAAGTTGTGACGCTTCATGACACCGGCGAAGCCCTTGCCCTTGCTCTTGCCGGTCACGTCGACCTTGATGCCGGCCTCGAACACCTCGGCGGTGATCTCCTGGCCGAGGGTGTACTCGCTGGCGTCAGCGGTACGGATCTCGACGAGGTGGCGGCGGGGAGTGACGTCGGCCTTGGCGAAGTGGCCCTTGAGGGGCTTGTTCACCTTGCGCGGGTCGATCTCGCCGAACGCGATCTGGACGGACTCGTAGCCGTCGACGTCGTTCGTGCGGACCTGGGTCACGACATTGGGGCTGGCCTTGACGACGGTGACCGGAACAACACGGTTGTTCTCGTCCCACACCTGCGTCATGCCGAGCTTCTCGCCCAGGATGCCCTTGATCTGCTTAGCCATCGTTCAGATCACCGGCCTCAGAGCTTGATCTCGATGTCGACACCGGCCGGGAGGTCGAGTCGCATCAGAGAGTCAACGGTCTTGGGGGTCGGGTCGAGGATGTCGATCAGACGCTTGTGCGTGCGCATCTCGAAGTGCTCGCGCGAGTCCTTGTACTTGTGCGGCGACTTGATGACGCAGTACACGTTCTTCTCAGTGGGCAGCGGCACCGGGCCCGCGACCGACGCACCAGTGCGCGTCACCGTCTCGACGATCTTCTTCGCCGAGGAGTCGATGACCTCGTGGTCGTAGGCCTTGAGCCGGATGCGGATCTTCTGTCCCGCCATGGCTACTCCGTAGTCCTGTCTCTTTTACAGCTCTGGAACCCGGTGTTCCGTGACTTCCTCCGACCCACGCGGTCGGGCGTGTCGCACTCTCACTGACACAGATGTCCCTTGTTCGAACATCCCTGATCTGGGAAAGAGGTTCACCGGGCGCCTGGCCAGTGCCGCACTCCACTTCCCGGAAGATTCCCGTACGTCCGCCCCAGCGCTGCCGTGTGGCAGTTAGGGCGACGAGTACTGTGGGACTCGCTTCCAGGCCTCCCGGCGGGAGGCGCGCAGCATCAACACTCGACCGAGCAACCCCGCTAGTCTGCCATACGGGGCGGGGGCCTGGCCAATCGAGCCGGAGACCTTACCCCGAGAGTGACGCAGGTCAAACACAGCGCTCCGGGTCATAGCGGAGAAGGCGCAGCGGAGTGCCTGAGTCAGCGCTCTGACGCGAACGGCAGGAAACGGGCCCAGGCCTCCGGCGTCAGCGCGAAACGGGGACTGGCATCGCTGAACTTGGAGTCGCGGACGTGGACCGTGCCGGGGCCGCTGGCGACCTCGACGCAGGAGTCGCCCTCGCTGCCGCTGCTGTAGCTGCTCTTGAACCACTCCAACTCGGAGTCGGTGTCGTGGATCATGTCTCCCCCAGCAGGTGCTCGACGAAGGCCAGCGACTCACGAGGAGTGAGCGCCTGCGCCCGGATGATTCCGTACCGCAGCTCAAGGATACGGAGGTGCCTGGGCTCGTGGACCGGTCGGCCGTGCGCCACCACCGGCGAGCGCCCCACAGCCGAACCGTCGGCGAACTTCAGGACGTCGATGCCACCGTCAGTGCCCGCGTGCTCCTCCCGGTCCATCGGCATCACCTGAAGCTCGACGTTCCGCAACCGCGCCACCTCCAGCAGGTGCTCGAGCTGGCCCTGCAGCGCCGCGCGCCCGCCGAGCGGACGTCGCAATGACCACTCCTCCAGCACGAAGCTGATCTCGGGCGCCGGGTCCCGCTCGAAGACCGCCCTGCGGGCCACCCGCGCGGCGATGAACCGCTCCACCTCGTCCGAGCTGTACGCGGGGCGGCGCATCAGCAGCAGCCCGCGCGCGTACTCCGGGGTCTGCAGCAGCCCGTGAATGTTCAGGGGGTCGTAGAGCTGGAGCTCGACCGCCTTCGCCTCCAACTCCCCCAGGGCCCGCACCTTCTTCGGGTACCGGACCTTCTCCACGTCCTCCTTCATCGCGGAGATGAGCCCGCCCGCGTCCAGCACCTCGTCGGCCAGGTCCAGATACTCGGGCCGGGGGATCCGCTTCCCGCCCTCGATCTTGTAGACCAGGTCCTCGCCGTACCCGATCCGCTCCCCGAACTCCCCGGCCCGCAGCCCCGCCGCCTCCCGCCGAAGCCTCAGCTGCCGCCCCACGGTCGCGATGACCGCGAGTCCCCACTCGTCGTCCGGATCGACCTCCCAACCCGGCTCGTCCGCCTCACCCTTGAGCCGCCCCGCCTCACCGTCGGCCATCGCGCACCCCTCCGTCGTCCCACTGCGCCACACCGCCGCCCTACCCACGAACCCCGCCCCGACAAGCCCGGACAGCACCGGACAAACAGCGGAAGGGGACCGTACGCGACGACGCCGTCGCTCTTCCTACTGAGGGAAATCCGCGAGCACAGGCAGCTCCCTGACGCCGGACGCCGTCACGCCACCCGATCCAGAAGGCAGCAGCACGCTGGTGTCGTAGTTCTCGAACTGGTCGGAGACCAGAAGGTCGGCGTAGCCATCCCGGTCGACATCGCGCAGCCGGACGTGGATACCGAAGCCCGCGTATGAGACGGCTTTACCCGGCACGGCTCCGGTGTCCCGGGTGAACCACCCCGAGCGGCTGCCGTTCAGTCCCTTGCTCCCGCCACGAAGGACGTGGACGCCTCCAGCCTCCTTGGCGGAGCCAACCTTCTCCCACGGGACGCCGACCGCCAGATCTGGGTAGCTGTCATGGTCGGTGTCGCCCGCCGAGAGCGAGGAACCGAACTGCTCGTCCTTGACGGCGGGGGTGGCGACACCGGCGGTGGACTGGCTCAGACGGTACGAACTCGCAGCCCCCTTGGCCCCGCCCCGCAGCACGACGACCGAACCGGCACCCGTGTTGTACGGGGTGTCGCTGACAGCGAGGTCGCCGTAGCCGTTCCTGTCGAAGTCGCCGATGACGCCGGTCGGGCTCCAGTCCGGGGCGGTCTTGTCGTACGTCGTGAAAGTGCCCGCCGTGAGGCCGGCCCCGCCTCGCAGGAACCGGGCGGCCTGCGTCACTCCCGTCCCTGTGCCCCCGATGGTCAACTGCGACGGCTGTGACCGGGGCTTCCGGACCTGGGAGGAGAACGCCCGCTGCCGCGACTGTCGCAAGGCGGGCCGCGGCGCCCGCGGCTCGGAAACCTGACGGATGTGTCGGCGCGCAGCCGACGGACACCGCCCCCTACCCGAAGCCCGGAGGCACGCCACCCGTGAACGAACCAACGACCGTGTACGGGCGGGAGCACGCGATGATGTACGCCGAGCTCCTCGACACCGCCGCCCGGCTCGACACGCTCCGGCGTCTGGAGGGCGGGGCCGTCGACCCGCGCGTGAGCGCCGCCATGCACGCGGTCCGGTTCGCCGCCACCATCATGTGGCCGACCGCCCCGCACATGCCGCCGCCCGGCTACCGCCAGGACAGCGAAGGCATCCTCGAACTCATCGCGCACTGGCGCGAGGCAGCACTCGAAATCGGCGAGTTCGCCCCACCACCCCCCTCGCTGCGCCTGATCAGCGACACGGCACCGCCCGCGTAGCCGCCCTCTTCAGGGAAAGGGCCTGCCCGGCCGACGAGCCGCCCGGGAGCACGGCAACTCGGCCCAGGTCCCCATCGTCGTCCCAGCATCCAGATGCGGACCTCAGCCTGCGCCCGGGACGCGAAGGTCCGGTTCGGCGACGATGCTCAACCCCTTGGTCTACGGCCAGTCGACCAGCGCCGTGAACACGACGTACACGACCGGCACCAGCGCCGGTGCCGCCAGCGCCAGCCCCAGCCGGCGCGCCGTGTTGCCGCGTTCCCACGGCAGGGCCCATCCGGCGGCCAGCAGGAACAGGGCGATGCCCAGGCCCCCGAGCAGCACCGGGAAGGCGATGTCGAAGCTCGACCCGAAACGGTCGGCCTCGGCGGCCGTGCAGGAGTCGCACGCCATCGTGGAGAGGCCGCCGACGACGTAGGCGAGCAGACACGCTGGCAGGGTCAGGAGCGTAGAGAGCAGCGGGGCGACCCAGGCGCGGGTGGCGCGGTCGTCGTCGAGTGTGAGGTCCGGCATGGGTCCATCACAGCGCTCGGGCCCCGCGGTCGCATGAGCGTTCGTACTCAGAAAGCACGGTCGCCGTACGGAGGTCAGGCGCCCGCGTTCCGCAGCCGCGCGAAAGACGTGTCCAACCCCCGCTTCAGCAGCCGTGCCACCGGCCGCTCCACGAACCGGTGCACCAGCCAGCTCAGCAGCATGAACCCTGCGATCACGGAGACGACCAGCAGACGGGCGTCCATGGTGTCGCGCAGGCGGTTGATGACCGCCGTACCGGCCGCGTAGTGCATCAGATACAGCGGATACGTCAGCGCGCCCGCCGTCACCAGCCACTTCCAGCGGATGCGGTCCGTGGCGCCGAGGGCGATGGCGACCATGACGAGCAGGAACACGGTGAAGATCGCCACGCTCCCCCGCCATCCCGACACATGCTCGACCTCGTCGATCCGGATGCCCAGTTCCCGCTGGCCCATCAGCCAGGCCATCGCGAGGATGCCCCACAGCAGCAGGTCCTGGCCGAAGCGGTGCATCAGGTAGAGGGAGAGGCCCGCGATGAAGTACCAGGCGCCCTCCGGGTTGGCGACCAGTTCCAGCAGGGGCAGTTTCGAGATCGGGGCGAGCATGGCCGCGGCGCCCCACACACAGCAGAAGACGACGACCTTGCGGTAGGTCAGGCCGCTCCACACGACCACCAGGAACAGCAGGTAGAAGCGCAGCTCCGACCAGAGGGTCCAGTAGACGCCGTCGACGTTCATGACGCCCGAACCGGACTGGAGCATCGTGATGTTGAGGAGTACGTCCCGTGTGCGCAGGCGGTCCCACACGCCGGGCAGCAGCATCAGGACGGTGGTGGTGAACGCGATGGCGAACCAGTACGCCGGGTACAGCCGGATCACCCGTGACGTGAAGAACTGGCGGGGGGTACGGCCCCAGCACGACATGCAGATCACGAAGCCGCTGATCACGAAGAAGATCTCGACGCCGATCCAGCCGTAGGAGGCGAACCGGAAGACCGTCGGCATGATGTCGGAGACCGGGCGGTCCCAGATGCGGTTGCCCGGCTGGTCGACGCGGTGGGTGCCGGCGTAGTGGTGCATGGCGACCATGAGGGCGGCGAGGAGCCGGATGCCGTCGATGGCGTAGAGCCGGCGGCCGGCGCGGTCCCGTACGGCGGCGTGCCGGGCGGTGTGCGCGGGCTGTCCCGGCGGGGCGGGCACGGTGAGGGGCGGGAGCGGCTGCTGCAGGCCGCTGACGACCTGCCGGGGTATCGACGTTCTGCGCTCCGCATCCTGCATCGACACCTGCGTGTCCGTCCGTCCTCGCGAGGGAATGCCGGGCCGGGAGTGGCCACCGGACGCCTCAGGCTACGACCCTCACAACCGCCCCACAGCGACCAGACGAGAACATTCCCCCCACCGGTGCCGGGGAGTTGCCGCAAACCTCGCCGGGGCGCTCCACAGAGTTCCCCCAGACTTCACTTGACGTCTTGTCAGAACGCCACGCCCGTCCCGATGATCTCAGCCATGTACAAACGAAGACGCATCACGGGCACCTACGCCGGAGCCGCCCTCGCCGCCGGCCTGCTCCCCGGTGTCTCCCCCGTGGCCGACACCCCGTCCTGGGACTTCCTCCTCAGCGGCTCGGTCCTGCTGATCGTCGGTCAGCTCATCCACTGCTATCCGAGCGCCATCAGGACGTCCCCGTGGATCCTCTTCGGCGCGCTCGGCATCGCCCAGGACACGCTGGTCTGGCTGCTCGTCTCCTGGATCAGCTCGCGGCTTGACTACGGCATGCATGTCGACTCCTTCGTCACGGCCCTGGCGGCCGGCGCGACCGTCCGCTGCCTGACCCTCGCCCTCATGGCGTTTGGCCCGCAGCCGGTTCCGGAGGCGCAGACAGGATGAGCCCAGGGATGCGAAAAGGCCCGTACGACCGAAGTCGTACGGGCCCCTTCAGAGACCTACCGGGTCAGAGACCCGACCGGGTCAAGATCAGGCAGTGATCTTGGTGACCTGGCCGGCGCCCACCGTGCGACCACCCTCACGGATGGCGAACTTCAGGCCCTCTTCCATGGCGACGGGCTGGATGAGCTCCACCTTCATCTCGGTGTTGTCACCCGGCATGACCATCTCGGTGCCCTCGGGGAGGGTCACCACGCCGGTCACGTCCGTCGTACGGAAGTAGAACTGCGGACGGTAGTTGTTGAAGAACGGCGTGTGGCGGCCGCCCTCGTCCTTGGACAGGATGTACGCCTGCGCCTCGAACTCGGTGTGCGGGGTGACCGAGCCCGGCTTGATGATGACCTGGCCGCGCTCGACGTCCTCGCGCTTGATGCCACGGAGGAGCAGACCGACGTTCTCACCGGCCTGGCCCTCGTCGAGCAGCTTGCGGAACATCTCGATACCGGTGACCGTGGTGGTGGTCTTCTCGGTCTTGATGCCGATGATGTCGACGGTCTCGTTGACCTTCAGGACACCACGCTCGATACGGCCGGTGACGACCGTACCGCGACCGGTGATCGTGAAGACGTCCTCGATGGGCATGAGGAACGGCTTGTCGACGTCACGCTCGGGCTGCGGGATGGACTCGTCGACGGCCTTCATCAGGTCGAGGACGGTCTGGCCCCACTCCTTGTCACCCTCGAGCGCCTTGAGCGCCGAGACCTTGACGACCGGCAGGTCGTCGCCCGGGAACTCGTACTCGGAGAGGAGCTCACGCACCTCGAGCTCGACGAGCTCCAGGATCTCCTCGTCGTCCACCATGTCGGCCTTGTTCAGGGCTACGACGATGTAGGGAACGCCGACCTGGCGGGCCAGGAGCACGTGCTCCTTGGTCTGCGGCATCGGGCCGTCGGTGGCGGCGACCACGAGGATGGCGCCGTCCATCTGCGCCGCACCCGTGATCATGTTCTTGATGTAGTCCGCGTGACCGGGGCAGTCGACGTGGGCGTAGTGACGCGTCTCGGTCTGGTACTCGACGTGCGCGATGGAGATGGTGATACCGCGCTGGCGCTCCTCGGGAGCCTTGTCGATCTGGTCGAAGGCCGAGGCCTCGTTCAGGTCCGGGTACGCGTCGTGCAGCACCTTGGTAATGGCGGCCGTAAGGGTCGTCTTACCGTGGTCGATGTGACCGATGGTGCCGATGTTGACGTGGGGCTTAGTCCGCTCGAACTTCGCCTTCGCCACGGGGTCCTCCTGTGGAGTGGTTCTGAACGCCTTGCTTCATCGGCGCCAGGTGATCTTTGCTGGAAAGCCTCGGCCCGGGAGCACTCCCCCCGCAAATACGGGTGAATGCCCCTCCGGGCTCCGGAGTCAAGCCTAAAGCGTGCGAACGCGGTGCGTTACTCGCCCTTGGCCTTCGCGATGATCTCCTCGGCGACGTTCCGCGGAACCTCGGCGTAGGAGTCGAACTGCATCGAGTAGCTTGCGCGACCCGACGTCTTGCTGCGGAGGTCTCCGACGTAGCCGAACATCTCCGAGAGGGGCACGAGGCCCTTCACGACGCGGGCACCGGCCCGCTCCTCCATGGCCTGGATCTGACCACGGCGGGAGTTGATGTCGCCGATGACCTCACCCATGTAGTCCTCGGGCGTGGTGACCTCGACGGCCATCATCGGCTCGAGCAGCACGGGGCTGGCCTTGCGTGCGGCCTCCTTGAACGCCTGCGAGCCGGCGATCTTGAACGCGAGCTCGGAGGAGTCGACCTCGTGGTAGGCACCGTCGAGAAGAAGGACGCGGACGCCCGTCATCTCGTACCCGGCGAGGATGCCGAACTGCATGGCCTCCTGCGCACCGGCGTCGACCGAAGGGATGTACTCCTTCGGGATACGACCACCGGTCACCTTGTTCACGAACTCGTAAGAGGCGTCGCCGCCCTCGATCGGCTCGATCGCGATCTGCACCTTGGCGAACTGGCCGGTACCACCAGTCTGCTTCTTGTGCGTGTAGTCGACGCGCTCGACGGCCTTGCGGATCGTCTCACGGTAGGCGACCTGCGGCTTACCGACGTTGGCCTCGACCTTGAACTCACGGCGCATACGGTCGACCAGCACCTCGAGGTGCAGTTCGCCCATACCACCGATGATGGTCTGGCCGGTCTCCTCGTCCGAGTGAACCTGGAAGGAGGGGTCCTCCTCCGCGAGACGCTGGATGGCGACACCCAGCTTCTCCTGGTCACCCTTGGACTTGGGCTCGATGGCGACCTGGATGACCGGCGCCGGGAAGTCCATGGACTCCAGGATGACCGGGTTCTTGTCGTCGCTCAGCGTCTCACCGGTGGTGGTCTGCTTCAGGCCCATGACGGCGACGATGTCGCCGGCGCCCACCGACTCGATCTCCTCACGCTTGTTCGCGTGCATGCGGTAGATCTTGCCGATGCGCTCCTTCTTGCCCTTGACGGAGTTCAGCACCGCGGTGCCGGACTCCAGGCGACCGGAGTAGATCCGGACGAAGGTGAGCTTGCCGAGGTGCGGGTCGCTCATGATCTTGAACGCCAGCGCGGACAGCGGCTCCTCGTCGGACGGCTTGCGCTTGACGACCAGCTCGGGGTCCTTCACGTCGTGGCCCTCGATGGCCTCGACGTCGAGCGGGGTCGGCAGGTAGCGCACGACCGCGTCGAGCAGGGGCTGGACGCCCTTGTTCTTGAACGCGGTGCCACAGAACACCGGGGTGACCGTGACGCCGTCGGACTTGCCGGACGCGATGGTGATGCGACGGATCGCGGCGTACAGCTGCTCCTCGGTGGGCTCCTGGCCCTCCAGGAACAGCTCCATGATCTCGTCGTCGTTCTCCGCGACGGCCTCGACCAGCTTGCCGCGGTACTCCTCGGCGGCCTCGGTGTGCGTGGCCGGGATGTCGACGACGTCGTACATCTCGCCCTTCGCCGCCTCGGCGGACCACACGAGCGCCTTCATGCGGACCAGGTCCACAACGCCCTTGAAGTCCATCTCGGCACCGATCGGCAGCTGCATGACGAGCGGGACGGCGCCCAGGCGGTCCGAGATCATGTCCACACAGCGGTGGAACTCGGCGCCGGTACGGTCCAGCTTGTTCACGAAGCAGATGCGCGGCACGCCGTAACGGTCGGCCTGACGCCACACCGTCTCGGACTGCGGCTCGACACCGGCGACACCGTCGAACACCGTGACGGCACCGTCGAGTACGCGGAGCGAACGCTCCACCTCGACCGTGAAGTCGACGTGCCCGGGGGTGTCGATGATGTTGATCGTGTAGTCGTTGCCCTCGAGCGGCCAGTGACAGGTGGTGGCAGCAGAGGTGATCGTGATGCCACGCTCCTGCTCCTGCTCCATCCAGTCCATGGTGGCGGCGCCGTCGTGGACCTCACCGATCTTGTAGCTGACGCCGGTGTAGAAGAGGATCCGCTCGGTGGTGGTCGTCTTGCCCGCGTCGATGTGGGCCATGATCCCGATGTTGCGGACCTTGGCCAGGTCAAGTGAAGTGGTAGCCATAAGGCTTCGGTCTTCTCTCGGTCTCGATGGGGTCTGCGACTACCAGCGGTAGTGCGCGAAGGCCTTGTTGGACTCGGCCATCTTGTGGGTGTCCTCGCGCTTCTTGACGGCCGCACCGAGGCCGTTCGAAGCGTCGAGAAGCTCGTTGAGCAGACGCTCGGTCATGGTCTTCTCGCGACGGGCGCGGGAGTAACCGACCAGCCAGCGCAGGGCGAGCGTGTTCGCACGGCCCGGCTTGACCTCGATCGGGACCTGGTAGGTCGCGCCACCGACACGGCGGGACTTGACCTCGAGGGTCGGCTTGATGTTCTCCAGCGCGCGCTTCAGCGTGATGACCGGGTCGTTGCTGGTCTTCTCGCGCAGGCCCTCCATGGCGCCGTACACGATGCGCTCGGCGGTGGAGCGCTTGCCGTTCAGCAGCACCTTGTTGATGAGGGAGGTCACCAGGGGAGAACCGTAGACCGGGTCGATGATGACCGGGCGCTTCGGGGCGGGGCCCTTACGAGGCATTTCTACTTCTCCTTCTTGGCGCCGTAGCGGCTGCGGGCCTGCTTGCGGTTCTTGACACCCTGGGTGTCGAGCGAACCGCGGATGATCTTGTAGCGAACACCGGGCAGGTCCTTCACACGACCGCCACGCACGAGCACGATGGAGTGCTCCTGCAGGTTGTGTCCCTCACCCGGAATGTAAGCAGTGACCTCGATCCCGCTGGTCAGACGCACACGCGCGACCTTACGCAGGGCCGAGTTCGGCTTCTTCGGGGTGGTCGTGAACACACGCGTGCAGACGCCACGACGCTGAGGGGAACCCTCGAGTGCGGGCGTCTTGTTCTTCTCGACCTTGTCCTGCCGGCCCTTCCGGACCAGCTGCTGGATCGTAGGCACTACTTCTCCGGTTTCTGTGTGCCGAATGGTGAAGCTAACCTGGAACTTCTCCGACCCACGCGGTCGGGTGTGTCGAATCCGGCGGACTCCCGCCGCGAGGCGAAAAGGGCGCAGATTACGGTGGCCGCTCGAGGCTCCCCTAGTGCGGTTGAAGGCACGCACGGGAGCCAGGGCACACCCCAGGCACAAGGTCTGAGCGTACCCAGGTCGTTCGCTGTGGTCAAAACAAATGGACGGCGGCAACCTCTCGGGGCGACCGGTGTCAAGCCCCTACGCCGTGGATGATCTTCGATTTCACACTGCGCACACGTGAAACCCGGCCTCCCCGACGCCGGCCGGCCCTGCGCCCACGGGGCTCATCCGGAGGCGAGCCCCACCGCGAGCAGCAGCGTCATCAGGATCGACCACGCGGCGATCGACAGCCAGCCGAACACCAGCCCGGTCAGCGCGAGCCCGTCGCCGCTCTCTCCCGTCCGGTCGATCTCCGCCCGCGCCGCGTGCCCGAGGATCACCGCCGGGATCCCGGTGAACCCGAAGGTCGGCACACACAGCAGCCCGCACACCGCGGCTCCGACCGCCTTCCCGTTCGCCCGCGGCCGCGGGGCGGGCAGAAAGGTCCGCGGTACGGCGGTGACGGCCGCGGGCTGCGGTACGGGCCCCTGCGGCAGGTCGGCGACGAGCAGCGCCAGCTCCCCCACCGTGCGCGCGCCGTACGCCCGCCCCACCCGCCGGTCGAACTCGTCCTTCTCCATCCGCCCCTCCCCGTAGCCGGCCCGGAGCACGTCGACGGCGCGCTCGCGGTCGGCGTGGGAGGCGAGGAGATCCGGGGTGGGGGGTCCGCCCCAGGGATACGGCGCGGGGCGGGGTGCCGGGCGTGGCGCCGGATGCGGATGCGGCGTCGGATGCGGCGTCGGATGCGACATCCCCCCGCCCTGCCACGGCCGCAGCACACCGCCGCCGACCCCGTCGTTCGGCGTCGACTGCGGCGACGACTCGTCCTTGCCCTGCCACGGCTGCCATGACGATTGCGACACGGAGTACCCCCTGAGAGGTCGAATGCCTCCATGATGCTCCAACGCGCCGATACCGGGACAGGTTCCCGCGCCCGGCGGGGGAAGAGGGTCGTCAGTCCGTCCCTTCACTCTCCTCACCGGACCGGCAGCGCCCCCGCCGCGTGACGGCGCGCTCGGCGGCGAACACGTCCTCCAGGCGGAAGAGCTGCGCGCGGCCCGCCTTGCCCACCGGGGTGAGACGGCCCAGCTGAACCCACTTGCGGATGGTCGCGGGGGCGACACCGACTTCCTGGGCGGCGAGGGGGCCGGGGATCAGAGTGGGCAGGTCGGCCTTCACCGGCTTCATCGGGGGTTGCACTCCCCTTCGTTCCAGACGTGCCGGTAGGCCGGGTCGTCGTGGCAGCCGCAGTCCGGCACCGAGCAGCGGCACGCCGGGTTGACGCAGAGGACGGCCGCGCGGTCCGGGAAGGCCCGCAACGAGACGGAGTCGCACCAGGGGCAGCGGCCGGAGACCCGGACGACCGTCTCGGTGTCCCCCAGGGCACGGGCACAGCGCCGGGCCATCCGGCGGGTCTCGTCCCGCACATGGGCGGCGAGCACGGGGTCGGCGGTGACGCCGTCGAGCAGGCCGGCGATACGGCGCAGCCGCTCGGGCACGGTCGCGCGGCGGGCCCGGGTCAGACCGAGGCGGTCGCGCACCGCTTCCTCCAGTTCGATCACGCCGTCGGTGATGTCGCGGATGGTGTCGGAGATGTGCAGGCGCAACGGGGCCGCGCTGTGGCCGGGGGCCAGGAGACCGTGGGCCTGCTGGAGGAGCAGGGCTTCGGCGCGTTCCTCGCGGAGACGGTCGGCGAGGTCCGCGGGGGGTGCGGGGGCGGGGCGGCCGGTCGGGGTGGTGCGGCCGGGGACGAGCTCGGTGGACAGTTCGGGGAACTGCTGGAGGAGCATGCCGATCCAGAGAGCGGCGTTGCCGGCGGCGCGTTCGCCGGAAGGGGGATGTGCGGACGTCGTACGACGGTCGGGCGGGGGGCACTGGTCAGCCAACGGAACCTCCGCGCGATCCGCTCGGCAGGGCAGGAAGGAAAGGGGCGGGGGTCTCCACCGGGCGGCCCCGGCGCCACAGGCGACCTCCGCAGACACCGTCGAACCAGTTGTCGGCCGGCGCGACGGCCTCCTCGCATTCGCGCCGCACCGGGCAGCCGGCGCAGGCCCGCAGCGCGGGCGCGGCCTCCTTGGCCCTCTTCGAGAAGACGACCCCGGCCGGGAGCCCGGCGCAGGCGGCCGCGGCCTGCCAGGCGACGGGTTCTGCGGGTTCCGGTGGCGGGCACGTTCCGGTGACGGACATAGGGGGCCTCCCAGGGGCTCTGGTGTGACGGGTGTGAAGCGAGCGCTGTCCAGCCTTACAGATTGCGCGCGCGCTCGCAACAAATATGCCAGTGGCCTTGTCGGGAGATCGGGATCTTTTGCGTGCTTGCACGAGAGCACATAATTCGTTGCGCGCTAGCAAGCTAAACTTGCCGCACTCCAAAGGAAGCGAGCCCTCAGATGACCAGCCAGGATCTGGACGCGTTCGCCGCTTGGGTCGAGGACCTGATGCGCGATCGCGGCTACGACATCGACAGCCCACGCGGCGGCGGCAAGTCCCGCATCGCGGACGAGGCGGGAGTCCATCGCGCCGCCGTCACCCGCCTGCTGCAGCGCCAGAGCATGCCGGACCTGGAGACCACGCGCAGGCTCGCGCGCGTGCTGGGCGTGCCGGTCCGCGACATGCTCATCCGCTCCGGCCGGCTGACCGCCGAGGAACTGGCCGACCCCCGCGAGCACTTGACCTCCCCCGCCCCCGGCGTGGAGGTCGACCGCCGCCCCACCCTGGAGGAGGTGGCGGACCTGCTGGGCGTACCCGCCGACCGGCGGGACATGTTCGTCCGGGTGGTGGAGCAGTTCCTGCCGAACGAGCCCGGGACGGGAACCGAGACCCAGGCTGCGAGGCAGAGCCACGCCCGGGCAGACAGTCGGATTCCGGTGGAGGCGGCGACGGGAACCTCCTCGATCACCGGCTGACCTTTCCCCGGCGGTACGCCGTCGGGGAGCACCCATGGGCCCGCGGGTGTACCGGGTCGTACGTACACCACTCCCCACCTCGCCTCACCGCCCTTCCCGCCTACGCGGAGGGGCGGCGCCCCGCGGGCGCGTTGTCCGAGCCGAGTCCGCCACGCCGGGCGCCCTCGTGACCCCGGGAGGCACGCGGCGGTGATCCGCTCCTCGCACTGGATTCCTCATCCCCGCAGGTCCGGGCCCTGCACAACGGAGACTCCTCGGCAAACACGGGACGACACGATGAAGTACTCGTACACTAGTTCGAACAATGGTCTCGACGCCCCGCGGCACCCACCCGCACCACCCAGCCCAGCGGACAAACCGGAAGGCAGGCCGACATGGCGACGACTGACACGAGCAATCACACGCAGCAACCGACCGACACCTACGCCTGCCTCGCCCGCCTTCTGCACTCCCCCGCGCCCGGCCGCGAGGCGCTGCTCGACCAGGTCTACGAGGAGCTGCTCAGCCGGGAGTCCCGCGCCTACGCCGCCGGCTGGACGGACGCGCTGACGGAGGCGCGACGGGCACGCACCGGCCGCCCCTAGTCGCTATTGATTGCGCGCGCGCTCGCAATGTGTCACAGTTGGTGCAGCGGCGGAGCTGCGCCCGGCACCGGGTGGCGGCCCCGCCGTTTCGCGTAGGGCCGTAGAGCCGAAGAGTGCCGCAGCGTCCTGGGCCCACTCACGTTCCCGCGCGACACCCCGCCCGCACCTTCCCGAAGGGAGGCCGCACCTTGGCCGATCCGACGGTCACCTTCCCGGATGTCGAGCGACTCGTCGTCGACTTCCTGAGCGACCGCACCGAACTCGCCGCCGCGACGGTGGACAACGTTCCGCCCACCGGATTCGACGGCACCCAGCAGGTCGTCCTGGTCTCCCGCTCCGGCGGAGCCTGGATCGACGACCAGCACCTGGACCAGCCCCTCGTCGACTTCGAGGTGTACGGCCCGAGCAAGACCGGCGCCCACACGCTCGCCCTCACGGTCCGCTCGGCGCTGCTCGCGCTGCGCGGCACGACGTACGCAGCGGCGCGCGTCTCCGACGTCGTCGAGGCCGACGGACCGCGCTGGTTGCCCGACTGGAACCGGGCCGCCGCCAACCGCTACTTCTCCACGGTGCGGCTGTACATCCGCCCCGCCTGAGCGCGCGCCCCACGCACGCTCCACCTGATCAGGCCCTGCCCGTTCGAGAACGGCGGGGCCTTCGCCGTACCACGGCACCTCTCGACAACCCACCACTCCCAAGGAGTCACGCATGGCAGGCAACAACGCCAACGAGATCCGCGTCGCCGGCACCGGCCGCATCCTGGTCGCTCCGGTCGGTACGGCCGCGCCGACCGACACCACCGCCGCGTGGGCCGCGGCCTGGAAGGATCTCGGCTACACCTCGCCGGACGGCATCAAGCTGTCCAAGAAGGACAAGCTCGACCCGGTCGAGACCTGGCAGTCGGTCTCCCCGGCCCGGTTCATCTACTCGGACCGCGACCTGACGGTGAAGTTCCAGCTGCTCCAGCTCAACGAGGACACCCTGCCGTTCTTCATGGGCGGCGACACCCTCGCCGAGACCGCCACCGGCTCCGGCATCTACAAGTACGAGCTGGCCTCGAACCCGAAGTTCAACGAGAAGGCGCTGGGCATCGAGTTCACCGACGGCAGCGCCATCACGTACCGCTTCGTCCTCCCGCGTGGCCAGGTCACCGACACCGAGGAGCTGTCGCTGACCCGCACCGCCTCCATCAAGCTCGGCGTCACCTTCACCGCGCTGGCGGTCGACGACATCAAGCCGCTGGTGACCTTCCTGATGAAGGACCCGGCGTACGCGGCCTGAACCACCTCCTGATCCCGGGGCGGGGGGGGGGCCCCCCCCCCGCCCCCCCCCCCCCCCCCCCCCCCCCCACCCCCCCCCCCCCCCCCCCCGCGTTGGCCAGCGCCGGGGTGGTGATCAGAAGCACCCCCCCCCCACGGAACACGCGGCAC
>NZ_JBITGI010000014.1:0-206353 GCF_044456945.1 Streptomyces sp. NPDC050759 | reverse complement strand
GGGGGCGGTACCTTTATTTGTGGTGGTGTTGTCTTTGGCTCGGCGGCGCCGGGGCCCCCCCCCCCCCCCCCCCCCCCGCGGGGGGGGCGGCCGCCCCCCCCCCCCCCCCCCCCCCCCCTCCCATCCCCTTTCTCACCACGGTTTTCCCGACAAGGAGTTGCCCCATGGCGAGTTTCGACGTCTCCGCCGCCCGTGCCCAGCGTCAGGAGGCCCTCGGCCGTACCTGGTCCTTCACGGTCGACAGCGACACGTTCACGCTCCCGACGGAACTGACCCGCAAGACCGCCCGCGCACTGCGCGACCTCGACGACAACGACGTAGACGGCCTGCTGCGCACCCTCATGGGCGACGCCCAGTTCGACCGCTTCGACCGCCACGAGGTCACGATGCAGGACATCGCCGCGATCCTGGAGGCGTACGGCAAGGAGACGGGGCTGGGCCTGGGGGAAGGCTGAGCCTCGGCGAGTTCGTGGACGAACACGCCGAGGCCCTTGAGGCGGACCTGCTCCGCCACTACGGCGTGGATCTGCTCGACTGGCACCGCGGCCGGCTCTCCTCCCGCCGGCTCGCGGTGCTGGTCAGGCATCTGCCACGCGACAGCGCGACCCTGGACGGTCTGCACGGCGAGGCGGCGCGGTGGTCGGTCACCGACTACCTGCTGGCCTCGGTCGTCGACCAACTCGCCGAGGCGAACTGGATGTTCGCGACGGTCAACCGGGACGAGGACGCGGACCCGCTGGAGTACCCGAAGCCGGTGCCCAGGCCGGGCGTGCCGGAACCGGAATCCGTCGCCGCGCCCGCATCGACGCCCGCCGACATTCCGGCCCGCAACCCCACGCCGACCGAACTGGCCCAGTTCTTCACCTGATCTCTCGCCGAGGAGCGAAGCACCATGACCCTCTACACCCCGCTCAGCGGACTCCCCTACCCCGAGTCCACCGACACCGCGAACCTCCCGCTCCACCTCCAGTCCCTCGCCGAGGGCATCGACGGCCGTTCGATCCTGCGGTACGCGACGGCGGCCGAGCGGGACACGAAGATCACGACGCCGGTGAGCGGCATGGTGGCCTGGCTGACGACACCCGGCACGCTCAGCTACTACACGGGCTCCGCGTGGATCGCGATGGGCGCGTGGAACACGTACACCCCAACCTGGACCGCCGCTACGACGGCACCCGCGATCGGCAACGGCACGCTGACCGGCAAGTACGCGGTGGTGGGCAAGGTGTGCCACTTCACGGCGCTGGTGGCGTTCGGTTCCACGACGACGTTCGGCAGCGGGGCCTACAGCTTCGGCCTGCCGGTGACGGCCGGTGCGCTGGGCGGGCTGCCGCAGTTCGCGGGCGTGGCGTCGTCCAGTGCGGGCGGCCGCGCGCTGATCAGCTGCCAGCCGTCGGGCCCCACCTCGTCGACGTCGTACACGCTGTGGGGGCCACAGACGGCGACCTCCCCGAAGGCCGAGCAGATCGGCTCGGACGGGGTGCTGGGTGGTGCTTTCGTGAGCGGCAGCATGATCCGGATATCCGGGACGTATGAGGTGGCCTGACCGGCCCGTTTCCCCGCCGCGCTCACCAGCAGCTCATGTATCCTCTCGAAGCGTTATCGCTCAAATATTCGATTCAGGGGTGGCGGAGAGCCAACGGCACAGTCGCCGGCCGGCGGTTCGGCCGGCGTGGAGGGGTGGGGTTGCGTGACGAAGGACGATGACGGAAACGCGCGGGGCAACGGCGAACATCTCGACACCGCCGAGTTACGGCGCGCGCTGACCGGACAACTGGGGTACGACCTTCCCGCGGACCTGGTGGTCACGACGCGGGCGGAGATCGAGATCCGGGAGTTCACGGCGTACGGGCATGGGTGGCGCGACTGCGTGGAGCATGGGGAGCGCCACGGCAAGGAAGCCCTCGCCGCCCGGGACCGCCGGGCGAAGGCCCTGCCCTCCCCTCACCGGAAGCAGTCCCCGCCACCCGACAGTCCTTCGTAGCGACATGCGAAGCCGACGGCCCGTGCCGTCGGCTTTTTTCATGCCGGAAGAGCCTGAAACGAATAGACCGAAGTCCCTCAACACAGGGAAGAACATGGGAAACCTATGGATCGGCCCACCCGGCGCCATGGTCGAGATCGACCAGGCCGCCAAGTCCTTCGACCGCACCGCCGACCTCGGTGTCAGTGAGTACAAGTCCATCGGCGGCCGTGTCACCCTCGCCCGGACCCTCAGTCCCGTACGCCGTCTGAAGCTGGCCTGGGACCTGCTCGCCCCCGCACCCGCCCGCGCCCTGGACCGCATCGCCCGGCGGGTGGACCGACCGGGCCCGGTGTTCGTCGTGGACCCGGCCGCCGGCAACGTCCTGACCCCCGCCCAGGCCGCCGGGTACGGGGTCGCCGGGGCCACCGGGATCACCGGCCTCACCCAGTGGTTCAAGGTCACGACCGGGACCGTCACCGAGAACACGGGGACGCCGGGCACCTTCCTGTTCACCGCCACCGACGCCGGCAGCACGGTGGCCTGGCGCTGCACCGGAACGGTCGGCGGCTTCCCGGCCTCCCCGGGCCTGCAGGTGTCCTTCCGCGCACCGACCGCGATCGCGGCCATCGGCACCGCCAGTGTGGGCATCGACTTCAAGAAGGCCGACGGCACCTATCTGAGCTCGGTGACGGCCACCGGCGCCCTCGTCTCCGGCACCGTCCCGGCCAACGCCACCTACCTCACCCCGACCGCCAAGCCGGGCACCGCCGGCAGCCACTCCCTCGCCGGCGCCTGCCTCACCTACGGCGGCACGGCCGAGAGCGGCGTCCCGGGCGACGGCCTGCCCCCCATGTCCGTCACCACCTACTCCGACACCCCCGGCCGCCCACTGCCCTACCGCAACATCAGCCTCGACCTCGTCGAGGTATCCAGTCCGACCGGCTGACAACATCGCCCCGACACTCACCCTGACCCCGGCCGGGTTCGGTCAGGACCGCAGCCTCCGCCAGCGCATGAAAGGTTTGAGTACACCCCGGCAGAAGAAATAGTGGGGCGTGTCGTCGAGTTGTTCCCACCCGGTGTAGAGATGGACGTTTCTGATGTCCGGCGCCTCACCGGGCAGCCGCTTCAGGAGGGTCTGCACGTCGTCGCCGGGGCTGTTCTCGGAGAGGAACTGCCAGAACACGTTGTCGTCCGCCGTCTCGCGCAGACGGTCGCCCAGGGTGGGTCCCTTGTCGTGCGTGGCCCACAGATAGAAGAGCACCAGGGTGGGGACACCCTCCCCGCTGACACTCTGCGCGATGTCGCGGACCGCCGCGGCCACGTCCTCTTCTCCGTCGCCGAGGCCGAACTGCCGCTCATGCCGGGCGAGCGAGTTCCCCGGGGCCGCGTCCTGGGTGAAAAGGGGCTTTTTCGGCAGCACCGCCCACTCCCCGACCCATTCGGACGCCTCAGCCGGCGTGAAGGACGGTAGTCGGTGCGCCCGTGAGGTATAGACCCAGGCCTCCACTTCCGAGGTCTCGGACAGGAAAGCCGCCATGGAGGCGGCCCGGTGGGCCACGTCAGCCACCATTCCGCTCTCAAGGGGATATCGGGAGACCCCGGGAAAAGCGAGCACCACCCTGGCGGATTTCCGACGCACACCTCCGCGCCAAGCCGCCAAAACCGTAGCAATTCGCCCTTTACCGGCACGCGGTGCCGGGTCCGCAGAATCAACTCTGTCAACGGTCACGGTTGAACAGTAGCCCGGCCGCGGCTGCCGTCACAATAACTCCGCTGGAGGTCATGGATGGGAATCGACGTCAAGGGAATAGGGAGCGATATCGCGGGAATGGCAGGTCACATCCCTTCCCTCCTGAACGACATCGGCGTCGTGAAGAAGGAGGTAAAACGCTTCAGTGACGCCGTACCGGGCCTCAAGGCCGACATCGACGGCCTCAAGGTGGCCCTTTCCGCGGTCACCGTGTCCGCCCAGATCCTCAAGGTCGACATGAGCCTGTGGAAGATCGACGAGAAGGGCATAACATTCCGCGGAAACCAGAAGATGACCTGGAGCTGGGTCAAGAGCGTCGAGGACGAGAAGAAGGCGAAGAGCGAGGAAAAGCTGTGGAAAAAACTCCGCGAGACGTTCCTCGAGAAGGTGAAGATCAAGGAGATCGACACCGCCAGGCGAACCGCCGATCATGCCGCCCGCGAGGTTCGTGAGCTCAAAGACACGCTCCGGGCCACCGGCAAGGACGCACGTTTCGAGTCCACCAAGAACAAGCGCGAAGAATACAACAGGCTCAGAAATTCCGTGAAAGGACTGAGTGACGCTCTCGCGGGAATCTGATATCCGGTGTCGAGTGAATCGAGGAATGCATGAATCTCAAACAGGCCGTCGCGGGAGTGGAAGCCAGGCTGAACACCCTGCGCGGCTCGCTCACCAGCGCCGGCACGGCTATGAGCAGGACCAGGAACAACGCCGACGCGATGTCCCGCTCGGTGGGAGGCATCCGCACCGCGGCCTCCCAGAGCGACAGTGCCCTGCGCACGATGCGCAGCGGCCTGACGAGCACCGAGTCGACACTCGGCAAGGCCCGCACCGGCACCGACAAGCTGAAGTCGTCCTTCGACAAGCTGAGGTCCGCCGCCAAGGGCGCCCACGGTGAGCTGAAGAACGTCAAGAAGCAGGCCGACGCCGTGGAGACCTCCGTGGGCAAGGCCGCGAAGAACGCCGACAAGGGCGGCAAGTCCATGGGCGGCCTCGGCAAGGGCCTCAAGGGCGCCTCCCTCGCGCAGAAGGGGCTGAACCTCGCCATGGCGGCGAGCCCCTTCGGCCTGGTGATGACCCTGCTGACGCCGCTGATCGCGCAGTTCGTCAACATGGACAAGGTCACCGCGCTGCTGCGCAAGGGCGTCACCATCGCGATGAAGTACATCGGCACGTCGGTCGGCTCGCTGGTGAAGAGCGCCGGCCCGATGCTGAAGGGCCTCGGCAACGCCATGCTGGCCCCGTGGACCGGCCTCGCCACCGCGCTGAACTCCCTGTTCGGCATCCTCGCCGGCATCCACATCAGCATCCCCGACTGGGTCCCCAAGTACGGCGGCCGCGGCTTCTCCTTCCCCCGCCTGCACGTCCCCGTGCCCCACCTCGCCACCGGCGGCGTCGTCCAGGCCCGCAACGGCGGAACGCTCGCCCTCCTCGGCGAAGCCGGCGAACACGAAGCCGTCATCCCCCTCAGCAAGCTGGAACGGATGATCGGACACGGCGGCGGCCTGCGCACTCTCGCCGCCGCCGTGGAGAAGCTCACCGACCGCCCCGTCGTCGTACAGGTCGGCTCTCAGGAGATCGCCCGCGCCGTGTTCCTGGGGCAACGGCAGCTTGCCCGCCGGTAACACAGCTCCGCACCCCTCGCAGTCGACGGCCCACCCCCGTCGGCTTTTTTCGTGCCCGCACTCCAGGAGAGTCCATGGGAAGCCTGTGGATAGGCCCACCCGGCGCCATGGTCGAGATCGACCAGGCCGCCAAGTCCTTCGACCGCACCGCCGACCTCGGCACCAGTGAGTTCACGTCTCTCGGCGGCCGTGTCACCCTCACCCGCAACCCCAGCCCCGTACGCCGGCTCAAGCTGGCCTGGGACCTGCTCGCCCCCACGCACGCCCGGGCCCTGGACCGCATCGCCCGCCGCATCGACGGCGCCAGGCCCGTCGCGGTCGTCGACCCCGCCGCGGGCAATCTGCTCGATCCCCAGCAGGCACTGGGCCGCAGCGACCCCGGAATGCCGCTCTTCCAGTGGTATCTCGGCAACGGCGCCGGGGGCATCACCGCGACGGCCGCCGGCGACTACATGCTGAACTCCACCGACGCGGCGGGCAAGGCTGCCTGGCGCAGTGCGCGCTGGACCAACGGGCACTTCCCCGTCAGCCCCGGCATCGTGGTCTCCTTCAGGCCGCCGCTCTCCTTCACCGGGGCCGGCGCCCAGACCGTGCAGATCACCTGGCGGGACGGCACCGGCGCGGCCCTGTCGACGTCCGGGGTGACCGGCGGCGTCCTCACCGCCACCGCACCCGCCGGGGCCTGCTACCTGACGCCGTACTCCATGCCGGGCGCGATCGGCACGTACTCCCTCGCGGGTGCCTGCCTCACCTACGGCGGCACCGCCGAGAGCGGCGTCCCCGGCGACGGCCTGCCCCCGATGTCCGTCACCCACTACACCGACACCCCGGGCCGGCCCCTCCCGTTCCGCACCATCGGCCTCGACCTCGTGGAGGTATCCAGTGCAGCAGGCTGACGACAGCACGGAGGCCGCGCTCGCCGCCGGCGAACGCACCACCGCGCACACCACCCGGCTCGGCGGCAGGGACGTCTCCGCGCAGGTGCAGTCCTGGCAGGTGGAGCGGTCGTACTCGACCGACCTGCCCGCCGCGATGCGGGCGTTCTCCGGTTCGTCCGCGGCCCAGCTCCAGGTCCAGCTGTCGGGTACGGGAGGGGCGCCGGCGCCCGAGCTGTACGCCCCCTGGGCGCCCCGCGGCACCGGCGACATCGCCCGCCCCGGGCAGTCCGTGGTGCACCGGGGCGGGGTCGGTACGACGACCCTGCCCGCTTTCCGGGGCACCGTCAGATCCCGTTCCGCGCAGGCCGGTACGGACACCGTGCAGCTCACCGCCCTGGACGGCGCCGAACGGCTGCGCGGACCGGCCCTGCTGCCGAAGCCGTACGCCGGTTTCCGCCTCGGCCGTCCGGTCGCCTCCGCCACCTGGTGCGTGGACGAGCTGCTGCGGCAGGCCGGCATCCACTCCGCGCCGCCGCCCCGCTACCCGGAGTTCGTCGCGGGGCAGCCGCTCAGCCTCGTCCACGCCTCCCTGCACGGCGGTTTCGCGACACCGTACGGCCAGCCCGAAGCCCTGCCGGCCCCGGCCGAGTACACCTGGACCCGGGACGGTGCCCCGCACGAGATGGCCCTGCTGCCGCTGGCCACCGGCGTCACGGCGAGCTGGTTCCCGCGCTCCCGGGTGACCGTGCCGGGCAGCCGGCTGCTCGCCGAGGCGTGGGTGAACTGCGCCGTCGGCTCGGACGACACCTTCCGTATGGAACTGGTCCTGGACCGCACCGGCGGCACCACCGGCACCCTCACGCTGAACGTCGACTTCGCCACCGGCCGGGTCCAGATGGGCTCGGGCACGACCGGCGGCGAGTTCCTGAACGTCTTCATGGACTGGCCCGCCCTCCAGGCGCTCAAGGGCGTCTGGCACGTCGGCGCCTACTTCGACTGCGTGAGCACCGGCAACACCGTCTACCCCACCGTGCAGCCCCGGCTGACCGGCCCCGACGGCACGGTCCTGGAGTGGGCGCCGTACCTGATCACCCACGCGTACGGCGTCCAGCCCGTCGCCGAACTGCGCGAACTGAAGCTCATCACCGGCGTGGCCGTGGAGGGCGTACAGCTCACCAGCGGGCTGAGCGCCTTCCCGTCGGCGTCGGTGTTCGCGCAGACCGGGACCTGGACCAAGGGCGCCGAGCTCGACGACGCGATCCTGCCCCTGCACGCGGTGCCCCGGGTGTCCGGATCGCAGTGGGAGGTCATCGGGCAGATCGCCAAGGCGGCCATGTCCACCGCCGAGTTCGACGAACGCGGTGTCTTCCGCTGGCGCAACTACACCCGCTTCCGCCGTACGCCCACGGAAGCGGACCTCTCCCTCACCTCGGTGCGGGAGATCGCCTCGCTCACCCTCACCGAGGAGATCGACGCCTGCCGCAACTACGTCGTCCAGCCCGCGAAGGTCTTCGAGAACTTCGGAGTCGACCCGGGCACGACCTACACCGACACGGCGGTGCGGTCCGTCCCCGCGAACGGCACGCTGACCGTGTCGTACGTCATGGCCGAGGAGGAGTTCGACGTCGGGCCGCCGGCCACCGACGACGACTCGGTCACCACCGAGGGCTCACAGGTCCGCTTCGCCACCACCGCGGCCGGCACCACGGCGGTCAAGGGGGCGGTCGACGTGCTGACCCGCCGTGAGGACGGCTATCTCGTGGTGCGGTTCACCAACCGCACCGCGCAGACCCTCTACACGGCGAAGAAGGACGGCACTCCGTCCGTCTACCTGATGACGCTGAAGCCGAAGGCGGATCCCGTGGAGCGGTCGGCGACCGCGTACACGGCGGGAACCGCGAGCGAGAAGTACTACGGGCGCCAGGAGCACACCGGCGAGACCACCGACTGGATCCAGGACCTGGCCTCCGCCAAGGCCATCGCGGACGCGCTGTACAACGCCGGGCTGTACCCCGTGCCGGTCATCGGCGACGTGGAGGTGCTGTACGACCCGCGCATCCAGCTCGGGGACGTGGTGCAGCTGACCGACACCTCCGGCACGCTGCTGAACACCCTGGCCTGGGTGGTCGGCATCAGCACGTCGGAGTCCGCCGACGGCGGCGTGCGGCAGACCCTGACCCTGCGCGGCACGCGGACCAACGGCACACCGGCCGACTCCGGGCTGAGTCCCGATGCCGCCGCCGATCCGGCCGCCGTGACCCTGTCCCTCTACTCCGCGGTGGCGTCGGCCTTCCCGACCCTGTCCGCGCTCAGCGCCTCCGGGTTCACCTGGGGCGAGATCAAGGAGTCGGCGTATGTCTGAGACCACGACCGAGGTGGTGCCGGTCACCCTGGACGACGAGCAGCTGGCCCAGCTCGCCGCCGCCGTGACCAGCGGGCTCGCCGAGTACCTGGTCACCGAGCCGGTCACCGCCGCGCCCGTCGAGGTGTCGGTGGTGGTGACACAGCCTGCGCAGGAAACGCCGGAGGAGCCGGAAGCGCCGGAGGACGGCACGCAGGAGACCACCGTGCCCTCCGTCTCGATCAGCGCCGCCCCGGTGATGTAGTCCCTGCCCCGCCGAGCCCCGCGCCGCCACGTTTCCGCCGTGGCGGCGCGGGGCTTTCGCCGGTCCGAACCCGAGCCCGATCCCGAACCCGAACCCGAATCCGTCCGAAGCCGCACCCGTCCGAATCCGAAAGGGACACCGGATGTCCACACCCCTGTCCGCCGCCGCCTTCCGCGCCGCCCTGCGCGCCGAAGGCGTCACCGTCGCCGAGCACGGCACCTGGTCCACCCACAACCGCGACAGCGTCGGTTCCTGGGGCCCGGTCCAGGGCGTGATGCTGCACCACACCGCCGGCACCGACAGCGTCAATCTCTGCCGCACCGGCCGCCCGGGCCTGCCCGGCCCGCTGTGCGTCGCGGTCCTCGCCAAGGACGGCACGGTCCACCTCGTCGGCTACGGCCGCACGAACCACGCCGGCCTCGGCTCGCGGGCGGTCTACGACGCCGTACGCACCGGCGGCACTCCGCCCGCCCGGCCGGGCGCCGACGCCGTCGACGGCAACACCCACTTCTACGGCTTCGAGATCGAGAACCTCGGCAACGGCCGGGACCCTTATCCGGCCGCCCAGTTGGAGGCCGCGGAGAAGGTCGCCGCGGCACTCTGCCGGGCGCACGGCTGGGCCGCGGACCGCGTCATCGCTCACAAGGAGTGGACGACGCGCAAGATCGACCCGAGTTTCCCGATGGCGGTCATGCGCACCCGGATCGCCGCCCGGCTCGGCACGAGGCCCACGACCACGTACCAGCCCTTCCCGGGCGCCGCCTGGTTCAGGAGGAACCCGACGTCACCGATCGTCACCGCGATGGGAAAGCGCCTGGTGGCCGTCGGCTGCTCCGCGTACACCGACGGCCCGGGCCCCCGGTGGACCGAGTCCGACCGGAGGTCATACGCCAAGTGGCAGCACAAGCTCGGCTACACCGGCACCGCCGCCGACGGCTGGCCCGGCGCCACGTCCTGGGCCGCGCTCAAGGTGCCGTACACCAAAGAGGTCCGACGTACCCGAGGAGGCGCGGATGGGTGACCCGCAGGTGAACGATCCGATCGCCGTCGCCCTGGAGCTCGAGCGGCTGCGCGGCACCCTGGAGGCCGGCTTCGCCCGCGTCGACGGTTCGCTCGCCCTCCTGGTCCAGCGCAGCGACCAGAGCGACAAGCAACTCGCCGATCACGAACAGCGGTTGGACGCCCTGGAGCGCTCGCGCTGGCCGATCACCAGCATCGGCGCGCTGGCCGCCGTAGCCACCGGGGTCATCGCGGCGTGGGAACTGACCGCGCGCTGAACACGCCGAAGGGCGGCCACCCCGTACGAAACGGGGTGACCGCCCTTCGACTCAAGCGACTCGCTTACTGGTTGTACGGACCGTAGTCGTAGTCCTCCAGCGGAACGGCCTGGCCGGAGCCCGTGCCGAACGGCGAGTAGTCGATGTCGTCGTAGCCGACGGCCGAGTACATCGCGGCCTTGGCCTCCTCGGTCGGCTCGACCCGGATGTTGCGGTAGCGGGACAGACCCGTACCGGCCGGGATGAGCTTACCGATGATGACGTTCTCCTTGAGGCCGATGAGGCTGTCGGACTTGGCGTTGATCGCCGCGTCCGTCAGGACTCGGGTCGTCTCCTGGAAGGAGGCGGCCGACAGCCAGGATTCCGTCGCCAGCGAGGCCTTGGTGATACCCATCAGCTGCGGACGACCGGAGGCCGGGTGACCGCCCTCCTGGACCACACGACGGTTCTCGGTCTCGAACTTCGAGCGCTCGACCAGCTCGCCGGGCAGCAGCTCGGCGTCGCCGGACTCGATGATCGTCACGCGGCGCAGCATCTGCCGGATGATGATCTCGATGTGCTTGTCGTGGATCGACACACCCTGCGAGTTGTAGACCTTCTGGACCTCGCCGACCAGGTGGACCTGGACGGCACGCTGGCCCAGAATGCGCAGCACGTCGTGCGGGTTGGTGGCACCCACGGTGAGCTTCTGGCCCACCTCGACGTGCTCGCCCTCGCTGACCAGAAGACGCGCGCGCTTCGAGATCGGGAACGCCGTCTCGTCGCTGCCGTCGTCCGGCGTGATGACGATCTTCTTGGTCTTCTCGGTCTCCTCGATCCGCACGCGGCCCTGGGCCTCGGAGATCGGGGCGACACCCTTCGGGGTACGGGCCTCGAAGAGCTCGACGACACGCGGCAGACCCTGGGTGATGTCGTCACCGGCCACACCACCGGTGTGGAAGGTACGCATCGTCAGCTGGGTGCCGGGCTCACCGATGGACTGGGCGGCGATGATGCCGACCGCCTCACCGATGTCGACCAGCTTGCCGGTGGCCAGCGAGCGGCCGTAGCACATGGCACAGGTGCCGACGGCGGACTCACAGGTCAGGACCGAGCGGGTCTTGACCTCGGAGACACCGTGCTTGACGAGCTCGTCGATGAGGACGTCGCCGAGGTCGGTGTTGGCCGGGGCCAGCACCTTGCCGTCGACGGTGATGTCCTCGGCCAGCGCACGGGCGTACACGCTGGTCTCGACGTTGTCCGCCTTGCGCAGCACACCGTCCGCGCCGACCTCCGCGATCTGGAGCCGGAGGCCGCGCTCGGTGCCGCAGTCCTCCTCGCGGATGATGACGTCCTGCGAGACGTCCACCAGACGACGGGTCAGGTAACCCGAGTCGGCGGTACGCAGGGCGGTGTCGGCCAGACCCTTACGGGCACCGTGGGTGGAGATGAAGTACTCCAGCACGGACAGGCCCTCACGGAAGGACGCCTTGATCGGACGCGGGATCGTCTCGTTCTTGGCGTTCGACACCAGACCACGCATACCGGCGATCTGCCGCATCTGCATCATGTTTCCTCGGGCACCCGAGTCAACCATCATGAAGATGGGGTTCGTCTTGGGGAAGTTCGCGTTCATCGCCTCGGCGACCTCGTTGGTCGCCTTGGTCCAGATCGCGATGAGCTCCTGCGTGCGCTCTTCCTTGGTGATCAGACCGCGCTCGTACTGCTTCTGGACCTTCTCGTCCTGAGCCTCGTAGCCCTTGACGATCTCGACCTTCGCGTCGGGAACGACGATGTCGGAGATGGCCACGGTGACGCCGGAACGGGTCGCCCAGAAGAAGCCGGCCGCCTTCAGGTTGTCGAGCGTCGCCGCCACGATGACCTTGGGGTAGCGCTCGGCCAGGTCGTTGACGATCTCGGAGAGCTGCTTCTTGCCCACCGAGTAGTCGACGAACGGGTAGTCCTCGGGCAGCAGCTCGTTGAAGAGCGCGCGGCCCAGGGTGGTGCGCAGGCGGAACGTGTCCCCCTGCTGCCACTCGGGCTCGCCCTCCTCGCGCGCCGGCGGCGTCCAGCCACGCGGCGGGATGGTGCCCACCGGGAAGCGGATGTCGACCTGCGACTGGAGTGCCAGCTCACCGGCGTCGAACGCCATGATCGCCTCGGCCGTGGAGCCGAAGGACCGGCCCTCGCCCTTGGTGTCACGCAGTTCGCCGTCGGTGGTGAGGAAGAACAGACCGAGGACCATGTCCTGGGTCGGCATCGTCACCGGACGGCCGTCGGCGGGCTTGAGGATGTTGTTCGAGGACAGCATCAGGATGCGGGCCTCGGCCTGCGCCTCCGCGGACAGCGGAAGGTGTACGGCCATCTGGTCACCGTCGAAGTCCGCGTTGAACGCGGTGCAGACGAGCGGGTGGATCTGGATGGCCTTGCCCTCGACCAGCTGCGGCTCGAAGGCCTGGATGCCGAGGCGGTGCAGCGTGGGCGCACGGTTCAGCAGAACCGGGTGCTCGGCGATGACCTCTTCCAGCACGTCGTACACGACCGTGCGGCCGCGCTCGACCATCCGCTTGGCGCTCTTGATGTTCTGCGCGTGGTTCAGGTCGACCAGGCGCTTCATCACGAACGGCTTGAACAGCTCCAGCGCCATCGCCTTCGGCAGACCGCACTGGTGCAGCTTCAGCTGCGGACCGACGACGATCACGGAACGCGCCGAGTAGTCCACACGCTTGCCGAGCAGGTTCTGGCGGAAGCGGCCCTGCTTGCCCTTGAGCATGTCGGACAGCGACTTCAGCGGACGGTTGCCGGGGCCCGTGACCGGGCGACCACGACGGCCGTTGTCGAAGAGCGCGTCGACGGCCTCCTGGAGCATGCGCTTCTCGTTGTTCACGATGATCTCGGGCGCACCGAGGTCGAGAAGCCGCTTCAGGCGGTTGTTGCGGTTGATCACACGGCGGTACAGGTCGTTCAGGTCGGAGGTCGCGAAGCGGCCACCGTCCAGCTGCACCATCGGGCGAAGGTCCGGCGGGATGACCGGGACGCAGTCGAGGACCATGCCCTTGGGGCTGTTGGAGGTCTGCAGGAAGGCAGACACGACCTTCAGCCGCTTCAGCGCACGGGTCTTCTTCTGGCCCTTGCCGGTACGGATGATCTCGCGGAGGCGCTCGGCCTCCTCGTCGAGGTCGAAGGACTCCAGGCGCTTCTGCAGCGCCGCGGCACCCATCGAACCGTCGAAGTACGTGCCGAAACGGTCACGCAGCTCGCGGTAGAGGAGCTCGTCGCCCTCGAGGTCCTGGACCTTGAGGTTCTTGAACCTGGTCCACACCTCGTCGAGACGGTCGATCTCGCGCTGCGCACGGTCGCGCAGCTGCTTCATCTCACGCTCGGCACCCTCGCGCACCTTGCGGCGCACGTCGGCCTTGGCGCCCTCGGCCTCCAGCTCGGCCAGGTCGCTTTCCAGCTTCTTGGCGCGGGCCTCGAGGTCGGCGTCACGCCGGTTCTCGACCTGCTGACGCTCCACGGAGACGTGCGCCTCCAGGGAGGGCAGGTCGCGGGTGCGGCGCTCCTCGTCGACGTACGTGATCATGTACGCCGCGAAGTAGATGACCTTCTCCAGGTCCTTCGGGGCGAGGTCGAGCAGGTAGCCGAGGCGCGACGGAACGCCCTTGAAGTACCAGATGTGGGTGACGGGGGCGGCCAGTTCGATGTGGCCCATCCGCTCACGGCGCACCTTGGCGCGAGTGACCTCGACGCCGCAGCGCTCACAGATGATGCCCTTGAACCGGACACGCTTGTACTTGCCGCAGTAGCACTCCCAGTCCCGGGTCGGACCGAAGATCTTCTCGCAGAAGAGTCCGTCCTTTTCGGGCTTGAGCGTGCGGTAGTTGATCGTCTCGGGCTTCTTGACCTCGCCGTGGCTCCACTGACGGATGTCGTCGGCGGTGGCCAGGCCGATCCGGAGCTCATCGAAGAAGTTGACGTCGAGCACTATGCGTCAATCCCTCTCAGGGTTGTAAGTCTTGGGGTCTGAAACGGGGGTCCAGGGGCCGGCCGGAGGTTCCTCACCAGGTCCTCCGGCCGGACTCCCGTCAGACCTCTTCGACGCTGCTCGGCTCGCGCCGGGACAGGTCGATGCCGAGCTCTTCCGCAGCGCGGAAGACGTCCTCGTCGGTGTCGCGCATCTCGATGGACATGCCGTCCGAGGACAGCACCTCCACGTTGAGGCACAGGGACTGCATCTCCTTGATGAGCACCTTGAAGGACTCGGGGATGCCGGGCTCGGGGATGTTCTCGCCCTTGACGATGGCCTCGTAGACCTTCACGCGGCCGGTGACGTCGTCGGACTTGATGGTCAGCAGCTCCTGGAGGGCGTAGGCGGCGCCGTATGCCTCCAGCGCCCACACCTCCATCTCACCGAAGCGCTGGCCACCGAACTGGGCCTTACCACCCAGCGGCTGCTGGGTGATCATCGAGTACGGACCGGTCGACCGGGCGTGCAGCTTGTCGTCGACCAGGTGGTGGAGCTTGAGGATGTACATGTAGCCGACCGAGATCGGCTCCGGGAACGGCTCGCCGGAGCGGCCGTCGAACAGCCTCGCCTTACCGGTCGGCTGCACCATGCGCTCGCCGTCGCGGTTCGGGATGGTGTGGTTCAGCAGACCCGCGAGCTCGTCCTCACGCGCACCGTCGAACACCGGGGTGGCGACGTTGGTGCCCGGGTCGACCCGGTCGGCGCCGATCACCTGAAGCCGCTCCGCCCAGTCCTCGGCGAGCCCGGAGACGTCCCAGCCGCGGCTGGCGAGCCAGCCGAGGTGGATCTCCAGCACCTGTCCCGGGTTCATTCGGGACGGCACACCGAGCGGGTTGAGGATGATGTCGACCGGGGTCCCGTCCTCGAGGAACGGCATGTCCTCGATGGGCAGGATCTTGGAGATGACACCCTTGTTGCCGTGGCGGCCGGCGAGCTTGTCACCGTCCGTGATCTTGCGCTTCTGCGCCACGTAGACACGAACCAGCTGGTTCACGCCCGGCGGCAGCTCGTCGCCCTCTTCACGGTCGAAGACGCGGACGCCGATGACCTTGCCGATCTCGCCGTGCGGCACCTTCAGCGAGGTGTCACGGACCTCACGGGCCTTCTCACCGAAGATCGCGCGCAGCAGGCGCTCCTCGGGCGTCAGCTCGGTCTCACCCTTGGGCGTGACCTTGCCGACGAGGATGTCACCGGCGACGACCTCGGCACCGATGCGGATGATGCCGCGCTCGTCGAGGTCGGCGAGGACCTCCTCGGAGACGTTCGGGATGTCCCGGGTGATCTCCTCGGGGCCGAGCTTGGTGTCACGGGCGTCGACCTCGTGCTCCTCGATGTGGATCGAGGAGAGGACGTCGTCCTGCACGAGGCGCTGCGACAGGATGATCGCGTCCTCGTAGTTGTGACCCTCCCACGGCATGAACGCCACGAGCAGGTTCTTGCCGAGCGCCATCTCGCCGTTCTCGGTGGCCGCGCCGTCGGCGAGGACCTGGCCCTCGATGACGCGGTCGCCCTCGTCGATGATGACCTTCTGGTTGACCGAGGTGCCCTGGTTGGAGCGGGCGAACTTGGCCAGGCGGTACGTGATGTACGTGCCGTCGTCGTTGGCGGTGGTGATGTAGTCCGCGGAGACCTCCTGGACCACACCCGCCTTCTCGGCCTTGACCACGTCACCGGCGTCGACGGCGGAGCGGTACTCCATGCCGGTGCCGACGAGCGGGGCCTCGGACTTGATCAGCGGCACGGCCTGACGCATCATGTTCGCGCCCATCAGGGCACGGTTGGCGTCGTCGTGCTCGAGGAACGGGATCATGGCGGTCGCGACCGACACCATCTGGCGCGGCGAGACGTCCATGTAGTCCACGTCGTCACCGGGGACGTAGTCGACCTCGCCGCCACGACGGCGGACCAGGACGCGGTTCTCGGTGAAGCGCATGTCGTCGTCGAGCGTGGCGTTGGCCTGCGCGATGACGAAGCGGTCCTCCTCGTCGGCCGTGAGGTAGTCGACCTCGTCGGTGACGATGCCGTCGGTGACCCGGCGGTACGGCGTCTCCACGAAGCCGAACGCGTTGACGCGGCCGTAGGAGGCGAGCGAACCGATCAGACCGATGTTCGGGCCTTCGGGCGTCTCGATCGGGCACATGCGGCCGTAGTGGGACGGGTGCACGTCACGGACCTCGAAGCCGGCCCGCTCACGGGAGAGACCACCCGGGCCAAGAGCCGAGAGACGGCGCTTGTGGGTGAGACCCGACAGCGGGTTGTTCTGGTCCATGAACTGCGACAGCTGGCTGGTGCCGAAGAACTCCTTGATGGAGGCGACGACCGGCCGGATGTTGATCAGGGTCTGCGGCGTGATCGCCTCGACGTCCTGGGTCGTCATGCGCTCACGCACGACGCGCTCCATCCGCGCCAGACCCGTGCGGACCTGGTTCTGGATGAGCTCGCCGACGCTGCGCAGACGACGGTTGCCGAAGTGGTCGATGTCGTCGGTCTCGACGACGATGTTCGTGCCGCTGTCGCCGACCGTCTCGGTCTCGCCCGCGTGCAGCTTCACCAGGTACTTGATCGTCGAGATGATGTCCTCGACGGTCAGGATGCCCGCGTCGAGCGGAGCCTCCGCACCCAGCTTCTTGTTGACCTTGTAGCGGCCGACCTTGGCGAGGTCGTAGCGCTTCGGGTTGAAGTAGAGGTTCTCGAGCAGCGTCTGCGCGGCCTCGCGGGTCGGGGGCTCGCCCGGACGCAGCTTGCGGTAGATGTCGAGCAGCGCGTCGTCCTGGCCCTGGGTGTGGTCCTTCTCCAGGGTGGCGCGCATCGACTCGTACTCGCCGAACTCCTCGAGGATCTGCTCGGTGGTCCAGCCGAGAGCCTTCAGGAGCACGGTGACGGACTGCTTGCGCTTGCGGTCGATACGGACACCGACCATGTCGCGCTTGTCGATCTCCATCTCCAGCCAGGCACCCCGGGAGGGGATGATCTTGGCCGAGAAGATGTCCTTGTCGGACGTCTTGTCGATGGAGGAGTCGAAGTAGACGCCCGGCGAGCGGACCAGCTGCGACACCACGACACGCTCGGTGCCGTTGATGACGAAGGTGCCCTTGTGGGTCATGAGCGGGAAGTCGCCCATGAAGACCGTCTGGGACTTGATCTCGCCGGTCTCGTTGTTGGTGAACTCGGCCGTCACGAAGAGCGGGGCCGCGTACGTGAAGTCGCGGTCCTTGCACTCGTCGATGCTGTTCTTCGGCGGCTCGAAACGGTGGTCACGGAACGTCAGCGACATCGACCCGGAGAAGTCCTCGATCGGGGAGATCTCCTCGAAGATCTCCTCCAGACCGGACTTGGTGGGGACGTCCTGACCTGACTCCAGAGCCTCCTCGACCCGACTCTGCCAAGCGGTGTTCCCGAGCAGCCAGTCAAAGCTCTCGGTCTGCAGCGCGAGCAGGTTGGGAACCTCGAGAGGCTCCTTGATCTTTGCAAAAGAGATGCGCAGCGGGGCGGTGCTGGCACCGTTGTTCGTATTCGCGGTCGAGGCAGTGCGCGAGGCGGCCAAGAGGGGGTCCTTCCGAGGGCTCGGACTCACTACGCGCTCCCCGGACCCTCACCCACGGCACAGAGACAGGTATCTCCGGTTCGGCCGAAAGGCCGGCTCAGAAATGGTCCGATCATCGATGCTGAGGCGAGGGCAGACCCCTGGTGACGGGCAGGGGGCAGCTAACAGGCAGCGCAAAGGGTCAGTGTAGCCACATGGCGCACTGATGTCCAGCCCTGCTTTTCTGCCCAGTCTTCAAAAACTCTCGCTGCCCTCAACGTCCTCGGCATGCCTGCCCTCAACGCACGTTGATACTGCCCTCTTCGTCACCGATCCATGCCTCGGATGCGGACCGTTCTGGCGACGCGTCCTGAGAATTGCGCGCTGCGTGCGGTTCGTCAAGGCCCCCCAGCCCGAACCGGGGCGTTCGGGAGACACGACGAAGATCACCATACCCCCCGCCCCGGAGGCGGCAAGGTAACCGTGGCCGCGCCCCCAGGAACGCCGAAGAGCGACCACCCGGATGGATGATCGCTCTTCGGTGCTTGCGCGTTACAGGTCCAGCGGGACCTGTGAGAGGTGTTACTTGACCTCGACGGAGGCGCCGGCGCCCTTGAGGGACTCGGCAGCCTTCTCCGCGGCCTCCTTGGCGACCTTCTCGAGAACGGGCTTGGGGGCGCCGTCCACGAGGTCCTTGGCCTCCTTCAGGCCCAGGGAGGTCAGCTCACGCACGACCTTGATGACCTGGATCTTCTTCTCGCCGGCACCCGTGAGGATGACGTCGAACTCGTCCTGCTCCTCGGGGGCCTCGGCGGCGGCGGCCGGGCCGGCCGGGCCGGCGACGGCGACCGCGGCGGCGGCGGTGACGTCGAACTTCTCCTCGAAGGCCTTCACGAACTCGGAGAGCTCGATGAGGGTCATCTCCTCGAACTGCGCGAGCAGGTCTTCCTGGCTGAGCTTCGCCATGATGGGCGATCCTTCCACTAATTCGGCTGGTGCCGGTATGTACATGTCTGGCGGGCGTACGTTCGGCCCGCGACGACCGTCACCTCAGGCGGGACGCCTCAGGCAGCGATCATTTCGGGAGCCGAGTTACTCGGCACCGCCCTGCTCGTCCTGCTTGGCACGAAGCGCGTCCACGGTACGGACGAGCTTCGACGGGAGCGCCTGGAAGACCTGAGCAGCCTGAGTCTGCTTGCCCTTGAAGGCGCCCGCCAGCTTGGCGAGCAGAACCTCGCGGGACTCGAGGTCCGCAAGCTTCTTGATCTCGTCGGCGGACAGCGCCTTGCCGTCAAGGACACCGCCCTTGATGACGAGGTTCGGGTTGTCCTTGGCGAAGTCACGAAGACCCTTGGCCGACTCCACCGGGTCACCGGTGACGAAGGCGACCGCCGTCGGACCGTTGAACAGGTCGTCGAGCGTCGTGATCCCGGCCTCGTTGGCCGCAATCTTGGTCAGCGTGTTCTTCACCACGGCGTACTGGGCGTTCTCACCGAGCGAACGACGCAGCGTCTTGAGCTGCGCCACGGTGAGACCCCGGTACTCGGTCAGCACGGCGGCGTTCGAGCTGCGGAACTGCTCCGTCAGCTCGGCTACCGCGGCAGCCTTGTCGGGCCTTGCCATAGAGCGTCGGCCTCCTTCCGGGTGATGAGGACCGCTCAGAAGGGGCTGAACAAACGAAACGCCCCGGCGCAGGCGCACGGGGCGTAGCTCGACCGAATCACATACACGATCCTGGGAGCACTTCCACGGTCACCTGCGCGGGTCGTCCGCAGTTTTCAGCGGATCCTTCGGCCACCGCCCCCTCTTCCGAGGACACGGCAACGACCAGCGGTCTTTGGCTTCTGTAGGAGCGTACGTGACCGGATCCCTGTCAAGCAAATCCGGTCCTACGACGCTCAGCTGCTCTGGAGTTCCTTCATCATCTCGGCCAGGTCCGCGGTGTCCTTGGCGGGCGGCGCCGTGACAGTCACCGGCTTGTTGTAGTCCAGGAAGGTGAAGGTCATGTCGAACTTGCCCTTGTCCGCGTCACCCTGCATGCGGAACTGCTTGGCGTGGTCCTCACCGTCGACCCACATGTCCATCGTGAACTTGTCCAGGCCCAGCTTCTCCAGCTGCTCGGTGCTCTTCTCGCGCTGCTCGCGGACCGACTTGTCGGCGTCCTTGTAGGAGGCCTTGAGCTCGGCCAGCGTGACGTCGCCCGCGTAGTGGGTCGTCTTGACCCCGTCGACCGTCTCGGTGCCGACCTTCTTCACGTCCTTGGCCCCGTTGAGGAAGGAGGACATGGAGGCCGGGTTCTGGTCGGCCTGACCGGCGCCGGGCGCGGTGGCGCCGAGGCCGCCGTCCTTGTCGAGCCCGGACAGGTCGAACTTCATCCACTTCTTGCCGTCCATCTCCTTGGCCAGCTCGGCGTTGCCGCCGATGTACATGGCCTTGTCGACGAGCCGGATCTCGGCGGAGCCCTCCTTGGGCGAGGTCATCTTCATGCTCATCGCGAGGTCGGGCTTGGTCCGCATGGAGGCCTCGGCCACCACCTGCCCCTGCTCGGGCATCTCGCCCTTCATGCGGTAGCGGAAGGAGGTGATCTCCTCCGTGTTCTTCGCCGCCTTGGCGACCGCCGCCGCGGGCGTCATCTCGGGCGACTCCTCGCCCCCCTTGGAACAGCTCACCGCACCCGCGGCGAGAGCCACGGCGGCGAGCCCGGCGCCGATCGTCCGGCGGCGCGCGGAACGTCGTACAGAAATGCTCATTGATTCCCCCCAAGGAACACATGGCCGATTCACAGCAAGACCGCGAGCTTATCCGAGAGGGGCGCGAGGGGTCCGTGAATTCCCTGCGGCTCAGGTGGGGTTGGTGCTCGACTGTGACAGGAGGGTCTTGAAGTCCTCGGTGTCGGCGGCCGGCGGCTTCTGTACGGCGACCTTGACGCCGTAGTCGCTGTAGTGGGCGGTCTGGGTGACCCTGCCGTTCGTCGTGCTGGTCTTCTCGACCTTCTTGACCAGCAGGTTCTTCTCGTTGATCCAGATGTCGACGGTCTCGGCGGTGACGTCGGCGTCCTTGAGGCGCCGCCGGAGCTCGGTGTCGGTGACGTCCTCGACCCGCACGGTGCCGGCGTAGTGCGTGGCGGCCTGGCCGTCCACGGTCTCCCGGCCCAGCTCACGCACGTCCCCGGAGTCCAGCAGCAGCCGCACCGACTGGTGGGGAGTGGTGGAGCGCATCTGGTCGGCGAGGTCGGCGCCGCCGTCGAAGGTCTTCAGGTCGTCGTAGGCGTACCTGAGCCAGTGCTTGCCGCCCGTCTTCGCGGCGAAGGTGTCGCCCATGCGCGCGTAGTAGGCGTCGGAGAGGTAGCGGGCCTCCATGGAGGTGACGCCGAGGCCGCGCATCGTCTCGGCCGCGGTGCCGCCGGTGTAGTCGATGGTGAGGGAGCCGGAGAGGCCGTCGCGCCAGGCGAGGACGCCGTCGGCGCTGAGGGACAGCTGGGCGCCCATCACGGTGGTGGACCTCACCCGGGCCGTCTCGGCCCGCTCGGTGGAGCGCTCGGCGGTACGCAGGGCCGGGAGGGCGGCGGGGGCCGAGGCGCTGCGCCTGTCCTCCGGCGCGTCGGAGGAGCCCGAGGAGGTGCAGGCGGCCAGTCCCGTCAGCGCGGCGGCCGTCGTGACCCAGACCGTCGTCCTCTTCATGCGTCCCCCTGCTGCAAGTGCCCTGCTCGCACGCTAACCCAGAGCACAGCGCCCGCACACGGGAACGGGCCCCGCACCTGGAAAGGTGCGGGGCCCGGGAACCTGCCGGTGTCTCAGACCGCGGCCGGGTCCTCCTCGACGAGGAGGTTGCGGGTGCGGTTGGAGTCGAGCGGAATGCCGGGGCCCATCGTGGTGCTGATGGCGGCCTTCTTGATGTAGCGACCCTTGGCGGCGGACGGCTTCAGACGGAGGATCTCCTCCAGCGCCGCGCCGTAGTTCTCCACCAGCTTGGTGTCGTCGAACGACGTCTTGCCGATGATGAAGTGCAGGTTCGAGTGCTTGTCGACGCGGAACTCGATCTTGCCGCCCTTGATGTCGTTGACAGCCTTGGTGACATCGGGGGTGACGGTGCCGGTCTTGGGGTTCGGCATGAGGCCACGGGGACCGAGCACGCGGCCGAGGCGGCCGACCTTGCCCATGAGGTCCGGGGTGGCGACGACGGCGTCGAAGTCCAGACGGCCCTTCGACACCTCGTCGATGAGCTCGTCGGCGCCGACGATGTCGGCGCCCGCGGCACGAGCGGCCTCGGCACGGTCACCGGTCGCGAAGACCAGGACCCGGGCGGTCTTACCGGTGCCGTGCGGGAGGTTCACGGTGCCACGGACCATCTGGTCGGCCTTGCGCGGGTCGACACCCAGACGGAAGGCGACCTCGACGGTGCCGTCGAACTTGGACGTGGAGGTCTCCTTGGCGAGACGGACGGCCTCGAGCGGGGCGTACAGCTTCTCCCGGTCGATCTTCTCGTCCGCAGCGCGAAGGGCCTTGCTGCGCTTGCTCACAACTGCTCCTGTGTGTTCTGAAAGGAGTCGTGGTACGGGCCGAGCAGGCCCTGCCACTTCTGCTTTGTACGGGGGTTGGGGCTCAGCCCTCGACCGTGACGCCCATGGAACGCGCGGTACCGGCGATGATCTTCGCGGCGGCGTCCAGGTCGTTGGCGTTGAGGTCGGGCATCTTGGTGGTGGCGATCTCGCGGACCTGCGCCTGGGTGATCTTGGCGACCTTGGTCTTGTGCGGCTCGCCGGAGCCCTTGTCCACGCCCGCGGCCTTGAGGATCATCTTGGCGGCCGGCGGCGTCTTGGTGATGAAGGTGAAGGAGCGGTCCTCGTAGACCGTGATCTCCACCGGGATCACCCAGCCACGCTGCGACTCGGTCGCGGCGTTGTACGCCTTGCAGAACTCCATGATGTTGACGCCGTGCTGACCCAGCGCGGGGCCGACCGGCGGAGCCGGGTTGGCGGCACCGGCCTGGATCTGGAGCTTGATGAGCCCCGTGACCTTCTTCTTCTTGGGAGGCATTCCGGGTCCTCTGTCTTTTCTGTCAGTTTCCTGATGCCCGAAGGCAACCGCACAACCCTAACGGGTAGGTCCGCGCGGCTAAAAACCGAGCAGGTCAGACAGGCTACGGAAGCCGTCTGACCTGAACGGTGGCTCTGTCGCCGAAGGCGTTAGTTCTTCTGGATCTGGTCGAAGCTCAGCTCGACCGGGGTCTCGCGGCCGAAGATCTCGACGAGGCCCTTGACCTTCTTCGAGTCGGCGTTGATCTCGTTGATCGTGGCCTGGAGTGTGGCGAAGGGGCCGTCGGTGACGGTGACCGAGTCGCCGACCTCGAAGTCCAGCACCTGGACCTCGACCTTGCGCTGCGGAGCGGGCTTGCCCTCGGCCTCGGCGGCCTCGCGGGCGGCCTTCTCCTCGGCCTCCGGGGCGAGCATCTTGACGATCTCGTCCAGGGTCAGCGGGTACGGGTCGTAGGCGTTGCCCACGAAGCCGGTGACGCCGGGGGTGTTGCGGACGACGCCCCAGGACTCGTTCGTCAGGTCCATGCGCACCAGCACGTAGCCGGGGAGCTTGTTCTGGCGGATGGTCTTGCGCTCGCCGTTCTTGATCTGCGCGACCTCTTCCTGCGGCACCTCGGCCTGGAAGATGAAGTCCTCGACGTTCAGCGAGACGGCACGCTGCTCGAGGTTGGTTTTCACGCGGTTCTCGTACCCGGCGTAGGTGTGGATGACGTACCACTCGCCGGGAAGGGTCCGCAGTTCCTCGCGCAGGGCGGCGACGGGATCGACCGGCTCGGCCGGCTCTTCCTCGGCCTCTACTTCGCCCTCGTCCTCGACGGAATCGACGGCCTCGACGTCACCGCCGGACTCGATGTCACCGCCGGACTCGATGTCACCGCCGGACTCGTCCTCGACGTGGAGGGCGGATTCCTCGGCGGGCTCGCCCGCCTCGGCGTCGGCAGCCTCGACCTCGTCCAGGTCCTCGTCCGCGCCCTCGACGATGTCGAGCTCGTCGTCGACAGACTCGTCGGGCTCGATGGCGTCGTTCAGGTTCTGGTCAGACACGGTGGCTGCTTCTTCCTGGATACTTTGGGGTGGAACATGCGAAAAGGGGCGCCGGTAACCTCGGCGCCCTTCGCTCTGTGCTCAGCCGAATACGTACTTGGCGGCGTGGTTGAGTCCATAGTCAATCACGGTCACCAGGCCGATCATGACGAGGACGAAGACGATCACCACGGTCGTGTACGTCGTCAGCTGGTTCCGCGACGGCCAGACGACCTTGCGGAGCTCGGCGACGATCTGCCGGTAAAAGAGCGCGAGGCGCCTCAGCGGGCCCTTCTTGGCACGCTTGCCGCCCTTACGGGTCTTCTTGGACTCCGGCGCCTCATCCTGGGCATCAGGCGTATCAATGGAGCCCACGGCGTCCGCCATTCGTCCTCACCTGTTCCCGGGTCGTGGCCGTGCCGCGCCCGGTTGGAGCCGCACGGCGGTGCATTGCTGTACGTACATGCGCACACATCCTGGCGAAGGTGTGTGTAGCAGGGCCGGAGGGACTTGAACCCCCAACCGCCGGTTTTGGAGACCGGTGCTCTACCAATTGAGCTACGACCCTTTGTGCGTCCCCCAACGTACCGCATCCGACCGGGTGCTCGGTGTGCACCGGCTGGGTGGGCTGCTGAAGGCCAACGAGGTGAGAGTGTACGTGGTCCGCGGGCCCTCGTCGAACAGAAAGCGCCCGTAGGGGGCTTGGGGACGGAAGATCGCCCAGCGTGCGAGGCGAATCCGGACGGTTGTTCAGCAGTTGTTCAGTCTGTGAAACCCGCGTGCCGGGGGAGTTTCCGGTCTGAAACGATGGGCCCATGAGCCCTGCAACCCCTCCCACCGAGCGCCGGGTCTCCGCCCGAGTCGGCGCGATCTCCGAGTCCGCCACTCTCGCCGTGGACGCCAAGGCCAAGGCCCTGAAGGCCGCCGGGCGTCCGGTGATCGGCTTCGGCGCCGGTGAGCCGGACTTCCCGACCCCGGACTACATCGTCCGGGCCGCCGTCGAGGCCTGCTCGAATCCCAAGTACCACCGCTACACCCCGGCCGGCGGCCTCCCCGAGCTGAAGGCCGCGATCGCCGCGAAGACGCTGCGTGACTCCGGCTACGAGGTCGACGCGTCCCAGATCCTGGTGACCAACGGCGGCAAGCAGGCGATCTACGAGGCCTTCGCCGCGATCCTCGACCCGGGCGACGAGGTCATCGTCCCGGCGCCGTACTGGACGACGTACCCGGAGTCGATCCGGCTGGCCGGCGGGGTCCCGGTGGAGGTCGTCGCCGACGAGACGACCGGCTACCGGGTCTCCGTCGAGCAGCTGGAGGCGGCCCGCACCGACAGGACGAAGGTCGTCCTCTTCGTCTCCCCCTCCAACCCGACCGGCGCCGTCTACAGCGAGGCCGAGACCGAGGCGATCGGCCGCTGGGCCGTCGAGCACGGCCTGTGGGTGCTGACGGACGAGATCTACGAGCACCTCGTCTACGGCGACGCGGTGTCCGTGTCGCTGCCGGCGCTCCTGCCCGAGCTGCGCGACAAGTGCATCGTCGTCAACGGTGTCGCGAAGACGTACGCCATGACGGGCTGGCGCGTGGGCTGGATCATCGGCCCGAAGGACGTCGTCAAGGCCGCGACCAACCTCCAGTCGCACGCCACGTCCAACGTGTCGAACGTCGCCCAGGTCGCGGCCCTCGCCGCGGTCTCCGGCAACCTCGACGCGGTGGCGGAGATGCGCACGGCCTTCGACCGCCGCCGCAAGACCATCGTGCGGATGCTCAACGAGATCGACGGCGTGCTCTGCCCGGAGCCCGAGGGCGCCTTCTACGCCTATCCCTCGGTCAAGGCCCTGCTCGGCAAGGAGATCCGCGGCAAGCGCCCGCAGGACACCGTCGAGCTGGCCGCGCTGATCCTCGAGGAGTCCGAGGTCGCGGTCGTCCCGGGCGAGGCCTTCGGCACGCCGGGCTATCTGCGGCTGTCGTACGCCCTGGGTGACGAGGATCTCGTCGAGGGCGTCTCGCGGATCCAGAAGCTGCTGGCGGAGGCGCAGGACTGAGCCCGCCGTGAAAAGGCACCCCCTCACGTGAGGGGGTGCTTTTTTGTGCGAGCAAGACCACTAAAGGGGAAAGCGGTACCGGGACACCCGTGACGTACGGCAGGATCCTGGAATGGAGCGTGTACGTGATGTCTCTGAGCTGCCGAAAGCCCATCTGCACCTGCACTTCACCGGGTCGATGCGCCCGGCGACGGTTCTGGAACTGGCCGACAAGTACGGCGTACGGCTGCCCGAGGCGCTGACCGAAGCACTGACCAGCGGGGAACCGCCGAGACTGCGGGCGACGGACGAGCGGGGCTGGTTCCGTTTCCAGCGGCTGTACGACGCGGCCCGCTCGTGTCTGCGCGAGCCCGAGGACATCCGGCGGCTGGTGCGGGAGGCCGCGGAGGAGGATGTGCGCGACGGCTCGGGGTGGCTGGAGATCCAGGTCGACCCGACGTCGTACGCCCCCCGGCTCGGCGGGCTGATCCCGGCCCTGGAGATCATCCTGGACGCGGTGGAGACGACCTCGCGCGAGACCGGGCTCGGGATGCGGGTGCTGGTCGCCGCGAACCGGATGAAGCATCCGCTGGACGCCCGCACGCTGGCCCGGCTGGCGGTGCGGTACGCCGACAAGGGCGTGGTCGGCTTCGGACTCTCGAACGACGAGCGCCGGGGCATGGCACGGGACTTCGACCGGGCCTTCAACATCGCGCGCGAGGGCGGGCTGCTGTCGGCGCCGCACGGTGGCGAGCTGGCCGGACCGTCCTCGGTACGGGACTGTCTCGACGACCTGGACGCGAACCGGATCGGGCACGGGGTGCGCGCGGCGGACGACCCGCGGCTGCTGAAGCGGCTGGCGGACCGGCAGGTGACGTGCGAGGTGTGCCCGGCGTCCAATGTGGCGCTCGGTGTCTACGAGAAGCATGAGGACGTGCCGCTGCGGAAGCTGTTCGAGGCCGGGGTGCCGATGGCGCTGGGCGCCGACGACCCGCTGCTGTTCGGGTCCCGGCTGGCCGCGCAGTACGAGATCGCCCGGCGGTATCACGGCTTCTCGGACGCGGAGCTGGCGGAACTGGCCCGGCAGTCGGTACGGGCCTCGGCGGCGCCGGAGGACGTGAAGGCCAAGCTGCTGTCGGGGGTGGACGACTGGCTCAGCCACCCGGGCTCTTGACGTGGGCGTAGGGCGGGGACCTGGTAGGGGCGGTGCCGGTGCCGCCGCGGCGGCCCGGCGTGACGGTCACCCCGGTTCCACGGCTACCGAGATTCCGCCCAGCAGGGTCCGGGCCAGCCGGGCGGCGAACTCCTGCACCGGCGGCCGTACGCCGTCCTGTGTGGCGTCGTAGGCGAACGCCCGTTGCGCGCAGGCGCCCAGGAGCAGGGAGGCCGCGGCGAAAGTGTCGGCGGTGGGGGCGACCCGGCCGATGGACTGCTCGGCCTTGAGGTAGGCGTCGAGCCACTCGATCGGCTTGTGCGGGCCGGACTCCATCTCGCGCATCGCGTCGTCGTGGCGCCGCTTGAGCTGGGTCTCGGCGTACAGGGAGGCGGCGATCGGAAAGCTCTGTTCGTAGAAGAGGGCGGCCTGGCGGGCGATCTCGGTGAGGTTCTCCTCCAGGGTGTGGCGGCCCGGCTCGGCGGCGAGGGCGTGCAGCAGGGGGGCCAGTCTCGGGAGGCGTTCCGCGAGGACGCGGATGAACACCTCCTCCTTGCTGGCGAAGTACTTGTACAGCGCCGCCTCGGAGCAGCCGGCCGCCTTGGCGATCTCCTTGGTCGTGGCACGCGCCAGCCCGACGGTGAGCATCAGCTCATGGGCGGCGTCGAGGATGCGGACGCGGGCCGGGCCGGGCTTGGGCTCCATGCTGTTCGGTTCCCCTTGGGTCGGTTGGCGGGCTTGACGGGTGGGTGAGTACTTACCCACTCTAGAGGGAGGCAGGGGTGAGTGAATACTCACCCACCTCCTTCGAGTACGGGAGTACCCATGAAACTCACGGTTTTCGGGGCCACCGGGGGCATAGGGCGCGAGCTCGTCCGGCAGGGCCTGGCGGCGGGCCATGAGGTCACGGCGGTCGTACGGGATCCTGCCCGGCTGACCGTCACGGGCGAGCGGCTGGAGGTGGTCCGTGCGGACCTCACCGACCCGGAGGTGCTGCGGCCCGCCGTGGCCGGGCGGGACGCGGTGCTGTCCGGGCTCGGGCCGCGCGCCCGCAAGGACGCCGGGATAGCGACGCGGCTGACCCGCGTGGTGCTGGCCGCGATGGAGGCGGAGCAGGTCCGGCGGGTGCTGGCGGTCAGCGCGGGGCCGGTCGGGCCGGCGCCCGTGGACGAGGGAGTGGTGGACCGGTGGATGCGGGGGCTCGTGTCCGCGGTACTGAAGGACGTCTACGCCGACCTGAGCGAGATGGAGGCGGAGCTGGCGGCGAGCGGTACGGACTGGACGGTCGTGCGCCCACCGCGTCTTCAGGACAAGCCGGTGACCGGGGTGTATCGCGTGGTGGCCGGGGGGTTTCCGGCTCGGGGGCGGTTCATCTCGCGGGCGGATGTGGCGCACGCGATGCTCGGGATGGTGGGGGATGCGGGGGTGGTGAAGCAGGGGGTGGGGGTGGCGTACTGACGGTGCTGACGCTTTCGGATCTGGTCGGCTACAGGCTTACGCCCACTGTCACCGGCTCGTTGACCAGCGTGATGCCGAAGGTGTCCCGTACGCCTGTCACGACCTCCCGGGCCAGTGCGAGGAGATCCTCGGTGGTGGCGTCGCCCCGGTTGGTGAGGGCCAGGGTGTGCTTGGTGGAGATGCGGGCGGGGCCGGTGCCGTAGCCCTTGGTGAAGCCGGCCTTGTCGATCAGCCAGGCCGCGGAGGTCTTGGTGTGGCCGTCGCCCGCGGGGTAGGCGGGGGGTTCGGCGTCGTCGCCGAGGTGGTGCTTCACGCGCGCGTGGAACTCCGCGAACTGGGTGGCCGTGAGAATGGGGTTGGTGAAGAAGGAGCCTGCCGACCAGGTGTCGTGGTCGTCGGGGTCCAGGACCATGCCCTTTCCCGCGCGCAGCTTCAGGACGGTTGCGCGGGCGTCGGTGAGGGGGACGCGGTCGCCGGGTTCCACGCCCAGGGCGCGGGCGGTTTCGGCGTACTTGATCGGCGCGGAGAGGCCGTCGGCGTCTTCCAGGTCGAAGTGGACGCGCAGGACGATGTAGCGGGCGGGGTCTTCCTTGAAGCGGCTGTGGCGGTAGGAGAAGGCGCAGTCGTCGTTGGCGAGGGTGACGGTTTCGCCGGTGTGGCGGTCGTAGGCGATGACCTCGGTGATGGTGGAGGACACCTCCTGGCCGTAGGCGCCGACGTTCTGGATGGGGGTGGCGCCCGCGGAACCGGGGATGCCGGCGAGGCATTCGACACCGGCGAGTCCGGCGTCCACGGTGCGTTCGACTGCGTCGGTCCACACTTCGCCGGCGGCGAGCTCCAGGTGGGTGCCGGTGAGGTCGTACCCCTTGGTGGCGATGACGAGTGCGGTGCCCTCGAACCCCTTGTCCCCGATGACGAGGTTGGACCCGCCGCCGATCACGAGGAGCGGCGTGCCGGTGGCGTCGGCCTCACGGACGACCTCGATCACCTCGGCGTCGGTCGTCGCGGTGACGAGCCGGGTGGCGGGGCCGCCGAGACGGAAGGTGGTCAGGGGGGCGAGGGGGGCGTCGTGTCGTTCCTGCACGCGGTACAGCCTACGGGGGTGGGTGCCTGCGGCGGCCTGTGCGGGTGGGTGGGGGCGGGCGTTTTTGCGCAGTTCCCCGCGCCCCTGGATGCCTGCGGCGGCCCGTTGCGGCTCCGGTGGGGGCTTGTGTAGCGCGTGCGGTCTGGTGGGTGGGTCGGGGGGGGGGGGGGGGGGGGGGGGGGGGGGGGGGGGGGGGGGGGGGGGGGGGGGGGGGGGGGGGGGGGGGACGGGGGGGGTGGGGGGTGTCCGTCCTCGGTCCGGCGGTTGCTGTTGCTTCGGCCGTACTGGACAACGGACGCCGGCCGCTGCGGGCGGACACCCCCCACCCCGTCCCCTGCGCGCCGTACGCGGCGAACGGCCCGTCACGGCGCGCGGTCCGTCGCGGTGCGCGAGGTGGTCGACGGTCCGTCGTGGTGCGGGTGACTGCAACTCCCCAGGGGCGCGGGGAACTGCGCGACCAGCCACCACCGGCCCGCACCCGCCCGACAACCTCACCCCGCACCTCCGTAGGGGCCCCGCCCAAGCCCACCGCAGCGTTCAGCCGGCCACCGGGTCCAGTGACCGCCCGCGCTCGGACGACGCCACCAACGCGCTGCTCTTCCGTGAAGGAATCAGCAGGGCCGCGACCCCGGCGACAGCCACCACCGCCGCGCCCGTGAGCAGTGCCGGCCGCAGGCCGTCCACGAAGGACTGCCCGCTCTCGTACCCACCCTGCGAGGAGAAGATCGACGCCATGACCGCGATCCCCAGCGCTCCACCCACCTCACGCAGCGCGTTGTTCGCCCCGGAAGCGATCCCCTGCTCCTCGGACCGAACACTCGACATGACCAGGTTGGACGCGGGAGCGAAGAACAGGGCCATGCCGATGCCGCTGAGGACGAGTCCGGGGAGCTGCGCGGCGTAGGAGGCGTTGATCGTGACCACGGACGCCATGTAGGCGAGACCCGCCGCCTGGAAGAAGAGACCCGTGGCCACGACCGGCCGCCCCCCGATGCGGTCGGAGAGGATCCCGGCGATCGGCGCGACGAGCATCGGCATGCCGGTCCAGGGGAGCATCCGCAGGCCCGCCTCGGTGGGCGAGTAGCCGAGGACGCCCTGCATGTACTGGCTGAGCAGGAAGATCGAGCCGAACATCCCGAGGAACATCAGCAGGCTGGCCGCGTTGATCCCGGAGAAGGCCCGGGAACGGAACAGCCGCATGGGGAGCATGGGGTTCTTGGCCCGGGTGCTGTAGAGGACGAACGCGGCGAGCAGCGCGGCCCCGGCGAACAGGGCCAGCAGGACCACGGAGTCGGTCCAGCCGTCGGACGGGCCGCGGACCAGGCCGTACACGATGCCGAAGAGACCGCCGCTGGCGAGCAGTGTGCCGGGGATGTCGAGGCGCGCGCCGGCGCCGTGGGACTCGGCGAGGCGCAGACGGGCCAGGGGCAGCAGGGCGACGCCGAGCGGTACGTTCAGCCAGAAGATCCACTGCCAGGAGATGTGTTCGGTGAGGCTGCCGCCGATCAGTGGCCCGGAGGCCACCGCGAGCCCGTTGACGGCGCCCCAGATGCCGTACGCCATCCCGCGCTTGGCGGCGGGCACGGCCGCCGTGAGGAGGGTGAGCGTGAGGGGCATCATGATCGCCGCCCCTACGCCCTGGACCGCGCGCGGCGATGAGGGAGTCGATGCCCGGGGCCAGTGCCGCGGCCGCCGACGCGCCGGTGAAGATCGTGAGGCCGACCAGGAAGAGGCGTCGCCGGCCGAAGCGGTCGCCGAGCGCCGCGCCGGTCATGAGCAGGACGGCGAAGGTGAGCGTGTAGGCGCTGACGGTCCATTCGAGGTCGTGCAGCGCTCCGCCGAGGTCCTCGCGGATGGAGGGCAGGGCGGTGGTGACGACGAGGTTGTCGAGGGCCGCCATGAACCCGGCGACGCTGGTGATGACGAGGGCCCAGACGGCTCCCCCGCGGCCTGCGGTCGGTGCGGCTTGCTTCTGCTGTGACATCGCTCCCCCAGCGGGTGTGATCGGTGATTAGTTAGTGATTACTAAATTTCTCGATCATGGAAGGCGCTCGTGACGCCTCGTTGTACTCAGTGCTCCAGTCGGCCCTTGATCCGTGCCGACGGGTACATGCCCTCCCAGACCCGGTGCCCGGGCGGAAAGCCCATCGCCGTCAGGCAGTTGATGAGCATTCCGTACGCCAGGAAGGTCGTCGTCTCGTTGGCGTCGGCGCCGAGCGGCAGGTGGACGGTGTCCCACAGCCGCATCCAGCCGGCCCGCACCGCCTCCCCGAACTCGGTGTCACCCTCCTGCTCGGCGGCCCCCACCGCGACGTACATCTGCATCTGCATCATCAGCCACTCGGGCCGCTCCGCGATGACCCGGGTGTACGCGTCCGCCATGGCGTGGAGAGCGTCCTCGCCTTCCAGCCCCTTCGAAGCTTCCTCGAAGGTGCGGATGGTTTCCTCCACGCAGCGCTCGGCCGCCGCCAGAAAGATCGCCTTCTTACCCGGGAAGAGTCGGAAGAGATACGGCTGCGACACACCGACCCGCTTGGCGATCGCCTCGGTCGACGTGCCGTGGTAGCCACCGCGGGCGAACTCGGCCGTTGCCGCACGGATGACGCTCTCGCGCCGCTCTTCTGCACTCATCCTGGCCATGGAAGCCATGTTAGTGCTCAATCACTAACTTGGCAAGACGTCCTCTTCTACTGGAAGCTCTCGCCGGAACCTCCCACCATCACTGAGCGTTGTCGCAGGTAGGGGGCCACAACACCGTAAGAGGCGCCCCACCATGGAGAGCGCCCCTTACCTCAGCAGCCGTACCCGCCCCTCAGGCCAGTCGTACGACCGCCCGTGACATCCCCAGCACCTTCTGCCCCGCGCTGGTCGCCGTGAGGTCCACGCGGACCGTGTTGTCGTCGAGCTTGGCGGCGACCTTGCCGCTGACCTCGATCGTGGCGCCCTGGTCGTCGTTGGGCACGACGACGGGCTTGGTGAAGCGGACGCCGTACTCGGCGACGGCCGCCGGGTCGCCGACCCAGTCCGTCACCACGCGGATCGCCTCGGCCATGGTGAACATGCCGTGCGCGATGACGTCCGGCAGCCCGACCTCCTTGGCGAACTTCTCGTTCCAGTGGATGGGGTTGAAGTCCCCGGAGGCGCCCGCGTACTGGACGAGGGTGGCGCGGGTCACGGTGAAGGTCTGGGTCGGCAGCTCGGTGCCGACCTCGACGTCGTCGTATGCGATCTTCGCCGTCATGTTCTTTGTCACGCCTCCTCTGCCGCGCGCGCGACCAGCTTGGTCCAGGCGGTCACCACGTGTTCGCCGGCCTCGTCGTGGACCTCGCCGCGGATGTCCAGGATGTCGTTGCCGGCCATGGACCTGATCGCCTCGATGGTGGAGGTGACCGTCAGACGGTCACCGGCGCGCACGGGGCGGACGTAGGCGAACTTCTGGTCGCCGTGCACCACACGGCTGTAGTCCAGGCCGAGCTGCGGGTCCTGCACGACCTGTCCCGCGGCCTTGAAGGTGATCGAGAACACGAAGGTCGGCGGGGCGACGACGTCGGGGTGGCCGAGCGCCTTGGCGGCCTCCGGGTCCGTGTACGCGGGGTTGGAGTCCCCCACCGCCTCGGCGAACTCGCGGATCTTCTCCCGGCCCACCTCGTAGGGGTCGGTGGGCGGGTAGGTCCGCCCCACGAAGGACTGGTCGAGCGCCATGGGCTCGGCACCTCCTGCTTGCTCTACTGACCGGTATCGGGTCTCTCAACGACGTGAGGCCGCCCCCGATCTCTCGGGGACGGCCTCACGTACGAGCCTGATTTATCGCGTTTCGCGGTGCGCGGTGTGCGCGTTGCAACGCGGGCAGTGCTTCTTCATCTCCATGCGATCCGGGTTGTTACGCCGGTTCTTCTTGGTGATGTAGTTCCGCTCCTTGCACTCCACGCAGGCCAGCGTGATCTTCGGGCGGACGTCGGTGGCAGCCACAGGAGTGCTCCTTGACGAACGGATGGGACAGGTTCAACGCATAGAAGAGTAGCCGATCGAAGGACCGACCCCACAATCGGCTACTGTCTGTAGCGGTGACCGGACTTGAACCGGTGACACAGCGATTATGAGCCGCTTGCTCTACCGACTGAGCTACACCGCTGCGATGCGATCGGTTCCCGCCTCGCAGCGGGAACCTCTCACACCAGAGCCCCAATACGGAATCGAACCGTAGACCTTCTCCTTACCATGGAGACGCTCTACCGACTGAGCTATTGGGGCGAGCGATGAAGACATTACACGCTCCGCCGCCGTTCGCCCAAATCCGTTTCGCGGCGCCCTCGACGCCTTGATCCACGGGGTTCCCGGAGGCCTCAACTGCCTCTCCGGTACGGCGGACCACACCGGTACGACTATTGCGCTCCTCCCCGTCACGGGTGCGCGGCCACCCTAGGCTCGACTCACTCTGCGTGATCTTGCGTCCCTTGCGCAGTCCGAGTTCGCGCAGTCCTGAGCTTGCGTAGTACCGAGCCCCTGGAGCGCGATGCCCGACAGCCAGCCGCAGCCGCCCCACTCCTCGTCCTCGTCGGGTGCCGCGTCCTCGGGCCGGTCCGAGGGGGCCGGTCTCCTGTTGTGCGGGGCGCGGCTCACCGACGGCAGGACCGTGGACGTACGGCTGGGCGGTGGGCGCATCGAGGCGGTCGGTACGGCCGGCAGTCTGGCCGTGGGCGGCACGCGCGCGTGCGGTGCGCGCGTGGACCTCAGCGGCTATCTGCTCCTGCCGGCCCCGGCCGAGCCGCACGCCCACGGCGACACCGCGCTGTCGGCCGACGCGGACGGCCCTCTCGCCTACGACCCGCGCGACGTCCAGCGCCGGGCCACGGAAGCGGCTCTGCTGCAGCTCGGGCACGGGGCGACCGCGCTGCGGGCACACGTGCGCGTGGGGGACGTCCAGGGGCTGGGCGCACTGGCCGCCGTACTGCAGGCGCGGCGGTCGCTGCACGGGCTCACCGAGTTGACGGCCGTGGCGATGCCCAGGGTGTTGACCGGGGTGGCCGGGGCAGAGGGGCTCGCCATGTTGCGGGACGCGCTGAAGATGGGTGCCTCGGTGGTGGGCGGCTGTCCGGATCTCGACCCCGATCCGACGGGTTACGCGGAGGCGGTCCTGGAGGTCGCCTCGGAACACGGCTGCCCCGTCGACCTGCACACGGACGCCACCGACCCGGCCCGGCTCGCCCGGCTCGCCGCCATGGCCGGCGGCCTGCGGCCCGGCGTCACCCTCGGCCCCTGCGCGGGACTCGACCGGCTGCCCGCCGAGGTGGTCTCCCGCACCGCCGACCAGCTCGGGGCGGCCGGAGTCGCCGTGGTGTGCCTGCCGCAGGGCGGCTGCGCGGGTGTCGACCGCCGGGGGACGGCTCCGGTACGGCTGCTGCGCGCGGCCGGAGTCCGGGTGGCCGCCGGCAGCGGCACACTGCGGGACGCCTGCAACCCGGTGGGCCGCGGCGACCCCCTGGAGGCCGCGTATCTGCTCGCCTCCCGGTACGGGCTGCGCCCGGAGGATGCCTACGACACGGTGAGCACGTCGGCGCGGACCGTGCTCGGGTTGCCCGAAGTCCGCGTGGAGGCGGGCTTCCCGGCCGAGTTGCTCGCGGTGCGCGGCGACCGCCTCGCCGGCGCGCTCTCCCTGGCGTACAGCCGGATCGTGGTGCACCGGGGGCGCGTGGTGGCACGGACGAGCGCGGTACGGGAGTACTGCAACTCGGCGGCGGCCGAGGAGTCGGGGCTGCCTCGGCAGGGTCGGGGGGGTGTGTCGTAGGGCGAGTGGCTGTGGTGTGGGTGAGGGTTCGGTGGGGGCGTGGGGGGCGCATCGTGGCGCGCGTCGCTGCATGCAACCCCCTGTGGGGCGCGGGGAACTGTGCGACCAGCCACGACGGACCGCAGACGCTCCTCGAAGTCACCCTGACCTCACCCTGCACCCCTGAGGCGTCGCCGGACCCACGCGGCAGATGGGCCTTGACGGGCGTACGGTCGAAGACATGCGCATTGTCATCGCTGGTGGTCATGGTCAGATCGCGCTGCGGCTGGAGCGACTGCTCGCCGCGCGCGGGGACGAGGTCGCGGGGATCATCCGTCGCGCCGAACAGGGCGACGACCTGCGGGACGTCGGTGCCGAACCGGTCCTGCTGGACCTGGAGTCGGCCTCGGTCGAGGAGGTTGCCGCCCATCTGCGGGGCGCGGACGCGGCGGTCTTCGCGGCGGGCGCGGGTCCGGGAAGCGGCGCGGCCCGCAAGGACACGGTGGACAAGGCCGCGGCGGTGCTGTTCGCGGACGCGGCGGTCCTGGCGGGCGTACGGCGCTTCGTGATCGTGTCGTCCATGGGCGCGGACCCACGGCACGAGGGTGACGAGACCTTCGATGTGTACCTGCGCGCCAAGGGCGAAGCCGACGCCCATGTGAGCGGCTTGGACGCCCTGGACTGGACGATTCTGCGTCCTGGCGCGCTCACGGACGACGCGGGCAACGGCCTCGTACGCCTGGAGGCGCACACCGGCCGGGGCCCGATTCCGCGCGACGACGTGGCCGCCGTACTGGGGGAGTTGCTGGACACGCCGGCGACGGCAGGGCTGACGCTGGAGCTGATCAGCGGTTCCATGCCGGTCTCGGTCGCGGTGAAGTCGGTGGCGGGCAACTGAGGATGGCCGCCGAGGGGGTGCCGGCCGCGCAAGAGGCGTTGCTGCGGCGGATGTACGAGGTCTTCGCGACGGACGAGCGGGACGCCTTCGTACCGCACTGTCTGGCCCCGGACGTGGACTGGCCGAACATGCTGGACGGCGGCCGACTGCGCGGACGTGAGGCGGTACGGGCGTACTGGGCACGGCAGTTCGCGGCGGGGCATCCCCTCGTACGGCTGGAGGGGCTGGGGTCGGACCGGCTCGGCGGGGCGGTCGTGGTGACCGTACGGCTCGGGGTCCGCGACGCGTCGGGCGAGCGGTGGGCCGAGGAGACGGTCGAGCACGTGTACCGGTTCGGGGAGGACGGGCTGGTGGTGCGGATGGATGTGCGGGAGGGGTTGGGTTCGTGTTCGGGTTCGGGGCTTGGGTCTGGGCCGTAGGGCGGCTGAACGCTCGGAACGAGGGGTGTAGGCGGTCGAACATCGGCGCGGGGTGCTCTGACCGGTCGTAGGGCAGCCGAACGCTCAGAACAGTGGCAGCTGGCCGGGGACGACGGGTAGTGCGTACCCGTCCAACGACGGCTGCGCCGCTCCGAGTTCTGCCTGTCTGCGGGAGCCCGGGCAGGAGACCAGCTGACCTCGCGCGCGTGCTCCGGGCGGGTCGTGCCGGGCGAAGCGGCCGGCGACGACGGCGATCTCGCGACGGCATTCGGGGCAGAGCCTGCGACGACTGGACATGCAGTCAGTGTGCCCTCGGTCGACGACGTTTGTGCGTCCGGAGCGGGCGGGTGGGTGGGCCTGGCGGGGCGCGTGGAAGGGCAGCGGACTTCAAGGGCGGCTGTTGTCGGGGGCGGGAGGATTCGCGTCCGAGGGGTACGGGCGCGTGGCGTCTGACAATCGCTTCGCCGCAGTCTGTTGTACACCGCCATCACCATCACGACCGTGGCCCGGCATCTCGAGGTGCCGAGCGACGGGCATCCATGCGACGGCTGTCGACGACCAACTGAGCCAGCTGGAACGCATGGGTCGGCAGGTGCCGTATGAGCCGGGCTTCATGGGCCTGGTCACGGCAAGCCGACTCGTCATCGCGGGCGGCATGATCGCCGTCTGGTGCGGGGTCTTCTGGACGCGGCGTTATGCCTGGGACCGTTACCGTCATGGGCGCTCGGCGCTGCGTGAGCAACGCGAACGCGTGTCCTGACTCCACCGACCCGCCGGCCCGCCGGTGAGACACATCACCCGGCCCGCCGCGCGATAGGGCGCCTGAAGCATCCAGACACGAAGAAACCCCCCTCCGCTCTGCGTTTCCGCAGTTCGGAGGGGGTATCTTTCTCAGCGTGGCGGCGCCAGGATTCGAACCTGGGAAGGCTGAGCCGGCAGATTTACAGTCTGCTCCCTTTGGCCGCTCGGGCACACCGCCGGGGTTTGCTGCCCTTCGAACCGTCTTTCGGCGGTGCTCCGTGGCAACGACGTAAACAATACCCGATGCCGAGGGGTGCTTCGCCACCCGATTGATCTGCGCCCGGAGGGCATGGGGTGACTAGGCTTGGGCGGATGCGGCCCGGGTCCACGCCGGGCTCGGCGCCGCCCCCACGTACGCCGATACGCATCCGTACGCACGCCGACACGCACCCCGATACAAGGAGCCACAGGACATGGCCGACTCCAGTTTCGACATCGTCTCGAAGGTCGAGCGGCAGGAGGTCGACAACGCCCTCAACCAGGCCGCCAAGGAGATCTCCCAGCGCTACGACTTCAAGGGCGTGGGTGCCTCGATCTCGTGGTCCGGCGACAAGATCCTGATGGAGGCGAACTCCGAGGACCGGGTCAATGCCGTCCTCGACGTCTTCCAGTCCAAGCTGATCAAGCGTGGGATCTCCCTGAAGGCGCTCGACGCGGGCGAGCCGCAGCTCTCCGGCAAGGAGTACAAGATCTTCGCGTCGATCGAGGAGGGCATCTCCCAGGAGAACGCGAAGAAGGTCGCGAAGATCATCCGTGACGAGGGGCCGAAGGGCGTGAAGGCCCAGGTCCAGGGCGACGAGCTGCGGGTCAGCTCGAAGAGCCGTGACGACCTGCAGTCCATCATCGCCCTGCTGAAGGGCAAGGACTTCGACTTCGCGATCCAGTTCGTGAACTACCGGTGAGCCGCTGATTCAGCGATGTACGAGGAAGGGTGGGCACCTGGCCAGTGCCCACCCTTCTCGCCTGCTGGCTGCGGTTCGGGGGTGTCAGTCGCGTGAGTTGCCGAAGAGGAGACGGTAGGCGATCAGGAGCACGAGGGAGCCGCCGATCGCGGCGGCCCACGTGGTCCCGTCGTAGAAGCTCTTGGTGACCGGGTGGTCCAGCCAACGGGCCGATATCCAGCCACCGATGAACGCGCCCGCGATGCCGATGAGGGTCGTCCCGATGAAGCCGCCCGGGTCCCGGCCCGGCAGCAGGAACTTGGCTATGGCTCCGGCCAACAGCCCCAGGATGATCCAGCCGATGATGCTCATGCCCTGAACCTGCCCTTCCGCGCTGTGCCCGCACTGTCCGTGGCCTGTGATCTACGTCCCGGCCGACTGGACGCGTGCTGTAGCGCTTGGGTTGGACGACGTGCTCGCGCGACTCGCGTGCGGTGCTCTTCGTGCGGGTGTTCGTGTCCCGTTGACGAAGAGGACGTCCGTACTGCGCCCGGCGGTTGCAGAGATCAGTAGGGTGCGGCGCATGACAGGTTCCGGTGCCGAATTGCGGCGCACACTGGGCACAGGCGACGCCGTGGTCATCGGTCTCGGCTCGATGATCGGTGCCGGCATCTTCGCCGCCCTCGGTCCGGCGGCGCGCGCGGCCGGGTCCGGGCTGCTGCTCGGGCTCGCGGTCGCCGCCGTGGTCGCCTACTGCAACGCCACGTCCTCGGCACGGCTGGCCGCCCTGTACCCGGCCTCGGGCGGCACCTATGTGTACGGGCGGGAGCGGCTCGGGCCGTTCTGGGGCTATCTCGCGGGCTGGTCGTTCGTGGTCGGAAAGACGGCCTCCTGTGCGGCCATGGCGCTGACGGTGGGTGCGTACCTCTGGCCGGGGCAGGCCCATGCCGTGGCCGTCGCGGCGGTGACGGCGCTGACCGCTGTGAACTACGGCGGGATCCAGAAGTCCGCCTGGCTGACCCGGGCGATCGTGGCGGTGGTCCTCGCTGTCCTCGCTTCCGTGGTGGTCGTGTGTCTTGGGTCCGGGGCCTCGGAGGCCGGGCGGCTGGACACCGGGGTCTCCGGCGGGGTGAGCGGGGTGCTGCAGGCGGCCGGTCTGCTGTTCTTCGCGTTCGCGGGGTACGCGCGCATCGCGACCCTGGGTGAGGAGGTACGGGATCCCGCGCGCACCATCCCCCGCGCGATCCCCCTGGCCCTGGGCATCACGCTGGTGGTGTACGCGGTGGTGGCGGTGGCTGTCCTTTCCGTGCTGGGCGCTGCTGCTCTGGGCCGTACGGACGCGCCGCTGGCCGAGGCGGTGCGGGCCGCCGGGGTGCCGGGGCTCGTGCCGGTGGTGCGGGTGGGTGCCGTCGTGGCCGCGCTGGGTTCGCTGCTCGCCCTGATTCTCGGCGTCTCACGAACGACGCTGGCCATGGCCCGGGACCGGCATCTTCCGGGCGCGCTGTCCGCCGTCCACCCTCGCTTCCAGGTGCCGCACCGGGCCGAGCTGGCCGTGGGCGCGGTGGTCGCCGTCCTCGCCGCCACGGTCGACGTGCGGGGCGCGATCGGTTTCTCCTCCTTCGGTGTACTCGCGTACTACGCGGTGGCCAACGCGTCGGCATGGACACTCGGTTCGGCTCCGGCGGCCCGGGTGGTACCGGTGGTGGGGCTGCTCGGGTGTGTGGTGCTGGCGTTCGCGTTGCCCGGGGTTTCCGTGGTCGCGGGTGCGGGGGTGCTGGCGGTCGGGGCGGGGGCGTATGGCGTACGGAAATGGAGGGCGGGGCGGTAGGTGGGGGCCGCGTCCCCTCAAGCGAGCGTCAGGATGCGTGGGCCGGCGGTGCCGTGCGTATCCGGAACTGTGTCCAGGGAGTCATCTCCAACTCCTCGTTCATCTCCTCGTACCAGCCCGTGCCGTCGACCCAGGTTTGCAGCCAGTCCGTGAGGGTGGGGGCGTCCACGAACCAGGAGTGGTCGCAGTCACCGGCGTTCGGCTCGAAGAGGAGAACGGGGGCTTCCGGGCTGTGGCAGTCCACACACGCGTACATCGCACAGCCCCAGTGGGATATCGGCAGGACGCCCTCGGGCCAGGGCCAGTCGGGGTCCTTGCGGCTGCTCTTGCGGTTGGCCAGGTATTGCACGACGGCTGCGGGCTCCCCGGACGGAGGGCTGTCGAGCAGCGGCAACAGGCCGTACTCCGGGCCGAATCCGCCGTCTCCTATACGCAGGTAGAGATCGGCGAGCAGCGGGGGCAGGTGGAAGCCCAGCGCTGCCTCGGCGCGGGAAAGGGTGTCCGCCTCCACCGGCTCGGGGAGGGAAGTCCAACCCCACGGCCGGGTGTTGCGGGCCTTGTCCGCCACCCGTGCCAGCAACTGCTCGCTCTCGGTCATGCATTCATGATGCAGGGTGGCACTGACAGCCGGGCAAGCCTGTGGACAACGTCCGCGTTGTGGAAAACCCCGGCCCGTCCGTCAGCGGGTTGCGAACGGCTCGTCGGTGGGGACGATTTCGCGGCCCAGTGGGAACAGGGACACGGGGATGAGCTTGAAGTTGGCGATGCCGAACGGGATACCGATGATCGTGACGCAGAGGACGAGGCCCGTCGCGATGTGGCCCAGGGCCAGCCACCAGCCGGCGAGGACCAGCCACAGGACGTTGCCGAGGCAGGAGGGCGCGCCCGCGTCGCGGCGCTCGACGGTGGTGTACCCGAAGGGCCACAGGGCGTAGACGCCGATGCGGAAGGCGGCTATGCCGAACGGGATGCCGATGATGGTGATGCAGAGCAGCGCGCCCGCGGCGAGGTAGGCGAGGAACAGCCAGAAGCCGCTCAGGACGAGCCAAATGACGTTCAGGATGGTTTTCATTGGGGGCGACCTGCCATCTTCTCGAGCCGGGCGATGCGCTCCGCCATCGGCGGGTGAGTCGAGAACATCTTGGACAGTCCCTGGCCAGGGCGGAACGGGTTCGCGATCATCATGTGGCTCGCGGTCTCGATGCGCGGTTCGGGCGGCAACGGCAGTTGCTTCGTGCCCATTTCGAGCTTGTGCAGGGCGCTGGCGAGCGCGAGGGGGTCGCCGGTGAGCTGGGCGCCGGACGCGTCCGCCTCGTACTCCCTGGAGCGGCTGATGGCCAGCTGGATGAGGCTGGCCGCCAGCGGTCCGAGGATCATGATCATCAGCATGCCGAGGAGGCCCGGGCCGTCATCGTCGTCGGAACGGCCGATCGGGATCAGCCAGGCGAAGTTGACCAGGAACATGATCACGGAGGCGAGGGCGCCGGCGACCGACGAGATCAGGATGTCGCGGTTGTAGACATGGCTGAGTTCGTGGCCGATGACACCGCGCAGTTCGCGCTCGTCCAGGAGGCGCAGGATGCCGTCGGTGCAGCACACGGCGGCGTTGCGCGGATTGCGGCCGGTCGCGAAGGCGTTGGGTGCCTCGGTCGGCGAGATGTACAGGCGCGGCATGGGCTGACGGGCCTGGGTGGAGAGTTCGCGGACCATGCGGTACAGGGCCGGTGCCTCGAACTCGCTCACCGGGCGGGCACGCATCGCGCGTAGAGCCAGCTTGTCGCTGTTCCAGTACGCGTACGCGTTGGTGCCCAGCGCGATCAGGACGGCCACCACCAGCCCCATGCGGCCGAAGAAGCTGCCGATGACGATGATGAGTGCGGACAGTCCCCCGAGGAGGACTGCGGTCCTGAGCCCGTTGTGCCGGCGGTGCACGGTACGCCCTCCAAGTGGTGCAGCAGGGGAACCCTTTGCTTGCTGGTCTCCGATGTCTTCCGATGCCACCGGTCCGTGATGTCACGTCCAGTGGACCCTCCCGTTTTGCTCAACGCCAGGCGAGGGTCACTAGTTCCCTTGTGCGCGCGGAGGCCCAGGTGGGCCGTCCGGGTGATGGTTCAAGGGCGGCTGTTCAGCTTCGGAGGCCCGGTTCGGGAGGCCCGGTTCAGAAGAGTCCGGTGTCGGTGAAGCGCAACACCAGCTGGGGCGCGCCCGAGAGGGCGACGCCGAGGACGCCGGTCAGGGCGAGCGCGACGGTGAGGGGGGCGGGGACGCGGTGCGCGGCGGGTTCGCCCTCGGGGGCCCTGAACAGCAGCGTCGTCCACTGGAGGTAGTAGAAGAGCGCGATCACGACGTTGACGGCCATGACCACGGCGAGCCATCCGAGGCCCGCGTCCACGGCCGCCGAGAAGACGGTGACCTTGGCGAACAGGCCGATGATGCCCGGCGGCAGCCCGGCCAGGCAGAGCAGGAAGAAGGCGAGGAGGAGGGCGGCGAGCGGGTTGGTCGCGTAGAGCCCGCGATAGTCGGTGATGCGGTTCGCGGCCCTCGTTCGGCCCACCAGCGCGGCCACCGCGAAGGCGCCGAGGTTCACGGCGCCGTACATGAGGGCGTAGGCGACGGTGGAGCCGACGGACCGCTCGGCGTCGTCGGAGTATGCGGCGGCGGCGATCGGGACGAGGAGGTAGCCGGCCTGGCCGACGGAGGACCAGGCGAGCAGCCGTACGGCGCTGTACGCGCGCGTGGCCTGCTGGCGGAGGGCGCCGACGTTGCCGACGGTCATGGTGAGGGCGGCGAGCGCGGCGAGCGCCGGGCCCCAGACGTCGGCGTACGACGGCAGGGCGATGACGGTGACGAGGATCAGCCCGGAGAAGCCGACCGTTTTGCCGACGACCGACAAGTAGGCGGCGATCGGGAGGGGTGCGCCGACGTAGGTGTCGGGCACCCAGAAGTGGAAGGGGACGGCGGCCGTCTTGAAGGCGAAGCCGACGAGGGTGAGGACGACGCCGGTCTGGGCGAGGGTGTGGAGTTGTCCGTCGACGTGCTGGATGCGGTCGGCGATCTGTGTGAGGTAGAGGGTGCCCGTGGAGGCGTACACGAAGCTGATGCCCATGAGGCTGACCGCGGTCGCGGTGACGGAGGACAGGAAGAATTTCAGGGCCGCTTCGGAGGACTTCCTGTCGCCGTGCCGGATGCCGACGAGGGCGAAGGCCGGCAGGGAGGCGACTTCCAGGGCGACGACGAGGGTCGCCAGGTCGCGGGAGGCGGGCAGGAGTGCGGCGCCGGCGGCCGAGGAGAGCAGCAGGAACCAGTACTCCCCTTCGGGGAATCTCTTGTCGGCGTCCTTGAGGGTGGTGACCGACAGGAGGGCCGCCAGGAGGGCGCCGCCAAGGACGAGGAACTGGATGACGAGCGTGAAGCGGTCGGCCGCATAGCTGCACACGTCGGCGTCGCCGGTCAGGCAGAAGGTGCTGCGGTCGCCGTCCAGGAGGGGCAGCAGCAGGAGCACGGAGGCTGCCAGGCCCGCGACCGAGACCCATCCGAGCAGGGCTTTCTTCTGCTCGCCGACGAAAAGGTCTGCGACGAGAACGACGAGTCCGACGACCGCAGTGAGAGTGGGTGGCGCGATCGCGAGCCAGTCGACGGACTGGACGAGGTTCGCGGCCAGGGGCTCGGCCGAAGAGGCCAATGGCTGAGCCATGGCGGCCAGGGTGCTCATCGGGTGCCTCCTGCGAGGAGCTGCTGGACGGCCGGGTCGGTGAGGCCGAGGAGGGCCTTCGGCCACAGGCCCGCCGCGACGGTGAGGGCGACGAGCGGCGTCCAGGCCGCGAACTCGTACGTGTGGACGTCGGCGAGCTGGGGGGCGTCCTGGGGTACGGCGCCCATGCAGACGCGGCGGACCACGACGAGCATGTACGCGGCCGTCAGGAGGGTGCCGAACGCGCCGATCGCCATGAAGGTGAGGAAGGCGGGGCGGCTGAGGTCGTCGGCGGGCTTGAAGGCGCCGAACAGGGCCAGCATCTCGCCCCAGAATCCGGCGAGGCCAGGCAGGCCGAGCGAGGCGACCGCCCCGAAGGCCAGCAGGCCGCCGAGGCGCGGGGCCTTGCCGTACAGGGCGGCGCCGGTCTCCTCGGCCAGGGTGTCGAGGTCGGTGGTGCCGGTGCGGTCCTTCAGGGCGCCGACCAGGAAGAACAGCAGGCCGGTGATGAGGCCGTGGGCGATGTTGGCGAACAGGGCGCCGTTCACGCCGGTCGGGGTCATGGTGGCGATGCCGAGCAGGACGAAGCCCATGTGGCCGACGGAGGAGTAGGCGATGAGGCGCTTGAGATCGCCCTTCGCGCCCCGCTTGGCGAGGGCGAGGCAGGCCAGTGATCCGTAGATGATCCCGACCACGGCGAAGGCGGCGAGGTAGGGCGCGAAGTCGCGGAAGCCGTCGGGGGCGATCGGCAGCAAGATACGGACGAACCCGTACGTACCCATCTTCAGCAGGACGCCGGCCAGCAGGACCGAGCCGACGGTCGGCGCGGCGGTGTGGGCGTCGGGCAGCCAGCTGTGCAGCGGCCACATCGGGGTCTTGACCGCGAGCCCGATCCCGATCGCCAGAACGGCGATGACCTGCACGGATGCGGACAGTGACCGGCCGTTGTCAGTGGCGAGTGCCACCATGTCGAATGTGCCCGCCTTGATCCCGATCAGGAGCAGGCCGAGCAGCATGACGACCGAGCCGAGCAGTGTGTAGAGGATGAAGCGCCAGGCGGCGGCCTGGCGGTCCTCGCCGCCCCAGCGGGCGATGAGGAAGTACATCGGGATGAGCACCATCTCGAACGCGAGGAAGAACAGCAGCAGATCGAGGACGGCGAAGGTCGCGAGGGTGCCGGACTCGAGCATGAGCAGCAGTGCGACGAAGGCCTTCGGGGTGGGGCCCGCGGGCATCTTGAAGTACGAATAGAGCGCGCAGAGGAAGGTCAGCAGCGCGGTCAGGACCAGAAGGGGGAGGGAGATGCCGTCGATGCCGAGGTGGATGCGCACGTCGAGTGCGGGGATCCAGCTGATGTCGGTCGTGGCCTGCATCTTCGACGGATGGTCGTGGTCGAAGCCGAGTGCCAGGACGATCGCGGCGATGAGGATCACGCCGGTGACCGTCACGCCGTGCCGCAGTACGGCCTGGTCCGGTGACTTCCCCTTCAGTCCGGGCGGGGCCGGCAGCAGAGCCGTGACGGCGCCGAGGAGCGGGCCGGCCACGACGAATGCCAGAAGGAACTGCATCACGGACTCGTTGATATCGATCACGCCTGCTCACGCTCCCGTGGCGACGAGGACGACGGCGACCGCGAGGACGACGGTGCCGGCGAGCAGCGCGCTCACATAGGTCTGCAGATTGCCGGTCTGGGCCCGTCGTACGGCGGTGCCGAGCCAGCGGGGCAGTGTTCCCGCGCCGCGTACGTAGGTCTCGACGACTTCGCGGTCCAGGAACCGGACGAGGGTGGCTCCGGCCTGGACCGGGCGGACGAAGAGGGCCGTGTACAGGGCGTCCAGGTGGAAGCCGACGGCCGCGTGGCGATGCAGTGGGCCGAGCAGCAATCGTCCGGGGTCTGCGGGGTCGGGCGCGTAGGCCACGTCTCCGTAAGCGGGCTCGTGGGTGGCGATGGCCTCGGCCTCGACGAGTCCGGCGTCGCCTTCGGGGTGGGCGGCGACCGCGCCCAGCGGGATGCGGGCCGTGACCGCACTGGTGTGCCGCCAGGCCGCGTAGGTGACGAGGCCGCCGATGAGGGCCACGCCCGTGCCGGCGACGGAGGTGGTGAGGGTCGGGGTGAGGTCGCGGCCGTCGAACCAGTCGGGCAGCACGCGGTAGGAGAACGCGCCGAGGGCGAGGGACGGCGCCGCGAGGACCCAGAGGACCACGGTCATCGTCAGCGGCTGGCGTCCGTGGTCGGGGGCTTCGGTGCCCCGCCCGCGGAAGGCAAGCAGCCACAGCCGCGTCGCGTACGCGGCGGTGAGCAGGGCCGTGAGGAGGCCGGCGACGAGGGTGATCCAGCCCGCGGCGCCGGGGGCGTGTTCGGTGTGGCCGGTGGCGACGTGCTCGGCCGCACCGAGGACGGACTCCTTGGAGAAGAAGCCGCTGAAGGGCGGGATCGCGGCGAGCGCGAGGAGCGCCACGGTCATCGTCCAGTAGGCGTCGGGGACACGGGCGCTCAGGTCCTTCATACGGGACATGGCGGCCAGGGAGTTGGTGCCGGCGGCGTGGATGATCACGCCGGCGGCGAGGAACAGCAGCGCCTTGAAGGCGCCGTGGGACAGGAGGTGGAAGACGGCGGCACCGCGGTCGCCGACGGCGAGGGCGCCGGTCATGTAGCCGAGCTGGCCGATCGTCGAGTAGGCGAGGACACGTTTGATGTCGTCCTGGGCGAGCGCGGCGAGACCCGAACCGATCATCGTGACGGCGGCCATGACGGCGAGGACCACCATCGCGGCCTGGGAGGCCTCGAAGACCGGGAGGAGACGGGCGATGAAGTAGACACCGGCGGCAACCATCGTCGCGGCGTGGATCAGCGCGGAGACGGGCGTGGGGCCCGCCATCGCGTCGGGGAGCCAGGTGTGCAGCGGGAACTGCGCCGACTTGCCCGCCACGCCCGCGAGAAGGAGCAGGGCGATCAGGGTCGGGTGGTCGAGCCTGCCGTGCGCGACGGCGTCGAGGACCTTCGTGATCCGGAAGGAGCCGGCGTCGGTGGCCAGGGCGAACAGGCCGATCAGGAAGGGGACATCACCGAGCTTGGTCACCAGGAATGCCTTGAGGGAGGCGGCGCGGGCCTCCGGGGTCTCCCAGTAGTGGCCGACCAGGAAGTACGAGCAGATGCCCATGATCTCCCAGCCGACCAGCAGCACGATCAGGTCGCCGGAGTAGACGACGAGCAGCATCGCGGAGGTGAAGAGGGAGACGAGAGCGGCGTAGGACGGGTAGCGCGGGTCGTCGCGCAGATAGCCGGTCGAGTAGATCTGCACACAGGTGGCGACGAAGGCGACCAGGACGGCGACGAGGGCGGCGAAGCCGTCGATGTAGAGGGCGAGTTCGACCGGGACCGAGCCGGTCGGGGTGAGTTCGGTGGCGGCGTTCACCGTCTGGTCGCCGCCCTGGCGTACGGCGACCACCGCGGCGAGCGCGAGGGCGACCAGGGGCGGCAGGACGGCGAGCGGACGGACGAAGCCGGGGGCGGTGCGGCCCAGGAGCAGGCCGGCCACGGCGCCCAGGAAGGGAAGGAGGGGGACGAGGACGGCGAGGGTGGTCGTGGTCACGCGGTGGCCTCAGCCTTCCCGGTCCGCCCGGACTCTGCGGCCTGTTCGGCCGTGCGGGCGTCGTCGTCGGAGGTGTCGGGGTCGTGGCCCTCGGCCGTGTCGCGGAGCTTGTCGATGTCGGCGGTGCCGCGGTTGCGGTGGACGGCGAGGACGATCGCGAGGCCGATGCCGATCTCGGCGGCGGCGATGGCAATGGTGAACAGGGTCAGGGCCTGGCCGGAGTGCAGGGTCTCCTCGGCGGCCCTGCTGAGCCAGATGTCGAAGGCGACCAGGTTCAGGTTGACGGCGTTGAGCATCAGCTCGACCGACATCAGGACGAGGATCGCGTTGCGGCGGGCCAGGACGCCGTAGAGGCCGGTGCAGAAGAGGAGGGCGGAGAGTACGGCGGGATAGGCGAGGTGCATCAGCGGGCGCCTTCCTGCTCAGTCGACTCGGTCCCCCTGGCCGGCTGGGTTCCCGCGACCGGCTCTTTTCGCCCGATCGTGTGATTACGGGAATCTGGGACGGAGGGGGAACTACCGGTCGCGGCTCGGGAGTTCACAGGGGGAGAGCTCGACTCCGCCTTCGCCTTGCGGGACAGGACGATCGCGCCGACCAGCGCCGCGAGGAGCAGGACGGAGAGGGCCTCGAAGGGGAGGACCCAGTTCTGGAAGAGGCTCGCGCCGGTTGCCTCGGTGGAGCCGGCGGCGGGGCCGTCCAGGTCGATCCAGGTGGTGCGGAAGGCGTCGACGACCACCCAGACCAGAGCGGCCGCTGCGGCAAGGGCCACGACGAGGGCGGCCCAGCGGTTGCCGGAGTCGGCGTCCGGGGAGCGGCCGATGGGGGCCCTGGTGAGCATCAGACCGAACAGAAGGAGGACGACGACTGAGCCGACGTAGATGAGGACCTGCACCCATGCGATGAACTCGGCGGTGAGCAGGAGGTATTCGACGGCGAGGCCGCCGAGGGCCACCACCAGCCACAGGGCGGCGTGTACCAGCTGCTTGGTGGTGACGGTGATGATCGCGGCTCCGAAGGTGACCAGGCCGACGAGCAGGAAGGCGATCTCGACGCCGGTCGGGGAGAGGAAGCCGTGCGCTGCCTGGGCGAGGGTCACGACTCCTCCCCCTGGGGATCGGCCGACGGGGCCGGCTCGGCCTGGGCCGCCGCCAGCTTCTCGGCGGTCTTGCGGGCGGTGGCGATCTCCTTCGGTTCCTCCGCTCCGGGGTCGAGGGCCGGTGGGGCCGGGACGGTCCACATCCACTCGCGGAGCTTGTCCCGCTCGTGGGTGAGGTCGCGGATGTCGGTCTCGGCGTACTCGAACTCGGGGGACCAGAACAGGGCGTCGAAAGGACACACCTCGATGCAGATACCGCAGTACATGCAGAGGGAGAAGTCGATGGCGAAGCGGTCGAGGACGTTGCGGCTGCGTTCGCGGCCACCGGGGGTCGCCGCCGGGACCGTCTCCTTGTGGGAGTCGATGTAGATGCACCAGTCGGGGCACTCACGGGCGCACAGCATGCAGACCGTGCAGTTCTCCTCGAACAGGCCGATCACCCCGCGGGTGCGGGGCGGGAGGTCGGGCTGGGCGTCGGGGTACTGCTCGGTGACGGTCTTCTTCGTCATCGTGCGCAGGGTGACGGCCAGGCCCTTGGCCAGACCGGAGCCAGGAATGGGGGCCATGGTTACTGGATCACCACCTTGACGATGCCGGTGAGGGCGATCTGGGCGAGGGACAGGGGGACGAGGAGGGTCCACGAGAGTTTCTGGAGCTGGTCCTCGCGCAGGCGGGGATAGGTCACGCGGAGCCAGATGACGACGAAGGCGAGCACGGCCGTCTTGAGGAGGGTCCAGACCCAGCCGAGCCCGTCGGCGCCCCAGGGGCCGTGCCAGCCGCCCAGGAAGAGGACGGTGGTCAGGCCGCACAGGACGACGATTCCGGCGTACTCGGCGAGGAGGAACAGGGCGAAACGCAGGCCGGTGTACTCGGTGTAGGCGCCGAAGATGATCTCCGAGTCGGCGACCGGCATGTCGAAGGGAGGGCGCTGGAGTTCGGCGAGGCCGGCGATGAAGAAGACGATCGCGCCGACGATCTGCCAGGGCAGCCACCACCACTCGAAGGCGTCGAGGATGCCGGGGAGGGAGACGGTTCCGGCCGCCATCGCCACCGAGGCGGCGGTGAGCAGCATCGGGAGTTCGTAGGCGAGGAGCTGTGCGGCAGTGCGCAGGCCGCCGAGGAGGGAGAACTTGTTGGCGGAGGCCCAGCCGGCCATGAGGGAGCCGAGGACGCCCACGCCCATCACGGCGAGCACGAAGAACACGCCCGCGTCGACGACCTGGCCGACGGCGCCCTCGCCGGGGCCGATCGGGATGGCGAGGAGGACGAGGAGGTAGGGCAGGAGGGCGACGGCGGGGGCGAGTTGGAAGACACGGCGGTCCGCGCCCGCCGGTACGACGTCTTCCTTCTGGGCGAACTTCACGCCGTCCGCGACGAGTTGGGCCCAGCCGTGGAAGCCGCCGGCGTACATCGGGCCAAGGCGGCCCTGCATGTGGGCCATCACCTTGTGCTCGGTCTGGCCGATGATCAAGGGGAAGGTGAGGAAGACGACGAAGACGATCAGGAGTCGCAGGGCGACGTCGAGAGCGTCGTTCACTGCGGGCCTCCTGTGGGCTTGTCGGGAGTGGGGGTGTGAGAGTCCGGGGTGGAGGGCTCGTCGGGGTCCGGGTCCTCGGAGGCCTGGGCGGCGCGGTCGGGGCTCGGGTCGGTGACATGTGGGCGCTCCGGGTCCAGGGAGTCCTGGGACTCCTCGGGAGCCTCAGAAGCCTCGGAAGTCGGGGGGCGCCCAGAAGTCTGGGGTTGCTCGGATGCCTTGGGTCCCTGGGAGGTCGGTTCCCCGGAAGCCGGCGGCTTCTCCGAAACATCGGGAGCACCGGAAGCCGACGGCTCCTCCGGAACCCCGCGACCATCGGAAGCCGGCGCCTCCTCCGGAACCTTGAGGCCTTCGGAAACCAGGGGGCCTTCTGTGGCCGTGGAGGCTCCCGAATCCGTGGTCCTCTGGGAGGCCTTGCGTACCTCGGACTCGCCGGGGCGTTCGGAGACACCGGGGTCCTGGGGGCGTTCGGAGACACCGGGGCCCCCGGGACGCTCGGAGACACCGTGACCCTCAGAACGCTCGGAGACACCGCTGTCCCCTGATAGGGAAGGGCGCTCGGAGACACCGCTGTCCCCGGATAGGGAAGTTCGCTCGGAGACTTCGGAGTCCCCGGGTGTGGGAGGCCGGTTCGGTTCCGGGTCGTCGAAGGCCGGGCGGGCGTGGTGCCACGGTGCGTCCGGGCTGCGAGAGGGGGTGGGAGGCTTCGGCGGGGCGGGGTTCGTGCTCGTGTCCTCGGTCGCTGTCTCGGTCTGGGCCGCCCCGGCGCGCTGGCTCGCGGAACCGCTCGAGGCGGTACGCGTCCGGCGAGGTCCAGCCGGTGCACCGCCCGTCGCTCCCGGACGCTGAGATGCGGGGGCGGGGGCAGGCGACGCCGGGGAGTCCGAGGCGGGTGCGGGCGAACCCTTCCCCTGGGTGTCCGACGAGGACGCGGGCAAGCCTGTCGCCGGTGCTTCGGACTCGGGCGCGCCGCTGGCCGGGGTTGCGGAACCGGCGCCGGTGTCGTCGGCATCCGGTGCCGCCTGGCTGGCCGAGCCCTGCGCAGCGCTACGTGTACGCCGGGTCACGCCAGTCGGCGAAGCGGGGGGAGCCCCCTCCGTCGCCCCGGGCGTGCTCTGGCTCGCCGAGCCCTCGGCCGCCGAACGCACTCCACGCGGTCCAGCCCCGGACGCGCCCGCGGCACCCGACGCCCCGGACACCTCCCCCTGACTCGCCGAGCCCTCCGCCGCCGAACGCGCCCGCCGCGAACCAGCCCCCGCCGCCCCCGACGCATCCGCCGCACCCGACGCCGTGGACACCTCCCCCTGACTCGCCGAGCCCTCCGCCGCCGAACGCGCCCGGCGCATCGGGCCCTCGCCCGTTGCTCGGGGTGGGCGTTCGGTTGAGGGGCGGCCTGCTGTGCGGGTCGGGCGGGTCGGGGCCGGGGGGAGTTGGCCCTTCAGGGGGCCCCATTCGTTCGGGTCGGGGACTCCTGGGGGGAGCATCTGGCGGCGTTTGGGGCCGCCGTGTTCGGACTCGCCCGGTTCCTTGGCGCCGGGCCAGGCCTTGGCGACGCGGGCGGCCAGGACGAAGTCCTTGCGGAGGGGGTGGCCCTCGAAGGTTTCCGGCAGGAGGAGGTGGTTCAGGGAAGGGTGGCCCTCGAAGGTGACGCCGAACATCTCGTGGGTCTCGCGCTCGTGCCAGGCGGCACCCGCGTAGATGTCGACGGCGGTGGGCAGCACCGGTGTCTCATGGGAGATCGTCGTACGCAGGAGCAGGCGTCGTACCGGGGAGAGGGCCGCCACGTGGACCGCCACGCGGAAGCCGGTGCCCGGTTCGTCGACGGCGCTGAGCCAGTCGAAGTAGGTGCAGCCCAGTTCGTCGCGGGCGACGCGCAGTGCCGTGAGCCAGCTCGTGGGCGGGACGTCCACGGTCAGGACCTCGTACGACTCCTCGGCGGTGGCCTCGGGGCCGAAGAGTTCCTCGGCGGGTGCGGGGAGCCAACCGACGGCGGTCACTGTGACTCCCCCTCGCCCGAAGTCGAAGACGAAGACGGCGCCTGCACAGGCGGCTTCACCAGCCCGCTCTGCAGCGCGGCCGCCGACGGACGCGCCGCGGACGGCCCGTACCGCTCCTCCAGCGACTCCCGGGCGATCTTCTCCTGGAGCTTCAGGATTCCCTGGAGCAGGGCCTCGGGGCGGGGCGGGCAGCCGGGGACGTAGACGTCGACGGGGATGATCTGGTCGACGCCCTTGGTGACCGAGTAGGAGTCCCAGTACGGGCCCCCGCAGTTGCTGCACGCGCCGAAGGAGATGACGTACTTGGGCTCGGGCATCTGCTCGTACAGGCGCTTCACGGCGGGTGCCATCTTGTCCGTGACCGTGCCGGAGACGACCATCAGGTCGGCCTGGCGGGGGCCCGGGGCGAAGGGGATGACGCCGAGGCGGATGAAGTCGTGGCGGGCCATCGACGCGGCGATGAACTCGATGGCGCAGCAGGCGAGACCGAAGTTGAAGACCCACAGGGAGTACCGGCGGCCCCAGTTGAGGATCACCTTCATCGGCTCGGGGGCGAGGCGGGCGAGGGCGCCCAGCCGTTTCGGCTCCGGGAGCAGAACGGGCTCCGTGGCAGCGGAGTCGACCGCAGGGTTCACGTCCATGTCAGGACACCCTTCTTGTACGCGTACAGCAGTCCCACGGCGAGGAAGCCGAGGAAGATGAACATCTCGACGAGGGTCGTCGCGCCGTAGCCGGGTGCCGCGAAGACCGTCGCCCACGGGAACAGGAAGATCGAGTCGACGGCGAAGATGACGTAGAGGAAGGCGTAGACGTAGTAGCGGACCTGGGTGTGGGCCCAGCCCTCGCCGACCGGGTCGACTCCGCACTCGTATGTCAGGAGCTTCTCGGGGGTGGGCACCACCGGTCGCAGCAGGCGGCCGGCGCCGAAGGCGACCGCGACGAACAGCACGCCGACGACGGCGAGCAGTCCGACGACCGAGTACGACTGGAAGTAGTCCGCCGCGACGACGGTTGCATCGACGACGGTCGGTTCCGGCACGTCCGCCCCTCACTCCCTGTGAGCACGCTGAACACAGTGGCCCCGCTGAACACCACTGTTCGACGATCTGTACGCACCGGAGTCTAGGCCCTGATAAAGACACGGTAAGCAGCCCGTCACCCCAGGAAAGCCATCCGAAAGCCATCCGAAAGGCCGGGGTGGGGTTTTCCCCCGTAAGGCGCGGCGGTCCGCCTCATGGCGCACGGCGGTCCGGGGCGGCACGCTAGCCCATATGACCGAACGCCATTCGTCCCCGAGCCGCGCCGTGACCACCGGCAGACACGGCGGAACCGACGACGGCCGGCCGCCGCCGGCCCGTTTCGCGTACGACGCGCACACCTGGAAGGAGATCGCGCATCTCCTGGCGAACCTTCCGGTGTCGATCATCGGCTTCACCTACGTCGTGACGGTGCTGTTCACCGGCTTCTGGCTGACCGTCACGGTGATCGGGTTCCCGCTGCTCGCGGCGGGTCTGCTGGGCGCGCGGCAGCTGGGCAAGCTGGAGCGGGCGCGGGCCCGGGCGCTGCTCGGCGTGCGAGTGGACGAACCGAGCCGCCTGCCGTGGCGCACGAAGAACGGCGGCAACGGCTTCTTCGCCCAGCTGTGGATGGGGGTGAAGGACCCCGTGGGCTGGCGGACGGTGCTGTACGACTTCATCCGGCTGCCCTGGGGGGTGCTCACCTTCACCATCACGCTGACCTCGTTGTTCGTGCTGTGGCCGGTCCTGCCGTTCATCGCGCGGGGGCTCGCCAACGTGGACCGGGCGATGGTGCGTGGTCTGCTGTCGCCCTCGGACGAGCTGGAACGCCGTATCGCCGAACTGGAGTCCGACCGGGGGGTCGTGGTGGACGCGGCCGCGTCCGACCTGCGCCGCATCGAGCGCGACCTGCACGACGGGGCGCAGGCCCGGCTGGTCAACCTGGCCATGGGTCTCGGCCTCGCGAAGGAGAAGCTCCTGGAGGACCCCGAGTACGCGCAGGCGATGGTCGAGGAGGCGCACGGCGAGGTGAAGCTGGCGCTTCAGGAGCTGCGGGATCTGGCGCGGGGCATCCATCCGGCCGTACTGACCGACCGAGGCCTCGACGCGGCGCTGTCGAGCGTCGCCTCGCGCTGCACGGTCCCGGTGAAGGTGACCGCCGACCTCGACGCGCGCCCGGTCCAGGCGATCGAGGGGATCGCCTACTTCACCGTCTCCGAGCTGCTCCAGAACGTCAGCAAGCACAGCGGGGCCCGGTCGGCGTCGGTCGACGTGTGGCGCTCGGAGAACCGGCTGCTCATCCAGGTGTGGGACGACGGCCGCGGCGGGGCCCGGCTCGACGGCGGCACCGGCATGCGCGGGCTCGCGGAGCGCCTCGACGCGGTCGACGGGCTGTTCGTCATCGACTCGCCGCCGGGCGGGCCGACGGTCGTCACGGCGGAGCTGCCGTGGCGGGACCGTGGCCTGGACAAGGGGTAGGGAAAACCCCCCTTTCAAGACGCCGACGGACTCCATGGTCCGTTGAGCTGCGGCCCAGCAGGGTGGAGATACGACACCACAGGCGCGGGACGAGAGAAGAAGGACGACGTCGATGGCCACGGACTACGGGTACGACAGTGGGCTCGGGTTCCCCGAGACGGTACGGCGGCACCGGGTGCCGGCCGGGCTGCGGGCGCCGTTCGAGGGGCGGACCTGGCGGGAGTTCGGCTATGTGCTGCTGAGCCTGCCGATCAGCATCGTGATGTTCACGTACGCCGTCACGATGATCTCGCTCGGCGCGGGCCTGCTCGTGACCTTCCTCGGGATTCCGGTCTTCGCGGCCGGGCTCGCCGGATGCCGTGGACTCGGGGCGCTGGAACGGGCGCGGGCACGGGGGCTGCTGGGTCTGGAGGTCGGGGATCCGGAGCCGCTGAGGATGCGGAAGTCCGGGTTCATGGCGTGGATGGGGGCGGTGCTCAAGAGCGGGACGTCGTGGCGGACGCTGCTGTACTCGGTGCTGCACCTGCCGTGGGCGACGTTCTCGTTCGTCGTCGCGGTGAACTTCTGGGTGTACGGCTGGGCGCTGCTGACGTATCCGCTGTGGTTCTGGGTCTTCCCGGCGTACGTCGGTCAGGACGGGCTTCAGCTCTACGGCGACCAGACCCACCACATCTACCTGGACAACCCGTTCGAGATCGGTGTGACCGCGCTGGTGGGACTGTTGTTCACGCTGGCCACGCCGTGGATCGTGCGGGCGCTGACGATGGTGGACCGGGTGATGGTGCACGGGCTGCTCGGGCCGACCCGGCTGTCGGCGCGGGTGGTGGAGCTGGAGTCCGACCGGGGGGTCGTGGTGGACACGGCGGCCGCGGATCTGCGGCGGATCGAGCGGGATCTGCACGACGGTGCGCAGGCTCGGCTGGTGGCGCTGGCCATGGATCTGGGGCTGGCGAAGGAGAAGCTCACGGAGGATCCCGCCGCGGCGGCGCGGATGGTGGACGAGGCGCACGGTGAGGTGAAGACGGCGCTTCAGGAGCTGCGGGATCTGGCGCGGGGGATTCATCCGGCGGTGCTGACCGACCGGGGGCTGGACGCCGCGCTGTCGGCGGTGGCTTCTCGGTGCACGGTGCCGGTTCAGGTGGAGGTGGATCTGCCTTCGCGGCCGGCGCCGGCCATCGAGGGGATCGCGTACTTCACGGTGTCGGAGCTGTTGCAGAACATCAGCAAGCACTCTCGGGCGACGTTCGCCGCGGTGGATGTGTGGCAGGTGGAGAACCGGTTGATGCTGCAGGTGGTGGACAACGGGGTGGGTGGGGCCGATGTGTCCTCCGGGTCCGGGCTCGCGGGCTTGGCGGAGCGGCTGGACGCGGTGGACGGGATCCTGGTGGTGGACTCGCCGGCCGGGGGGCCCACTCGGGTGACGGCGGAGTTGCCGTGGCGGGGCGAGCGGGTGTGACAGGTACCGCGTGAGAGGGCGGTGGGGGTTGTCTTGGCCCCCGCCGCCCTTACCCCTTCCCCTCCCCAGACACCGGCGCCTCTCGGCCCCCTCCTGGCGGACCCCCCGCAGCGAAGATGGCCGGTTTTCGGGCCTGACCCCGTGTTATCGGGTCCTTGTTCGTATTCCTGGGGCCTAATCCCGTTGCCCGCGCCCGCCCGGATCCGAATGCTGGAATGCTGGACTTGTCCAGCGGGTGGACAGGGAGTGGGCTGGGGGGCCGAGAGTCGTGGAGGACAGGGTGCGGGTGGTCATCGCCGAGGATTCAGTGCTGCTGAGGGAGGGCCTGACCCGGTTGCTGACCGACCGCGGGCACGACGTCGTGGCCGGTGTGGGCGACGGGGAGGCACTGATCAAGACGATCGGCGAGCTGGACGCCCAGGGCGAGCTGCCCGACGTCGTCGTCGCCGATGTGCGGATGCCTCCCACGCATACGGACGAAGGCGTGCGAGCCGCCGTACAACTGCGCAAGGCACATCCCGGACTCGGGGTACTCGTACTGTCGCAGTACGTGGAGGAGCGGTACGCCACCGAGTTGCTGGCCGGGTCCAGTCGCGGGGTGGGGTACCTGCTCAAGGACCGGGTCGCGGAGGTGCGTGAGTTCGTGGACGCGGTGGTGCGGGTGGCCGAGGGAGGTACCGCCCTCGACCCCGAGGTGGTCGCTCAGCTGCTGGGGCGGAGCCGTAAGCAGGATGTGCTCGCCCATCTCACTCCCCGGGAGCGGGAGGTCCTGGGGCTCATGGCCGAGGGGCGCACCAATTCGGCGATCGCGCGGCAGCTCGTCGTGAGCGACGGGGCCGTGGAGAAGCATGTCAGCAACATCTTCCTGAAACTCGGGCTGTCCCCGAGCGACGGGGACCACCGGCGGGTGCTGGCGGTGCTGACCTACCTGAACTCCTGACCATCTGACACCGTGTCAGATATCGCGGTGGCGGCCGGTCGGCGGGACGGAGGGACCACCCAGGACCGCCCGTAACCGCCCGGGACCGAGAACCGAAGAACGATGAGGGAGCGTCTTCAAGGAAAGCGCCGGGGGGCGAGTGAAACGTGACAATTCGGGGCGTCGTACCGTCTCAAATGCGCGTCCATCATGCGAATGGCCGAGGGAAGGCGACCCCTGCGGTCGTAGGGTTGATCCTGGGAAGGCCTGCGGGAAGGCCGCTCCCGAACAGCCGCCCAGAGGGAGGTCCAGTTCAGTGACCAGTCAGGTCAGCAGCCCAGCGGAGCAGGCCGACGAAGCCGTCGTGGGAGAGCAGCGCAAAGAGGCCGGCGTGAAGGACGTCCGCCGCCTCGACCGGGTGATCATTCGTTTCGCCGGCGACTCCGGTGACGGGATGCAGCTCACGGGTGACCGTTTCACCTCGGAGACCGCGTCCTTCGGCAACGACCTGTCCACCCTTCCCAACTTCCCCGCCGAGATCCGGGCCCCTGCCGGAACCCTGCCGGGTGTCTCCTCGTTCCAGCTGCACTTCGCCGACCACGACATCCTCACGCCGGGCGACGCGCCCAACGTGCTGGTGGCCATGAACCCCGCCGCCCTCAAGGCCAACATCGCCGACCTGCCGCGCGGCGCGGAGATCATCGTCAACACGGACGAGTTCACCAAACGGGCGATGCAGAAGGTGGGGTACGCGGCCTCGCCGCTGGAGGATGGCTCGCTCGACGGTTACAGCCTTCATCCGGTCCCCCTGACCACGCTGACCGTCGAGGCCCTCAAGGATTTCGACCTCAGTCGCAAGGAGGCCGAGCGCAGCAAGAACATGTTCGCGCTCGGCCTCTTGTCGTGGATGTACCACCGGCCCACCGAGGGCACGGAGAAGTTCCTGCGGACGAAGTTCGCGAGGAAGCCGGAGATCGCCGAGGCGAACCTGGCCGCCTTCCGCGCGGGCTGGAACTTCGGCGAGACCACCGAGGACTTCGCCGTCTCCTACGAGATCGCCCCGGCGACGAAGGCCTTCCCGGTCGGCACCTACCGCAACATCTCCGGGAACCTCGCACTGTCCTACGGACTGGTCGCCGCGTCTCGCCAGGCGGACCTGCCGTTGTTCCTGGGCTCGTACCCGATCACGCCGGCCTCGGACATCCTGCACGAGCTGAGCAAGCACAAGAACTTCGGCGTACGGACCTTCCAGGCCGAGGACGAGATCGCGGGTATCGGCGCGGCCCTGGGCGCGGCCTTCGGCGGCTCGCTGGCGGTGACGACGACCTCCGGTCCTGGCGTGGCCCTGAAGTCGGAGACCATCGGTCTCGCGGTCTCCCTGGAGCTGCCGCTCCTCGTCATCGACATCCAGAGAGGCGGCCCGTCCACCGGTCTGCCGACCAAGACCGAGCAGGCGGACCTGCTGCAGGCGATGTTCGGGCGCAACGGCGAGGCGCCGGTGCCGATCGTCGCCCCCTGCACCCCGGCCGACTGCTTCGACGCGGCGCTGGAGGCGGCCCGGATCGCGCTGACCTACCGCACGCCGGTGATGCTCCTCTCGGACGGCTACCTGGCCAACGGCTCCGAGCCCTGGCGCATCCCCGAGCTGGAGGAGCTCCCGGACCTGAGGGTGCAGTTCGCGCAGGGCCCGAACCACACCCTGGACGACGGCACCGAGGTCTTCTGGCCCTACAAGCGCGACCCGCAGACCCTCGCCCGCCCCTGGGCCGTGCCCGGCACACCCGGCCTCGAGCACCGCATCGGCGGGATCGAGAAGGAGGACGGGTCGGGCAACATCTCCTACGCCCCGGCCAACCACGACTTCATGGTCCGCACCCGCCAGGCCAAGATCGACGGGATCGACGTACCGGATCTGGACGTGGACGATCCGCACGAGGCGCGCACGCTGGTGCTGGGCTGGGGATCGACGTACGGCCCCATCACGGCGGCCGTACGACGGCTGCGCACGGCCGGTGAGTCGATCGCGCAGGCGCACCTCCGCCACCTCAACCCCTTCCCGCGCAACCTGGGCGCGGTGCTCACGCGGTACGACAAGGTCGTCATCCCGGAGATGAACCTCGGACAGCTCGCCACGCTCGTCCGGGCGAAGTACCTGGTCGACGCGCACAGCTACAACCAGGTCAACGGCATGCCGTTCAAGGCCGAACAGCTCGCCACGGCTCTCAAGGAGGCCATCGATGGCTGAGACGTCCACGGAAGGCACGGGCACGATCGAGGCGCTCTCGCTGGTCCCCAAGGCCGAGGCCCGCCAGAGCATGAAGGACTTCAAGAGCGACCAGGAAGTCCGCTGGTGCCCCGGCTGCGGTGACTACGCGATCCTCGCCGCCGTCCAGGGCTTCATGCCGGAGCTCGGGCTGGCCAAGGAGAACATCGTCTTCGTCTCCGGCATCGGCTGCTCGTCGCGGTTTCCGTACTACATGAACACGTACGGCATGCACTCGATCCACGGGCGGGCGCCGGCGATCGCGACGGGCCTCGCGTCCTCGCGCCGCGACCTGTCGGTGTGGGTGGTCACGGGTGACGGAGACGCGCTGTCCATCGGAGGCAACCACCTGATCCACGCCCTGCGCCGGAACGTGAACCTGAAGATCCTGCTCTTCAACAACCGGATCTACGGCCTGACCAAGGGCCAGTACTCCCCCACCTCCGAGGTCGGCAAGATCACGAAGTCGACGCCGATGGGCTCGCTGGACGCGCCCTTCAACCCGGTGTCCCTCGCCATCGGGGCCGAGGCGTCCTTCGTGGCGCGGACGGTGGACTCGGACCGCAAGCACCTGACGCAGGTGCTGCGGGAGGCGGCCGCCCATCCGGGTACCGCGCTGATCGAGATCTACCAGAACTGCAACATCTTCAACGACGGCGCCTTCGAGGCTCTGAAGGACAAGCAGCAGGCCGAGGAGGCGGTGATCCGCCTGGAACACGGGCAGCCGATCCGCTTCGGCGCGGACCTCTCCAAGGGCGTGGTGCGGGATGCGGCGACGGGTGACCTGAAGGTGGTCACGGTGACGCCGTCGAACGAGGCGGAGATCCTCGTCCACGACGCACACTCCGCCTCCCCGACGACCGCCTTCGCCCTGTCCCGCCTGGCCGACCCGGACACGCTCCACCACACCCCGATCGGCGTGTTCCGGTCGGTGGACCGACCGGTGTACGACACGCAGATGGCGGACCAGCTGGACGCGGCGATCGAGCAGAACGGCAAGGGAGACCTGGCGGCCCTGCTGGCCGGCGGGGACACCTGGACGGTCGTGGGCTGACCGGCGCTTCACGATGGAGGGCCTGGGCGCGCTACGACGCCAGGCCCTCTTTGTGATGCGCTACGCGTCAGGAATGTCTCTCTTGGCGCGGATGAGGGTGTCGCGGCTGATCACAACGATGCGCTCGTAGTCGGCACGGGCCGCATCCGGGGGAAGCCGGGATTCCAGTGCGGCGGTGGCCTCCGTACCGATCACAGCGAAGTTGCCGTCACTGAGTTCGAAGAGGTCGGGACAACTCTCGTTGCTGTGGCTTCCCCTCATACGAGGGGGATCCCCAAGGCGACGGAGGACGGTGACGGCGTGGAATTCACTGGACACTCGGAGAGCCTTTTCATGATCCGGACGTGAGGACGCCCGGTTCAAAGTAGCAAGCCCTCGCTGGAGACGGCCCGCGTTCACAACTACACCCTGGAGAGCCGTATTTCACACCGCCGGTCGAGTATCCGCCCTCGCGTTGACGGCCTCGCCGCTCAGTCTGGAGGCTCGCCTCCGTCATGGAGGTCGTTCTCATCCGGACGGTTCGGATGGCGGCTCCCCGACGCGGCCGACGACCCACCATTCGTCCGGGTCATCGGCCAGATCTTCCATCATGGCGTCAACGGCCTTGCCGACCCGGTGTTCCAGGGACTCCTCCGGCACGCTCCGGCGATGCTCCTCCGTACGGTCCCAGTACTCGGCGAAGACGGAATTGCGGCACAGGATCCTGAGATGCCCCAGGAGTTCGTTCCACTCGAGCGAACCGACACGATGGGCCAGCAGCAGCGAGGTGTACTGCCGGTTGGCGAAGATCAGCTGTCGGCGCCTGCCCTCGGAGACTCCCTCCAGCGTGCTGCGGGCGTCCGCCAGGGACGGATCGTCGATCGTCCGGTCCATCTGCTCCATGGCGATCCGGTACTCCTGGATCAGGTTCGCCCGGTGTATCTCCTCCGTCATCAGCGTGATCTGCCGCAGCAGGCCCAGCAGGAGTTCCTCCTGGCTCCGACAGCGGCCGCGGCGGGCGAAGAACGCTCGTATCACGCTGAGTCCAGACACTGCCGCAGAACCGATCCTGCTACTACGTGCGGCCGGAGTCTGTGGCCATGTCAAGGCATCCCCCTGGATCCGGTGACCGTGCGCCGAGAAGTGGCATGGCGGGTCGGTGCACGGTGGGCGTGGGCACTCCGCATCCAGCGTGCCCGCCGACTCAAGTCGGCGCGGGAGGCGGAGAGGGGGCGCATGGGTGGACGAGGCTCGCATGTCGACCAACGCCCTGATACATGTGTGCCCCCTGGCGCCGTGTACATGCCTTCAGGCGGCCCGGGTCCGGCGTATCACCCCTGCTCAGAGCCCCTCTTCCGCGCGTCGTACACCTCCCGCGCCTCCTGCACCGCCGCCATCCTCCTCGCGGTCCACTCCGCCAGCCCGCGCACCTGTTCCGCCGCCTCGCGGCCGAGGTCGGTGAGCGAATAGTCGACCCTCGGGGGGATCACCGGCTTGGCATCCCGGTGCACCAGGCCGTCCCGCTCCAGGGTCTGCAGCGTCTGCGTCAGCATCTTCTCGCTGACACCGCGACCGAGGCCGCCGATCGCCCGGCGGAGTTCGCTGAAGCGGTGCGGGCGGTCGAGAAGCTGGATCAGGACCAGGACGCCCCACCGGCTCGTCACGTGCTCCAGGACGAGGCGGTGGGGACACATCGCTTCGGCCGACTTCTCCGGGGCGTTCATCTCAGCGCTTACTGACATGCCAGTACCTTACTTCAAAGTTGGTACTTTCGCAGAGTTAGCGCTTCACCTATGGTTAGTGCCACCGCACCCCACAAGGAGATCGCACATCATGAGCATCGTCGTCACCGGAGCCACCGGACACCTCGGCCGCCACGTCGTCGAGCAGCTGCTCGAGAAGGTCCCGGCCGAGCAGATCACCGCCGTCGTGCGTACCCCGGAGAAGGCCGCCGACTTCGCCGCCAAGGGCGTGAAGATAGCGGTCGCCGACTACAACAGCCCCGAGACCTTCGACAAGGTCTTCGCGGCCGGCGACAAGGTGCTGCTGATCTCCGGCAACGAGTTCGACAAGGGCCGCCCCGCCCAGCACCAGGTCGTCATCGACGCCGCCAAGGCCGCGAACGTGGCGCTCCTCGCGTACACCAGCGCCCCGGGCAGCCTCAAGGCCGCGCTCGCCGACGACCACCGGGCCACCGAGGAGGCGCTCCTCGCCTCCGGCGTGACCTACTCGCTGCTGCGCAACGGCTGGTACAACGAGAACTACACCGAGAACCTCGCCCCCGTCCTGGAGCACGGCGCCGTGGTGCAGGCGGCCGGCGACGGTCGCGTCTCCTCCGCCTCGCGCGCCGACTACGCGGCCGCCGCCGTGGCCGTGCTGACCGGCGAGGGGCACGAGAACACGACGTACGAGCTGGGCGGCGACGAGCCCTGGGGCTTCGCCGAGTACGCGGCCGAGCTGAGCCGGCAGACCGGCAAGGAGATCGCCTACAACGCCGTCTCCGTCGAGGCCTACACCGGGATCCTGACGGGCGTAGGACTGCCGGCCCCGCTCGCCGCGACCCTCGCCGGTGTCGACGCCTCCATCGCGAAGGGCGAGCTGGTCGTCACCTCCGGCGACCTGTCCCGGCTGACCGGCCGTCCGGCCACCCCGATCGCCGAGTCGATCGCGGTCGCGCTCAAGGGCTGACACTCCCCCAGCCGGCCCTGGGACCGACACCCCCGGCTGTCATGACCGTATAGCGATACGGGCATGACAGCCGGGGGTGCTCGGCGTTACCTTCGTGCGGGCGAGGACGGCGCGAGGAGGAGAGTCCGTGAAGTCGAGGGGCGAGGGGCACATAGGTCTGCTGAACGGCTTCGCCGCGTACGGGATGTGGGGCCTCGTCCCCCTCTTCTGGCCGCTGCTCAAGCCCGCCGGGGCCGCGGAGATCCTCGCCCACCGGATGGTGTGGTCGCTCGTCTTCGTCGCCGTCGCGCTGGTCTTCGTACGGCGTTGGGCCTGGGCCGGTGAGCTGCTGCGGCAGCCGCGCAGACTGGCGCTGATCACCGTCGCCGCCGCCGTCATCACCGTGAACTGGGGCGTCTACATCTGGGCCGTCAACAGCGGTCACGTGGTCGAGGCCTCGCTCGGGTACTTCATCAATCCGCTGGTCACCATCGCGATGGGCGTGCTGCTGCTCAAGGAGCGGCTGCGGCCCGTGCAGTGGACGGCGGTCGGGGTGGGCGCCGCCGCCGTGCTCGTCCTCACCGTCGGATACGGCCGGCCCCCGTGGATCTCCCTCACCCTCGCCTTCTCCTTCGCCACCTACGGCCTGGTCAAGAAGAAGGTGAACCTCGGCGGCGTGGAGTCGCTGGCCGCCGAGACCGCGATCCAGTTCCTGCCCGCGCTCGGGTATCTGCTGTGGCTGAGCTCGCACGGCGACCTGAGCTTCGCCTCCGAGGGGCCGGGGCACGCGGCGCTGCTCGCCTCGACCGGCATCGTCACCGCGCTCCCCCTGGTCTGCTTCGGCGCGGCGGCGATCCGCGTGCCGCTGTCCACGCTGGGACTGCTCCAGTACCTGGCCCCGGTCTTCCAGTTCCTGCTCGGCATCTTCTACTTCGGCGAGGCCATGCCACCCGAGCGCTGGGCCGGGTTCGCGCTGGTCTGGCTGGCGTTGACGCTGCTCACCTGGGACGCCCTGCGCACCGCGCGGACGCTCAGGAGGGAGATCACGAGGCCCACCACCACCATGACGACGGGCACCGTCAGCGCCGTACGGAAGGCGGAGAGCCTGGCCTCGGGTCCGGAGTCGCCGGCCTCGCCCAGCGCCAGGCCGTAGACCGCCGTCACGGCGGAGATCCCGATCGCCGAACCGAACTGGCTCGCCGTGTGCAGCAGCCCACTCGCGAGGCCCTGCTCGGACTCGGCGACCCCGTCCGTCGCCGCGATCGTCAACGGCCCGTACGCCAGCGCGAAGGCGGTGCCGGCGATGATCAGCGTCGGGAACATCGCCAGGTAGGGCCAGTCCATGCCGACCGGCAGGAAGAGGCCGTAGGCGAGCACCGCCAGCAGGAAGCCGCCGACGATCACGGGTACGTTGCCGAAGCGGGCGACGAGCCTCGGGGTGAGCGTGGGCGCGAGCACCGCGTCGCAGCCCATGATCACCAGGGCGATCGCGGTCTGTACCGAGGACCAGCCGCGCAGTTCCTGGAGATAGAGCGTCACCACGAACTGGAAGCCGAAGAAGGCCCCGACGAACAGCAGCGCCCCGAGGTCGGCCCGCACGACCGGTCCCGTGCGCAGGATCCCGAGCCGGACCAGGGGGTGCGCGGCCCGGCGTTCCACGCCGACGAAGGCGGCCCCGAGCAGCAGCGCCCCGAGGGCGGACGCCGTCGTCGACCGCCACGCGTCCAGGCCGTGTTCCAGGCGTACGACGGTGTAGGCGGCCAGCAGCATGGCGCCGGCGGCGGTCAGGGTGCCGAGCAGGTCGAAGCCGTGCCCGGTCGGCGGCGGGGCGGGCCGGCGCGGGATCAGCCGGAAGGCCGCCAGGAGCAGGGCGCCGGCCATCAGCACCGGCGCGAAGAACACCCAGCGCCAGCCGAGCGCGGTGAGCAGGCCGCCGATCACCAGGCCGAGGGAGAAACCGCCGGCTCCGGTGCCCGCGTAGACCAGCAGGGCCTTGTTGCGCTTCGGACCCTCCTCGTAGGACGTGGTGATCAGGGACAGCGCGGCCGGGGTCATGAAGGCGGAGGAGACGCCGGTGACGAAGCGGGCGACCACCAGCATCCAGCCCTCGGTCGCCAGGCCTCCGAGGCCCGAGAAGGCGAGGAAGACCGTCAGCCAGACCAGGAACATCCGGCGGCGGCCGAGCAGGTCCGCCGCGCGCCCGCCGAGGAGGGTGAAACCGGCGTAGCCGAGCACATAGGCGCTGACCACCCAGGCCGCTGTGTCGGTCGCGAGCCCGAGATCGGACCGGATCGAGGGGATCGCGACGGCCATCATCGCGATGTCGGCGCCCTCCAAGAAGATCGTTCCGCAGAGGACGAGCAACAGCGCCCAGGCGCGTGCGCCCATGGCAACACTCCATCGTCAGGGGAGTTACTCGACTGAGGGTCAGTCTCCTCCGATCACCGTGACGCCTGCCCCTTCCCATAGGACACCCGCGAGGACTGCAAGGTAAGGCAGATCCTCGACCGGGACGGCTATAAGTGACTCCATGACGCAGACCACACCCGCACCCCTGCACTGGAAACTGGTCGTCGACGCCCGCGACCCACACGCCCAGGCCGACTTCTGGGCCGCCGCTCTGCACTACGTGGTCGAGGACAACGACGCGCTCATCCAGCGGTTGCTGGAGCTCGGCGCGCTGCCGCGCGAGGCCACCGTCGAGTACCACGCGCGCCTCGCCTTCCGGGACCTGGTCGCCGTACGGCATCCCGAGGACCCGTACGACAAGGACAGCGGCACGGGTCGCGGCCGGCGGCTGCTGTTCCAGCGGGTGCCGGAGGCGAAGACCGTCAAGAACCGGCTCCATCTCGACGTGCACGCCGGCGACGGACGGCGGGCGGCCGAGGTCGAGCGGCTGACGGGGCTCGGGGCGAGCGTGCTGCGGGAGGTGAAGGAGCAGGGCGGCGAGTGGGTGGTGATGGCGGATCCGGAGGGGAACGAGTTCTGCGTGCAATGACCCCATGAGAGCGAGGGGGTCCGTTATGCGAACGCCCGTGACCGGATTCCGCCCTTGACGGTGAGTCAACCCCAGCTTCACCATCCAGGCACCCATTCGCTGTGGAATCCCTGTGACTTCAGGGGTTCCCATGGAATTCGGAGCCCCCCACATGAAGCTCTCGGTTCCCGGACGCGTCACGGCCACCGCCGTCGTCGCAGCCGTCTCCCTCCTGGCCGGCGGATCCATAGCCGGCGCGGCCCCCGCGGGGCAGCCCGCGGTGGCCGCGGCCCCGGACATCCCGGTGGTCAACGTGAAGGCGCATCTGGCCCAGCTGCAGTCCATCGCCACCGCCAACGGCGGCAACCGCGCGCACGGCCGCGCCGGTTACAAAGCGTCGCTCGACTATGTGAAGGCCAAGCTGGACGCCGCCGGATTCACCACGGCCATCCAGCAGTTCACGTCCTCCAGCCGCACCGGCTACAACCTGATCGCCGACTGGCCGGGCGGCGACACCAACCAGGTGGTCATGTCCGGCTCGCACCTGGACAGCGTGACGGCGGGCGCGGGCATCAACGACAACGGGTCCGGTTCGGCGGCCGTACTGGAGACCGCGCTCGCGGTGTCCCGGGCCGGTTACCAGCCCACGAAGCACCTGCGGTTCGCTTGGTGGGGCGCGGAGGAGCTGGGCATGGTGGGGTCGAGGTATTACGTCAACAGCCTGTCGACGGCGAACCGTTCAAGGATCAGCGGCTACCTCAACTTCGACATGATCGGCTCGCCCAACCCCGGGTACTTCGTCTACGACGACGACCCGGCCATCGAGAAGACCTTCAAGGCGTACTACGCCGGTCTCGGCGTCCCGACCGAGATCGAGACCGAGGGCGACGGCCGCTCCGACCACGCACCCTTCAAGAACGCGGGCGTGCCGGTGGGCGGGCTGTTCAGCGGAGCGGACTACGTCAAGACGGCGGCGCAGGCGGCCAAGTGGGGCGGGACCTCGGGGCTGGCCTTCGACCGCTGCTACCACGCGTCGTGCGACACCACGGCCAACATCGACGACACGGCACTGGACCGCAACAGTGGCGCGGTGGCGTACGCGGTGTGGGAACTGTCCCGGTAACGCGGTAACAGGCCTTCCCGGGCTACTGGTCCGCGTTCCGTGCGCGTTCCGCGAGGCGGAGCATGCGGGCGCGGGCCGACTCCAGCTTGTCGGGTTCCTCGGCCGCCGGGCCTTCTCCGGCGGCCAGGTCCGTCCACAGGGTGAGCAGGTCGCGGCCGAGTTCCAGGCCCCGCAGCGGATCACGTACGGCCTTCCACGCGGTGGCCGCGCTGTGTACGTTGCCGTAGGCCGCCTCGGCGTCTCCGGCGCGGTGGTGGATGTCGGCCAGGTCGAGGGAGATCTCCGCGGCGCGGACCGGCTCGCCGCCCAAGTAGGCGATGTAGGCGGCGAGTTCACGCACCCGCAGCACATCGGGATGCTCGGCGCCCAAGGTCTCGGACGCCTCGCCGACCACCCGCTCCGCCAGTTCGGCGGCAAGGTCCGTCCGTCCCTCCCGCACCGCCTCACTGATCCGCCCGACGGGCTCCGCGAGAACGGCGCCGTCCTCCACCACCAGCCCCTCCCCCAGCAGGGCCTCGGCCACGGCGTCGAACCCCCGCACGGGGGTCGGCTGGGGACCGGGGTCGTCCAGGAGGGGGACGGCATCGATGAGCGGGGCGGCGGCACGAGGGGCGGGCGAGGCCGACGGGAGCGGCTGCGGCACACCGGCGAAACCGGCCGAGGGCAGGGGCTTGGGCTCCAGCGCGGGCGCGGGCGGCGAGTCGCTTGGCGGCTGCGGGGCGGGGACGGCGTCCGACGGCGGAGGGACGGGGGTAGGGCCGGGGGTGGGGACTGCGTCCGACGGCGGAGGGACGGGAGACGGCACGGCGTCCGACGGCTGCGGGGCCGGGGTCGGAGCGGGGCCGGGCTGTGGCAGGGGCCTGGGGGCGTAGGCGGGGTCGGTCGGTGACAGCGGGGCGGGGGTCGGGCTCGCGTCCATGACGGGGGGCGGGCCGAACTCGCCCGTCGGGGGTGCGACCGTCCCGGGGGGCTGAGCCGGAGCCGGGTCGGTGCGCCGAGGGTGCGGCAGCCGTCGTAGGACCTGGGTCGGGGAGGGTTCGGCGTCCGCCGGCTGCGGCTCGGGCAGGTTCCGCAGCCGGGACGTGGGAGCCGGGTCCCGCGTCGGCTCGTCGAGTGACCGCGGGAGCTGCGAGGGCTCCTCGTGCGGGGCAGCGGCTGCGGACGGCCAGGGCGTCTCCGCGGACTCCTCGCCCGCGCCGAACGGCGGACCCTCCGACGGAGCCATCCGTACGGGCTCCGCGGTGAAACGGCTGGAGCCGTCCGTCGTGACTTCCAGCGGGACCACGTACCCGATGCGGGCGTCGTGGATCGTGGCGTGGACGGGGTGCCCGCCGGTGAGGGCGAGATGGTGGAGGTGGGTCAGGACGGTCTGGTGGAGTTCCTCGCCGGGCGGGGCGGTGACCGGTGCTCCGGCCACCGTCGCGGACTCACCCGTCAGGGGGACGCGGACGTCGATCGGGGTCGCACCCCGCTGCTGGTCCCGCTTCTTTTCGCGGCTGAGTCGAGACATCTCATCCCTCACGGTCGTGCACGTACTGTCGAGTCTCGCCGCTCGCCCCCGGTTCTCAGGTCACCGTGATGTCACAGGCCTGTCCCAGCAGGTGGAGGGCGAGTGGGATGACGGGGTCGGGACCCGGGCATGGGGACCGACGTGCGGCGAGAGGTGGAGAGCGTGCAGCAGGGGCCGGAGATCTGGATCCGCGGGCCGGTGGCCCCGCCCGGGAGGCGGTTCGCGTGGGTCGGCACGCATGGCGGCGCCGGCGTCTCCACCCTGGCCGCCGTCTACGGCGGCCACGACAGCGGACGTGACTGGCCGGGCCCCGGTGCGCCGGCCTCCGTCCTGCTCGTCGCCCGTACACACGCCGCGGGTCTGCTCGCCGCCCGCCGCGGCCTGGAGCTCTTCCGGCGCGGGGAGCACCCGCCCGGGCTCGACCTCGACGCCGTCGTCCTCGTCGCGGACGCCCCGGGCCGGCTCCCGCGCCCGCTCGCCCGGCAGCTCAAGGAGATCGAGTCCACGGTGGACGTGTACCGCGTGCCCTGGGTCCCCGCGTGGCGCCTCGGTGACCTGGACGGAACCCCGCCTCGCGGGACCGAGGCGCTGGTCCGGCTCACCCGGGCCGCCGCCCCGTGACGGCCGAGGACTCCGACTGACTTCCCTCTCCTCCCGGGACATCGCTTCAGCGGTACGTGCGCACTCATTGCGGGCCGTCGACGTCGTCGCCTCCGCCCTGGTGCGGTTCCGGCGGGTGGATCCGGAGCTGGGCGCGTTCGCCGGGGTGCCGCCAACGACCGCCCTGGCTCGCCACTGGACAGGTAAATGCGCACGCATATAATGCATGTGCGAGGATTTACCGTACGTCGATCACCGCCGATCACAGCCGATCACCCGAGGGATCTCCCATGACACGCCGTTTCCTGTTCGTGCTCGGCAGCAGCCGCAGCGACGGCAACACCGAACTGCTGGCCCGCCGGGCCGCCGAGCAACTGCCCTCTGACGTCGAGCAGCAGTGGATCGACCTCACGGAGCATTCGTTGCCCGACTTCGAGGCTCTCCTCCACGACACCGACCACGTGCGTCCGACGATCGGCAACACGGCACTGCTGTTCGATGCGACGCTCGCGGCGACGGACATCGTCATCGCTTCCCCGCTGTACTGGTACTCGGTCTCCGCCCACATCAAGCGCTATCTGGACCACTGGGCCGGCTGGCTGCGCACTCCGGGCGTCGAGTTCAAGGCGACCATGGCCGGGCGCACGCTGTGGGGCGTCACCGCGATGGCACACCAGGAGTTCGAGGTCGCCGACCCGCTGGTCGGCACCCTCAGCAACTCGGCCGCCTACATGGGCATGCGCTTCGGCGGGGTGCTGCTCGGCAACGGCAACAAGCCCGGTGCCGTGCTGAGGGACACCGATGCCCTCGCCCGCGCGAAGACGTTCTTCGAGCAGGAGGCGCCGCTGGCGCGGTTCCCCTATGAACAGCTCACGCCGTGATGTCCTTCGCCATGAACCTCGCCCACGCCGCCGAGCCGAACACCGCCGCGTACAGGGCCTGGAGGCCGAGGTTCTTCACCAGGCCGTCCCAGTAGACCGGTTCGCGCATGAGGTCGGCGAAGGACAGCCAGTAGTGGGAGAAGAAGTACGGCTGCAGCGCGTGCAGTTGGGGGATCTGGTCGAGGATCTGGACCGTGATCAGCAGGCCCACCGTCGTGGCCATCGCCGCGATGCCGCTGCTCGTGAGCGTCGAGACGAACAGGCCGAGGGCCGCCACGCCGGTCAGTGACGCGGCCACCACCAGGGCGATCAGCAGGGCTCTTCCCAGTCCCTCCGTGAAGGTGATCTGAGTGCCGGAGATCGTCGTCAGGTCCCCGAGCGGGAAGAGGATGGCCCCCACCGTCAGCGCCGAGAGGGCTACCACGAGGGTGGCGACCAGGCAGAACACCATCACCGTCGCGTACTTGGTGAGGAGCAGCCGGGTGCGGCCCGCCGGGGCGACCAGGAGGTAGCGCAGGGTACCGGCGTTGGCCTCGCCCGCGATCGCGTCGCCCGCGATGACGCCGACGGACATCGGGAGGAAGAAGGGGAGGGTCGCGGCGAGGGCGGTGAAGACCAGGAAGAGGCCGTTGTTGGTGATCTGCGAGATGAAGGCGGGGCCACCACCACCGTCGGCGCCGGCCGAGGAGCCGTCGCTGGTCTCGATCTTCACTGCGATGCCTACGAGGATCGGGACCGCCGCGAGTACGGCGAGGAGAGCGAGGGTTCGCCAGCGGCGGAAGGTGGTGAGCAGTTCGTTGCGCAGGAGGGTGCCGAGGAAGGTTGTACGACGGCTGCGGGCGGGTTGTGGCTGGTCGCGCCCGCGCGGCGGTAGCCGCACATTCGACACGGCCCCGCGCCCCTGCGGGGCGCTCAGCTCAGCCTGCGACATCGAAGCCCTCCCCCGTCAACGCTACGAAGGCGTCCTCCAGGGAGGCTCGTTCGACACCGAAGCCCCGTACCCGTACCCCTGCCGTCACCAACGCGGCGTTGATGGCGGCGAGTTCGCCCTCCGGAGGGTCGGACGTCACCCGGTCCTCGTCGATGACCACATCACCGACCCCCTGCTCCTTCAGCACCCGCGCCGCGTCCGTCGTGTCCGGTGTCGTGACCACCAGCCTGCTCCTCGCGCCCGCCGCGAGGTCGCTCACCGATCCCTGGGTGATCAGGCGGCCCTGGGCCATCACCGCTGCGTGGGTGCATACCTGTTCGATCTCGTCGAGGAGGTGGGAGGAGAGGAAGACGGTGGTGCCGTCCGAGGCCAGCTCTCTCACCAGGGAACGGATCTCGCGCATGCCCTGTGGGTCCAGGCCGTTGGTCGGTTCGTCCAGGACCAGGAGTCTGCGGGGCTGGAGCAGGGCCGCCGCCAGGCCGAGGCGCTGTTTCATGCCCAGCGAGTACGCCTTCGCCTTCTTGCCGGCGGCGGCCGCCAGGCCCACCCGGTCCAGGGCCGCTGCCACGCGGGTGCCCCGGGTGCGGGGGTCGGCGGTCGGGTCCGCGGCGTCGTAGCGGATGAGGTTGTCGCGGCCGGAGAGGAAGCCGTAGAGGGCCGGGCCCTCGATGAGCGCGCCGACGTGCGGGAGTACGGTCCGGGAGGCGCGCGGCATGGGGTGGCCCAGGACGCGCGCCGAGCCGGAGGTCGGTTCGATGAGGCCCATCAGCATGCGGATGGTGGTGGTCTTGCCGGAGCCGTTCGGGCCGAGGAAGCCGAAGACGCTGCCCGCCGGGACGGTCAGGTCGAGACCGTCCACGGCGAGCTGTCCGCCGCGGTAGCGCTTGGTGAGGGCGTGGGTGCGGATGACGCCGTCACCCGCGTCTCCGCCCTCGCGCGCCCCCTCCGGATCCGGCTCCGTGGCGGACGGCTGGTCCATCGGCTCCCTCGATTCGTCGTGCCGTGCGCGTCCTACTTCGCCGCGTCGGCCGCCTTCACCAGCGCGTCCTTGGTGACCGCGCCGACGTAGACCTTGCCGTCGTCGGTGATCAGGGCGTTGATCAGGCGGGTCTTGAAGACGGTGCCCTCGCCGAACTTCCCGGAGACCTTGTCGCCGAGCGAGTCCAGGAAGCCGCCGACGTCACCGCCGACCTCGGAGCCGGACGGGACGCCCTGGCCGCCGGTGTCGAAGGTGGCTATGGAGTCCCAGCCGTCCCCGATGACGTTCAGCCCCTCGGGGCCGCCCTTGCCGAACTCGTCGGCCGAGCCCTTGCCGAAGCCCTCGGGGTGCTCGGAACGCTCGGAGCGCCCGGGCGCCTTGGTGGCGTCCCCCTCCTCGACCTTCGCGCCCTTGGGCGGGGTGAAGTCGAAGGTCGAGGCGGCCGGCTTGGCGAAGCTGACCTGGGTGAAGCCCGCGTCCACGACGGCGGAACCGCCGCTCGCCGGCGTCAGCGTGAACTTCAGCGGCAGCCCGGTCTTCGAGTCCACGGCCACGGTGATCTGGCCGACCGTCGACCCTTCGTCCTTGGGCTTGATGACGAGCCGGTAGGCGTCCCGCCCCGCGACCTGCGCGGTGCCGTCCACCGTCACCGACGTGGTCTTGTCGGCGGCCTTGAGAGCCTCCTCGGCGAGGTCCTTGGGCGTCGCCGGGAGCTCTTCCTTCTGCTTCCCGTCGCTCTCGGAGGCCGTGGTGTGGAAGACCGAGTTGGACTTGCTGTCGTAGCCCCAGACGTCCTTGCCGTTGTGGATGAGGCTGTATTCGGCCGCGTTCTCCAGCAGCGAGACCTTCTGCCTGTTCTCGCCGTCGGCCGCGACGCGCAGTGTGTGCGTGCCGGAGGCGAGCTCGGTGAGCTTGGTGGAGGGGTCGGCGGAGGAGCCGTCGCCCGAGCCTGAGGGCCCGGCGGCGGAGCCGAACGAGCTCTCCAGGCCGCCGAGGTCCGGCAGCCCCAGATCCGTGGTGATCTTCACGGTGCCGGAAAGCTGCTGTACGTCCGATGCGGCGATCTTCTCGATGAGTTCCTGGGCGCTGATCTTCGGCAGGTCGGGGTCACCGGAGTCGGCGAGCGCCGGGACGAGCCCGATGGTCGCCGCCGCGATGCCCACCACCGTGGCCGGCACGGCGTATCGCGCGGCCTTGCGGCGGCGCGCGGAGCGCAGCTCTTCGGCGTCCGCGGCGGTCGCGCTGTCGTCGGATTCGTACGGTGCCATGTGTGCCTTACCTCCGTCGTCGGCGGCGGCTGTCAACTCCCCTGCGTCCACCCTGTAGCCGCCATTCTCACCCGAATCGGTGAGGAGTGGTGTTTTCTGTGATGTCCATCTGACCAAATCGGCCATGAGAATGCGTCAGACCTCGGAGCCAACTCCGTGTACACCTGGGGTATGACACGACATGCGGGCGCCCCCTACTACCCGTAGGGGGCGCCCGCTCTGCCAAACGGTCCGCAGGTGTTAGCCCGCGCGATGCACCACCGCGTCGCACAGCTCCATCAGGGCCGCCTTCGCGTCGCACTCCCGCAGCGGGGCCAGCGCCGCGCGCGCCTCCTCCGCGTAGCGCACGGTGTCCTTGCGGGCCTGCTCCAGCGCGGGGTGCGTCCGCAGGGCGGCCAGCGCCTCCGCGTGCCGGGCGTCGTCCGTGAGGTCGGAGTCGAGCAGCTCGCACAGGGCGATGTCCTCGGCCAGACCAAGACGCGCGGCCCGCTCGCGCAACCGCAGCACCGGCATCGTGGGGATGCCCTCGCGCAGGTCCGTGCCCGGCGTCTTGCCGGACTCGTGGGAGTCGGAGGCGATGTCCAGGACGTCGTCGGCGAGCTGGAAGGCGACGCCGAGACGCTCGCCGTACTGGGTCAGGACGTCCACGACCGTCTCGTCGGCGCCGGACATCATCGCCCCGAAGCGGCACGAGACCGCGACCAGTGAGCCCGTCTTGCCGCCGAGCACGTCCAGGTAGTGCTCGACCGGGTCCCTGCCGTCCTGCGGCCCGGCCGTCTCCAGGATCTGGCCGGTGACCAGGCGCTCGAACGCCTCCGACTGCACCCGGACCGCCTCGGGCCCGAGGTCGGCCAGAATGTGCGAGGCGCGGGCGAACAGGAAGTCGCCGGTCAGCACGGCCACCGAGTTGCCCCAGCGGGTGTTGGCGCTGTCGACGCCCCGTCGGACCTCGGCCTCGTCCATCACGTCGTCGTGGTACAGCGTCGCGAGGTGGGTCAGCTCCACCACCACGGCCGACGGCACCACGCCCGGCGCATAGGGATCCCCGAACTGGGCAGCGAGCATCACGAGGAGCGGACGGAACCGCTTTCCACCCGCGCGCACCAGATGCTGGGCGGCCTCGGTGATGAAGGGAACCTCACTCTTGGTGGCTTCGAGCAATCCCTCCTCGACAGCCGCCATTGCGGCCTGGACATCGGCTTCCAGAGCCTGGTCCCGCACGCTCAGCCCGAACGGCCCGACGACGGTCACGAGGGGTCTCCTGTCTGCTGGTGTCCCACTGGCGGTTATACGGAATGTCGATAGGTCGCTGCCCTCACTCAAGTCAGCGTATCCGGTCACCTTTGGATCACCGATAGCGCCCGCCCCGTCCATGCCAGGCGGTATCGGATCACGACCAGTATGTTTTTGATCACCTGAAAAGAAGGGATATCTATCGACTTGTAGGGAAGCAGTCGCAACACGCTCGCGCACGGCGGTCCGGGCATGTCGGCGTCCTGATCGCCTGCGGCCACTACGCCACATCCATCCCGACCGGTCGGTCGGCTCCTTCGCGGGCCCGCTGATCCCCGGCAGGCTCGGTGACCGCAAGGGCTGGTTGTCGGCGACGTGTGGCGGGACCTGCGGCTGGGCGACTCGAACAGGTCGACCCGTTCATCCACACCTGGCTCGACCTCCAGACGGGTGACACCTACTGGCGCGACGGCAGCGTCTGCGAGGACTACGGCGCGATCGACGCGGCCGTCCTCGCGGTGGACGGCCGGCACGACCCGGTCCTCAGTCTCGTCGAGCACCTGCCCGTCGGGCGCATACGGGCTCATCGGTGCATGGCCGCACGGGCCGACATGGCCTTCCCCGAACGTGACGACGGTGCCGTACGGCCTCCAGGGCCCTGCTGTCCTTGTCCGCTCTCGCTCCCCGCAGCACACGGGCACGCGTTCCCGCCCGGCCGCCGGAGCCGGCGGGCAGCTTCCTCGAACTGCCGGTACGCGCGCGTGAAGCCTCCTCGGACGTCGCGTTCGAGGAGCCCGAGCCGTGCGAGCCGCTCGGCGTCAGGCCCCCCGGGTACACCTGCGACGGGACGGACTTCCGCACCTCGAGCGAGGTCGTCCGCACCGACGGCGGTGAGGCGGCCCTCCACCGGACAGGGGAGCAGCGGATCCCACGGACAGCCGGTTGACTACGAGTTGGGCATTCTTGACCGTTTTACACCTCTTGCGCTCGGCTGTGACTTGGCCCACGCGGACAGGTGGACGGACGCCGATCCGGAATCTTTCGATCCGCCTTTGCCGACATGCCAGTTGAGGGTTGGCGACCGCAAAGGATCAAGTGCCCCAAATGCCTCCTCTCAAGGTCAATAGGCCTCGCATGTGAATTCGCCACTTGTTCCGGACATGTGCTCTCGCATACGTTCCCGGCCTGTCGGGCGGACGCCGAATCCTGCCACCGCCCGTACACCCACCGAGAAACCAGGGCAGGAGCGGGGGACCCAGGTAAGCCGCCGGACCGGGCGTCTTCGGACATACCGGTACGGCTCGGGGTGAAGTCATGCCTTTCGTAGGCGTGGCCGGGCAACTCCAGCCCGAACCCGACAGCTCACCTCGCAGGCGCCGGAGAGGAACTTCGCCATGTCTGCTGCCGCTCAGCACCGACGTCCCCGTACCAGCCGTCTCGTCCGCAAGCTCGCCGTCGCCGGCACCGGAGCCGCCGTACTCGCGCTCCCCCTCATCGGCGCGACCAGCGCGTCCGCGGCCACCCCACCCCTGCAGACCGCGACCACGCTCGGCTACTCCAACACCCTGGACGGCTGGATCCGCGCCTCCCTCGCCGTCATGGCGGAGCACGGCATTCCCGGCTCCTACGACGGCATCTACCGCAACGTCATCCGCGAGTCCTCCGGCAACCCGTACGCCATCAACCTCTGGGACTCCAACGCGGCCGCCGGCACGCCCTCCAAGGGCCTGCTGCAGGTGATCGACCCGACCTTCAACGCCTACCACGTGGCCAACACCTCGTGGGACCCGTACGACCCGGTCGCGAACATCACCGCGGCCTGCAACTACGCGGCCCAGCGGTACGGGTCCATCGACAACGTCTTCGGCGCCTACTAGGCCCCGGGAAACAGTCTTTCGAGGACGACGGCGATGCCGTCGTCCTCGTTCGACAGGGTCACCTCGTCGGCCACGGCCCTGAGTTCGGGGTGGGCGTTGGCCATCGCGACGCCGTGGGCCGCCCAGTCGAACATGGGGATGTCGTTGGGCATGTCCCCGAAGGCGATCGTCATCTCCGGCCTCAGGCCCAGGTGTTCGGCGGCCAGCGCGAGGCCCGTCGCCTTGGTGATGCCGCATGGCTGGAGTTCGACGGTCCCGGGCCCCGACATGGTGACCGTGGCCAGCGAGCCCACCACCGAGCGCGCCGTCACCGCCAACTCGTCGTCGGACAGATAGGGATGGCGCAGCAGCACCTTGCTGATCGGCTCGCACCACAGGTCGTCGCGCCGGTCGACCCGCACGGCCGGCAGGGTCGGGTGGGGCATCAGATAGCCCGGCTCGATGAGAGTGAGCCCGTCGACACCGTCCTGGTCCACGGCCGCGTACACCTGCCCGACCTCGGCCTCGATCTTCCCGAGCGCGGTCTCGGCCAGCTCCTGGTCCAGGGTCACCGACCACAGCAGACGGTCCGCACCGGCGTCGTACACCTGCGCGCCCTGCCCGCACACCGCGAGCCCCGTGCTGCCCAGGTCGTCGAGCAGCGGCCGCACTCTGGGCGCCGGCCGTCCCGTCACGACGAGATGCCGGGCCCCGCCCGCGGCCACCCGCGCGAGCGCGGCCAACGACCGGTCGGAGAAGGTGTCGTCGGCGCGCAGCAGCGTGCCGTCCAGGTCGGTGGCGATCAGTGCATATGCGGGGGAGGCGGCCATGATCAGAGAATACGGATGGTTGGCCCCTGCGACTCGACGCGAACCGGACGGCTGCTGCTTTCACATCCGTTGACGTGAGTTCCGCTTCCGCTCACGCCGAGTCCCGGACGACGAGTTCCGTCGGGAGGATCACCCCGGCCGTGTCCTCGCCGGCGATCTGGGCGAGGAGCATGCGGACCATCTCGGCGCTGATGCGGTCGAAGGGCTGGCGCATGGTGGTGAGGGCGGGGGCGATGGCGGTGGCCGCGGGTGAGTCGTCGAAGCCGCCGACGGTGATGTCGCCGGGGACCGAACGCCCGGCCTGCTGAAGGACGTTGACGACACCCAGGGCCATGAGGTCGGAGGCGACGAAGACGGCGTCCATGTCGGGAGCCTGGGCCAGCAGGCGACGGGCCGCCCGTTCGCCGCCGCTGCGCCGGAAGTCGCCCTCGACGACGAGCGCCGGGTCGTAGGGCAGGCCCGCCTCGGCCAGCACGTCCCGGTAGCCGGCCAGCCGGTCGGGGCCGCCCGGCATGTCCAGCGGCCCGGTGACCATCCCGACGCGGCGCCGGCCCCCGGTGAGCAGATGGCGGACCATCTCCTGCGCGCCCTCGCGGTCGGCGGCCGCCACGTAACTCACCTTGGAACCGAGCCCTATCGGCTTGCCGCAGACCACCAACGGGATCCCCGCGTCGTGGAGTTCGGCGGCGACGGGGTCGCCGCTGTGGTTGGAGAGCAGCAGCACGCCGTCGACGTGACCCGACGTGATGTACCGGGTCAGCCGGCGCCGGTCGTCGTCGCTCTCGGCCAGCATCAGCAGCAGCGGGATGTCGTGCTGGGCGAGCCGCTCGGTGCAACCTCGCAGCAGGACGTTGAAGTTGGGGTCCTCGAAGAACTTCTCCTGGGGTTCCGTCAGCAGGAACGCCACCGAGTCCGACCGTCCGGTACTGAGGCTGCGCGCATGCCGGTTGACCACGTAACCGGTCTTCCTGATGGCGGCCTCCACAGCCCGCCGGGCAGCGGGCGAGACGTAGTGGCCGCCGTTCAGGAAGCGGGAGACGGTGCCCCGCGAGACGCCCGCCTCCCGGGCCACGTCGTGGATGGTCGGGGGCCTTCGGCGTCCGTTCGCGCTGGTGGTCATGTTCCTCGTTCGTGAAAGGGGGTCCGGGCCTCAGGCCTTGACCGAGCCGCTGAGCAGGTCCAGGGACCAGAACCGCTGGATCACCAGGAAGAGCCCGATCAGCGGGAGGATCGCGAGCAGACAGCCGGTGATGACCAGGGTGTAGAGGGCCGGCTGCGAGGCGCCCTGCGCGAGCAGCGTGTAGAGGCCGAGGGTGATCGGGAACTTCTCGTCGTCGGCCAACATCACGTACGGCAGCAGGAAGTTGTTCCAGATGCCGACGAACTGGAAGAGGAACACCGTGATCAGACCCGGCATCATCATCGGTACGGCGATCCGCGAGAAGATCCTCCACTCGCTCGCGCCGTCCATGCGGGCCGCCTCCATCAGCTCGGCGGGCACCGACGCGGCCGCGTAGATGCGGACCAGGTAGACGCCGTACGGCGAGAGGATCGACGGCAGCAGCATCGACCAGTACGAGTCGGCCATGCCCAGCTTCGACAGCAGCAGGTACTGCGGTACGGCCAGCACGATGGACGGCACCAGGACGCCGGCCAGGATCATCTTGAAGATGGCCTCACGGCCCCGGAAGGCGAACCGGCCGAGCGCGTAGCCGCCGGCGGCGGAGACCGCGGCCGAGAGCAGGGCGCCGAAACCGGCGTAGAAGGCCGAGTTGGCCATCCAGCGCCAGAAGATGCCGTCGCGGTAGTCCGTCAGGTCGCTCAGGTTCTGCAGGAAGCCGCTGCCGGGGGCGAAGGTGAAGGTGGAGAAGAGCTCCGACCGGTCCTTGGTCGCCGCGATGACCACCCAGGCGATGGGGATCAGGCAGTACAGGGCGCCGAGGAGCAGCACGAGGGTGGGCACCCAGGCCGTCCGCCGTGCTTTGGCGGCCCTGCCAGTGGTGTCGGCGGTGAGGGTGAGGGGGGTCATGCCCGGTCCTCCCGGGTGTAGCGGTCGGAGATGCGCAGCAGGGTGAAGGAGAGGACGAACGTGGCCAGGGCCAGGACGACCGCGGTGGCGGAGGCGCCGTAGATGTCGGACTGCAGGAAGGCCTTGTCGTAGATGGCCATCAGGGGGCTCCACGAGCTGGGCAGGCCGTTGGTGAGCGGCTTGAGGGCCATCGGCTCGGTGAAGACCTGGAGGGTGGCGATCACCGAGAAGAAGAAGGTGAGCACCAGGGAGGGCATCACGATCGGGATCTTGATCTTCAGGGCGATGTTCAGATTCGACGCGCCGTCGATCCTGGCCGCCTCGTAGATGTCCGGCGGGATCGCCCGCAGCGCGGTGTAGATGACGATCATGTTGAAGCCGGTGCCGCCCCAGACCGCGATGTTCGCGAAGGAGAGGTAGAGGTTGCCGCCGTCGAACAGATCGGGCTGCGGGAGGCCGAACTTGTCGAGCAGGTAGTAGAAGGGGCTGACGTCCGGCAGGTAGAGGAAGCCCCACATCAGAGCGGCGATGATGCCCGGCACCGCGTAGGGCAGGAAGATCATCAGCCGGGCGAAGGGCGCACTGCGCGCCTTCGGGGTGTCCAGCATCAGCGCGAACAGCAGCGCGAGGCCGAGCATGGTCGGGATGACGATGAGGCCGTAGCCGAAGGCGCGCAGGACGCTGTGGCCGAACTCGGAGTCCTTGAGGACGTCGGTGTAGTTGCCGATCCCGTTCCAGACCTGTGAGCGGGCGCCCTTGCCGAGGCCGATGCCCTTGACCTGGACCCTGTGCAGGCTCAGCCAGATCGCGTACCCGATGGGCACCACGGTGAAGGCGGCGAAGAGGGTCAGGGTGGGCACCAGGAACCAGTACGGTGCGCTGCGACCGCGACCACGGCGGCGGGGGCGGCTGGGGCGGACGGACTGGGCGGTGCCGGTGCCGTCCGCCAAGGGCCCGACCTCGGTGAGGTCGGAGCCCTTGAGCGGAGCGCTGGTCATGCCTCGGTCACCTCGAAGCCCTGCTTCTTCATGTCGGCGAAGGTCTTCGACTGCATGGTGGCGAGGGCGGAGTCGAACTGGGACTCCTTCTTCGCCTTGCTGGCCTTGCCGAACGCGTCCTGGAAGGTGGTGTAGGCCGTGTTGACGTTGGGTCCCCAGGCCGCGGCGGCGGTGGTCGCGGCGATCTCGCCGGCCGTCGTGTAGAAGTCCGCCTGGTTGGCGAAGAACTCCGGCGTGGTGAGGACGCTCCCTGACTGGCCCTTCGTGGCGGCCGGGTAGATCGCGACCTCCTTGACCAGGGCGGCCAGCGCCTCCGGGTCGGTGTTCAGCCAGGTGGCGAACTTGGCGGCGGCCTCGGCGTGCTTGGAGTCGGTGGAGACACCGGTGGAGGAACCGCCCCAGCTGCCGGTGACGTTCTCGCCGGACTTCCACTGCGGCAGCGGGGCCATGCGCCACTTGCCCTTGGTGTCGGGGGCGGCGGAGACCAGCACACCGGGCGCCCAGACGGCGGAGACCCAGGCCAGGTGGGTGCCCTTGTTGAGGGCGTTGTTCCAGGCCGGGGTGTACATCGGCTGGTTGTCGATGACGCCCTCCTGCACCAGGCCGCCCCAGAACTCGGCGACCTTCTTCGTGCCCGCGTCGTCGATGCCGACGGTCCACTTGCCGGCCGAGTCGACGGTCCACCACTTGCCGCCGGCCTGCTGGGCGAGGCCCGCGAACAGACCGGGGTCGTTGGAGGAGAAGGTGGTCAAGTAGGCGTCCGGGACGGCCTTCTTGGCGGCGCGGGCGGTCTCGGCGAACTCCGTCCAGGTCTTCGGGACGCTGAGTCCGTGCTTCTTGAAGAGGTCCTCGCGGTAGTAGAACATCAGCGGCCCGGCGTCCTGCGGGATCGCGTAGAGCGCGTCCGTGCCGAGGGTGACCATGCCCCACAGGCCGTCGGCGAACTCGGACTTGGTGCTGCCCGCGTACTTGGTGATGTCGGCCAGGACGTCGTTGGAGACCAGGGTCGGCAGGGACTGGTACTCGACCTGGATGAGGTCGGGGGCGTTGCCGGCCTTCTTCGCGGTGATCAGCTTGGAGACGATCTCACCGCCACTGGCCTGCTTGGACACGGTGACCGTGATGTCCGGGTTCTTCTTGTTCCAGATCGCGGCGACCTTCTCCATGTTCGGAGCCCACGACCAGTAGGTCAGCTTGACCGGCCCGCTGCTCCCGCCGGAGTCCTTGTCGTCGGAACCGCCGCAGGCGGCGAGGGTGCTCGTGAGGCCGAGGGCTGTGGCCCCGGCAAGGATGCTGCGCCTGCTGATCTGGCGGCGGTTGATCGACATCTTCATCTCCCCTGACTTGGAACCAGCCGGTCTTGGACATCCGCGTACGCGGCAACCGCCGTGGGGGGAGGTTCTGCGGATGGGTCCGAGAGGCTGTGCGCGAGGGCCGCGCGGCTCTGTGATCGTGCACAGTAGAGAATTGTTTCGGCCCCTTGTCAATGGCGGGGGCTTGGGGTTACCTACTTGTTGCCCGCCGATGACAGGGGTGAGGGGAGCTGTGCACGATCACAGAAAATGAGGGTTTTCCTTGGTCGTCCGGCGTTTCGCCGACTCCCCTCACCCCGTTCCCCGGCCTTCCCGCCCGGCCCTCCCCCGGCCCCTGAAGTCACCGCTGAGCCGGTGTCCCCGTGACCGTCCGCGAAAGGACCCTTTTGACATGCGCAGACGCAGTGTTCTCACCGCTGCCGGAGCCGCCGCGCTGGCCGTTCCCGTGCTGGGGGCGGCACCGGCCGTCGCCGCACCGGCCACCACCCGGCGCGGCCGTCTGGACATCCGGGGCGTGGACATCTCCTCGCTGCCGAAGAACGAGGACCACGGCGCCGTGTACCGCACGGCCGACGGCCGCCGCGAGGACCCGGTCCGCCTGCTCGCGCAGGCCGGCGTCACCCACGCCCGCCTCAAGGTGTGGGTGAACCCGGCCGACGGCTACAACACCAAGGCGCACATCCTGCCGCTCGCCCGGCGCCTCAAGCGGGCCGGCGTCGGCCTCTGGATCGACTTCCACTACTCGGACAGCTGGGCCGACCCCGCCCACCAGACCAAGCCGGCCGCCTGGGCGGACCTGGACGTGGCGGGCCTGACGCGGGCGGTGTACGACCACACGGCCGACGTCCTGGGAGCGCTGAAACGGCAGGGCACCCCGGCTCAACTCGTGCAGATCGGCAACGAGTTGAACGGCGGCCTGATCTGGCCCGAGGGCAACTGGGAGCACTTCGACACCATGACCGCCTTCCTCAAGGCCGGTCTGAGCGCGGCCCGCGACACCACCCCGCGGATCCGCACGATCCTGCACCTGGCGAACGGCGGCGACAACGGGCTGTACCGCTGGTGGTTCGACAACATGGTGGCGTACGGCGTCGACTTCGACATCATCGGGCTCTCCTACTACCCGTTCTGGCACGGCCCGGTCGCCAACGCGGCCGCCAACATGGCGGACATCACCGCGCGTTACGGCAAGCCGTGCGTGATCGCCGAGACGGCGTACCCGTTCACGCTGGAGAGCGAGGACGACGTCAACGACATCCTGAACGACCCCTCGCAACTGACCGAGGGCTTCCCCGCCACGCCGGCGGGCCAGGCCGCATGGCTGCGCGCGGTGGCCGACCTCGCGGCCGGTGTGCCGGACGGGCAGGGGCTGGGCTACTGCTACTGGGAGGGCCTGTGGACCTACCGCGCGGGCAGCGGCTGGGACCCGACGGACTCCTCCTCGGGCAACGCATGGGAGAACCTGGCGCTGTTCGACTTCGAGGACCGGGAGCTGCCGGGGCTGCGGACGCTGGGGCGCTATCGGTCGTAGGACGGGCTACCGGTCGTAGGACGGGCCGCGGGGTGTAGTGGGCTACACCCCGCATACGCCGGGCAGCTCCCTCGTGGCGGTGGGTGGGGGACGGAATCGTGGACGGCATCGAATCCCGCCCCGAGAAAGGGTCGCCACAGCCATGCGCCGTCGCCGTAGCCTCACCATCGCCACCGCCCTGACCGCCGTCGCCCTCACCGCAGTCCTCGCCACCGGCTGCGACCCCGATGACGTGGACAACTCCCTGGACTGCGTGTCGAACGCCGACACGATCGCCGACAGCGTCAAGGCCATCCACGAGGCCGGCTGGGACGCGGTGAAAGACCCCTCGAAGACCGCCGCATCCATCGCCACGATCGACAAGAACATCGACGAGATCAACGAGGCCCGGGACGACGCGGGCGACAGCGAGGTCGACAAGGCCGTCAAGGACCTCGACAAGGCGATCGAGGACTACAACAAATCCATCCTCGACGGAGACACCCACCCGGACACCGGCAGGATCGACGCGGCGGCCGACCGGCTGAAGGACGTCTGCACGTCGTGAGGCCAAGCCCTGGCGTGGGTCTAGCCGTGGGCCGCCGCCAGGTGCCGGGCGAGCCTCGGGGAGGCGAATTCCGTGCCGCACACGAAGCGCATCACCGGGCCGTAGGACGCCGCCGCCGGCAGGCCGGTGAAGTACAGGCCCGGTACGGAGGAGACGTATCCGGCGCCGAGCCTGGGCGTGCCCCGGCTGACGGCGAGGGCGGTGCGCAGTTCATGCCCGAGGAAGCCCATCGCGGCGAGGTCGACGCGGTAGCCGGTGGCCGCGATGACGTGGTCGGCGGCGAGCCGGTCCACGGTCCCGGCGTCGGTGAGGACCTCCAGGCCCGGGTGCCCCTGCGACGTGTCCGCTTTGAGGATGCGGTCCACCTCGGTGACCCGCACCTTCCCCTCGAAACGGTCGCGCAGCCACCATGCGCCGAGCGGGCCGAGGACCCGTCGGACCAGGTAGTGGCGGGTGCCGGCCGGGAGGTGGCGGTAGGCGTGCGGGTAGTAGGTCAGGGCCCACAGCGACCAGGCGCGGCCGAAGGGCGACTCGGGGCGCAGCCTGGGCTGCTTCCACGGCGGTGCGCCGAAGGCCACGCTGCCGCGGCCGCGGGCGACGACCCTGACCTGCGCGCCCGCCTCCGCCGCCAGGGCGGCCGTCTCCAGCGCCGACTGGCCGGCGCCGACGACGATCAGCTCCTTGCCGGAGTAGCGGGTGAGGTCGTGGTGCTGGGAGCTGTGGGAGACCGGGCCGGTCGGGGCGGGTCCGTCGGGTGCGGCGGCGGCCAGCTCCGGGGGCAGGTGGGAGAGCCCCGACAGACCGGTGGCGACGACGACCGCCCGCGCGGTGAACGACTCCCCCGAGTCGAGCTTGAGCTGGAAACCCCCCTGCCCGCTCCGGTCCACGGACACCACCCGCACCTGCTCCAGCTCGGGCACCAGCTTCTGCTGGAACCACTGGCCGTAGGCGATGAAGGTCTCCACGGGGACGATGTCCTCGTCCGTCACCAGCCGGGGGATCCCCGCCGCGTCGCAGTAGTCGACGAGCGTGTGCCCGTGCTGGGGCGCGTCGAGGTTGGAGGCGGCCGGGGTCGACTTGAGGAGCATGCCCGCGGGCATGTGGTCGCGCCAGCTGACCATGGGGTCACCGAAGACCCGCACGGGTATGCCGCGCGCCCGCAGATGGGCCGCGGTCGACAGGCCGAAGGGCCCGGCGCCGATGACTGCTACCGGATGGATCACGAAGTCCCTCCCCAGGACGTCACGTCGTCACTTCGTGGTGGAGCTGTTCAGCTGGTCGCGCTGCCGCGGCGGTTGGCCCGCCACAGCTGGTGGAGATGCTTGGCGCCCGGCCGCACGAAGCGCCCGAGCATCGTGAGGAACGGCAGCGGGTCGTCACCCGCGAACCAGGCCAGCTCGGTCCCGCTGGGCCGCTTCGGCGCGTGCGGTGTCGTATAGCCGCTGCGGCGGTAGGCGAGCAGGGCCGGCAGATCGATGTTCTCCACGACATAGCGGTGACCGGCGCGCTGTTCCCCCTCCGGAACGGCACGCCCGGTCAGATCCAGGTGCAGGGCGCGGACGACGTCCACACCCGACTCGCTCTCGAAGAGCCGGAACTGGGCGCCCATGCGGGGGTTGAAGTCGAGCAGTTTGTACTGACCGTCGCGCCGGTCGAAGCGCAGGTCGAGGTCGATGATGCCGGTGTAGCCGATCTGTTTGATGAAACGTGCGGCGAGGTCCGCGAGTTCCGGGTTGTCGACGACGTACGCGTTGGCCGTCATGCCCGCGTGCGGCGGCCAGGAGCGCACCTTGACGCCGGTGAACAGGGCCAGCGGTGTGGAGTCGCGGTCGAAGTAGGCGTGCACGATCCAGTCCTCGGCGTCCTCTCGCGGCAGGTACTCCTGGAGGATCACCCCGGGCCGCTCGCCCCAGTCACGGGCGAGGGCGAGCAGCCCTTCACGGGTGGCGATGCGGGTGGTGCCGTTCACCGCGGGCCGCCGGCGCCGTACGAACGCCTCGCGGTTCTTGGCCACCACCGGGAAGCAGGCCTTCTCGGCGAAGTCCACGATGTCGTCGTACGACTGCGGGAACGCGGCCTCCGGGCTCGCGATCCCGTGTTCCACGCACAGTTCGTGCAGGCCCTGTTTGCTGGCCAGCCGACGCGGCAGACCGGGCTCCACGCGCGGGAAGAGGAAGCGGCCGAAGAGGTCACTCTGGTGCTCGGCGATCAGCACCGCCGCCTCCTCGTCGGTCGGTACGAGGACGGCGGGGCGGCCGATGCGGCGCCCGATCCGGATCAGTCCCTCGATCAGCCGGCCCGGGTCCTCGGTGCCGGTCGTCGGCCAGACGAACGCGCGGGTGAGGTACCGGGAGGCGGCCGCGGGCGTGTAGCGGTCCTCCGTGATGGCGTACATGGGCACGCCGAGGCGGCCCAGACTGCGGATCGCGCCGACTCCGCCGTGGTGCAGCGGGTAGTCGCCGAACTTGACGATCAGGGCCGGTACCTCACGATCGGCCTCGAATGGCACACTGCTCGCGCTCCTGGCCACGGTCCCCCCACGCGTCCCCCCACGGACGCGACCCCACCCATCCCGTCCGTACTCGCAAAGGACGCTAAGCCGGAATGGAAGCCTCCGAGTGTCCCGTAACAGGACATTGCGAACTCTTTAGTCACCTTGCTGTCCCTTGCGCCACTGCCGTGACAGGCGGCTCGGACGTAACGTGTGCCGCGACCACCTGCACCGCACGGCAGCGCGAGAGTGAGGCAGCACCCCATGCCCCCCTTCGATGTCCCCTTCGACGTGCCCGAGGGCGACCCCTTCGGTCCGCACAACCTTCCGTACGGAGTGTGCTCGCCGCCGGGTTCGTCCGACCGGACCGTCGGCGTCCGCCTCGGTGACCACGTCCTCGACGCGGGCGCGGCGGCCGCCGCCCTCGGTTCCCCGTACGTCTCCCTGCTCGCCCGGCCCTCCCTGGGCCCGCTCCTCGCCGCCGGCCGCACGGCCTGGTCGGACGTGCGGCGCGCGCTGACCGCGTGGGTGACGGTGCCGGCGCACCAGGAGGCGATCGCGGGCTTCTTCCACCCGCTGTCCTCGGTAGACCTCCATCTCCCCTTCGAGGTCGCGGACTACGTCGACTTCTACGCCTCCGAGAACCACGCGCGAAACGTCGGCCAGATCTTCCGCCCCGACGCCGCCGACTCCCTGACACCCAACTGGAAGCACCTGCCGATCGGGTACCACGGCCGCGCGGGCACGGTGGTGGTGTCGGGGACGGATGTCGTACGGCCGTCGGGGCAGCGGAAGGCCCCTTCGGACGCCTCTCCCGTCTTCGGGCCGTCCGTGCGGCTCGACATCGAGGCGGAGGTCGGTTTCGTGGTCGGGACGCCCTCGGAGCTGGGCCGGCCGGTCGGGCTCGACGGCTTCCGGGAGCACGTCTTCGGACTGTGCCTGCTCAACGACTGGTCCGCGCGGGACATCCAGGCCTGGGAGTACGTCCCACTCGGCCCGTTCCTCGGCAAGTCCTTCGCCACGTCGGTGTCGGCGTGGATCACCCCGCTGGACGCGCTGGAGGAGGCGCGGGTGGCGCCGCCGGAGCGGACGCACGAGCTGCTGCCGTATCTGGACGACACCGCCTCCGACGTGGAACCGGGCGGCTACGACCTGCGGATCTCCGTCGCGATCAACGGCCATGTGATCTCGGAGCCGCCGTTCTCCACCATGTACTGGACGGCGGCCCAGCAGTTGGCTCACATGACGGTGAACGGGGCGTCGCTGAGGACGGGTGACCTGTACGGCTCGGGAACGGTGAGCGGGCCCACGGCGGGCGAGCGGGGGTCGCTGCTGGAGCTGACCTGGAACGGCCGGGACCCGCTCGAACTCCCCGACGGGAAGCGGACGTTCCTGGAGGACGGGGACGTGGTGACGCTGTCGGCGTGGGCTCCCGGTCCGGGCGGGGTCCGGGTGGGGCTGGGGGAAGTGGCGGGGCGGGTGGTGTCCGGGGCGGTGTGAGGCCTCCGGTGCTGTTCGAGTCCTGCCGCAGGGCGTCCGCTCACGGCATACTGGCGGCGGGCGGCATACGTGGGACGACGTACCGGCCGCCCCGCAGTACCTCACCACCCAGCCCCACCTTCCCTGTCTCCGATCAGGATGCGGAGCCCGTGGCATGACTCTCTGCCTGCTCCTGCTGAGCACCGTCGCCATAGCGGCCGCCGTGCCGGTGCCGCGTGCGCTCACCCGGTCCGCGTGGCCCGAACGGGAACCGGTGGTCGGGCTGTGGGTGTGGCAGTGCCTGGTCGCGACGGTGCTGCTCTGCTGCCTGACGGCGCTGGTGCTGGGGGCGGCGGCGGTCTTCCACACGGTCCGCGACCATGTGTTCGCCCCGGCGCCGCCGGCCGTGACCGCGGCGTACGACCTCTCGGCGGCGCCGCTCTGGGCGGTCGTCCTGACCCTGCTGCTGGCGGGCGGGGCCGCGTGGACCACGGCGATGCTGGCCCGTGAACTGGTCGAGGCCCGCCGGCGCCAGGGGCTCGCCCGTGAGCATCTGCGCGAGCGCGCGCCGGATCTGCCGGCCGGGCTGGGTGCTGTCGCGCGCGGTCCGCTGCTGGTGCTGGAGGACGAGTATCCGGACGCCTGGTGGATGCCGGGGAATCCGCCGCAGCTGATCGTGACGACCGGCGCGCTGCACCGGCTGACCGATCACCAGCTGGACGCCGTCCTCACCCACGAGCGCGGGCATGCGCGGGCCCGCCACGACTGGCTGCTCCACCTGTCGACCGCGCTGGCCACGGGATTTCCCCGGGTGCCGCTCTTCTCCCACTTCTGCGACCAGACACACCGCTTGGTGGAACTGGCGGCGGACGACACGGCGTCGCGGCGGTGCGGTCACCTGACGACGGCGTTGGCGCTGATCGAGTTGAACCAGCATCGCGGGGTGCTGTCGTGTTCCTCCAGCCATCGGTTGCTGGGTGAGCGGGTGGACCGGTTGCTGGAGCCGCCGCCGAGGTTGTTGCGCAGGCATCGGGCGCTTACGTCTGCGACGGCTGCGCTGGTGCCGTTGTTGCCGTTGTTGATCGTTTTTGGGCCGGGGTTGTCGGCGCTGGCGTAGGGGTTGTGCGTCGGCTGCCGGCCGGTGGGGGCTGGTCGCGCAGTTCCCCGCGCCCCTGGGTGGGTCGAGTCACGTCCGCTTTCACCGTCAGGTGGCACATGTCACGCCACAGCGCCTGAAACCGCAGGTCAGCGCCGATCCGTCGGAGCGTCAGGTGGCGCAACAATTCGGCAATACTCCTTTTCCTACCGGCTCGGTATGGTTCCAGCCATGCCATCCACCGACCGTGTCCGGGACCACGCAGGCCAAGGCGCGACCACCGTCGCCGCCCGGGCCCGGCGCCGGCTGCGTGCGGACCAGGCACGGCAACTCGCCGATCTTCTGCGCCACCAGCTCCTGACCGGCGGCTTCGAGGACGGCACCCTTCCCCATGAGACGACCCTCGCCACCGACTACCGCGCCTCCCGCAACACGGTCCGCCAAGCCCTGGACCTGCTCCGCGCCGAAGGCCTGGTCGAACGCCTCCCCGGCGTCGGCACCGTGGTCGTGGGCCAGAAGTACCCCCATGGCCTGGACCGTCTGATGGGCCTCGCGGAAACCCTGCACGAACACGGCACGGTCACCAACGAGGTCCGCACCATGGGCCCGGCCCCCGCCCCCCACCCGGTGGCCCAGCGCCTCCAGATCGCCCCCGGCACCGACGTCCTCTACATCGAACGCCTGCGCCGCCTGAACGGCCTGCCCCTCTCCCTCGACCTCACCTACATCCCCCTCGACATCGGCACCGCCCTGCTCGGCGCCGACCTGGAGAACACCGACGTCTTCCGCCTCCTGGAGACGATCACCGGCCAGGGCCTCGGCCACGCCGAGATCACCCTGGAGGCGGTGAACGCGGACGCCCACTCCGCCGCCGTACTGGAAGCCCCGCGCGGCGCGGCCGTCCTCATGCTGGAACGCCTCACCCACCTCGCCGACGGCCGCCCCGTCGACCTGGAGTTCATCCGCTTCCGCGGCGACCGCATCACGATGAGCGGTCTGCTGCACCGCTCGCTCTGACCTCTTTCCGAGCCGTTTCCTGGAGACAGCCATGCCCTTGGCGCCCCAGCGGGCCGACGTGCCCGTGACCATCGACGAGTCGAAGTGCATCGACGGCTGCACCCTGTGCGTGGACATGTGCCCGCTGGACTCCCTGGCCATCGACACCAGCAGCGGCAAGGCCTACATGCACGTCGACGAGTGCTGGTACTGCGGCCCGTGCGCGGCCCGCTGTCCCACCGGAGCCGTCACGGTCAACATGCCCTATCTGCTCCGGTGAGAGGCCCTGAACTCCCATGAAACACAAACCGGTTGTCGCCGCACTGCTGCTGTTCGCGCCGCTGACGGCCTGCGGCAGCGCCCAGGCGGGCGCCAGTTCCACGGTCACCGTCACCGTCGGCTACCAGTCCAGGACCATCAACACGGTCACGGCCGGAACACTGCTTCGCTCGCTCGGCTACTTCGAGAAACAGCTCAACTCCCTCCACGACGGCCACACCTACAAGGTCGACTGGCAGGACTACGCCACCGGCGCCCCCATCACCGCCCAGATGACCGCCGGGAAGATCGACATCGGCTCGATGGGCGACTTCCCGCTCCTCATCAACGCGGCCCGCGGCAAGCAGCTCGGCAAGCCCACCCGCCTGGTCTCGGTCACCGGCTACAACCTGCGCGGCGGACTGAACACGATCGTCACCTCCCCGAACTCGAAACTGGCCTCCCTGGCCGGCCTCAAGGGCAAGAAGGTCTCCACCAGCGTCGGCTCCGCCGCCGACGGCACCCTCGTACGCGCCCTCCAGCGGGCCGGCATCGACGCCGACAAGGGCATCGAGAAGCTCAACCAGCAGCCCGCGGTGGGTGCTTCGGCCCTGTCGGCGGGCAGCACGGACGCGCTCTCCCAGTTCGTCGCCTGGCCCGGACTGCTCGCCTACCAGGGCAAGGCGAAGGCCCTGTACGACGGTGCCGAGCTGGACCTGCCCACCTTCCACGGCGTCACCGCCGGCGAGGACTTCGCCAAGAAGCGCCCGGCGGTCCTGGAGGCGTTCCTGAAGGCCCAGGCCGAGGCCACCGACTACCTCAACGCCCACCCGGTCGCCGCCGCCGAGTCGGTCGCGAAAGCCACCGGCCTGCCCGCCGAGGTCGTCTACCTCTACAACGGCGCCCACGGCATCGCCACCTTCGACCCGGCGGTCAAGCCGCAGCTGGTGTCCGCGCTGAAGGAGGACGTCTCGGTCCTGAAGGCGGCCAAGCTGACCGGTGACGTGGACGTGGACTCCTTCGTCGACGACCAGTACGTCAAGAAGGCCCTCGGAGCCGGTTACGCCAAGCGCCTCGCCGCTGCTCCCGCCCCTTCCGCGAGCGAGGTCTGGCCCAAGGGCGCCTCCAGGACGCAGAGCTTCAAGACGCCCGCCGAGCTCCTCGCGTACGTCTCCGCGCACCAGGACGGCATCCGCGCCGCCTACGTCCCCGACGCCACCACCGGCACCCTCTGGTTCGCCGACAAGGCAGTCTGGGTGGCCGACGGCCACGAACTGCTGCCCTTCGTCGCCCCGGAGACCGCGCGGGCCTACGTCTTGGCGCACGGCGGCGCCCGGGTCGTCACATACGCCGACGCGCTGGAACAGGCGTCATGAGCCGGCCCCTGCCGAAAGCCGGCCGGTACGCGCTGCGGGCGGCCTCGCTCGCGGTCGCCCTCGGCGTGTGGCAGCTGCTGACCAGTCTCGACATCGACCTGTGGCTGCGCTTCTCGCAGTTCCCCACGGTCGCCGACGTGGCCCGCACCTTCGCCGACCGGCTGTCCGGCCCGGACTACTGGACGGACCTCACCGCCAGCGTCACCCGCATCCTCACCGGTTTCCTGCTGGCCGCGGTGCTCGGTGTGGCGACGGGCGTGCTCGTGGCGCGCTCCCACCTCGCCGAGGACCTGCTCGGCCCGGTCCTGGAGGTCGTCCGCCCGATCCCGGCGATCGCCCTGGTCCCCGTCGCCATCCTGCTGTTCCCCTCCAACGAACAGGGCATCATCTTCATCACCTTCACCGCCGCCTTCTTCCCCGTCCTGGTCTCCACCCGGCACGCGGTCCGCGCGCTGACCCCCGGGTGGGAGGAGGCGGTGCTGACCATGGGCGGCGGCCGGTGGCGGATCCTCGCCTCGGTCGTCCTGCCCGGCGCACTGCCCGGCATCTTCGGCGGCCTGTCCGTCGGCATCGGCGTGTCGTGGATCTGTGTGATCTCCGCCGAGATGATCTCCGGCCAGTACGGCGTCGGCTACCGCACCTGGCAGGACTACACCGTCGTCGACTACGCGGGCGTCTTCGTCGGCATGGTCACCATCGGCGTCCTCGGCTGGCTCACCTCCACGGCCGTGGAACTCCTGGGGCGCCGTCTGACGCGATGGCTGCCGAGGACGTCGTACGTCGCCGCCGGCCGGACTCCGCGGCGGGTGAACCGTGCCGCGGCCGCCGTGCCGGTGCGCCCCACGGCTCAGGAGGGCGTGCCCCATGACCAGCTCGTCTGACGTCCGTTCACCTGTCCGCAGCGGCGCGGCACTGGCGCTGCGCGGCGCCGCCCTCGGGCGGCCCGACGTGCCCGTGCTCGACGGAGTGGACCTCGTCGTGGCTCCCGGCGAGATCCTGACCCTCGTCGGGCCCTCCGGATGCGGCAAGTCGACGCTGCTGCGCACGCTGGCGGGACTGTTGTCGCCGCTCGCCGGAGAGGTCAGCCAGGACGGTCGCCCGCTGACGGGCCCCGCCGCCGACCGCGCCCTGATCTTCCAGGAGGACGCCCTCCTGCCCTGGCGCACCCTGCGCGCGAACGTCGAACTGCCGTTCGCCATCAAGGGGTTGCCGCGTGCGGAGCGCAGGCGGCAGGCGCAGGCGTGGCTGGAGCGCGTCGGACTTGCCGACCACGCCAGGCAGTTGCCGCACCGTGTCTCGGGCGGACAGCGCCAGCGCGCCCAGCTGGCCCGCGCCCTCGCGGGAGCGCCGCGCGCCGTCCTCATGGACGAACCCTTCGGCGCCCTGGACGCCCAGACCCGCGCCGGAATGCAGGACCTCCTCGTCGAGGTGCTGCGGGGCACCGGGGCCACCGTCGTCTTCGTCACCCACGACGTGGACGAGGCCCTCTTCCTGGGCGACCGGGTCGCACTCATCGGCTCCGGCCGCCTGACCGCCGTACGCGACGTGCCCCGCCCGCGCGACCGCGCGGCGCACGACGACCCGGCACGCCTGGCGCTGCGGCGCGACGTCCTCTCCTCGCTCGGTACCTGAAAGGCCCCCCGGTGACCACCTCCGTGAACCCTCCCCTGGAGATCCCCGCGCTCACCGACGCCGAGGAACTCACCTGCGACGTCCTTGTCATCGGCGGCGGCACCGCCGGGACCATGGCCGCCCTGACCGCCGCCGAGCACGGCGCGGACGTGATCCTGCTGGAGAAGGCCCACGTCCGGCACTCCGGCGCCCTCGCCATGGGCATGGACGGCGTCAACAACGCGGTCATCCCCGGCCGCGCCGAACCGGACGACTACGTCGCCGAGATCACCCGCGCCAACGACGGCATCGTCGACCAGTCCACCGTCCGCCAGACCGCCACGCGCGGCTTCGGGATGGTGCAGCGTCTGGAGTCGTACGGCGTGAAGTTCGAGAAGGACGAGCACGGCGACTACGCGGTCCGCCAGGTCCATCGCTCCGGTTCGTACGTGCTGCCGATGCCGGAGGGCAAGGACGTCAAGAAGGTCCTGTACCGGCAGCTGCGGCGGCGCGAGATGCGGGAGCGGATCCGCATCGAGAACCGGGTGATGCCGGTGCGGGTGCTGACCGCTCCCGAGGACGGGCGTGCGGTGGGCGCCGTCGGCTTCAACACGCGTACGGGCGCGTTCGTCACGGTCCGCGCGGGCGCGGTGATCCTGGCGACCGGGGCCTGCGGCCGCCTGGGCCTGCCCGCCTCCGGCTACCTGTACGGCACCTACGAGAACCCGACCAACGCGGGCGACGGCTACGCCATGGCCTACCACGCGGGCGCCGAGCTCACCGGCATCGAGTGCTTCCAGATCAACCCGCTGATCAAGGACTACAACGGGCCCGCCTGCGCGTACGTCGCCAACCCCTTCGGCGGCTACCAGGTCAACCGGCACGGCGAGCGCTTCGTCGACTCCGACTACTGGTCCGGCCAGATGATGGCCGAGTTCGCGGCGGAGGTCGCGTCCGACCGGGGGCCGGTGTACCTGAAGCTGAGCCACCTCCCCGAGGAGTCGATCTCGTCCCTGGAGTCGATCCTGCACTCCACGGAACGGCCCACGCGCGGAACGTTCCACGAGGGCCGCGGTCACGACTACCGCACCCATGACATCGAGATGCACATCTCCGAGATCGGCCTGTGCGGCGGCCACTCGGCCTCCGGCGTCCGCGTCGACGACCACGCCCGTACGACCGTCCCCCGCCTCTACGCGGCCGGCGACCTGGCCTGCGTCCCGCACAACTACATGATCGGCGCGTTCGTCTTCGGCGACCTGGCGGGCGCGGACGCCTCCCAGTACGCGCCGTACAAAGGGGAGTTGCCGCCCGACCAGCTCCGCGAGGCGCACGAACTGATCTACCGCCCGCTGCGCAACCCGGACGGCCCTCCGCAGCCCCAGGTCGAGTACAAGTTGCGCCGCTTCGTGAACGACTACGTGGCCCCGCCGAAGTCGGGGGCGCGGCTGTCGCTGGCCCTGGAGTCCTTCGAGCGGATGCGCGCCGACATCGCCTCGATGGGTGCCCGCACCGCGCACGAGCTGATGCGCTGCGCCGAGGTCTCCTTCATCCGCGACTGCGCCGAGATGGCCGCGCGCGCCTCCCTCGCCCGCACGGAGTCCCGCTGGGGCCTCTACCACGACCGTCTCGATCACCCCCATCGCGACGACGCCTCCTGGTTCCACCATCTCGATCTGCACAAGTCCCCCTCTGGTGCGATGGAGTTCACGGCCCGTCCCGTGGCTCCCTATCTGGTCCCGATCGACGAGTTCACTCCCGTCGGTGGCCCCTCCCGGCACCTCGGCGAGGTGCACGCCGAGGTGGTGGCGACGGCGGGGGCGCGGGAGGTGGCCCCGGTCGCCGTCGGGCAGTTCGGTGCCACGAGCGACACGGCCGCCGACCGACCCGGTGCCGACACCGTGACGGACACCCCGGTCGCCCCCGGCTCTTCCGCGCCGGTCTCACCCCGGCTGCTCGAGCTCCTCGCTCTCGCCGAGCAGGAACCCGAACTCGCCGTCGTCCGTACCTACCTGGCCGATCCCGAGCCCGCTGTCCGCCGTACGGCCGTCACCGTCCTCACGGAGACCGCGCCACCGGGGACCGGGCCGGTCCTCGCCGAGGCCCTCACCGACCACGACTCCGGTGTCCGCGCCGCAGCGGCCGCCTCCCTGCGCGAACTCGTCGAGACGCTCCCGCCCGAGCCCGCCCTCCGCGAGGGTCTCGCCGCCGCCCTGGCCGAGTCCGACCCGGTCGTCCGCGCCGCCGCGCTGGACGTCCTGCGTGCCCTGCGCCTCGGCGACACGGAACTGTTCGCCGGGGCCCTCACCGACTCGGACATCGCCGTCCGCATCGAGGCCGTCCGCGCCCTGGTCTCCGTGGACGCCGCGGTGGAACTCGCCCACGCGGCAAGTACCGACCCCTCCCGCGAGGTCCGCGTGACGATCGCCAAGGCACTGGCCACGGTGTCGGCGCAGCGCCCCCTCGACGTCGTCCTCGACGCCTTGGCCCGGCTCACCGAGGACTCCGACGCACTGGTACGCGGGGCCGCCTACGGAGCGCTGGGCACCACCGGCTGCCCCGCCCCCCTCGCCACCCGCGCCGTCGCCGCCCTGTCGGCCGCCGCCTGGCAGGTCCGGTCGGGTGCCGCGACGGCGCTGGCCGCCGCCCATCCCAACGTGGCCGTGCCCGCCCTCGCCAAGGCCCTCGCCGACCCGAACGCCGACGTCCGCAAGGCCGCCGTCCTCGCCCTGACCCGGCACACGAGCACCGCCGACGCACGCGCGGCCCTGGCCACGGCGACGACGGACTCGGACGCGGACGTCAGGGCGTATGCGGGGCGGGCCTTGTGACGTTGGCGCAAGGGCCCGCGCGACGCACGCCTTGTGACGTGCCGTAAGGCCTACGCGGCTCCGCCGCTCCCCGCGCCGGCGCCCGGCGGCGGCTATATCCAGTCGTCCTCGGGCGCCGGCTCCCCGTCCATCTCGGGCCAGTGGTCGGCGCCAGGATCCGCGTCGCCGGCCTGGTCCGGTGTCTTTGACTCCGCACCGCCGTCTGCCAGCCCGGCGAGCACCTCGATCACACCCTCGCCGTACGTGGCGAGCTTCTTCTCACCGACTCCGCCGACGCTTCCGAGCTGCGTCACGGACGTGGGCCACACCGTGACGATCTCCCTGAGCGTGGCGTCGTGGAAGATGACGTACGCCGGGACGCCCTGCTCGCGGGCCTGCTCGGCGCGCCAGGCGCGCAGTGCCTCGAACGCCGGCACCAGCGCCTCGGGCAGCTCGGCCACCACGGCCTTGGCCTTGCCCCGACCGGAAGAGGACGAGGAGGCCGACTTGGCGCTCACCGGCTTCTTCGGTTCCTTGCGCAGCGGCACCTCCCGCTCCCGCCGCAGCACCGCACCGCTCGCCTCGGTCAGCACCAGCGTGCCGTAGTCCCCCTCGACCGCGAGCAGTCCCTGGGCGAGCAACTGCCGTACGACACCTCGCCATTCGCCCTCGGAGAGCTCCTCGCCGATGCCGAACACCGACAGCTGGTCGTGGTCGAACTGGATGACCTTGCCGGTGCGCTTGCCGAGCAGGATGTCGACGATCTGCACCGCCCCGAACTTCTGTCCGCGCTCCCGCTGCAACCGCACCACCGTCGAGAGCACCTTCTGGGCGGCGACCGTGCCGTCCCAGGTCTCCGGCGGGGTGAGGCAGGTGTCGCAGTTGCCGCAGCCCGTCGGCTCCGGTTCCTGGCCGAAGTAGTTCAGGAGCTGTCCGCGCCTGCACTGGGCGGTCTCGCACAGCGCGAGCATCGAGTCCAGGTGGGCGGCGGCCCGGCGCCGGAACGCCTCGTCGCCCTCGCTCGACTGGATCATCTTGCGCTGCTGTATGACGTCGTTGAGGCCGTAGGCCATCCAGGCCGTGGACGCCAGTCCGTCACGCCCCGCGCGGCCCGTCTCCTGGTAGTAGCCCTCGACCGACTTGGGCAGGTCGAGGTGGGCGACGAAGCGGACGTCCGGCTTGTCGATGCCCATGCCGAAGGCGATGGTCGCCACCACCACCAGGCCGTCCTCGCGCAGGAAGCGGGACTGGTGGGCGGCGCGGGTGCCCGCGTCCAGGCCCGCGTGGTACGGGACCGCCTCGATGCCGTTGCGGGAGAGGAACTCGGCGGTGGCCTCCACCGACTTGCGGGAGAGGCAGTACACGATGCCCGCGTCTCCCGCGTGCTCCTCGCGCAGGAAGGCCAGCAGCTGCTTCTTCGGGTCGGCCTTCGGCACGATCCGGTACTGGATGTTGGGCCGGTCGAAGCTCGCCTCGAAGTGCCGGGCCGTCGGCATGTTCAGCCGCTGGGTGATCTCGTCGTGCGTGGCACGCGTGGCCGTCGCGGTGAGCGCGATCCGCGGGACGTCGGGCCAGCGCTCGCCGAGCACCGACAGCGTCAGATAGTCGGGACGGAAGTCGTGGCCCCACTGCGAGACGCAGTGCGCCTCGTCGATGGCGAAGACGGCGATCTTGCCGCGGGAGAGCAGGTCCTGGGTGGCGTCCAGCCGCAGCCGCTCCGGCGCGAGATAGAGCAGGTCCAGCTCCCCGGCCAGGAACTCGGCCTCCACCACGCGGCGCTCGTCGAAGTCCTGCGTGGAGTTCATGAACCCGGCGCGCACGCCGAGCGCCCTGAGCGCGGTCACCTGGTCGTGCATCAGCGCGATGAGCGGTGAGACGACGATGCCCGTGCCGGGTCTGACCAGGGACGGAATCTGGTAACACAGCGACTTGCCGCCGCCGGTCGGCATGAGCACGACGGCGTCACCGCCGGCCACCACATGCTCGATGATCTCTTCCTGCTCGCCGCGGAAGGCGTCGTATCCGAAGACCCGGTGCAGCGTGGCCAGTGCCTCGCTGTCGCTCGCGTCCGGTGTCCCGGTGATCCCTGGCATCTCGCTGATACCGCCCATCCCGCCCATAGTCCCGTCCCCCGTACGTCGTCCCTCGACCACTGCCTCCACGATAGGGGCCGGGACCGACAGCGTCGGAGTTATCCACAGGCCGGGCCTGTGACGTTCCGTGGTCATTCGATCGGCCACTGTCATACGCGGCCCGCCCCTGGCCACGGACCGGCGCCCCCGTACGCGGCGGGCCCCGGCTCCCTCCAAGGGAACCGGGGCCCGCCGCATGAACACGGTTTAGGCAGCGCAGCTCAGCGCACGAACACTCCCGCCTGGTTCGCCAGGTCCAGGAAGTACTGCGGCGCCACACCGAGCACCAGTGTGACCGCCACGCCGACCCCGATCGCCGTCATCGTCAGCGGTGACGGCACGGCGACCGTCGGCCCCTCCGGGCGCGGCTCGCTGAAGAACATCAGCACGATCACCCGGATGTAGAAGAACGCGGCGATGGCCGACGAGATCACACCGACCACGACGAGCGGCGCCGCGCCGCCTTCCGCCGCCGCCTTGAACACGGCGAACTTCCCGGCGAAGCCGGAGGTCAGCGGGATACCGGCGAAGGCCAGCAGGAACACCGCGAACACGGCGGCCACCAGCGGCGAACGACGGCCCAGACCCGCCCACTTGGACAGGTGTGTCGCCTCACCACCGGCGTCGCGCACCAGCGTGACCACGGCGAACGCGCCGATTGTCACGAACGAGTACGCCGCCAGGTAGAAGAGGACGGACGACACTCCGTCCGGGGTGGTCGCGATGACACCCGCGAGGATGAATCCCGCGTGCGCGATCGACGAGTACGCCAGCAGCCGCTTGATGTCGGTCTGCGTGATCGCGACGATCGCACCGCCGAGCATGGTGACGATCGCGACGGCCCACATGACCGGCCGCCAGTCCCAGCGCAGGCCCGGCAGGACGACGTACAGCAGGCGCAGCAGCGCGCCGAACGCGGCCACCTTGGTCGCCGCCGCCATGAAGCCGGTGACCGGGGTCGGCGCACCCTGGTAGACGTCCGGCGTCCACATGTGGAACGGGACGGCGCCCACCTTGAACAGCAGGCCCATGACGATCATCGCGGCGCCGATCAGCAGCAGCGCGTCGTTGCCCATGGTGTCCACGAGCGCCGGATCCACGGTGGTGATCGTGCCGTCGACGACCTTCGCGATGGTGCCGTACGACACCGAGCCCGCATAGCCGTAGAGCAGGGCGATGCCGAACAGGGTGAACGCGGAGGCGAACGAGCCCAGCAGGAAGTACTTGACCGCGGCCTCCTGCGACATGAGCCGCTTGCGGCGGGCCAGGGCGCACAGCAGGTACAGCGGGAGCGAGAAGACCTCCAGGGCCACGAACAGCGTCAGCAGGTCGTTGGCCGCCGGGAAGATCAGCATGCCGGCGACCGCGAAGAGCAGCAGTGGGAACACCTCGGTGGTGGTGAACCCGGCCTTCACGGCGGCCTTCTCGCTGTCACTGCCCGGCACGGACGCGGCCTGCGCGGCGAACGAGTCGACGCGGTTGCCGTGTGTCTCGGGGTCGAGCCGGCGCTCGGCGAACGTGAACAGGCCGACCAGGCCCGCCAGCAGGATCGTGCCCTGGAGGAACAGGGCCGGTCCGTCGACGGCGATCGCGCCCATCGCCGCGATGCCCGCCTTGGTGGTGGCGTATCCGTCGGAGGCGAGGGCGACGACCGCCGCGAAGGCGGCGCACAGCGCTACGACGGACACGAACAGCTGGGCGTAGTAACGGGACTTGCGCGGGACGAACGCCTCGACCAGCACTCCGATGATCGCCGCACCCAGGATGATCAGGGTGGGCGACAATTGCCCGTATTCGATCTTCGGCGCGTCGATCTTGGAGATCGGGTCGGCCGCGGTTGTCCACAGGCTGTGGACGGCTGTCGCACTCACTTGGCCGCCTCCACCTCGGGCTTGGGGTCCTTCTTGTGTACGTCGGACATGGTCGACTTCACCGCCGGGTTCACGATGTCCGTGACGGGCTTCGGGTAGACGCCCAGGAAGATCAACAGGACGACCAGCGGGGCGACGACCAGGAGCTCACGCGCGCGCAGGTCGGGCATCGCGGAGACCTCGGGCTTCACCGGGCCCGTCATCGTCCGCTGGTAGAGGACGAGGGTGTAGAGCGCGGCGAGCACGATGCCGAAGGTCGCGATGATGCCGATCACCGGGTAGCGCGCGAACGTGCCGACCAGGACCAGGAACTCGCTGACGAACGGCGCGAGCCCCGGCAGGGACAGGGTCGCGAGGCCGCCGATCAGGAAGGTGCCGGCGAGCACCGGGGCGACCTTCTGGACACCGCCGTAGTCGGCGATGAGCCGCGAGCCGCGCCGCGAGATCAGGAAGCCGGCCACCAGCATCAGCGCGGCCGTCGAGATCCCGTGGTTGACCATGTAGAGCGTCGCGCCGGACTGGCCCTGGCTGGTCATCGCGAAGATGCCCATGATGATGAAGCCGAAGTGCGAGATCGACGCGTAGGCCACCAGCCGCTTGATGTCGCGCTGGCCGACCGCGAGCAGCGCCCCGTAGATGATGCTGATCACCGCCAGGACCAGGATCGCGGGTGTCGCCCACTTGCTGGCCTCCGGGAAGAGCTGGAGGCAGAAGCGGAGCATCGCGAAGGTGCCCACCTTGTCGACGACCGCCGTGATGAGCACGGCGACCGGGGCGGTGGCCTCCCCCATCGCGTTGGGCAGCCAGGTGTGCAGCGGCCACAGGGGCGCCTTCACCGCGAAGGCGAAGAAGAATCCGAGGAACAGCCAGCGTTCGGTGTTCGTCGCCATGTCGAGCGTGCCGTTGGCGCGTGCTTCGGCGATCTCCTGGAGGCTGAAGTTCCCGGCGACCACGTAGAGGCCGATCACCGCGGCCAGCATGATCAGACCGCCGACCAGGTTGTAGAGGAGGAACTTCACGGCGGCGTACGAGCGTTGGGCCGCCGCCTTCTCGTCGGAGCCCGCGTGGGCACGGTCCCCGAAGCCGCCGATGAGGAAGTACATCGGGATGAGCATGGCTTCGAAGAAGATGTAGAAGAGGAAGACGTCGGTGGCTTCGAAGGAGATGATCACCATCGCCTCGACGGCCAGGATCAGGGCGAAGAAGCCCTGTGTCGGCCGCCACCGCTTGCTTCCGGTCTCCAGCGGGTCCGCGTCGTGCCAGCCCGCCAGGATGATGAACGGGATCAGCAGCGCGGTCAGCGCGAGAAGCGCCACTCCGATGCCGTCCACGCCCAGTTCGTACCGGACCCCGAAGTCCGCGATCCAGGCGTGCGATTCGGTGAGCTGGTAGCGGGCGCCGTCCGGGTCGAAGCGGACCAGGACGGCGATCGCGAGGGCGAGTGTGGCGAGGGAGACGAGCAGCGCCAGCCATTTGGCGGCGGTGCGTCGCGCGGCCGGCACGGCGGCCGTGGCGATCGCCCCGATCGCCGGGAGCGCCGCCGTCGCTGTCAGCAGAGGAAAGGACATCGGTATCAGACCGCCCTCATCAGCAGGGTCGCGGCGACGAGGATCGCCGCGCCGCCGAACATGGAGACCGCGTACGACCGCGCGTAGCCGTTCTGCAGCTTGCGCATCCGCCCGGAGAGGCCGCCGACCGAGGCCGCCGTGCCGTTGACCACGCCGTCGACCAGGGTGTGGTCGACGTAGACCAGGGAGCGGGTGAGGTGCTCTCCGCCGCGGACCAGGACGACGTGGTTGAAGTCGTCCTGGAGCAGGTCGCGCCGGGCGGCCCGGGTGAGCAGCGACCCGCGCGGGGCGAGGACCGGGACCGGGCGGCGGCCGTATTGGAGCCAGGCGATCGCGACGCCGATGACCATCACGGTCACCGTGGCCGCCGTCACCGTGGTCGCGCTGATCGGCGCGTCTCCGTGGTCGTGTCCGGTGATGGGCTCCAGCCAGTGCAGGAAGCGGTCGCCGATGCTGAAGAAGCCACCCGCGAAGACCGATCCGAAGGCCAGCACGATCATCGGGATCGTCATGGACCTGGGCGACTCGTGCGGGTGCGGCTCGGCGTGCTCGCCGTGGTGCTCGGCGGCGGGCTCCGCGCTCGGGGCCTCCGGAGAGCGGGTGGGCTGGTTCTTCCAGCGCTCCTCTCCGAAGAACGTCATCAGCATCACGCGCGTCATGTAGAAGGCGGTGATGGCAGCGCCCAGCAGGGCCGCGCCGCCGAGGATCCAGCCCTCGGTGCCGCCCTTGGCGAAGGCCGCCTCGATGATCTTGTCCTTGGAGAAGAAGCCGGACAGGCCCGGGAATCCGATGATGGCCAGGTAGCCGAGGCCGAAGGTGACGAAGGTGACCGGCATGTACTTGCGCAGACCGCCGTATTTCCTCATGTCGACCTCGTCGTTCATGCCGTGCATGACCGAACCGGCCCCGAGGAAGAGCCCGGCCTTGAAGAAGCCGTGCGTCACCAGGTGCATGATCGCGAAGACGTAGCCGATGGGGCCGAGGCCCGCGGCGAGGACCATGTAGCCGATCTGCGACATGGTCGAGCCGGCCAGTGCCTTCTTGATGTCGTCCTTCGCGCAACCGACGATCGCACCGAACAGGAGCGTGACGGCACCGACGACGGTGACGACGAGCTGGGCGTCCGGGGAGAGGTTGAAGATGTTGGCGGAGCGGACGATCAGGTAGACACCCGCGGTCACCATGGTCGCCGCGTGGATGAGGGCCGAGACCGGGGTCGGGCCCTCCATCGCGTCCCCGAGCCAGGACTGCAGCGGCACCTGGGCGGACTTGCCGCAGGCGGCCAGCAGCAGCATCAGGGCGATGCCGGTGAGCGTGGCCTCGGAGGCGCCCTCGACGAGTCCGGGCTTCTCGTGGCTGCCGAGGACCGGGCCGAAGGCGAAGGTGCCGAACGTCGTGAACATCAGCATGATCGCGATCGACAGGCCCATGTCGCCGACGCGGTTGACCAGGAAGGCCTTCTTCGCCGCGGTGGCCGCGCTGGGCTTGTGCTGCCAGAAGCCGATCAGCAGGTAGGAGGCGAGACCGACGCCCTCCCAGCCGACGTACAGCAGCAGGTAGTTGTCGGCGAGGACGAGCAGCAGCATCGCCGCGAGGAACAGGTTCAGATAGCCGAAGAAGCGGCGGCGGCGCTCGTCGTGCTCCATGTACCCGATCGAGTACAGGTGGATCAGCGAGCCGACACCCGTGATCAGCAGCACGAACGTCATCGACAGCTGGTCGAGGCGGAAGGTGACGTCCGCCTGGAAGCCCTCGACCGGCACCCAGGTCCACAGGTGCTGGATGAGCGTGCGGTCCTCGGTGTTCTTGCCGAGCAGGTCGGCGAAGAGGATGGCGCCGAACACGAAGGAGGCGGCGGCGAGGATCGTGCCGATCCAGTGGCCGACGGCGTCCAGCCGCCGGCCGCCGGTGAGCAGGACCGCCGCTCCGAGCAGAGGCGCCGCAATCAGCAGCGCGATCAGGTTCTCCACGATTCAGCGACCCCTTACAGCTTCATCAGGCTGGCGTCGTCGACCGAGGCCGAGTGGCGGGAACGGAACAGCGACACGATGATCGCGAGCCCGACCACGACCTCCGCGGCGGCGACGACCATCGTGAAGAAGGCGATGATCTGGCCGTCGAGGTTGCCGTGCATCCGGGAGAAGGCGACGAACGCGAGGTTGCAGGCGTTGAGCATGAGCTCGATGCACATGAACACGACGATGGCGTTGCGCCTGATCAGTACGCCGGTGGCGCCGATCGTGAACAACAGGGCGGCGAGGTAGAGGTAGTTGACCGGGTTCACTTCGACGCCTCCCTCTTGAAGGTGGCCGGTTCGATCTCGGTCCGCTCCAGGCGTTCCTCCGCGCGCTGCTCCAACGCCTTGAGGTCGTTGAGGGCTTCGGCGGAGACGTCACGGATCTGACCGCGCTGGCGCAGCGTCTTGCTGACCGTGAGCTCGGAGGGGGTGCCGTCGGGCAGCAGGCCCGCGATGTCCACCGCGTTGTGCCGGGCGTAGACGCCGGGGGCGGGCAGCGGCGGGACGTGCGTGCCCTCGCGAACGCGCTTCTCGGCCATCTCACGCTGGGTCAGGGCACGCTCGGTGCGCTCACGGTGGGTGAGCACCATGGCGCCGACGGCGGCCGTGATCAGCAGAGCGCCGGTGATTTCGAAGGCGAAGACGTACTTGGTGAAGATGAGGGTGGCGAGGCCCTCCACATTGCCGCCGGAGTTGGCCTGGGTGAGGCCGTTGAACTCCTTGAGGGAGGCGTTGCCGATGCCGGCGAACAGCAGGATGCCGAAGCCGAGCCCGCACAGCAGGGCGAGCCAGCGCTGGCCCTTGATGGTCTCCTTCAGGGAGTCCGCCGCGGTCACGCCGACGAGCATCACCACGAACAGGAACAGCATCATGATCGCGCCGGTGTAGACGACGATCTGCACGACGCCGAGGAAGTAGGCGCCGTTGGCGAGATAGAACACCGCCAGGATGATCATGGTGCCGGCGAGACAGAGCGCGCTGTGCACGGCCTTCTTCATGAAGACGGTGCACAGGGCGCCGATCACGGCGACAGTGCCGAGGACCCAGAACTGGAAGGCTTCGCCGGTGGAGGTGTCGGCGGCCAGAGTGGCCGCGGCGGCGAGCTGGAGAGGTGCGGTCATCGCCCGATCACCTTCTCCGACGCCGGTTCGTCCGCACCGAAGGTGGAGTCGGCCTCTTGGACTACCTCGCCCTTGGAGGCGGCGACCTGGGGGACGGTGCCGGGCGCGGCCTCGGTCACCAGGCCCCGGTAGTAGTCCTGCTCGTCCATGCCGGGGTAGATGGCGTGGGGCGAGTCGACCATGCCGTCCTCGAGGCCGGCGAGCAGCTGCTCCTTGGTGAAGATGAGGTTGGCGCGGCTGCTGTCGGCCAGCTCGAACTCGTTGGTCATCGTCAACGCGCGCGTGGGGCACGCTTCGATGCACAGGCCGCACAGGATGCAGCGGGCGTAGTTGATCTGGTAGACGCGGCCGTACCGCTCGCCCGGCGAGTAGCGCTCCTCGTCGGTGTTGTCGGCACCCTCCACATAGATGGCGTCGGCGGGGCAGGCCCAGGCGCACAGCTCGCAGCCGACGCACTTCTCCAGGCCGTCCGGATGGCGGTTGAGCTGGTGCCGTCCGTGGAACCGCGGAGCGGTGGTCTTCTGCTGCTCCGGGTACTGCTCGGTCAGCCGCTTCTTGAACATGGCCTTGAAGGTCACGCCGAAGCCGGCGACGGGGTTCATGAAACCGGGCTTGGTCTCCTTGGGTTCCTCAGCCATCGGACGCCTCCTTTCCATCCAGAGATCCGTCACTCTGAGTATCGGGCCCGCCACTGACAATCAGCTCCCGCTCCTGGCGCGAGGGGCGCCGCGGTACCGGCGGCAACTCCTGTCCGGGCAGCGGCGGGACGGGGAATCCACCCGCCATCGGGTCGAATCCGGCCGGCTGTTCGGCGGGCAGCGCTGCCGCCTTCGACTTCTCGCGGAACATGTCGGCGACGAAGGAGAGCAACAGCAGGACCAGGACTCCGCCGCCGACGTAGAGCGCGATGTCGGCGAAGTCGTAGTTCTCGTTGCGCAGGGTCCGCACGGTCGCGACGAGCATCAGCCACACCACGGAGACCGGGATGAGGACCTTCCAGCCGAGCTTCATCAGCTGGTCGTAGCGGACCCGCGGGAGCGTGCCGCGCAGCCAGATGAAGAAGAACAGCAGCAGCTGCACCTTGATCACGAACCAGAGGAGCGGCCACCAGCCGTGGTTCGCGCCCTCCCAGAAGGTGCTGATGGGCCAGGGAGCCCGCCAGCCGCCGAGGAAGAGCGTGGTCGTCACGGCCGAGACCGTCACCATGTTCACGTACTCGGCGAGCATGAACATCGCGAACTTGATCGACGAGTACTCGGTGTTGAAGCCGCCGACCAGGTCGCCCTCGGACTCCGGCATGTCGAAGGGGGCGCGGTTGGTCTCGCCGACCATCGTGATGACGTAGATGATGAAGGACACCGGCAGCAGGATGATGTACCAGCGGTCCTGCTGCGCCTCGACGATCGCCGAGGTGGACATCGACCCGGAGTAGAGGAACACCGAGGCGAAGGCGGCGCCCATGGCGATCTCGTACGAGATCATCTGCGCGCAGGAGCGCAGACCGCCGAGCAGCGGGTACGTCGACCCGGAGCTCCAGCCCGCCAGAACGATGCCGTAGATGCCGACCGAGGCGACCGCGAGGATGTAGAGCATCGCGATCGGCAGGTCGGTGAGCTGCATCGCGGTGCGGTGTCCGAAGATCGAGATCTCGTTGCCGGACGGGCCGAAGGGGATCACCGCGATCGCCATGAAGGCGGGGATGGCCGCCACGATCGGCGCGAGGACGTAGACGACCTTGTCCGCGCGCTTGACGATGACGTCTTCCTTCAGCATCAGCTTGATGCCGTCGGCGAGCGACTGGAGCATGCCCCAGGGGCCGTGCCGGTTGGGGCCGATGCGCAGCTGCATCCAGGCGACGACCTTGCGCTCCCACACGATGGAGAACAGCACGGTCACCATCAGGAAGGCGAAGCAGAAGACGGCCTTGATGACGACGAGCCACCAGGGATCGGTGCCGAACACCGAGAGGTCTTCGGCGGCGACGTATGGGCTCATGCCTCCACCTCCTTGGGTGCTTCGGTGGCGAGCGTGGCCGGGCCGATGCGGACGAGGGAGCCGGGCAGCACCCCGGCGTCGGAGGCGACGCCGCCGCCGGTGGAGTTCAGCGGGAGCCAGACCACGCGGTCGGGCATCTCGGTGATCTGCAGCGGCAGTTCGACGACGCCGGTCTTGCCGGTCACGGCGAGGAGGTCGCCTTCCTTGACGCCCACCTCGGCGGCTGTCGCGGCCGACACACGCGCGTGTGCCGCGTGCCGGGTCCCGGCGAGCGCCTCGTCGCCCTGCTGGAGGAGACCCTGGTCGAGCAGCAGCCGGTGCCCGGCCAGTACGGCCTCTCCGGCGGCGGGCCGCGGCAACGGGGCCCCGGTCTCCAGCGGTTCGGTGCCGTGCGGTCCGTCCCAGGGACCGAGCCGGTCGATCTCCGCGCGCGTGGTGCGCAGATCGGGCAGGCCCAGGTGTACGTCCATGGCGTCGGCCAGCATCTGGAGGACCCGTGCGTCGGTGGGTGCGAGGCTGCGGGTCATCTGGTCGGGCTTGAGCGCGGCCTCGAAGAAGCGCACCCTGCCCTCCCAGTTGAGGAAGGTGCCGGCCTTCTCGGCGACCGCGGCCACCGGCAGGACGACGTCCGCGAGCTCGGTGACCTCACCGGGCCGCAGTTCCAGCGACACCACGAACCCGACCTCCTGGAACGCTTCACGCGCGCGTGCCGGATCGGGCAGGTCGGCGATCTCGACGCCCGCGACCACCAGGGCCTGGAGCTCGCCGGATGCGGCGGCCTCGATGATCTGACCGGTGTCCCGGCCGTAGCGGTGCGGGAGTTCGGCCACGCCCCAGACCGAGGCGACCTCCTCACGCGCGCGCGGGTCGGTGGCGGGACGGCCGCCCGGCAGGAGCGACGGCAGCGCGCCCGCCTCGAGGGCACCGCGCTCTCCGGCCCGCCGCGGGATCCACACCAATTGCGCGCCGGTCGCGGAGGCGGCCCGTACGGCGGCGGTCAGTCCGCCCTTCGCCGCGGCGAGCCGTTCGCCGACGACGATCACCGCGCCCGCGGTGCGCAGCGCCTCGGCGGCCCTGCTGCCGTCGCCCTCCAGCCCCACTTCGCCGGCCAGCGCGTCCAGCCACTCGGTCTCGGTGCCGGGAGCGGCGGGCAGCAGCGTGCCGCCGGCCTTCTCCAGGCCGCGGGTGGCATGGGTGGCGAGCGAGAAGACCTTCTGGCCGTGCTTGCGCCAGGCCTTGCGCAGCCTCAGGAAGACGCCGGGCGCCTCCTCCTCGGCCTCGAACCCGACCAGCAGGACCGCCGGTGCCTTCTCCAGAGCGGAGTACGTGACGCCCGTACCGTCGAGGTCACGGCCGCGGCCCGCGATCCGCGCGGCCAGGAAGTCGGCCTCCTCGCTGCTGTGCACGCGCGCGCGGAAGTCGACGTCGTTGGTGTCGAGCGCCACGCGCGCGAACTTGCTGTACGCGTAAGCGTCCTCGATGGTGAGGCGGCCGCCGGTGAGGACTCCGGCCCGGCCGCGCGAGGCGAGCAGTCCCTGGGCGGCGATCTGGAGGGCTTCCGGCCAGGAGGCCCGCACCAGCTCACCCTCGGGGTTGCGGACCAGCGGGTGCTCCAGCCGGTCCCGCTGCTGCGCGTACCGGAAGGCGAAGCGCCCCTTGTCGCAGATCCACTCCTCGTTGACCTCGGGGTCGTTGGCCGCGAGCTTGCGCATGACCTTGCCGCGCCGGTGGTCGGTGCGGGTGGCACAGCCGCCGGAGCAGTGCTCGCACACGCTCGGGGAGGACACCAGGTCGAAGGGGCGGGAGCGGAATCGGTACGCCGCCGACGTCAGCGCGCCGACCGGGCAGATCTGGATGGTGTTGCCGGAGAAGTACGACTCGAAGGGGTCGCCCTCGCCGGTGCCGACCTGCTGGAGCGCGCCCCGCTCGACCAGTTCGATCATGGGGTCGCCCGCGATCTGGTTGGAGAAGCGGGTGCAGCGGGCGCACAGCACGCACCGCTCGCGGTCGAGCAGCACCTGTGTGGAGATCGGGACGGGCTTCTCGTACGTCCGCTTCTTGCCCTCGAACCGGGACTCGGCCTGGCCGTGGGACATCGCCTGGTTCTGCAGGGGGCACTCGCCGCCCTTGTCGCAGACCGGGCAGTCCAGCGGGTGGTTGATGAGGAGGAGCTCCATCACACCGTGCTGGGCCTTCTCGGCGACCGGCGAGGTGAGGTGGGTCTTCACCACCATCCCGTCGGTGCAGGTGATGGTGCAGGAGGCCATCGGCTTGCGCTGGCCCTCGACCTCGACGATGCACTGGCGGCAGGCGCCGGCCGGGTCGAGGAGGGGGTGGTCGCAGAACCGGGGGATCTCGATGCCGAGCTCTTCGGCGGCCCGGATGACCAGGGTGCCCTTGGGCACGCTGATCTCGGCGCCGTCGATCGTCAGCGTGACGAGATCCTCCGGCGGGACCGCCGCCTCTCCCCCGCCCGAGGGAGCGTTGGTGGTCACGGTCATGCGTTCACCTCCGTGCGGGAGTCGGCCCAGACCGTGGACTTGGCCGGGTCGAAGGGGCAGCCGCGGCCCGTGATGTGCTGCTCGTACTCCTCGCGGAAGTACTTGAGCGAGGAGAAGATCGGCGAGGCGGCGCCGTCACCGAGGGCGCAGAACGACTTGCCGTTGATGTTGTCGGCGATGTCGTTCAGCTTGTCGAGGTCGGACATCACGCCCTTGCCGGCCTCGATGTCGCGCAGCAACTGCACGAGCCAGTACGTGCCTTCACGGCACGGGGTGCACTTGCCGCAGGACTCGTGGGCGTAGAACTCGGTCCAGCGGGTGACGGCGCGCACGACGCAGGTCGTCTCGTCGAAGCACTGCAGGGCCTTGGTGCCGAGCATCGAGCCGGCGGCGCCGACACCCTCGTAGTCGAGGGGGACGTCGAGGTGTTCGTCGGTGAACATCGGCGTCGAGGAACCGCCGGGCGTCCAGAACTTGAGCCGGTGCCCGGGTCGCATCCCGCCGCTCATCTCCAGGAGCTGGCGCAGCGTGATGCCGAGCGGGGCCTCGAACTGGCCGGGACTGGCGACGTGGCCGCTGAGCGAGTAGAGCGTGAAGCCCGGGGACTTCTCGCTGCCCATCGACCGGAACCATTCTTTGCCCCGGGTCAGAATCGCGGGAACCGACGCGATCGACTCCACGTTATTCACAACAGTCGGGCAGGCGTAGAGGCCTGCGACCGCAGGAAAGGGGGGACGGAGCCGCGGTTGACCACGGCGGCCTTCGAGCGAGTCGAGCAGTGCGGTCTCCTCACCGCAGATGTACGCGCCTGCGCCCGCGTGCACGGTGAGTTCGAGATCGAGGCCGCTGCCCAGGATGTTCTGTCCGAGGTAGCCGGCCGCGTAGGCCTCGCTCACGGCCGCGTGCAGCCGCCGCAGTACTGGGACGACTTCACCCCGCAGATAGATGAAGGCATGCGACGACCTGATGGCATAACACGCGATGACAATGCCCTCGATGAGGCTGTGTGGGTTCGCGAAGAGGAGCGGGATGTCCTTGCACGTCCCGGGCTCCGACTCGTCGGCGTTGACAACTAGATAGTGCGGCTTTCCATCTCCCTGCGGAATGAACTGCCATTTCATTCCGGTCGGGAATCCCGCGCCACCGCGGCCGCGCAGACCGGAGTCCTTGACGTACGCGATCAGGTCGTCCGGCGACATGGCGAGCGCCTTGCGGAGCCCCTCGTACCCCTCGTGCCTCTTGTAGACGTCCAGCGACCAGGACTTGTCCTCGTCCCAGAAGGCCGACAGCACGGGTGCGAGCAGCTTCTCGGGGCTGGTGTCCTTCAGTTCGGGTGCCAAGGTCATCACTCCCCCTCCTCGGCGGCGGGCCCGGCCGGATGGGCCGGGTCGGAGGCCGACGTGTCCTGTGGCGCGTCGTGTGAGCTCAGGTGCTCCGACGGGGACGGCTCGTGGACGGCCTTGTCCTGCGGCTCGTCGTGCGGTCCGCCGTCGCGCGGATGGACCACGCGCGCGGGTGCGGTCTCTCCCCTGGCCAGGCGGAGGCCCACCAGCGACGCGGGTCCCGCTCCGCCGCTCGCCTCGACGGCCCCCGGCCGCTCGTCGGGGAAGCCGGCGAGGATCCGCGCGGTCTCCTTGAAGGTGCACAGCGGCGCCCCGCGCGTGGGCTCCACCGGACGGCCCGCGCGCAGGTCGTCGACCATGCGCTTCGCGCTCGCCGGGGTCTGGTTGTCGAAGAACTCCCAGTTGACCATCACGACCGGCGCGAAGTCGCAGGCCGCGTTGCACTCGATGTGCTCAAGGGTGACCTTGCCGTCGTCGGTGGTCTCGCCGTTGCCGACGCCCAGGTGCTCCTGGAGCTCCGCGAAGATCGCGTCGCCGCCCATCACCGCGCACAGGGTGTTGGTGCAGACCCCCACCTGGTAATCGCCCGAGGGCTTGCGCCGGTACATGGTGTAGAAGGTGGCCACCGCGGTGACCTCGGCCGTGGTCAGCTCGAGCACGTCCGCGCAGAACCGCATCCCGGTGCGCGTGACGTGTCCCTCCTCCGACTGCACGAGATGCAGCAACGGCAGGAGCGCCGAGCGGGAGTCCGGGTAGCGGGCGATGATCTCGCGCGCGTCCCTCTCGAGCCTCTCTCGAACGTCGTCCGGGTAAGCGGGCGCGGGCAGTTCGGGCATGCCCAGGCTGACGCCCCGCTCGGAAGAACTGGTGGTCACCGGTCGACGCCTCCCATCACGGGGTCGATGGACGCGACAGCGACGATGACGTCGGCGACCTGGCCGCCCTCGCACATCGCCGCCATGGCCTGAAGGTTGGTGAAGGACGGGTCGCGGAAGTGGACCCGGAAGGGGCGGGTGCCGCCGTCGGACACGGCGTGCACCCCGAGTTCGCCCTTGGGCGACTCGACGGCCGCGTACGTCTGTCCCGGCGGGACGCGGAAGCCCTCGGTGACCAGCTTGAAGTGGTGGATCAGGGCCTCCATGGAGGTGCCCATGATCTTCTTGATGTGGTCGAGGGAATTGCCGAGCCCGTCAGGACCCAGGGCGAGCTGGGCGGGCCAGGCGATCTTCTTGTCGGCGACCATGACCGGGCCGGGCTGCAGCCGGTCCAGGCACTGCTCGACGATCCTGAGCGACTGGCGCATCTCCTCGAGCCGGATGAGGAAGCGGCCGTAGGAGTCGCAGGTGTCGGCGGTCGGGATGTCGAACTCGTAGGTCTCGTAGCCGCAGTAGGGCTGTGCCTTGCGCAGGTCGTGCGGCAGGCCGGTGGAGCGCAGGATGGGGCCGGTCGCGCCGAGGGCCATGCAGCCCGCCAGGTCGAGGTAGCCGACGTCCTGCATACGGGCCTTGAAGATGGGGTTCCCGGTGGCGAGCTTGTCGTACTCCGGGAGGTTCTTCTTCATCTTCTTCACGAACTCGCGGATGTGGTCCACCGCGCCGGGCGGCAGGTCCTGCGCGAGTCCGCCGGGGCGGATGTACGCGTGGTTCATCCGCAGGCCCGTGATGAGCTCGTAGATGTCGAGAATCATTTCACGATCACGGAATCCGTAGATCATGATCGTGGTGGCGCCCAGTTCCATGCCGCCGGTGGCGATGCACACCAGGTGCGAGGAGAGCCGGTTCAGCTCCATCAGGAGCACCCGGATGATCGTGGCCCGGTCGGTGATCTGGTCCTCGATGCCGAGGAGCTTCTCGACGGCAAGGCAGTAGGCGGTCTCGTTGAAGAAGGACGTCAGGTAGTCCATGCGCGTCACGAACGTGGTGCCCTGCGTCCACGTGCGGAACTCGAGGTTCTTCTCGATGCCGGTGTGGAGGTAGCCGATGCCGCAGCGGGCCTCGGTGACCGTCTCGCCGTCGATCTCCAGGATCAGGCGGAGCACTCCGTGGGTGGAGGGGTGCTGGGGACCCATGTTGACGACGATGCGTTCGTCGTCGGCGCGGGCCGCGGACTGGACGACCTCGTCCCAGTCGCCACCGGTGACCGTGTACACGGTGCCTTCGGTGGTCTCCCGCGGAGTTGCGTGCTGCGTGCTCATGAGTACGACCTCCGCTGGTCCGGAGCCGGGATCTGGGCGCCCTTGTACTCGACGGGGATGCCGCCGAGGGGGTAGTCCTTGCGCTGCGGGTGGCCCTGCCAGTCGTCCGGCATCATGATCCGCGTCAGGGCCGGGTGACCGTCGAAGACGATCCCGAAGAAGTCGTAGGTCTCGCGCTCGTGCCAGTCGTTGGTCGGATACACGGAGACCAGGGACGGGATGTGCGGGTCGGCGTCCGGCGCGCTGACCTCCAGGCGGATCAGCCGGTTGTGGGTGATCGAGCGCAGGTGGTAGACGGCGTGCAGCTCGCGGCCCTTGTCGTGGAGGTAGTGGACCCCGCTGACGCCGGTGCAGAGCTCGAAGCGCAGGGCCGGGTCGTCGCGCAGGGTGCGGGCGACACGGAGCAGGTGCTCGCGCTCGATGTGGAAGGTGATCTCGCCGCGGTCGACGACCGTCTTCTCGATCGCGTTGTCGGGGAGCAGTCCCTGCTCCTCCAGGGCGCCTTCGAGTTCGTCGGCGACCTCGTCGAACCATCCGCCGTAGGGGCGGGCCGCCGGTCCCGGGAGGCGGACCGAGCGGACCAGGCCGCCGTAGCCGGAGGTGTCGCCGCCGTTGTCGGCGCCGAACATGCCGCGCTGGACGCGGATCTCCTCACCGCCCTCGCCGCGCCGGCCGGGGAGGTTGGAGGCGGCGAGGTCCTTCTCCGGGTTCACCCCTTCCCCGGACCTGTTGACGCCGTTGGTGCCGTTCGCGTCGCTCACCGCAGCAGCCCCTTCATCTCGATCGTGGGCAGGGCCTTGAGCGCCGCCTCCTCCGCCTCGCGGGCCGCCTCCTCGGCGTTCACGCCGAGCTTGGAGGACTGGATCTTCTGGTGGAGCTTGAGGATCGCGTCCATCAGCATCTCGGGCCGTGGCGGGCAGCCGGGCAGATAGATGTCGACCGGCACGATGTGGTCGACGCCCTGCACGATCGCGTAGTTGTTGAACATGCCGCCCGAGGAGGCGCAGACCCCCATGGAGATGACCCACTTGGGGTTCGGCATCTGGTCGTAGACCTGCCTGAGCACCGGCGCCATCTTCTGGCTGACCCGGCCGGCGACGATCATGAGGTCCGCCTGGCGGGGTGAGCCGCGGAAGACCTCCATGCCGAAGCGGGCCAGGTCGTAGCGTCCGGCGCCCGTGGTCATCATCTCGATGGCACAGCAGGCCAGGCCGAAGGTGGCCGGGAAGACGGACGCCTTGCGCACCCAGCCCGCGGCCTGCTCGACGGTGGTCAGCAGGAAGCCGCTCGGCAGCTTTTCTTCGAGTCCCATGAGTTAAAGGCCCCTCAGTCCCATTCCAGGCCGCCGCGCCGCCATACGTACGCGTACGCGACGAAGACGGTGAGCACGAAGAGCAGCATCTCCACGAGCCCGAAAACACCCAGGGCGTCGAAGGTGACGGCCCAGGGGTAGAGGAAGACGATCTCGATGTCGAAGACGATGAAGAGCATCGCCGTCAGGTAGTACTTGATGGGGAAGCGCCCGCCGCCGGCCGGCGTGGGGGTCGGCTCGATCCCGCACTCGTAGGCCTCGAGCTTGGCCCGGTTGTACCGCTTCGGACCGATCAGCGTGGCCATGACCACGGAGAAGATCGCAAAGCCTGCCCCGAGGGCTCCCAGTACGAGGATGGGCGCATAAGCGTTCACCGCTCCTCGCTCCTCTCAGTCGGCACTGACTGCTGGCGATGGCATCGGACTTCACACCTGACTCATACGTCCCTCCGACCTCCGTCTGCCCCGACGAAGATCGCGAACATGTGAAGCAGGTCACAAGCCCAACTGACCCGCATCTTATGCCTGCCGGTCTGTGATCTGCGACACGGGGTATTGCACAAGCTTTGTGATCTCCACCACCAGACGAAGGATCATGAAGTCGGATCGGCGGCGATCTTCACACGAGAAGCGTCCAAGTGATCACCAGAGGTGACATTTCCGCTAGTCGGCGCAGGTCGGGAGAGGCGTCTCCATATCAAGAGACTTCCCCTGCATGCAAATTGGTGCTGGACGCGACTGCTTGGTAGTGGACCGCATTCACACCTCGGAGGGACCCGCGAGGACCGATGTGGACGCGTGCACACATTCACGAGCGCGGATCACCTTCGGACGCAGCCGTCGCCGTAACCGTTGCGTGACCTCCGCCACATGCGCGAGAGCTCCACAAGAAGGGGGCTTGGCCATCGGCCCCAACCGATGGTAGATGCGGGGCAATTGGGGCGTAACAGCGAAAGGGCGTGATCACAGGCTTGATCACGAGAGTCCGCAATGTCCGTTACGGCGTCAATAAAGAGTGGGGCGCCAGGGATTCGGGCCACCGATTGAACAACTGTGGCGCAGCCCACGTTTCTTGAAGGTATGGAGGAGCCCCTGATACCAGTTGGTCTCATGTCCCACACCGCTCACATACGCAGTCACCGGAAACCCCGCCGCAGCGCGACGACTTCGATCGCCGTGCGTGCCGGAGTCGCCGGTGGCGTGCTCAGCATGGCAGCGGCGGGCGCGTCGGCTTCGGCGTTCGCCGCCGAGTCGACGACGCAGACCCTCGAACTGCCCACCCTGTCGGCCGACCTGGGCAGCCAGGTCGCCGAGTCCGCCGACGCGATGCAGCAGGCGGCCGCCAACTACCAGCTGCAGGCCGAGCGTGACGCGGCCGCCGCAAAGGCCGCGAAGCAGGCCAAGGCGGACCTCGCGGAGGCCAAGAAGAAGGCTGAGGCCAAGAAGAAGGCCGAGGAGGCCCGCAGGGCCGCCGCCGAGGAAGCCGCCTCGCGCAGCACCGAGCGGGCCACCCTGTCCGCCTCGGCGAGCGCCAGCGTCTCCACGAGCTCGTCCACGGCCACCGGTTCGGCCGCGGCCGTCATCGCCTTCGTGAAGGCTCAGGTCGGTGACGCCTACGTCTCCGGCGGTACCGGCCCCAACTCCTGGGACTGCTCCGGCCTGGTCCAGGCCGCGTTCAGCCAGGTCGGCGTCGACCTGCCGCGCGTCTCGCAGGACCAGTCGACCGCGGGTACCCAGGTCTCGCTGAGCAACCTGCAGCCGGGCGACATCCTGTACTGGGGTGGCGCGGGCAGCGCGTACCACGTCGCGGTGTACGTCGGTGACGGCATGTTCGTCGGCGCGCAGAACCCCTCGACGGGTGTCGCCGAGAAGCCGCTGTCCTACGACCCGCCGACCGGAGCGGTGCGGGTTCTCTGACCCGGTAACAGCTTGGCAGGGCCGCAGCCGCTCGGGGGCTGCGGCCCTGCTGGTGCTTCCTCCCCGACGTCCGCGGGTTCACGGCTGTGGCCCGTCCGCTCCCCCCGTCGGCTCCCCCGTCCGCTCCTGGGGCTGTTGGATGTGTTCTGTTGAACCGCATTCTCAACACCCACAGGACAGGAGAGATCACCATGCCCAGTGTGTTCGTCCAGGGCAGGCCCACCGACTCGTATCCGCCGCTCGCCCCCGAGGCCCGGCGCGGGCAGGTTCGGCGCATCACCGAGGTCGGCGAGGAGGTGCTGCACAAGCCGTGCCGGGACGTGACCGAGTTCGGGCCCGATCTCGCCGCGCTGATCGACGACATGTTCCTGACGATGTACATCGCCGAGGGCGCGGGGCTCGCGGCGAACCAAGTAGGCGTCGGTCTGCGGCTCTTCGTCTACGACTGCCCGGACGACGACGGGGTCCGGCATGTCGGGCACATCGTCAACCCGGTGCTCGAGCAGTCCGACCCGGCCGAGCGCAGGCTGCTCGAGGACAGCGAGGGGTGCCTGTCGGTGCCGGGCGCCGTCATGGACGTACCGCGTCCGGACCGGGCCGTGGTCCACGGGTTCGACAAGGACGGCGAACCGCTCGCGATCGAGGGGACCGGGTATTTCGCGCGCTGCCTGGCCCACGAGACGGACCATGTGAACGGGCACGTGTATCTGGACCGGCTGTCCAGGCGGGAGCGCAAGGAGGCGCTGCGGCAGGTGGCGGACCGGCGGGACGAGGTGTTCGCCCGCCGGGCCGCCAACGTCGAGGCGCTGAACGGCGGTCAGGGCACGGTCAGCGCCTGAGGGAGCGGACCAGCGCCCACACCGACACCGCGATGAGGATGACGAACACGGGTAGCGCGACCCCTACGTCCATCCCTCCACGGTGCTCCGTCCGAGGGGCTCCCGTCACGCCTTCGGCGCCACCTTGCTCAGCCCGTTGATGATCCGGTCCATCGCGTCGCCGCCCGTGGGGTCGGTGAGGTTGGCGAGCATCTTGAGGGTGAACTTCATGAGCAGCGGGTGGGTCAGGCCGCGCTGGGCCGCGATCTTCATGACCTTCGGGTTCCCGATGAGCTTCACGAAGGCGCGGCCCAGCGTGTAGTAGCCGCCGTAGGTGTCCTTGAGGACGCGCGGGTAGCGCTGCAGGGCCATTTCGCGCCCCGCGGGGGTGGAGCGGGCGTGGGCCTGGACGATGACGTCGGCGGCGATCTGGCCGGACTCCATGGCGTAGGCGATGCCTTCGCCGTTGAAGGGGTTCACCATGCCGCCGGCGTCGCCGACCAGGAGCAGGCCCTTGGTGTAGTGCGGCTGGCGGTTGAAGGCCATCGGCAGGGCGGCGCCGCGGATCGGGCCGGTCATGTTGTCCGGGGTGTATCCCCACTCCTCCGGCATCGAGGCGCACCAGGCCTTCAGCACCTCGCGCCAGTCGAGTTCCTTGAAGGAGTCGGAGGTGTTCAGGACGCCGAGGCCGACGTTGGAGGTGCCGTCGCCCATGCCGAAGATCCAGCCGTAGCCGGGCAGCAGCCGGTCCTCGCCGGGGCCGCGTCGGTCCCACAGCTCCAGCCAGGACTCCAGGTAGTCGTCCTCGTGGCGGGGGCTCTCGAAGTACGTCCGTACGGCCACGCCCATCGGGCGGTCCTCGCGGCGGTGCAGGCCCATCGCGAGGGAGAGCCGGGTGGAGTTGCCGTCGGCGGCGACCACGAGGGGCGCGTGGAAGGTGACTTCGCGCTTGTCCTCACCCAGTTTCGCGTGGACGCCGGTGATGCGGCCCGTGCGGTCGTCGATGATCGGGGCACCGACGTTGCAGCGCTCGAACAGCCGCGCCCCGGCCTTCTGGGCCTGGCGGGCGAGCTGCTCGTCGAAGTCGTCTCGCTTGCGGACGAGGCCGTAGTCGGGGAAGGAGGCGAGATCCGGCCAGTCGAGCTGGAGGCGTACGCCGCCGCCGATGATCCGCAGACCCTTGTTCCGCAGCCAGCCGGCCTCTTCGGAGATGTCGATGCCCATCGCCACGAGCTGTTTGGTGGCACGCGGGGTGAGGCCGTCGCCGCAGACCTTCTCGCGCGGGAACTCGGTCTTCTCCAGCAGGAGCACGTCGAGTCCGGACTTGGCGAGGTGGTACGCGGTCGTGGAGCCGGCCGGCCCCGCGCCGACGACGATGACATCGGCGGTGTTCTCGGACAGGGGCTCGGTCACGGCGGGATCTCCCCAGGCTCGGAATCAAGTTCGGAATCAAGTTCTGAATCCGCGTGCCGACCGGCACTGGACATGGGCAGTCTATTCAGCAGAATTGATCACCCGGCTGAAGGGCTGCCCCAGTGAACCGAGCTCTGCCTGTTGTACGGCTGCGTGTCCCCACCGACGAGGACGCCGTCGCCTGGCACCGGGTCTTCGACGACCCGGACGTCATGGAGTTCCACGGCGGCAGGTCCGCGGAGCTGTACGTCTATGAGGAGCTCACCGCGCGCCAGCGCCGGCACGACGCCGAGCGGGGTTTCTGTCTGTGGACCATGGTTGACGAGAGCGGGCAGGTCATCGGCTTCACGGGCGCCCAGCCGTGGCCGCAGGACTGGGGGCCGACGGGCGAGATCGAGATCGGGTGGCGGCTCGGGCGGGCCCATTGGGGCCAGGGGTACGCCACGGCGGCCGCACAGATGACTTTGGAGCGGCTCAGGGCGGCGGGCGTCACGGACGTGGTGGCGATGGTCAGACCCGGCAACGAACGGTCGATCTCGGTCGCCAAGCGCCTCGGAATGGAACTCGCGGAGACCTTCCCGCACCCCCGGCTCAACGAAGAGGCGCTCTGCTTCCGGCTCACCCTGCAAAGCTGTCACTCTGAGTAGCGGTCTGTTACAGAAAGACACTCGGCACTTCCTGCCGCCGCGGGGCCGGAGTTACCCTTCCTGTACCGCTGGGGGTGACATCTGTGCGCATAACACCCAAGACGCCCGAAGTGCGCGTACCGCGTCTGGTCGGACTCATGGCCGTCGACGCACGCGAGACGGCCCAGGCACAGGGCCTGTTCGTCAACGCGCCGGAGCGCAAGGACTTCCACCAGGCCGTCGTCGACTATGTCGTACGCCAGTACCCGCAGGCCGGTGCGGAGGTGCCGCGGGACTCGGTGGTGTACGTGTGGTTCGACCTCGGTCCGGGTGAGGGCGGCGGGGGCGTCCATGAACCCCGCGTCCCGAGGCCTCCCCGCGGCGGCCTCCAACGCGAACTGGACGAGCCGGGAGACCCGTACGTGGTCCGGTGCGTGACCGGACTCTGACCAAGCGCGCCGGGCTGCTCAGCTCTCCTTGACGCCCCGGTGCAGGGCCACGATGCCGCCCGTCAGGTTCCGCCACGCCACCTTCGACCAGCCGGCCTTCCGGAGTCGCTCCGCGAGGGCCGGCTGGTTCGGCCAGGCACGGATGGACTCGGCGAGGTAGACGTAGGCGTCGGGGTTGGAGGAGACCGCGCGGGCGACCGGCGGCAGGGCGCGCATCAGGTACTCGGTGTAGACCGTGCGGAAGGGCGCCCAGGTGGGGTGCGAGAACTCGCAGATCACGACCCGGCCGCCGGGCCTGGTCACCCGGTACATCTCGCGCAGCGCGGTGTCGGTGTCCTGGACGTTGCGCAGCCCGAAGGAGATGGTGACGGCGTCGAAGGTGTCGTCCTTGAAGGGCAGCTTCGTCGCGTCGCCCGCGGTGAACGGCAGCCAGGTGTGCTTCCGCTTGCCGACCTGGAGCATGCCGATGGAGAAGTCGCAGGGCACGACATAGGCGCCGGTGCGGGCGAAGGGCAGCGACGAGGTGGCCGTGCCCGCCGCCAGGTCGAGGATCTTCTGGGCGGGGCGGGCGTCGACGGCCCTGGCGACCTCCTTGCGCCACACCCGGTCCTGACCGAGCGACAGCACGTCGTTGGTCAGGTCGTACCGTTCCGCCACGTCGTCGAACATCGAGGCGACTTCGTGCGGCTGCTTGTTCAGGGAGGCGCGGGTCACGGTCCCATTCTTGCAGCCGCCGTCACGAAGAGGCCCGACGCCCTCCCGGCAGCAGCTGCGGCTTCTTCTTCCCGGCCACGTCCTCCACCCATCCGCACACCAGCACGAATCCCGCGATCAGGATCCAGCCGATGCCGAACATGAACCACTGGCTCTCCAGCGGCAGCCACTTCTCGAACGCGGGCACGTTCCAGAACTGGTCGATCAGCGGCACGGCGAGGATCAGCGCGATCTCGTGCCACAGGTAGATCGTCACCGCGCGGGAGTTGAAGACCGTGACGACCCGGTCGGTCCGCCGGAAGCGGGTGAGCCAGGCGAAGTCGATCCCGAAGCACGACTTGGCCCACATCAGGAGCGTCACGTACCCGGCGGACCAGAAGGCCTGCGCGAGGGGGATGTCGTCGAGGTCGTACGAGCCCGTGTCGGCCTGGTGGGTGAAGGCGTACCAGCCGCCGAACGCGATCGCGGCGAGCGAGAGAACGACGACGGCCGGCGCCTTCAGCCGCTCGAGCACCCCGTCCCGGTGGGCGAAGCCCAGGATCCAGCAGAACAGGAAGGTGGCCAGGTCCGTCAGCGCGCTGCCGAGGCGGTTGTCCGGCGGCGCCCACAGGAACTGGACGACCACGATCGGGGCCAGGGACAGCAGCAGGACCGGCACCGGAGCGAGCCGGAACACCTTCAGCAGTACCGGGGACAGCAGCACGAACCACAGGTACGTCCGCAGGTACCAGAGGATCTCCCAGGCCTGCTCGCCCCACGCGTTGCCCGGTGGATCACCGAGCGGCACGATCCAGTAGACGATCTGCCAGCCCGGCATCCAGTCGTGGACCAGCATCGCGAGGACCACGAAGACGCCCCAGAACCAGAACGGCGGCAGCAGGCGGCGCATCCGGCTCCTGACCACCGTGAGGGCGGGCCGCTCCAGGGACTTCGCCATCAGCGTGCCGGCCAGGCCGAACATGATCCCCATGGACGGGAAGACCATGCCGGCACAGGCCCAGCCGAACGTGTGATAGGTGACGACCCGGATCAGGGCGACGGCCCGGAGGGTGTCGAAGTAGCGGTCGCGGCCCGGGAGCCGAGACGGAGGCTTCTCCTCCTCCGCCTCGGCGTCAGCGGGGGCTCCGGGAACCGGGGACTCCGGCGGCTCCGGCTCCGACTCCACCACCGGCAAGGGGGACGTTGCGTCCGGCACGCCCTGTCCGTAGTACCCGGGGTCGACGAACTCCTGCGGATACGGCTGCTGCGGCTGCTCTACGTACCCCGAGTACCCGTACTCATAGCCGTACCCCTGCTGCTGATACCCCTGCGGCGGGTACCCCTGCTCCTGATATCCCTGCTGCTCCCAGCTCATCAGCCCACCCCCGCCGGGGTCCCGACCTCTCCGGTCCGCTTCAGTTTCTGCCAGCGCAGCCGGCCGCCGGTGAGCGCGGTGATGCAGGAGTGGATCAGGACGAGGTACATCATCTGGCGGTAGGCCAGCTGCTGGAGCGGCATCATCAGCAGATACCGGTACTTCTCCTTGTCCAGCTTGAAGGCGTACGCCGCGCACACGAGCTGGACGCCGAGGACCGCGAGCCACGCGTACAGCGCCGCCCGGAAGTCGATGAAGATCATCGAGTAGGCGGTGAACACGTCGATCAGCGGGGCGAACACGGGCGTGACGATCTGGAAGATCACCACCAGCGGCATGCCGATCCGCCCGAAGCGGCCCGAGGGACCCTTGTCCGTGAGGGACTTGCGGTGCTTCCACAGCGCCTGCATGGTGCCGTACGACCACCGGTAGCGCTGCGACCACAGCTGCTTCAGGGAGCCCGGCGCCTCGGTCCACGCGCGCGCGTGCTCCTGGTAGACGACCCGCCAGCCCGCGCGGTGCATCGCGATGGTGATGTCGGTGTCCTCGGCGAGGGTGTCCTCGCTCATCCCGCCGACCTGGAGGACCGCCTCGCGGCGGAACGCGCCGATCGCACCCGGGATGGTGGGCATGCAGCGCAGAAGGTCGTACATCCGGCGGTCGAGATTGAAGCCCATCACGTACTCGATGTGCTGCCAGGCGCCGATGACCGTGTCGCGGTTGCCGACCTTGGCGTTGCCGGCGACCGCGCCGACCTCCGGGTCCGCGAAGGGCTGCACCAACTGCCGTACGGTGTCCGGTTCGAAGACGGTGTCGCCGTCCATCATCACGACGATGTCGTGACTGGCGCTGCGGACACCGTTGTTGAGGGCGGCCGGCTTGCCCGCGTTCTCCTGGCGGATGACCCGGACGTTCGTCATGCCGAGCGAGCGGGCCGCCTCGCGGGCGATCTCGGAGGTGCCGTCCGAGGAGCCGTCGTCGACGACGATGACCTCGATCGGATGGGTGCTCTTCGCCAGCGACTCCAGGGTGTTGGCGATGCACTCCTTCTCGTTGTACGCCGGCACGATCACGGTCACCGGCCGGGTGACCGTGGGCCCCCAGCTGAAGCGGCGTTTGTTGCGCAGTCGGTAGTGGCGGCGAGCGAGGATCAGCATCATCCCGAACCGGCCCATGACGGCCACGCCCACGATGACGAGTCCGACCGACAGCGTGGGAACGGTGTACTCGGCGACGGCGACGGCCACGACGAGCGCCTTGCCCTCGTAGAGGGTCGCGCCAGTGGCCTCCCGGTGCGCGGCCTGGAGACGGTCGGTGCCCTTCTGGTTCCCACCCTGGAGCTGCCCGCCCACGGTTCCGGCCTGGGCGTTCGCCTGCTGTCCCGCGCGGGCGGCGGTGTTCTGCGCCTCGATGACCCCGCTGATGGTGGTGAAGGTGTAACCCTTCGCCCGCATCTTCTCGATGTACGTCGGCAACGCCTTGACCGTCTGCTCACGGTCGCCGCCAGCGTCGTGCATCAGCACCGCGGCGCCCGAGGTCCCGGACGGCGTGGCCCACTTGACGATCTTCGAGGTGCCCGGCTTCTTCCAGTCGTCGCTGTCGGTGTCGACGAAGACGCTGGTGTAGCCCTCCTCGCCGAGCTTCTTGTACACGGGCCAGCTGTAGTTGTCGATCGCGTCCGTCTCCGAGGAGTACGGCGCCCGGAACAGCGTGGTGGTGATGCCGGCCGCGCCCGCGAGGGCGAGCTGCGTCTGGGTCATCTCACGCCGGATGCGGGCGTCGCTCTGGTAGGAGAGGTCGACGTGGGTGAAGGTGTGGATGCCCACCTCATCGCCCTGGTCGACCATGTCCTTCACGATCCCCGGGTAGCGCGAGACCATCGAGCCGACCAGGAAGAAGGTGGCCGGGACGTCGTACTTCGCCAGGATCTTCAGGACCTGGGGCGTGTACGTCGGGTTCGGGCCGTCGTCGAAGGTGAGCGCGATCGTCTTGGCCGGCACGGAGGTCGTGGTGGCCTGGCCGCCCCGGAAGCTGATGATCGGCCCGCCGTTGAGGATCTTGTCGGGGACCTTGCTGGAGCTGGCGCCGTCGCGCACCCGCTCGTCGCCGCCGACCTCGGCGCGCAGATAGCCGTCGAGCAGCATCACGCTGGTCAGGCCGAGCAGGAGCAGCAGGGCGAGGATGACCCGCGGTTTCTGCAACGCCGCGGCCCTGCCCGCCGCCCGCTCGATGCGGGTGGGGGCACGCCGGCGGCCGCGGGAGGGCGTCGTCGTGGTCATGTGGTGGGCCGTTCCGGTCAGTGGGAGGCAGCGGAGGCGGTCGCGGTCGGGGCGGTACCGGCGGGCGGAGCACCGGTGGGCTGTGCCGGCGGGGTGCCGATCCCGCCCTGCGGCCGGACGCCGCCGGGGCCGGAGTTCGAGGAACCGCCGGGACCGCCGCCGGCGAAGGGCAGCAGCGTCGTGCTGGAGACGCCGATGCCCATGAAGGCCATGCCCAGCACGACGGCGTACCCGAGGGACAGGACGCCGAGGAGAAGGCCGAACCGGCGCAGCAACTTGGAGCGGCGTCCGGAGTTGTCAACGAACACGGGCCCCTCGGCGGACCCGTTACTACCGCTTTTGCGGCGGTGACCGCGCGTGTCGGCACGGTTTTCGGTGGCAGGCTCGGAATGCATTCCCCGGACATTAGACAGTCTTTATGTGTCCACATTTGATGTTCTTGTGAGGCGCATATGAGAAACCTCTTATACTGTCTGTTTCCTGAGAGTGTCCGCCGTGCGTGCCCGATTCGTCCTTATAGCGCTCAGGCGGGTGTGAGACATTCGCTCTCCAGAAAGCCACGTCACGAGAGCGGGTGCATGTGAATGCGGAGTTTCCTGAAACCGATGGCCGGGGTCAGTTGCCTGTTCGCCCTGGCCACGGCGGGGTGCTCCGCCGGATCGGACGGCACCTCGGACGCCGAGCCTCCGAAACTGAGCAGTACGTCGCCGTCGGCTTCGTCGTCGGTCACCTCGTACGCGCCGTACGTCAGCGCGGACGAGGCCTCCGGCAACGACTCCGCGGGCTCGCCCTCGGTGTACAACCTCGCGTTCGTGATCGCCGACGGCAGCGACTGCACGCCGTCCTGGAACGGCACGTCCGCCGTCGGCGACTCCGCCGTCAAGTCCCGCATCAGCGCGCTGAAGGAGGACGGGGCGAAGGTGCGGGTCTCCTTCGGCGGCGCGTCCGGCAAGGAGTTGGCCGAGACCTGCTCCAGTGCGGCGAAACTGGCGGCGGCGTACGGCACCGCGCTGGACGCCGCCGGTTCCTCGCTCGCCGACTTCGACATCGAGGGGGATGCGCTGACCGACTCGGACTCGGTGGACCTGCGGTCGGAGGCGATCGCGTTGCTCCAGGAGGAACGGAGCGATCTCGCCGTCTCGTTCACGCTTCCCGTGATGCCGTCGGGGCTCGACGACGACAGTGTGGCGTTGCTGGAGTCCGCGAACGACAAGTCGGTTCAGGTGTCGACGGTCAACATCATGACGATGAACTACGGGGAGTCCTACGACGGGGACATGGGGGATTACGCGATCACTTCGGCGAAGGCGGCGCAGGCGCAGTTGAAGGAGGTTTTCGGTACGGCTGACTCCACTGCGTGGCGGGCCATGGCGCTCACGTCGATGATCGGGACGAATGATGTGGACGGGGAGACGTTCACGTTGTCCGACGCGGTGCAGGTGCGGGAGTTCGCCGCGGCGAAGGAGGTGGCGTGGGTGTCGATGTGGTCGACGTTTCGGGATCAGGAGTGTGAGTCGGGGAACTCGGATGAGGATGACCCGTTGACCAATTGCAGTGGGGTTTCTCAGTCGGCGGGGGCGTTTGGGGAGGCGTTCTCAGGTTGAGTTTTGGGTGCAGGTGCGTTGTGGCTGGTCGCGCCCGCGCGGCGGAGCCGCAAATCGATACAGCCCCGCGCCCCTTAAAGGCCTCACCTGCGCCTGTGTAGCAAGCGGCCCTTGATCACCGTTGCCACGCAGGTTGTCAGCTCCTGGGTTTCGAAGGCGGCGAAGGTCGCCTCCATGCCGGGGAGCAACGGGGTCAGGGGCCCCTCTGTGAAGCTGTCCTCAATCCTCAGGCCCGACCTGTGGACGGCGTCGATCACTGCGGGGCGTCGGAGCGGACCCACCACCGCCACCGTCCCCTGGGCCAGCATTCGCTGTACGCCCCGCCTCGCGCTCGCGCCCCACCTCGCGTCGGTCATGACGACGGCCGACAGCGCCTCCCCCGTCAGGGGCTCGCTGCCCAAGTCCTCGCGTGGGTCCGGGTGGTAGGCCTGCTCCAGAAGCTCGGGGCCGTACGGGTTCACCAGGCCCGGGGTGAGGACTCCCGGCCAGCGGCGCACCCTTGCCGTCGGATGGGCGGCGGCCAGCTCCTCGTAGACCTCTACGGCAGCGATCTGCCGCCCCTCGACCAGTACCGCCCCACCGGGCAGCGGTGGCCGTCCGCCGCCCGGGATGAGCAGGTCGGCGGTGTGGATCGTCAGCAAGGCGGGCCTAGTTGGACGCGAGGATCTTCAGCTCGGGATGCGCCGTGCCGCCCGCGATCGCCGTGGAGGAGATGTGGGACACCACGCGCGCGTCGACCGGGTCGTTCGCCGGGTCGTCGTGGACGACGAGGTGTTCGTACGTCGTGGAGCGCTGGGCCGGGACCCGGCCCGCCGTGCGGATCATGTCGATCATTTCCTGGAGGTTGGAGCGGTGCTTGGCGCCGGCCGCTGAGACGACGTTCTCCTCCAGCATGATCGAGCCCAGGTCGTCCGCGCCGTAGTGCAGCGTCAGCTGGCCCGCGTCCTGGCCGGTGGTCAGCCAGGAGCCCTGGATGTGGGCGATGTTGTCCATGAAGAGCCGGGAGATCGCGATCATCCGCAGGTACTCGAAGATCGTGGCCTGGGTGCGGCCCTTCAGGTGGTTGTTCATCGGCTGGTAGAGATACGGGATGAACGCGCGGAAGCCGCCCGTCCGGTCCTGTACGTCACGGATCATCCGCAGGTGCTCGATGCGCTCGGCGTTGGTCTCGCCGGTGCCCATGAGCATCGTGGAGGTGGACTCCACGCCCAGGTTGTGCGCCGTCTCCATGATCTCCAGCCAGCGCTCGCCGGACTCCTTGAGGGGCGCGATGGCCTTGCGGGGGCGCTCGGGGAGCAGTTCCGCGCCGGCTCCCGCGAACGAGTCGAGACCGGCCGCGTGGATGCGCCGGATCGCCTCCTCGACGCTCACCTTGGAGATCCGGGCCATGTGCTCGACCTCGGACGCGCCCAGCGAGTGGATCACCAGCTGGGGGAACTCCTTCTTGATGGCGGCGAAGTGCTTCTCGTAGTACTCGACGCCGTAGTCCGGGTGGTGGCCGCCCTGGAACATGATCTGTGTGCCGCCGAGTTCGACGGTCTCCGCGCACCGGCGCAGGATGTCGTCCAGGTCGCGGGTCCAGCCCTTGTCCTTGGCGGTGGGCGGGGCGTAGAAGGCGCAGAACTTGCACGCCGTGACGCACACGTTGGTGTAGTTGATGTTCCGCTCGATGATGTACGTCGCGATGTGCTCCGTGCCCGCGTACCGACGGCGGCGCACGGCGTCCGCGGCGGAGCCCAGCGCGTGCAGCGGGGCGTCCCGGTAGAGGTCGAGCGCCTCCTCCGGAGTGATGCGCCCACCCTCGGCGGCACGGTCGAGGACGGACTGAAGGTCGGCCTTCTCGGTCACCGGGGCGTGCCTTTCGTCAAGGATTCGGGCGGTCCGGGCCAGCCTACGCCAGCCCTCCGACATGCCGGATGTCAGGCCGATCTCACGCCGATGTCACGCCGTGTACGCGCCGATCAGCAGCCCCGCGTACGCCCCCGTGATCAGGAACGGCCCGAACGGGATCGCCGTCTTGCGCCCCGCCCTGCCCACCAGGACCAGGACACCGCCGTAGAGCGCGCCGAGCAGGAAGCCCGCGAAGGTGCCGAGGAGCACGGTGTCCCAGCCGTACCAGCCCAGGACCGCCCCCGCTCCGAGCGCCAGCTTCACGTCGCCGAAGCCCATGCCGCCGGGGTTGATCCGCCACAGCACCCAGTAGCCGGCGCCGAGCGCGAGGGCGCCGAACAGGGAGTTCGGCCAGTTCCCGGCATGCTCGGGCACCAGGGAGACCGCCCCGAGCAGCGCGAGTGCGGCGGCCGCGAGGGGGAGGGTGAGCGGGTCGGGCAGTCGTCGTACGCGCAGGTCGATGACGGCGAGCAGGACGCCCACGGGGGCGAGCAGCAGCCAGACGGCGATCTCCGGGTGGGTGCCGGTGGCGGCGGCGAGGCCGGCGCAGAGAAGGGCGGTGACGGTGGCGAGGACAGGGGTGCTGGGACCGTACGACTGCCGTGTGCCGCAGGTCCCGCACCTCGCCCGCCCGAGCCGGCCGCCCAGCGGATGCCCGGCGGGGCAGGTCTCCCGCCACGGCTCCTCGGCCGGTACGGAGTAGCGGTAGGCCGCGCGCGGCAGCAGCGAACCCGCTGCCGCTCCCCACAGTGCGGCGACGGCGACGAGCAGCTCCGTCACCGCTCGACCTTCGACATCCGCGCCTCGGGGTATCCCTCGGCCTCGCTCTCCGACGTGTACTTGAGGTCGTCGCCGACCGCGGTGAGGCGGACGGTGTGGGCGGTGGGGTTGCAGCCGGCGTGGTTGTCCTTCGCGCCGACGGCCGTGGTGACGAGCTCCGTCTCCGTGACCTGCTTCAGCGTGAGGACGTCGGTGCACTCGGCCCCGATCGCGTCGGTCTGCACCAGCCGGCCCAACTCCTCGCCGACGCTCACCTTCTTGACGGTGATCCGGAAGGTCCCCATCGGCAGACTCCCGCCGAGACCGCTGCCCTGCCCCTCCCAGGTGCCGAGATAGCGGGCGGGGACCTCGGAAGGCCCGCTCGGCGCCGCGCTGGACGGCTGGGAGGACGCGGACGGCACCGAGGACGCCGAGGGCACGGAGGCCGACGGTACGGAGGACGGGGCCGAGGAGTAGGCGTCGTTGCCGGGACTGGAGCTCGCCGAGTCGTCGTCACCCCGCCCCGGCAGCAGGTCGAACAGGAACACCGACCCCACGGTCACCGCGGCCAGCGCCCCGGCGACCGCGAGCGCCACGGTGCAACTCAGCCGACGCCCGCGGCCGCTCTCTCCGGGCGTGGCGGTGGCGGCGACGGAGACGGAGAGCCGCCCGGGACCGGGCCGGTTGTCGGAGGGCACCACCGTCTCGTGGGGCACCGCGTCCCGGGGTTCGGCGACAAAGGGTCCGCCCGTGGGAGCCGCCGGCGTGACCGGAAACGCCGAGGGCCCGGCCGCGGCGGCCGGAGGCGCACCCGCGGACACCACGGGCATCACCGGCGGCGGCCCGAACGCACCGGCCGTCCCCGCCGAACCCCCACCCACCGAAGGACTGCTGAACCCCACCGGCCCGGACGCCTGCTCCCCCGTCCGCTCCCCCGCCGCCTCAAGGTTCAGCAGCTGTACGGCACTGCGCCCCACCTGCTCGACCAGCGCCCCCGGCAGCCACCCCGCCGCCACCAGCCGGGCCGCCCCCTCGGGGGCGAGCCGTCGGGCCAGTTCCCCCGGAGTCGGCCGGTCCTGTGCCGACTTGGACAGGCAGGCTCCCACGAGGTCCCGCAACTCGCCGGTCAGTGATCCGAGTTCGGGCTCCTCGTGGACCACCTTGTAGAGGAGCGAGGCCGAGGAGTCGCCAGGGAAGGGCGGTACCCCCGTGGCCGCGTACGCCAGCACCGCGCCCAGGGAGAAGACGTCCGCCGCGCCCGACACCCCCTTGCTCAGGATCTGTTCGGGGGACATGTAGCCGGGCGAACCGATGGAGACGCCGGTGGAGGTCAGGGACGCGGTGCCGTCGGTGGCGCGGGCGATGCCGAAGTCGATGAGGAGGGGGCCGTCGACGGTGAGCAGGACGTTGGAGGGCTTCACGTCCCGGTGGACGAGCCCCAGTCCGTGCACGGCCGCGAGCGCCTCGGCGAGGCCCGCCCCCAGGACTCGTACGGAATGTTCCGGCAGCGGGCCCCCGTCCGTGACCGCCGAGGCCAGGGAAGGGCCCGCCGCGTACCCCGTGGCGACCCACGGCACCGCCGCATCCGGGTCCGCGTCGAGGACCGGCGCGGTCCAGGCCCCGCCCACTCGCCGCGCCGCGTCGACCTCGCGGCGGAAGCGGGCGCGGAACTCCTCGTCGAGCGCGAAGTGCGGGTGCACGATCTTGACGGCGACCGTGCGGCCCCCGGCACTGCGGCCGAGGTAGACCCGGCCCATGCCGCCGGAGCCCAGGCGGCCGAGCAGCCGGTAGGGCCCCACGGCGGTGGGTTCGTCGACTCCCAGCGGCTGCATACCGGCCTCCCCCATAAGGTGCAGATGCAGATTAGGGCTGAAGCAGTTCCACCTTCACGTCCCCGGGGAAACCCGTCGTCGGCCCGACCCTCCGCGCGAACTCCGTGACCGCCGCCAACTGCGGGCCTCCGAACCGGAAGTCCAGCGTCGTGAAGTACTTCTCCAGGACCTTCTCGTCGAAGTCCTCCCAGCGGGCCGCCTGCTCCGCGACCTTGCCGACCTCCTCCAGGGAGAGGTTGCGGGAGGCGAGGAAGGCCTCGTGGACCTTGCGGGTGATGACCGGCTCGCGTTCGAGGTAGTCCCGGCGGGCGGCCCATACCGCGAAGACGAACGGCAGCCCCGTCCACTCCTTCCAGAGCGAGCCGAGGTCGTGCACCTCGAGGCCGAAGCGCGGGCCGTCGAGGAGGTTTGCCCGCAGGGCCGCGTCTCCGATGAGTACGGCCGCCTCCGCCTCCTGCATCATCAGGCTGAGGTCGGGCGGGCAGGTGTAGTAGTCGGGCCGGACGCCGTAGCGCTCGGCGAGGAGGAGTTGGGCGAGGCGTACGGAGGTGCGCGAGGTCGACCCGAGGGCCACCCTGGCGCCGTCCAGCTCGTCCAGCGGGACCTGCGAGACGATGACGCAGGACATGACCGGTCCGTCGCAGCCGACGGCGATGTCGGGGAAGGCGACCAGGTCGTCCGCGTTCTTGAGGAACTCGACGAGGGTGATGGGCCCGATGTCGAGGTCTCCCTGCACCAGCTTCTCGCTGAGCTTCTCCGGGGTGTCCTTCGTGAGCTCGAAGTCGAGGAGCGTGCCCGTCCTCGCGAGCCCCCAGTACAGGGGCAGGCAGTTCAGGAACTGGATGTGGCCGACGCGCGGCCGGGTGCGAGAATTGTCCACATCGCGACAGTAGACCCCTTGGGGTACGCTTCGGACTTCGGCCCCACAGTCAACCGGCGTGCGATCTTCAAACCTCCGGGTGACGTGATCTTGGCCTCTATTGCTTTCGGCTGCCTGCATGCTAGGCTCGCCGCAAGTTGCAGTTTGGTTTCCCTTGCAGTACAGAGCCTGCGGAGCATGTAACCGCAGGCTCTAGTCGTTTTCAGACATATGCAGTTGTGCGGCACTGTTTTCACACTTGCAGGTTCTGGAGCAGGGCAACCCTTTTGGGCCCAAGGAGGGCTTATGGCTACCGGAACCGTGAAGTGGTTCAACGCCGAAAAGGGCTTTGGCTTCATCGCCCAGGAGGGCGGCGGCCCCGACGTCTTCGTCCACTACTCCGCGATCAACGCGAGCGGTTTCCGTTCGCTGGAGGAGAACCAGCAGGTCTCCTTCGACGTGACCCAGGGCCCGAAGGGCCCGCAGGCGGAGAACGTCACCCCCGTCTGATCCCGTCTCATTGGCGATCCAGCCTCTGATCCGGACCTGAAAGCAGTACCCAAGGAGCCCCGCGCCGCACGGTAGCGGGGCTCCTGCCTTTGCCCTCACAGGTGCTGCATGACCAGCACGAACGTCGTGCCGTGGGTGAGCGCCTCGTACGAATGGGCCACGTCTCCCCGGTACGTCATGTAGTCGCCGGGCTCCAGCTCGGCCTCCTCCCCCACCGGTCCGGCCTTCACCCGCCCCGCGCCCACGATCAGATGCTCCACGGTCCCCGGAATGTGCGGCTCCGACTCCCGTACGGCGCCTGGTTCGGCCCGCAGGTGGTAGATGTCCCGTCGCGCCCCGGGCGGGCTCGCGGAGAGCAGGGTGGCCGCGAACTCGGCTTTCTCCGAGGCCACACTCGGCCCCTGTCCCGCCCTGATCACCCGCACGGACGGCGCCGGCGGCTCCACCAGGGCACTGAACGGCACCCCGAGCGCCACCCCCAGCGCCCACAGCGTCTCCACGCTCGGGTTCCCGCCCGCCGCCTCCAGCTGGGACAGCGTGGACTTCGCGATCCCGGCGCGCTTGGCCAGCTCGGAGAGGGAGAGCCCGGCGCGGGTGCGTTCGCGGCGCAGGGAGGCGGCGATCCAGTCCAGGGGGAGCCGGGGCGGGGGGCTGTCGGACATGCTGTTCGCTCCATCGGTACGATCGTTCGCCTTGACGAACATGGCGGCTACCGTCCAGTGTAGTGAACATGCGTACGGCAGAGCGAACAGCCTTGGTCCGTGACAGTGCGCTCGTCTGGCTGGCGAGCGGGGTCGTGGGCGTCTCCTTCGGCGCGATCGCCGTCACCGGCGGCCTGCCGGTGTGGGTACCGGTGGTGATGTCCCTGGTGGTGTACGCGGGTTCGGCCCAGTTCAGCGCGGTCGGGGTGCTGCTGGCCGGGGGCGGCCCGGTCGCCGCGGCAGTCACCGGCCTGCTGCTCAACACCCGTACGGCCGCCTTCAGTCTCGCGGTCGCGGACCTCCTCGGCCCGGGGCGAGTGGCCCGTCTCCTCGGCGCGCACCTGGTCACCGACGAGACGGTGGCCTTCGCCCTCGCCCAGCCGGATCCGGCGCGGCGCAGAGCGGCCTTCTGGGTCTCCGGGCTCGGCCTGTTCGCCGTGTGGAACACCGGCGTCCTGGCCGGCGCCCTCGCCGGGGACGCCCTGGGCGACACCGGCACCTACGGCCTGGACGCGGCCTTCCCCGCCGTCCTCGTCGCCCTGGTACTGCCCGCCCTGCGCGACTCTTCGGCCATACGACGGTCCGCGCTGCTCGGCGCCGGGCTGGCCCTGGCGGTGACGCCGGCGGTCCCGACGGGGGTGCCGGTGCTGGTGGCGCTGGCGGGCCTGGTCCTCCACGGCGGCGGGAGGCCTGCGTGAGCGCGACGGTCGCACTGATTCTGGCGCTGGCGGTCGGAACGTACGCCTTCCGGCTGGTCGGGCCGGTGCTGCACGGGCGGGTGGAACTTCCGGAGCGGGTCCAGGAGTTGTTGGGCGCGGGGGCCGTCGTCCTGCTGGTGGCGCTGCTGGCGACGGGGGCGCTGACGGAGGGCGGCGGTTTCGCGGGGTGGGCGCGGCCGGCCGGGGTCCTGGTGGGGGCCGTGCTGGCGTGGCGGAGGGCGCCGTTCGTGGTGGTGGTGCTGGGGGCGGCGGCGGCAACTGCCGTACTGCGGGCGGTTGGAGTCGCCTGAGTGTCAGTGGGGGGCGTTAGGGTCCCGGCCATGACCGAAGCCGACTTCCTCACCAGCACCCGCACGTTCTACGACGCCATCGCCGAGGACTACGCCGAGCGTTTCTCCGACGAGATCGCCGGCAAGCCACTGGACCGGGCCGTCTTCGCAGCGTTCGCCGAACTCGTCGGCAGGGGCGGGCCCGTGGCCGACCTGGGCTGCGGCCCCGGACGGGTCACCGCGCACCTCGCCTCCCTCGGGCTGTCCGTCTTCGGGCTCGACCTGTCGGAGTCGATGCTGGCGATCGCGCGGCGGGAGAACCCGGGGCTCCGGTTCGAGCAGGGCTCGATGCTGGAGCTCGACCTGCCCGACGGCGCACTCGCGGGCGTGGTGTCCTGGTACTCCTCCATCCACACGCCTGTGGAGAAACTCCCCTCGCTCTTCGCCGAGTTCAGGCGGGTTCTGGCCCCCGGCGGCCATCTGCTCCTCGCGTTCCAGATCGGCGACGAGCCCCGCCGCCACGAAAATCCCTGGGGGCACGCGGTGACGCTGGACTTCCTGCGGCGGCAGCCGGAGCACATGGGTGAGCTGCTGACGGCCGCCGGGTTCGCGCCCGTCTCCCGGACGGTGCGCGAACCCCACGCCAACGAGTCGTCCCGCCAGGCCGCCCTGATCTTCAGGCGCGCCTAGAGCACCCCGGCGAGATCCCGGGCCGCGATGTACCCGAAGGTCATCGCGGGACCGATCGTCGAGCCCGCGCCCGCGTAACTGTGGCCCATGACGGCCGCGCTGGCGTTCCCGGCGGCGTACAGGCCGGGGACGACGGAGCCGTCGGGCCGCAGGACGCGGGCGCGGGCGTCGGTCACCAGGCCGCCCTTGGTGCCCAGGTCTCCCGGGACGAGCCGGAAGGCGTAGTACGGGGGCAGCCAGAGCGGGGCGAGGCAGGAGTTCGGGAGGACGGACGGGTCCGTGTAGTAGTGGTCGTAGGCGCTGTCGCCACGCCCGAAGTCCGGGTCGTCGCCCTTCATGGCAAGGGAGTTGAAGCGGTCGACGGTGGCGCGGAGAGCCCCGGCCGGGACGCCGATGGAGCCGGCCAGGGCGTCGACCGTCCAGGCCTTGTGGGCGGCGCCCGAGCCGTACCAGTCGTCGGGGAGGAGGAAGGTCGGGGCGATGTCCTTGAAGAGGTACCGGTTGCGGTAGTTCTGGTCGACGATCAGCCAGGACGGGATGTCGGGGTCGGTCGGGTTCCGGTCGTACATGGTGTGGACGACGTCGCTGTAGGGGGCGGCCTCGTTGACGAACCGCCGACCGGCCGCGTTCACGATGAGCCCGCCGGGGAGCGTGCGTTCTGCGAGGCAGAAGTACGGATCGCCGGGGAGCGGGATGGCCGGCCCCCACCAGGCGTCGTCCATCAACGCGAGGTCGCCGCCGACCCGTTGGCCCGCCCGGATGCCGTCCCCGGTGTTCTCCTTCGCGCCGACGGTCCACTCCGTGCCGATGGGCTGCCGCTGGTACTGGGCCCGCATCGCCGCGTTGTGCTCGAAGCCGCCCGAGCCGACGATCACGCCCCGGCGGGCACGGAACAGTCCGGCGGGGGTCACCGCTCCGGCGACGGCGCCCTTCTCGACGTAGAGCTCGGTGAGGGGGGTGTTGAGACGGACGGCGACTCCGGCCTCCTGGAGTCCCTTCCTCAGCCCGGCCGCCAGCGACTGTCCCATGGTGAGCGGTGTCTGCCCGAGTACGGCCGCCTTCGTGCCGCGCGCCAGGCACTCGGCGGCGACGGCGGCGCCCTTGACGCTCACGGCGGACAGGGCGAGCCACTTGTAGTCGGCACTGAACACGACGAGTCCGGCGGGGACTTCGAGGTACGGCGGGTTCAGATGGGCGAGTTCGGCGCCGAGGAGCTTGCCGTCGAGCTGGTCGGGCTCGATGGAACGGCCGTTGGGCAGGCCGCCCGGGAGCTCCGGGTAGTAGTCGCTGTAGCCCTCCATCCAGCGGAAGCGGAGAGGGCTGTTGGCCATGACGAAGGAGATCATCGCGGGGCCGTGTCGGAGGAAGGCCTGCTGCCGGGCGGCCGGGACATCCGGCCCTACGACGGCGGCGAGGTAGGCGGCCGCCTTGGCCGGGGTGTCCGGGACACCGGCGGCCAGGATGACCGGGTTGTTGGGGATCCAGATCCCGGCCCCCGAACGGGCGGCGGATCCACCGAAGGTGGGCGCCTTCTCCAGAACCACGACGCTCAGGCCCTGCTTGGCGGCGGTGAGCGCGGCGGTCATGCCGGCGGCACCGGAACCGATGACGACGACGTCGTACGTCCCGACCGTCGGCACGTCGGCGGCGCTCGCGCCCTGTTGCACCCCGGCGGCGACGGCCGCCCCGGCACCGGCGGCCAGCAGGTGTCTTCGGGTCACACTCATGGTCGGGTCCCCCCTGCGGTTGGTATGGACGAAGGGTCCGGAACGTCGCGCGGGGGTCTTGAGATGTCAAGGGGCGTGGAGGACGGCGACGGTGTCCCGCCAGGCGAGTTGGCTCAGGAGCGGCCTGAACCGGGTCAGCAGGGCGAGGAGTTCGGGGCCCCAGCGTTCGCGGAAGAGCGGGTCCCGGCGGGCGAGGTCGAGTTCGTTGGCGGCGGTGAGCTCGGCGAAGTCCCTGCGCAGGACGAGGTCGGGGGCGTACGTCCGCCCGGTGAACCTGTCCCGGAAAAGCGGCTCCAGGAGATGCGGGTAGGTCGCCTCACGGTCGCAGCTCGCGTAGAAGTGCACGATCGCCTCGGCCTCCGCGCCGATCACGGACGCGAGTTCCGTGCGCCGGTCCAGCGGGAGTAGGGCGGTGGGGAAGCCGTCGGTGCCGTAGAAGGCGTGGCAGAGGCCGGCGAGACGGAGGGCGGGGCGGGCGTCCCAGAGGGCGAGTTGGATGCGGACGCGTTCGAGGTGGGTGAGGAGGGTGCCACCGGGGTGGGGTGTCCGGTCGGCGCCGAGCCGCCGTAAGAGGGCTCTGGCTTCGTCTGTGACGGACACCGGACTCCTAGGCGGTAGGCGGTAGGCGGGGGTTGGGTCGGCACCCGCTCCTCCCGGGTTGGGAGCGGGTTGCCGCCCGGGGCCCTGAGGAGATCGTCGTACGGGCTGCCACCCCAGTCAATCCTAAGTATTTGTCACTGGACCCAAGTGTTAGCTTGGGGCCATGACCCTCGACGACCTGCGTGTCTTCGTTGCCGTGTGCCGCGCCGGAAGCCTCAGTGCGGTGGCCCGCGAGCTGGACTGCACGCAGTCCGCGGTGAGTCAGCATGTGAAGCGGCTGGAGCGGGAGACGGGGGTCAGCCTGCTGGAGCGGCAGCCTCGGGGAGTCGTACCGACGCAGGCGGGGCGGGTGTTGGAGGCGGCCGCGGCGGAAGGGATCGCCGGGCTGGATGCCGCACTGCGCCGGCTGCGGGAACTGGTCGACGGGGAGAGCGGGTCGGTCCGGGTGGCGACCGGCGCGACGACCGTACGGCACTTCATGTCGGACGCGGTGGTGGCCTTTCGGCAGCAACACCCGGACGTCAGCCTTGAGTTCAGGACCGAGAGCTCCAGCCGGGCCTGCTTCGACGCGCTGGCCGACAGCAGTCTCGACCTGGCGTGGATCACCCTGGGCGCGCCGGTGCGGGGCATCGAGCAGCGGCCGGTGATGGAGCTGCCGTGGGTGCTGGCGGTACGGGCCGGGGATCCGCTCGCGGGGCGCGCGCACGTCGACGCGGCCGACCTGTCCGACCTACGCCTGATCCGCCTCCCCCCGAACTCCACCTCCGCCGCCCATCTGGACGCGGCCTGCGCGGAGTTGGGTCTCCGGTTCGCCTTCGACACGAGCGTGGCGGACTGGGACACGGCGCTGTTGCTGGCCGAACTCGGGCTGGGCCGGGCGGTGGTGCCGTCTCTGCCGGGCCTCGACGTACCGGGCCGGGGTGACCTGCGGCTTGTTCCCGTCCCCGCCCTGCGGCCCCTGTCGGTCGGCTGGGCGGTACGCCGCTGGGACGCGCTGTCGCCGCCGGCACGGGCGTTCGCGGACACCGTGTCGGACACATGCCGCAACGAACTACCGGTCAGTCCGGCCAGCAGATCCTTCCGTCAGTGACGAAGGGCGCCCCGTCGGACTCCAGCAGGTCGGCCAAGGGCTGGAGGTAAGCCCCGAGAGACGGCAGGTAGGAACTCGGGTAGTCGCCCTCGCTGAAACTCAGGAGGGGCGACAAGCCAGGAGGGTTTTGCGTGTCCAGAAGGATGCCGTACGGCCCGTCACTCGTCTCCATGATCGGAATCCATGGCGTCTTCCAGTAGTCGCCGTCCCCGATGTCCCGGGCGATGTGCAGGTACTCCGCGTGCTGGCGGGCCATCTCCTGGCAGCCGAGGAACCGCATACCGTCCGGCAAGATGATCGAGTCACGGTGCGGGAGGCGGGCGATCCCCCCGCCCGGTATCGGCTTCTCGGAATCCTTCGCCGTACTGCCGTTGTTCAGGCGGAGCCAGACCTCGAGGACGTCCGGGATCTCAAAGCCCAGGCGCTCGTTCAGGCGCGCGATCTCCTCATCCGAAGCCCCCGGACGAAGCGCCTCCGCACTGGCCGGTGCGTGTCCGTGGAGCCAACCGACGATGCGCTCCCACGCAGCGGCAACCTCGTCGGCTTTCGACATGTCGGCACACCCTTTCCGTTTCCGTGTCTCGTCCACATCATCACCCGAGCCCCATCTCGGCCCACACCGTCTTGCCGACGTCCCGCTCCGTGACGCCCCAGGTGTCGGCGAGGAGCGTGACGAGGATCAGGCCACGGCCGTGTTCACCGTCCTCGTCGTTGACGTACCGGAGTCGACGGTCGCCTCGCGCGTCGCTCACCTCGATACGGAGCGTGTTGTCCGGGAGCCGGAGCAGGCGCAGTTCGAAGTCCCTTCCGGGTACGCGGCCGTGGGTCACCGCGTTGGCGGCGAGCTCGGCGACGAGGTGCTGCGCGGTGTCGTTCACGTCGGTGTCGTGGGGGTGGCCCCATTCCGCGAGCTGGGTGGCCGTGAGCCTGCGGGCCAGGCGGGCCCCTCGGGGCGTGGCGCTCAGACGCTGGGTCAGTTCGTCGGTGCGGGTGGAGATTTCGGCGTTCACGTGACTGAGCGTGGTGGGTTGTCTCTACGCTGACCAGGTGTGACTCGGCGACGCTGAGTAGTTGTACGGGTGCGGTCGGTTCGTGTACGGGTTGTCGCGTGGGAGAGGTGAGGTGCGTGGGTGAGCGGAGGCCGGAGACGCCTGCGGAGGCGGACGGCACGGCGGGGTTGTTCGTCGCGCTGGGCAAGATGGTCAGGCTTCTGCGGGAGCGGAAGGGGCTGACGCAGAAGGAGTTCGGGGAGCTGGTGGGCTACGGCCCCGACGCAGTGTCCTCCATGGAGAGGGGGGTACGGACCCTTCGGCCGGAGGTCCTGATCAAGGCGGACGAACTGCTCGACGCCGGGGGCCTGTTGAAGGAAGTCCTCCCCGAGGTTGAGGAGGCGATGGCGAAGACTCGAACGCGGCATCCCGAGTGGTACCGCAACTACGCGGGGCTGGAGGCCGAGGCGGTCTCCCTCTACGACTACAGCACCATGGGGGTGCTGGGCCTGCTCCAGACGGAGGACTACGCCCGGGCCGTGTTCACGCAACGGCACCCGCCGCTGGACGAGGAGACCATCGAGAAGCGTGTCGCCGACCGGCTCTCCCGTCAGCAGCTCTTCGACAAGTGGCCGCCTCCGGAATGCAGTTTCGTCCTCGAACAGGCCGTACTGGAGCGTCCGATCGGCGGCCACGCGGTGCAGGCGGGTCAGCTACGGCGGCTGCTGCACATCGGGCGGATGCGGAATGTGCAGCTTCAGGTGATGCCGACGGGACGGCATGAACACCCCAGCCTCGGTGGCTCGTTCACGCTGCTCATCCCCAAGGGGAAAGAGCAGGTAGCGTACATGGAGAACCATGGATACCCACGCTTGATCACCGGCCGGGAAGAAGTCCGCGTCCTCGCCGCCCGCTATGGGATCATCCGAGCTCAGGCCCTCAACCCGCACGAGTCCCTGGACTTGATCGAGAAGATGCTGGAAGAGCGATGACCATAGAGAAGCTGAACTGGTTCAAGTCGACCTACAGCGACGGCGAGGGCGGCCAGTGCCTCGAAGTCGCCGTCACCCCCCACACCATCCACCTCCGCGACTCCAAGCACCCGCAGGGAACCGGTCCTCACCTCACCCTCTCCCCCGCGGCCTGGTCGGCCTTCCTCTCCCCTACTGCGGGAACGCGGCCACCACGTTGAGTTCCCGGGCGCCCGTCCCTGTGATGCCGGAACCCGTGCCGGGAAGCAGCACACTCGGGCCGTAGTAGTTGCTCGACACCAGCAGGTCCTTGTCGCCGTCGCGGTCGATGTCGCGCAGGCGGACGAGGGAGCCGAAGTTCTCGTACTCGGCCGGGCTCCCGGGGACGCCCGCGCTCGCGCGCGTGAACCACTGGGAGTTCTTGCCGGTCAGGCCGGACTTTCCGCCGCGCAGGACGTGGACGCCGCCCGCGTCCTTCACGGTGCCGACCTTCTCGTAGGGCACGCCGACCGCCAGGTCCTGGTAGCCGTCGCCGTTGGTGTCCCCGGCGGAGAGGTCGGCGCCGAAGTACTCGCGCGCCGTGGCGGCCGTGGCCACGCCCGAAGTGGACTGCGTGAGCCGGTACTTCGTCGTCGGACCGGTGCTGCCGCCGCGCCAGACGACCACCGAGCCCGCCTTGTTGTTGTACCGGGTGTCGCTGACCGCGAGGTCGCCGTAGCCGTCCTTGTCGAAGTCGGCGACGACACCGGTGGGGCTGTAGTCGGGGGTCGAGCCGTTGACGACGGTGACCTTGCCGGGCTTGATGGTGGAGCCACCCCGCAGGAACCACGCGTCCTGGGTCATCTTGTCGCTGTGGTAGCCCTGGCCCAGGAGGTAGAGGTCGGTCGCCTTGTCCTTGGTGACCTTGCCGGCGACCATGCCGGTGGGCTCGAGGATGTCGTCGCGGGTGTGCTTGGTGACCTTGCCCGTCGTGCCGGACTTGGTGAAGCCGCCGCGGTAGACGTAGACGGAGTCGATGGCGTTGGCGATGGCCAGGTCGGCCTTGCCGTCGCCGTTGAAGTCACCGGTCTCTATCTCCTTCCCGAAGCCCTGGTCGGAGCGGGCGGTGACCTTGAGGCGGGTGGCGTCGGTACCGGTGAGGCCGGTCTTCCTGCCCCACAGGATGGTGACCGCGCCGGAGCCCGCCTTGCCGCTCACCTTCTCGGTGAAGTCGGCGACGGCGAGGTCGGCGTAGCCGTCGCGGTTGAGGTCGGCGGTGGCGATGTCCTCGCCGAAGGCGTCCCCGTAGCCGCCCGCGTCACCGGGGGTTCCCGGGATACCCGCGCTGGACTGCGTGAACGTCTTCGTGGTGGTCCCGGTGCCGGTGGCCGTCCCGTACGTCACCGCGAGGTCACCGCCGAGGCCGGGGACGGCATAGTCGCGGTAGCCGTCGCCGTTGAAGTCGTCGGCGTACTTCGCCGGTGTGACCGCGCTCGCGGTGCTCACGGAGAGGGTGAGCAGTCCGCTCGTCAGGGACACGGCCGTGGCCGTGGCCAGCGCCAGGCGGAAGGTGCTTCGGGTGAACATGAGTCTCCTGCGGTGATCATGAGTCTGGCGAGGAGAAGACTCGCGGCACCGGGGCATGGTTGTAGGACGGACGCCGGTCAGCGAAAGGGCCGGGATTGGTCAAGACCTCTCCAAGCCCCCTTGGCCGCGGTCGGAATCCGTGTGTTCACTGCGCCCTATGAGACCCATGAGATCCCCGATACGTCCGGCCAGGGCGGCGGCCACGCTGACCGGCGCACTCGCCGCTCTCGCCCTGTCGCTGGGCACGGCGTCCGCCACCACGGTCCCCGTCGAGTTCGGCACCGACTACCACGACCCCGTCACCGCCGCCCCGCCGATCAGCACCCCGCACACCAAGGCCTGCGAAGTCACCGTCGCGGAGGCGCAGTTCAAGGACTTCACGCCGTACACGGGGACGTACACGCCCCCGACCGGCTGCGGCACGCCCGGCCAGTGGTCGAAGGTCGTGCTGCGGATGGACGGGAACGTGAAGGGGCGGCAGTACGACCGGCTCGGGTATCTGGACATCGGCGGGGTGCAGGTCTTCCGGACGTCGACGCCCGAGCCCTCGCAGGACGGGATCAACTGGTCCGTCCAGAAGGACGTCACCGAGTACGAGAAGACGCTGAGCAGCGCGCAGTCCGTCGACATGCTCATCGGTAACGTGGTCAACGACACCTACACGGGCATCCTCGACGTCAAGGTGACGCTCACCTTCTACGCCCCCGGGCACGACCGCGGCACGGACGCTCCCGACCAGGTCATCCCGCTCAGTGACCAGGACAGCGTCACCACCGGCGCCTCCCTCACCGTCCCCCGCAACTCCGAGCGCGTCCTCGCCGAGGTGTACGCCACCGGATCGGGCGGCGGCTGCGAGGAGTTCTGGTACTCGGCCACGACCCCGAAGGCGTCGTACTCCTGCCAGGGCGGGGACGACGGGCCGTACCGCGAGGTGCAGGTGAGCGTCGACGGGAAGGTCGCGGGGATCGCGTCGCCGTACCCGAACGTGTGGACCGGCGGCTGGTCGCCGTATCTGTGGTCGGTGATTCCGTCCCCGACCGCCTTCGACGTACGTCCGCTCACCTTCGACCTGACCCCGTTCGCGGGGCTGCTCAACGACGGCAAGGCGCACACCGTGGACGTCGAGGTGGTCGGAGTGCCGGCCGGGCAGACCGGGTGGAGCGCGCCGACCAACGTCCTGGTGTGGCAGGACGCGCACAAGTCGGTGGTGACGGGGGCCGTCACGTCGTACGAGAAGACCGGTCCGGCCGTCGGCAACAGCTTCACCGACGGCTCGATGCGACACCTGGTCACCGACGGCAAGGACCGGCTCAAGGTCACCGGGTATCTGAACACCTCGCACGGCCGGGTCACCACGACCGTCGAGCGGACCCTGACCACGGCGATCGACCACCAGTGGACGCCCGACGAGAACACGGACGACCAGACCGGCACCTGGACCGACCACCAACTCGTCACGTCCAACGGCCACTTGTCCCGCACCGACCGCACCTACACCCTTGACGGTCGCGCCACCATCGACAGCGCGAACCGCCTCCGGGTCGTCATGTCCCTCGCCGACCGGGCCCAGCTCGGCGCCACCCGCATCGACGACAGCTACCACGGCGACGCCACCTTCACGCTCGGCGTAGCCCGCGAGGACCGGCACGCGGTGGCCACGACGAGCGAGCGGTACCGGCTGAGCGGGCCCGGCGAGCACTACGACCACACGCTCGCGACCGAGCAGGGGGTGCTGACGAAGGACGTCCTGCGCTGACGCGGACCGGCCGTCCCTACACCTCCTTGTGGCCCAGCAGGACGTCGACCTCCTCGCTGCCGTTCACGGTGACCTGCGTGGCCACCGGCGGGTACCCGCTCGCGATCACCGTGTACTGCTCGCTCGCGAGGTCGGTGAAGGCGTAGCCGCCGTCGACGCTCGTGGTGCGCGTCCCGACGACGTTGCCGGCGGCGTCGATCAGGGTGACCCGGGCGTCGTCCAGGGCGCGTCCGTCCGGGGTGTGGACCGTGCCCCGCAGGGTCGCCGCGGCGGTCAGCTCGAGGTCGAGGCGGGCGGTCTCGGCGGAGACGGTGGCGGGTACGGCGACCGGGCGGTGGCCGGGGGCGCTGACGCTCAGCGTGTAGTCGCCGGGCAGCAGGTCACCGAGCCGGTACCCGCCGTCCGTCCCGGCGGTGACGGAGGCCGTCACGTCACCGCGCTGGTCGGTGGCCACCACCAGCGCGCCGGGCAGGGGCTCGCCGTTTCCGCCGCGCACGGTACCGGCCAGGCCGCCTGGGCTGGGCAGGATCACCAGGTCGTGGGAGACGGGCGCGCCGTTCACGCTCAGGGTGACGACGTGGGGCTGGTGGCCGGGAGCCGAGCCGATGAGGACGAGGCTGCCGCGCTCGGCGGTGTCGAGGGCGTACGTGCCGTCCTCGCCGGAGGTGGCGCGGGCCAGTTGGCGGCCGGAGCCGTCGAGCAGGGTGATCGCGGTGCGGGGTACGGGGGCGCCCGTGCCGTTGCGCACCTGTCCGCGGATGACGGGCGCAGCCGCCGTGTCCATGGCGGGAGCCGTGACCGCGGGGGTGGTCTCGGTCTCGGCCTGCTCCGCCGGCGCGGTCTCCCTCCTCTTCGCGCGGAACAGCAGCGCCGTGATGATCACGCCGACGGCGAAGAAGCCCGCCGACCACCAGTAGGCGACCTCGTAGCTGTGCAGCGCCGCGTTCGCCTTGACCAGCGGGTCGGACAGGTGGTCCGCGGCGTAGTTCGTGGCGGCGGTGGCGGCCAGCGTGTTCAGCAGTGCGGTGCTGATCGAACCGCCCACCTGCTGGGTGGTGTTGAGGGCCGCCGAGGCCACGCCCTGGTCGTTCGCCTGCACCCCGAGGGTGGCGTAGCTCATCGCCGCGGGCATCGACATGCCGAGCCCCGCGCCGAGCAGCAGGAGCGGCGGCAGCACGTGGGAGGCGTAGCTGCTGTCGAGGCCGAGGCGGGTCAGCCAGACCATGCCGCCCGCGGCCACCAGCATGCCGAGGGGTACGACGATCTTGGGGCCGATCCTCGGGACGAGCCAGTTGGTGGAGAGCTGTGCCATCACCATCAGCGCGGCCACCATCGGCAGGAAGGCCACGCCGTTCTTGACCGGTGAATAGCCCAGCGTCGACTGGAGGTAGTAGGTGAGGAAGAGGAAGACGCCGAACATTCCGGCGGACGAGATGAGGATGGTCGACAGGGCGGCGGCGCGGTCGCGGTCGGCGAGGACCCGCAGCGGCAGCACGGGGTGCTTCGCGCGCGCCTGCCAGAGGAAGAACGCCACCAGCAGGACGCCGCCCGCGGCGAGGAAGCCCCAGGTCATCCAGTTGTCCCAGTCGTGCGTCTCCGCGTTGGCGAAGCCGTAGACGATGCCGAACAGGCCGCCGGAGACCAGGACGACGCCGGGGATGTCCAGCCGGGGCCGTTCGGCCGGGACGGAGCGGCCGATGAAGACGACCGCGCCGATCAGCGCGAGCACCGCGATGACGTCGTTGACGTAGAGCGTCCAGCGCCAGTCCAGGTACTCGGTGAGCAGACCGCCGAGGACCAGGCCGACGGCGGCGCCGGAACCGGCGATGGCACCGAAGATGCCGAACGCCCTGGCGCGTTCCTTGGGTTCGGTGAACGTCGTCGTCAGCAGGGAGAGGGCCGCAGGGGCGAGCAGGGCGCCGAACAGGCCCTGTACCGCGCGCGCGACGACCAGCATGGTGAAGCCGTTCGCCGCGCCGCCGAGCGCGGAGGCGGCGGCGAAGCCGACGATGCCGATGATGAAGGTCGTCTTGCGGCCGAAGAGGTCGGCGAGGCGGCCGCCGAGCAGCAGCAGGCTTCCGAAGGCGAGGGAGTAGGCGGTGACGATCCACTGCCGGCCGTTGTTGTCGAAGCCCAGGTCCTGCTGTGCGGACGGCAGCGCGATGTTCACGATCGTGGCGTCGAGCACGACCATGAGCTGGGCGAGGCCGATCACGGCCAGGGCCCACCACCGGTGTTTCGACGGGGCCTGGGACTGGCCGGACGGCACGACCTGGGCGGTGGCTGCCGGAATGGCTTCCACGATGGTGCTCCCCTCATGGGGCTCGGGTTGCTCGGACCACCCACATCGGTCCGAAACCGTTTCGTACACCAAACCTAGGTCACACTTGCAGCGAAACGCAAACGTCTTCATGGGGTCTCCACCGACCCCGGCGCTCAGCGCTCGTACAGCCCCTCGATCGCCCCCGCGAAGTCCCGCATGACCGCCTCCCGGCGCAGTTTCATCGACGGGGTCAGATGGCCCGCCGCCTCGGTGAGGTCGGTCGGCAGGACGGTGAAGCGGCGGATGGACTCGGGGCGGGAGACCATCTTGTTGGCCTCGTCCACCGCGCGCTGCAGGACCTGCCTCAACTCCTCGTCGTTGATGAGGAGTTCCGCGGGCACGGGGTGTTTGCCGTTCATCTGGCGCCAGTGGTTGACGCCGTCCATGTCCAGGCTGATCAGGGCCGCGATGTAGGGGCGGCGGTCACCGAGGACCATGCACTGCGAGATCAGGGGGTGCGAGCGGAGCCAGTTCTCCAGCGGGGCCGGGGCGACGTTCTTGCCGCCGGCCGTGATCAGGATCTCCTTCTTGCGGCCCGTGATCGTCAGATAGCCCTCGTCGTCCAGCTGTCCGATGTCGCCGGTCGGGAACCAGCCGTCGGCCGAGGCCGGGGCCACCCCGTCGCCGTACGGGTCCCAGTAACCCCGGAACACCTGACCGCCGTTCAGCAGGATCTCGCCGTCGGCCGCGATACGGACCCGGGTGCCCGGGATGGGCCAGCCGACCGTGCCCAGGCGGGGCTTGAGGGGAGGCGTGCAGGTCGCGGCCCCCGTCGACTCCGTCAGGCCGTAGCCCTCGTAGATCTCCATGCCCGCGCCCGCGTAGAACGCGGCGAGCCGGCGGCCGAGCGGGGAGCCGCCGGAGATGATGTGCCGGATCCTGCCGCCCATGGCGTTGCGGATACGGCGGTACACGAGCGGGTCGTAGAAGGTGCGGGCGGCTCTGAGGGCCGCGCCCGGTCCTGAGCCGGTGCCCGCGTGGCGGGTCTCCATCGCCTCGCCGTAGCGGACGGCGACGTTGGTCGCGCGGTCGAAGACCGTCACCCGGCCGCCGCTCTCCGCCTTGGCGCGGGCGTTGTTGAAGACCTTCTCCAGCATGTAGGGGATCACGAGGAGGAAGGTCGGCTTGAAGCTGCTCAGGTCGGCCAGCAGGTCCTCGGCCTGGAGACTGGGCGCGTGGCCGAGGCGGACGCGGGCGCGGACGCAGGCGATGGCCACCATGCGGCCGAAGACGTGCGAGATGGGCAGGAAGAGGAGGGTCGCCAGGTCCGCCTCGTCCGACTTCGACTTGAAGACGGGGTAGAGGAGTTCGATCGCGTTGTCGACCTCGGCGAGGAAGTTGCCGTGGCTGAGCACACAGCCCTTGGGGCGGCCGGTGGTGCCGGAGGTGTAGACGACGGTGGCGACCGTGCCCGGTCCCAGCATGCCGCGCCGTACGCCGATCTCCTGGTCGGGGACGGCCTGGCCGAGCTCTCCCAGACGCTCCACATGGCCCTTCTCCATGATCCACATGTGCCGCAGATCGGGAAGGCGGCTGAGCTCGGGACCGAGGGCGGCGGCCTGGCCGGCCGTCTCCGTCAGCAGGGCGACCGCGCCGGAGTCCTGGAGGATGAAACGGGTCTGGAAGACGGAGGACGTGGGATAGATGGGGACCGTGACCAGGCCCGCGGCCCAGGCGGCGAAGTCGAGGAGCGTCCACTCGTACGTCGTGCGCGCCATGATCGCGACCCGGTCGCCCGGCATCAGGCCCTCCGAGATCAGGCCCTTCGCCACGGCCAGCACCTGCCCCGCGAACTCCGCCGCGGTCAGATCGACCCAGCGGCCGTCCTGCGTACGGCGGCTCATCACCCGCTGCTCCGGCGCCGCCTCGGCGTTGTCGAAGGGCAGGTCGGCGAGCGAGCCGTGCGTCAGCGGCGGGACCAGCGGCGGCACCGAGACCTCGCGGACCTCACCGTCCAGCCGCACGATCTCGGGTTCCACGAGCACGGGTGCGCCGTCGTAGTCGTGACCGGACACGTACGAGAGGGACATGGTCAGCTCCTGGGACGTGCAGCTCGGTAGCGTTCCGCTGCATGAGGTACGCAGGGGACGTACCGGGGCGTTCACCCGCGAGTGCGCCTGGAAGGGTTACCTGGGGTTAGGACGGTGATCCTAAGTGGCCCAAGTGGGGGGTCTGTGCGGGTTCGTTGATGGTCCGGAGCCGGGACTGTGCAACCTCGACCGCAAAGTGAGACTTTGTCAGCTATCGGCGCTTACGGCCGCTCCAGAATCGCCGTCACCCCCTGCCCGCCCGCCGCGCACACCGAGATCAGACCGCGGCCGGGGCCGTCCCGCTCGGCCAGCAGCGTCGCGAGCGTGGCGACGATCCGCGCACCGGTCGCGGCGAAGGGATGCCCGGTGGCGAGGGAGGATCCGGTGACGTTGAGGCGGGCCCGGTCCACCGGGGCCAGGCCCTGTTTCTCCCAGGCCGCGAGGGTCGCCAGGACCTGGGAGGCGAAGGCCTCGTGGATCTCGACCAGGTCGAAGTCGTCCATGCCGAGACCGGCTCGCTCCAGCATGCGCGGGACGGCGTACGCGGGGGCCATGAGCAGGCCGTCCTTCCCCTGGGCGACATCCCCTTGTGCGACATCCCCCTGTACGACGTCCCCTTGTACGACATCCCCGTGCACGAAGTCCACGGCCGCCGTCTCGTACGCCGTGAGGTAGGCCAGCACCTCCAGTCCGCGCGCCTCCGCCCACTCCTCCGAGGCCAGCAGCACGACCGCCGCGCCGTCCGTCAGCGGGGTCGAGTTCCCCGCCGTCATGGTCGGGTCGGGGTCCTTGAGCCCGAACACCGGCTTGAGCGAGGCGAGTTTGCCGGCCGTCGAGTCGGGGCGGAGGTTCTGGTCGCGGGCCAGCCCGCGGAAGGAGACCACCAACTCCTGGAAGAAGCCGCGTTCGTACGCCGCCGCCAGCCGCTGGTGACTCGTCGCCGCCAGCTCGTCCTGGGCCTCGCGGCTCACGCCCCACGCGCGGGCGGTGACGGCCGCGTGCTCGCCCATGGACAGGCCGGTGCGGGGTTCGGCGTTGCGGGGGATGTCGGGGACGAGGTGGGTCGGACGGATGCGCGCGAGCGCCTTCAGGCGGGCGCCGGCCGACTTCGCGCGCCGGGCCTCCAGCAGGATGCGGCGCAGGTCGTCGTTGACGCCGAGGGGCGCGTCGCTCGCGGTGTCCGCGCCGCCCGCGATCGCGGATTCCGTCTGCCCGAGGGCGATCTTGTTGACGGCGGCGATGACGGCCTGGAGACCGGTCCCACAGGCCTGCTGGATGTCGTACGCCGGGGTGCGCGGGTCCAGTTTCGAGCCGAGGACCGTCTCGCGGGCGAGGTTGAAGTCGCGGCTGTGCTTGAGGACGGCACCCGCGACGAACTCCCCCACGGCGCCCGGCTCCTGGAGCCCATGGCGCTCCACGAGGGCGTCGAGGACAGCGGTGAGCATGTCCTGGTTCGAGGCGGTGGCGTACGGGCCGTCCGAGCGCGCGAAGGGGACGCGGGCACCGGCGACGATCGCCACGCGCCGGGCGACCGGCGGCTTCAGGGGGCTCATTTCCACCAGCTCCTCACCTCGGACATAGGCTTACCTGCGGTAACCTTACTCCAGAGTAAGGAATCTGCGACCGACCGGGAGATGGACATGGCCGACCGCTATCTGAGCTTCACCGGTACCGCGCCGGGTCGGTTCCTCACCCGCCGCCTGGGGCTTCCGCAGCCTGCTGTTCTGCGGCGGTGGTCGGAGGGGTCCCCGGGGTTCGAGGGCGGGGTGCTGCATCTCACCGCGGGGAAGTCACAGCTTTCCGGGCCGGCGTTCTCGTCCCCGTCGGACACACCGGCCGCGGTCCTCCTCGACGCCACCGGGGTGCGGGACGTCGAGGGGCTCGCGGAGGTGCACGCGGCACTGCACCCGGTCGTGCGGTCGGTCGCCGAGAGCGGGCGGGTCGTCGTCCTGGGGGCACCGCTCGATCCCGCCGACCATCACCAGGCCGCCGCCCAGCAGGCGTTGGAGGGGTTCACGCGCTCACTGGGCAAGGAGATCGGGCGGGGCAGAACGGTCAACCTCGTACGGCTCACCGACGCGTCCGCGGCCGAGTCGACACTGCGCTTCCTTCTCTCCCCCAAGTCGGCGTACGTCAGCGGTCAGGTGATCGAGGTCGGGGAGGCGCAGGAGGCCGACGTCGACTGGTCCCTCCCGCTCGCCGGGCGGACGGCCCTGGTGACCGGCGGGGCGCGGGGCATCGGTGCGGCGGTCGCCGGGACGCTGGCGAGGGACGGGGCCCGGGTGGTCGTACTCGATGTGCCGGGGGCGTCGGCGGATGCCGAGCAGCTTGCCGCGCGGCTCGGGGGCAGTGCCCTCGCGCTGGACATCACGGCCGCGGACGCGGGCGCGCGGATCGCGGAGGCGCTGCCCGAGGGGCTGGACGTGCTGGTCCACAACGCGGGGATCACCCGGGACCGGCGGCTGGTCAACATGCCCGCGGAGCGCTGGAGTTCGGTGCTCGAGGTGAACCTGGCGAGCGTGCTGCGCACGACGGACGCGCTGCTGGAGACGGGCACGCTGCGGCGGGGCGGACGGATCGTCGCCACCGCGTCCATCGCGGGGCTCGCGGGGAACGCCGGGCAGACGAACTACGGCGCGAGCAAGGCCGGTGTCGTCGGTCTGGTGCGCTCCCTGGCGCCCCGGGCGCGGGCCGAGCACGGGGTCACGGTGAACGCGGTCGCTCCGGGCTTCATCGAGACGAAGATGACGGCGGCGATCCCGCTGTTCATCCGGGAGGCGGGGCGGCGGATGAACTCCCTCGGACAGGGCGGGCTGCCGGCCGACGTGGCCGAGACGACGGCGTGGCTGGCGCATCCGGCGTCCGGCGCGGTGAACGGGCAGGTCGTGCGGGTGTGCGGCCAGAGTCTGCTGGGGGCGTAGTGGGGATGCACTCGGACGGCACCCGGGCCGAGGGGTCGTACTGCGTCCTCGAGCGGTCCCCCTCCCTCACCCCCCTCCTCGTGCGGGGCGCCCTGCGCTCCCCCTTCAAGCGGCCCGCCGCCACCGCGGACTTCCCCCGCACCCGGCTGGTGCTGCCCGCTCTGCGGGTGGACCTCGCGCGGCTCGCCGCCTACGAGCGGGTGTGCGGGTTCCCGACCGGGGAGGACGCGCTGCCGGTGACGTATCCGCATGTGCTGGGCTTTCCGCTGGCCATGAGCCTGATGAGCGGGCGGGACTTCCCGCTCCCGCTGCTCGGGCTGGTGCACACGTCGATCGAGATCACCCGGTACCGGGAGCTGGCGGCGACGGGCGAGTACGAACTCAGCGTGTACGTCGACGGGTTGGCACCGCACCGGCGCGGTACGGAGGCCGCGGTCGTCACCGAGCTGCGGGTGGGCGAGGAGGTCGTGTGGGAGTCGGTGAGCACGTATCTGGCGCGGCACCGCACGAACGGAACCGACCGCGAGCGGGACCGCGAGAGGCATGAGCCGCTGCCCGGAGTCGACGAGTGGCGGCTGGCCGGGGACATCGGCCGGCGTTACGCCGCCGCGTCCGGCGACCGCAACCCGATCCACCTGTACCCGCTCACGGCCCGCCTCTTCGGCTTCCCGAGGGCGATCGCGCACGGCATGTGGACGGCGGCCCGCTGCCTGGCAGCCCACGGCACGCCTCAAGCGGTGCTGGTACGGGCGGAGTTCAGGGCACCGGTACTGCTGCCGGGGACGGTGACATACGCGGCGAACGGCGAGCGGTTCGAGTTGTGCGGCGGGGACCGCGTGCACCGCGTGCACGTGAGCGGGGGCGTCTACCCGCTGACGTGAAGCGGGCGCGGGCATCGGGGGACGGTGCCGGCCGACGGGCACCCGGGTGCCTCGGTGGACGACTGCCGGGCGACCCGACGCGCCGCTTCTCGGAGGACGGTGTCGGCCGACCTGACACGGGGCGCCTTTGGGGCGTGGTGTGCCGGTTCGGAGGGGCGGCGCGGCCAGGGGCGGCCTGAAGTGAGGGCAGGCCTCGGAGAACGCTGTCAGCCGACCTGCAGCGGAGCGTCTTCGGTGGGTGTGTCCCGGAGGGTCCACGGGTGGCCCTCCATCAGGTTTCCGAGGCCTGCCCACGCGAAGTTCATCAGCGTGGCCGCCGACTGCCTCGCGGTCACGCCCTCGGTCGCGTTGGCCCAGGCCGCGAGGGACTCGGCGGCGCCGACGAGCGCCTCGGCGAGGCCGGCGACCTCGCGCTCGGGCAGGTCGGGATCGCGGTGCGCCGCGCGGGCCGCGACCACGATCAGGTGGGTCACGAACGCCACGATCTCCTCGCGCATCGCGGTGACCTCGGCGGCGAACGCCTCACCGTGGATGCGGGCCTGGAGATGCAGCACGGACCAGCCGTGCGGGTTGCGCGAGGTGTGGGTGAAGAACGCCAGCAGCCCGTCCCAGAGCTGCCGGTCGGCGGCCAGATCGGTCCGCACACCCGTCCGCACCGCCTCCGTGAGCGCGGCCGCCTCCCGGCGGATGCACGCGGTGAAGAGGTCTTCCTTGGAGTTCAGGTACAGATACACCAACGGCTTCGACACACCGGCGAGTTCGGCGATCTCGTCCATCGAGGCGGCCATGTACCCACGCTGCCCGAAGATCTCCACAGCGGCGTCCAGCATCTGCTGCTCCCGCACGGCACGCGGCATCCGCTTGCTCTTCACGACACCCATGCGCAAAGCCTAAGGTCCGACTCCACAATATTTTCCTCCTCGGGCGGCGGACTCCCGCCTCGGCGTCGTATATCCCCATGAGCACACTGTTCGCCCGGACTCCGTCCGGAGGGCCGGGTCAGCCGGTCCTACTGCCAGGACCCCGATCGAAGGGGTGGGCATGCTCCAGGTCTGCTCTCTTCTCAGCAAGTCATGTACGCCAACGAGCAGTTCGGCCTGCGCGCCGGCCCCGGTACGGCCCGCGCGCGCTCTGAAGATCGGAGAGGTCCGGTGAGCCCGGACGACACCGAGCGGACTTTCACCGAGTTCGTCAGGTCACACAGCACCAAGCTGTACGCGATCGCCTACCGCCGCTGCGGCAACAGGCAACTCGCGGACGACATACTTCAGACCGCCTTCGTCAGGGTGTGGAAGGCGTGGCCGAACCTGATGCACGGAATGGATCAGGACGCGGTTCCTCTCGGATACGTGCACACCGCGATCCGCAACCTCGTGGTGGATCACCACCGTGCGGCCGAACGCCGCCCGGAGTCACCGTGGGAGGACGAGAGGGACGGCCGGTTACCGGCTGCGTGCGATGTCGCGGAGGAAGCCGTCTTCCGCGCCATGGGACACGAGTTGTGGGCCGCCGTGGCGACGCTGGAGGACATCCAGCAGGGCCTGATCGATCTCATCTACGTCGGACAGTTGTCGACCGCCGCCGCGGGCCGGGCACTCGGCCTCGCGGAGACGACCGCCCGCAGGTACCACGACGCCGCGTTGTCTCGCCTCCGCGAGATGATCGGCTACAACCAGGAGGAGGACCAGGTCTGATGGACGCGGAGAAGCGTCTGCGCCTGGCCGCCGAATCCCTACACAGGGAAGCCCTGGGGTTCGACGCCGACGCTTTCACGGACGACGTGCTGCGAAGGCTCGGCATCAAACCCTCCGACGAGGGCTGCGCTGGGGATTCCGCGCTCCGGACCGGTCACACACCAGTGGCCGGTCCGGAGAGGGGCGGAAGGCGCAGGAAGAGTGACGCGCCGGTAGCGCGTCACACGGAGTTCTTCGAACTGGAGCTGGAAGAACTCCGGAGCAACACCACTTCGCACACGGAACCGCGAGTGCTGCGCAGGATCGCCGAACTCACCGAGCTGCTCCACGGGGGTGGCGCAGCTCGGGACTGGTGGATCCAAGCCGCGAATTCGGGGGACGAACTGGCGGTTCTGACCACCGCGGAGTGGACGGGGGGGCAGGGCGGAGAGCAGGCAGACTCCCCGCCGGCCGGAGCACCACAACCAAGAGGAGGAGAACCACAGAGGTACACGCACGACCTGTGAGCTGAGGGCGCGGTCCGACCGGAGGGGTTATCGGACCGCGCCCGTCAGTTCTCCCTCTCATCTTCGAAAGGAGTGAACCCCGTGCTGGTGGGCCTGTTGAGCGCCAACGTCGCCGTCGTCCTCACCGTCGTCGGCTGGGAACTGGCCCGCCGTGTCCGCCGACGCGACCAGGAGCGCGCCGACCTCACCGAGGTGGACCGGCTGTTACGGCGGCTCGGAGTGCGGATGCGGCTCCTCGACGACCAGGACGACGTGCTCACCGCCGCGTCCGACGACTGTCAGGCCCTTCGGTCGTTGAAGTACGAGCTGGGCAGCGTGCACCCGTCGGCGTTGCCGGAGGTGGACGCGGTGCTCGCGGATGTCCTCCGCCGCCTGGATGTCTTTCTCAGTACGGCCCTGCCGGCGAACCCGGCCGGCGCGGGCACCCTCACGCAAGCGCGGCAGCAGGGGCGTTCGGCTCAGGAGGTGTTGTCCGCCGTACGTACGGCACAGGACGTGGTCGGGCGGCTGCGCGGGCGGTGACCGCCAGGCGTGTGCCGAAGCCGACGCCGACGCCGGCTCCGTCGCTCAGGAGGTCTGCGGGGCCTGACCCTGAGGACGGCTCGCCTCGTCCGCGGCCTCGTCCTCCTGGCTGCGGTTCGCCTCGAGGTTGGCCTTCATCCGGTCGACCCGCTGCACGACCTTGATGGAGGCGCGGTCACGCTCCTTGCGCAGGACCACGAAGCTGATCGGAGCCGAGAGCAGCAGGGAGAGCAGGACGATCCACATGCCGTTGGAGTCGCCGAGGCCGCGCGGGGCGAGGCCGGAGTAGACGAGGCCCCAGACGACCACGAGGCAGCCCACCAGGATCCCGAGGCGCATCAGCGTGTAGCGGAGCATGTCAATCCACTCTTCCGTATCCGTATCGAACGGCCCGAACACCCCAAAGGGGCACCGTCCAGTGAAGCACGCCGGGCACCCGGTCCTCGAGGCGGGTCAGGAGAGCGGCAGCAGCATGATCACGTCGTCCCGCTCGTCACCCGGTGCGACGCGGATCGCGCCGGGTATGCGGCCGACCTCCTTGTAGCCGCAGGAGCCGTAGAAACGCTCCAGACCGAGGCCGCCGCGGCAGGTGAGCCGTATCGCCCCGATGTCGTCGAAGGTGCCGGCCGCGTCGGCCGCCGCCGAGAGGAGGTCGCGGCCGTAGCCCCTGCCCTGGTGGCGGGGATGGACCATCACCGTGTACAGCCACACCCAGTGGGTCATGAGCCGGTGCGTGTTGAAGCCGAAGAAGGCGGTGGCGGCGACCTGTCCGTCCTCGTCGTGCCCGACGAGCAGCCGCGTCCGTCCCTCCGCCATCCCCACGAAGTGCTTCACCAGCTCGGGGCGGATCGTCTCGCGCTCCACCGGCGCCACGAAACCGACGGCGCCGCCCGCGTTGGAGACGTCCGTCCACAGGTCGAGGATCCCGTCGCGGAGAGCGGGGGTGATGGCCGGGTCGAGGGTGAAGGTAAGGGGCATGGGGAAAGGTTAGGCATTACGCATCTGGCGCCTCAAGCTGATTCCGGCGTCACCTGCGTCACCCCAGCGCCCGGGCCGCCACCTCCAGGTCCGCCACCAGTCCCCGGTACGCGCCCTCCCTGTCCTCGGCCCGCAGCACGGCCGACGGATGCACGGTCGGCACGAGCCGCTCCCGTCTGCCGTGGATCTCCTCCTCCAGCACGGTCCCGCGCACCTGCGTCACCCGGAACGACGAGCCGAGCAGCGCCTTGCCCGCGGTGGCGCCGAGGACGACGATCAACTCCGGTTCGACGATCTCCAGCTCCTTGGCGAGCCAGGGGCCGCAGGCCGTCATCTCCCGGAGACTGGGCGCCTTGTGGATACGGCGTTTGCGGGGCTCGGCCTGCGTGAACTTGAAGTGCTTCACCGCGTTGGTGACGTAGGTGTGCTCGGGTTCGATACCGGCCTCCGCGAGGGCCCGGTCGAGCAGCTTCCCGGCGGGCCCGACGAACGGCTTCCCCTGCCGGTCCTCCTGATCGCCGGGTTGCTCCCCGACGAGCATCACGCGCGCGTGTGCGCTGCCCTCGCCGAACACGGTCTGCGTGGCGTCCCGGTGCAGGGGACAGCCACGACAGCCGGCGGCGGCCTTGCGCAGGGCGGGCAGGCCCCGGGCCCCGTGCGGCACGAACGGTTCTGCGGTGTAGGCGTCCTCAGGCGCTCGGGTGGTCACCATGGGATTCGAGTACCCGCCGTGGGGGCTCGGACCCATGTCGCCTGCGGCTGCGCTGTGGCTGGTCGCGCAGTTCCCCGCGCCCCTTCCGTGCGTACGGCCAGGCGTGCTTCGACCGTTCCCACCTGGGGGCGCGGGGAACTGCGCGACCAGCCCCCGCGGCGGCGCAGACGAAGAACCACCGGAACCGTCAGAAGCGCATCGACTGCGGTGCCTCCCGGCGGGCCGGGTCCGCGGCGTCGTACTCGCGGATGATCTCGTAGCGCGTGTTCCGCTCCACCGGGCGGAAGCCCGCGTCGCGGATCAGGTCCAGCAGGTCCTCGCGGGTCAGCTTGTTCGGCGTGCCGTAGTTGTCGGCGTCGTGGGTGATCTTGTACTCGACCACCGAGCCGTCCATGTCGTCCGCGCCGTGCTGGAGGGCCAGCTGGGCGGTCTGGACGCCGTGCATGACCCAGAACACCTTGACGTGCGGGACGTTGTCGAACAGCAGCCGGGAGACCGCGAAGGTCTTCAGGGCCTCCGCGCCCGTCGCCATCCGCGTGCGCGCCTGGAGCCGGTTCCTGACCTTGCCGTCCTTCACGTCCACGAAGTCGTGCTGGTAGCGCAGCGGGATGAAGACCTGGAAGCCGCCGGTCTCGTCCTGGAGCTCGCGCAGGCGCAGGACGTGGTCGACGCGGTGCCGGTGCTCCTCGATGTGGCCGTACAGCATGGTGCTCGGGGTCTTGAGACCCTTCTCGTGCGCCAGGCGGTGGATCCGGGACCAGTCCTCCCAGTGGGTCCTGTGGTCCACGATGTGCTGCCGGACCTCCCAGTCGAAGATCTCCGCACCACCGCCGGTCAGGGACTCCAGGCCCGCGTCGATCAGTTCGTCGAGGATCTCGGAGGCCGAGAGACCGCTGATCGTCTCGAAGTGGTGGATCTCCGTCGCCGTGAACGCCTTCAGGGAGACATCCGGAAGCGCCGCCTTCAGCTCGCGCAGCGACCGCGGGTAGTAGCGCCACGGCAGGTTCGGGTGCAGGCCGTTGACGATGTGCAGTTCGGTGAGGTTCTCGCCCTCCATCGCCTTGGCGAGCTTCACCGCCTCCTCGATGCGCATCGTGTACGCGTCCTTCTCGCCCGGCTTGCGCTGGAAGGAGCAGTAGGCGCAGGACGCCGTGCACACGTTGGTCATGTTGAGGTGGCGGTTGACGTTGAAGTGGACGACGTCGCCGTTCTTCCGCGTCCGCACCTCGTGCGCGAGGCCGCCGAGCCAGGCCAGGTCGTCCGACTCGTACAGTGCGATGCCGTCCTCACGGGTCAGCCGTTCACCGGCCCCGACCTTCTCCTCCAGCTCGCGCTTGAGCCCGACATCCATGCCCACACCTCTTCCGACAACCCGACCGACCCCGAACGACTCCGACCACCGTACGTCTACGCCTCTTCGGGCAGCTCTCCGACCCGGTTCTCCCACTTCGTGGAGAGCACGATGGTGGTACGGGTCCGGGAGACGCCCTTGGTCCCGGACAGCCGCCGGATGATCTTCTCCAGGCCGTCGACGTCCGATGCCCGGACCTTGAGCATGTACGAGTCGTCGCCCGCGATGAACCAGCAGTCCTCGATCTCGCCGAGGTCCCGCAGCCGGCGCGCCACGTCCTCGTGGTCGACCGCGTCCCCCAGCGAGATACCGATCAGCGCGGTGACGCCGAGGCCGAGCGAGGCGGCGTCGACGGTGGCGCGGTAACCGGTGATGACCCCGGCCGCCTCCAGCCGGTTGATGCGGTCGGTGACGCTGGGTCCCGACAGACCGACGAGGCGTCCCAGCTCCGCGTAGGAGGCCCGGCCGTTCTCCCTCAGGGCCTGGATGAGCTGCCTGTCCACCGCGTCCATGCGATCGAAGCCTTCCGCTGAAAAGTGCCTGAAGTGATGAGAGGTACTGCCACGTGCCTTGCTGACTGCTTGCCTTACTGGCCGCTTGCCTCACTGGCCGCTTGCCTTACTGGCCGCTTGCCTTAGTGACCCGACGTGCCGCCGCCCAGTTCCCCCTGCCAGCGTCGGTACAGGTCGTGCCGAACGCCCGCCGCGTCCAGCACCCGCCCGGCGACGAAGTCCACCAGGTCCTGGATGTGGGTGGCACCCGCGTAGAAACCCGGTGAGGCCGGGACCACGCTCGCGCCGGCATCGTCGAGCGTGACGAGGTGCCGGAGGGTCTGGCCGTTCAAGGGGGTCTCCCGTACGGCCACGACCAGCTTGCGGCGCTCCTTGAGGGTGACGCTCGCGGCCCGCTGCAGCAGGTCCTTGGAGAGGCCGAGGGCGACTCCCGCGACGCAGGCGGTGGAGGCGGGGACGATCAGCATCCCCTTGCTCGGATACGACCCGGAGGACGGCCCCGCGGCCAGGTCCCCGGCGTTCCAGTACCGCACGTCGGTGGTGTCCGCCTCGAAGGTGCCGGGCTTGCCGTCGGCCCCCCGGTCCAGCCATTCCCGCAGGTCCTCGCGCCAGTGCGCGTCCCGGAAGGAGATCCCCGTCTCGTCGAGGAGGGTGAGCCGCGAGGCACGGGAGATCACCAGGTCGACACTCTCACCGGCGGCGAGGAGCGCACGCAGCACCGACGCGGCATACGGGGTGCCGGAGGCGCCGGACACCCCTACGATCCAAGGTGTACGCCGTGTCTCTCCTGGCTTGACTGGGTTCACACCCCCGAGCCTATCCGGCGTCACAGGGTGGGAACCGGTCAAGGGGCCCGGTCGTTCCTTGGATGGGGACGAGTGAGTGGTGGGGGGTTGCCATGACGGGCAGGGAACTCGAGCGGTCGCGCGGTGAGCGTTGGTCGCGCGGTGACCGTGCGAAGGCGGCGGCCAAGCTGATGGTGGGCTGGGTCGCGCTGCTGTGGCTGCTGGAAGTGGTGGACGTGGCGAGCGGCCACGCGCTCGACGGCCTCGGCATCACGCCCCGCACCCCGTCCGAGCTGGTCGACGTCGTGCCGGCCGCCTTCATCCACTTCGGCTTCGCCCACGTGGCCGCGAACAGCGTCCCGCTGCTGGTCATGGGCTTCCTCGCGGCCCTCGGCGGGCTGCGCCGGTTCGCCGCCGTCTGCGCCCTGATCATCGTGGCCGACGGCCTCGGCGTCTGGCTCATAGCCCCGGCCCACACCAACACGGCGGGCGCGTCGGGCCTGATCTTCGGCCTGTTCGGCTACCTGCTGGTGAGCGGTTTCGTGGAGCGCCGCCCGCTGGGGGTGCTGGCGGGGCTGCTGGTCGGTGCGGTCTGGGGCAGCTCGATCGTGGTGGGCCTGGCGCCGACGCAGACGGGGGTCAGCTGGCAGGCGCACCTGGTGGGCCTGCTCGCGGGGGTGGCGGCGGCGTTCGCCTTCCGGCGCCGGGCGACCCCGGCGGTGCTCACGCCGTAGGGGCGCGGACCGGGCCGCCGTCACACACGGAGGCGGCGCCGGGGATGCGGCGCCGCCTCGGTGGCCGGCAGTCCCCAGGGGCCCTGGGGAATCAGCGGCCGGGAGTGCTATGACAGTGCGTCAGCACGCATAGGAGCTCGACGCGGCCCAGTAGTTGAGCCGGCTCCACGTGATGGGACCGATGATCCCGTCGTCGTCGATGCCCACACAGCGCTGGAACCTCACTACCGCGGCCCGGGTGTTCGAGCCGAAGTAACCGTCCACCGTGAGGTTGTCGCCGGTCATGGCCCAGTTCAGCTCGCACTGCGCCTGCTGGACCGCGACCTTGAACGCGCTGGGTGCGTAGGAGAGCTGGGGCTCGCTGCCGGTGTACGTACAGCGGCCCGAGATGATCGCGGCCTGGGCGGGTGCCGCGGTGACGAGCGGCAGCGCGCCGGCGACACCCACAGTCGCGAGACCGGCCACCATCAGCGAGACGATTCGCTTACGGATCACTTGTTCATCCCCTTGTAGAGGTACCTGCGGTGGGACCGGAGCACCGCCGCTTGTGCCGCGGGCAGGTGCTCGGCCGCAACCACTGTCGGACCGGGCGCCGTAACCGGGGCGCAGTCCCGGTGCAGCCCTGGTGCAGTGGCGGTCCTGTAGCGGCTGGTTCTGGGGTTGTTCGATCGGCTCATGAGCGCCGATCCTGGACAGCGGCGGTCTGGTACCCCTCTGGACGCCCGGTGGACCGCCGGGTGGACCGCGGGGGCCGTCGTCAGGGGATTCTCGGGGGCATTTCGGGGACATTTCGGGGGGAAATGTGGAGTTCTGTCTGCTCGGTCCTGTGGAGGTACGGGCTTCTGGCCGACTCCTGGCGCCGTTCGCGCGCAAGCCGACCGCGCTGCTGACGGCCGGACTGCTCGACGCCGGACGGGTGGTGTCGGTGGACCGGCTGATCGACGCCGTGTGGGGCGAGAGCCCCCCGGACACGGCCGCCAAGCTGGTGCAGAGCTATGTGTCGCGGCTCAGACAGGTGCTGCACCGGCCGGACCGCCCCGAGGTGATCGTGACCCGGCCCGGCGGCTATCTCTTCCTGGCCCGGCCGGACGGACTCGATGTGCGCCGCTTCCAGGAACTGCTGGAACGCGGCCGTACGCAGGCGGGCAAGGGCGAGCACGCGACTGCCGCGAACACTCTGGAGGCGGCGCTCGGCCTGTGGCGCGGGCCGGCTCTCGGCGGCCCGGCGACCTCGTCGCTCCAGCTGGAGGCGGCCCGGCTGGAGGAGATGCGGATGACCGCCGTCGAGGAGATGCTCGACGCGCGGCTGGCGGCGGGCGGCGGGGCCGAGCTGGTCGGCGAGCTGACCCGGCTCGTGGACGGACAGCCGCTGCGGGAGCGGCCGCGCGGCCTGCTCATGGCGGCCCTGCACCGCTGCGGGCGCCGGGCGGAGGCCCTGCGGGTGTACCGGGACGGCCACCGGGTGCTCCGTACGGAACTGGGCATCGAGCCGAGCCACGCGTTACGGGACCTGCACGCGCGGCTGCTGACCGGCGACGTCAGGGACACCGCCCGCCCTGCGGACGGTGTTCCCGACACCGCGAACCGGGCCCCGGCCGTCACCCCCGCCGCCGAGCACCAGGAGGAGACCAGGAGGCCCACCGCTCACCCCTCTCCGGTACCGACTCCCGTCCGTGCCGTTCCCCCGGTACGCCGCGGACGACAGGGCAAAAGACCCGGCCTGCCACCGCCCGCGCAGCTCCCCGCCCCGCCCCGCCGGCTGACCGGCCGCGACGCCGAGGCGGACCGGCTCGTCTCCGCCCTGCTCGACACCGGCACCGGCACCGACACCGGCCCACGGCTCTGCGTCATCCACGGCATGGCCGGCGTCGGCAAGTCCGCGCTCACCCTGGACGTGGCCAACCGGCTGGCGGCGGCCTTCCCGGACGGACAGCTGTACGCCGAGTTGTGCGGCGCGGACCCCGCACAGGCGGCGCCGCCGGACAGGATCCTCGGCGGATTCCTCCACGCTCTGGGGATACGGCCCACCCGCCTTCCCGCGTCCACCGCCGAACGCGCGGCCGCGTATCGCAGTCTCCTGGCCGGCCGGCGCGTCCTCGTCGTCCTGGACGACGCCGCCGCGGAGCACCAGGTCCGGCCGCTCCTCCCGGGTGCCGGTGCCGGCGCGGTGCTGGTCAACAGCCGCCGGACGCTGCCCGGCCTCGATGCGACAGCCCGGGTCGGCCTGGAGGTGCTCGACCGGGAGCAGACGCTGCGGCTGCTCGGCCGGCTGGTAGGTCATGACCGGCTCACCGCCGAGGCCACCGCCGCCGGCGAGATCGCCCGGTGGTCCGGTGGCCTGCCGCTCGCCGTACAGGCCGTCGGGTCCCGGCTGCGCACCAACGACCGGTGGCGGCTGCGGACACTCGCCGACCGGCTCGGCGACGAGAGCCGCCGGCTGGACGAGCTGGCCTGCGGGGACCTGGACGTCCGCGCCGGAATCAAGGCCGGTTGCCGGGCCCTGCGGGAGCCGGAACGCCGTGCGCTGCACCTCCTGGGCCTGCTGGGTCTGCCCGACTTCGCGGCCTGGGTCGCCGGGTCGCTGCTGGGCGTGGACCTGCCGTCCGCGCAGCACCTGGTCGAACGACTGGCGGGGGCGCGACTGCTGGAACCGCTCGGCGTGGACGGGGCCGGGCAGACCAGATACCGGTTCCACGACCTGGTACGGCTGTACGCGCGGGAGCGGGCCGAGCAGGAGATACCCCCCGAGCAGCGCCTCGCGGCGGTGTCACGCCTGCTGCGCTCCTGGCTGACGCTGGTCTGCCGGGCCGGGGCCATCGAGGCCGGCGGCACCGTGCACCTCAAGCCCCGGGCCGCGCACGACGCGGCCGATCCCACGCTCGCGGCGATGCTGCTCGACCGGCCGGGGGCCTGGCTCGCGTCCGAACACACGTCGCTGGTGACCGCCGTCGACCGGGCTGCCGGGCTCGGCCTCGACGAGCAGGTGGGCGACCTGGCGGCGGCGCTCGTTCAGGTGCGCCTGCGGGTCCACGGCTGGTTCGCACCGCCGCCACGACCCACTACGGCGTGAGGCCCCGCACCAGCAGATCCAGCAACGCACATCCGAACAGGGCAATCCCGATGAAGCCGTTGACGCTGAAGAACGCCCGGTTCAGCCGGGACAGATCATGCGGCCGCACGATCGAGTGCTCGTACACGAACGCACCCGCGACGATCATCAGCCCCACCCAGAAGAACCCACCTGCCTCCGTCGCGACGGCGTACCAGATGAGGAGGGACATCGTCAGGATGTGACAGACCCGGGCACCCCAGATCGCCGCCGGGATGCCGAAGCGCGCCGGCACCGACATGACGCCGATCTCGCGGTCCGTCTCCACGTCCTGGCAGGCGTAGATCAGATCGAACCCGCCGATCCAGATGCCGACCGCGAGGCCCAGGATGACCGCGTCCCAGGACCACTCCCCGGTGATCGCGAGCCAGCCGCCCACCGGCCCCATCGCCTGGGCGAGACCCAGGATGGCCTGCGGGAAGTTCGTGAACCGCTTGCCGTACGGGTAGACCACCATCGGGATGACGGCGACCGGGGCCAGTGCCAGGCACAGCGGGTTCAGCAGCGCCGCCGAGCCGAGGAAGACCACGACCGCGACCAGCGCACCGGTCCAGGCGTGCTTCACCGACATCGCACCGGTGACCAGCTCCCGCTGTGCCGTGCGGGGGTTCCGCGCGTCGATCTCCCGGTCGATGATCCGGTTGACCGCCATCGCGAAGGTCCGCAGGCCCACCATGCAGATCGTCACCAGGAGCAGCCGCCCCCAGTGGATGTTCTTGTCCCACTCGAACATCGCGGTGAGCGCGGCGATGTACGCGAACGGCAACGCGAAGACCGAGTGCTCGATCATCACCAACCGCAGGAAGCCCTTCACCTTCCCGGTCGGCTGCGGCGCCGGGCCCACGACCCCGTCGGCGGTGGTCATCATGCGAGGCTCCCGAGGAAGGCGTCGAGGTCGGTCAGAAGTGCGGCGGCGGGCAGCGGGCCCGTCTCCACGGTCAGCGGTGTCCCGGCGTCGTCGGGCGGGGTGACGTGCGCCGTGAAGTCGTAGTCGTCCGCGCCGGCCGGACGGGCGTCCAGTCGCAGCGCCGCTCCGCCGTCGACCGTGAACGGACCGTCCGCCGCGGCGAGCCCCGCGCGCAGCCGCTCCGCGAAGTCGGCGGGTTCGGCGTCGCGCACACCGGGCAGCTCGAAGCCGTCGCCCTCGCCGCCGTGCTCGAAGAGGACCGCCCAGGTGTCACCGGGACCGGCGAGTTCCTCCGGCGTGACGCCCGCCTGTTCGGCTGCCAGCCGGACGCCCGGGTCGGCCGGGTCCAGCTCGGGCCGCACGAGCGCCACATAGTCGGTGTCGGTACCGATGAACAGGGCCGGACCGCCCACGGCGATGGGACTCAAAGGCCGTACTCCTTCCACCGGCGGTCGACCTTCGCCGCCGTCTCGGGGTCGGACAGGACCATCTCGGGCCAGCCGCCGTCCCGTGTGTAGCCCTCCTCGGGCCATTTCCGCGTCGCGTCGATGCCCGCCTTGCCGCCCCAGAACTGCTGGTAGGAGGCATGGTCGAGGTGATCGACGGGTCCCTCGACGACCGAGAGGTCACGGGCGTAGTCCGTGTTGCCCAGCGCCCGCCAGGCGACCTCGTGCAGATCGTGCACGTCGCAGTCCGCGTCGACGACCACGATCAGCTTGGTCAGGGACATCATGTGTGCCCCCCACACCGCGTGCATCACCTTCTGCGCGTGCTTCGGGTACTTCTTGTCGATCGAGACGATCGCGCAGTTGTGGAAGCCGCCCGCCTCGGGCAGGTGGTAGTCCACGATGTCCGGCACGATGATCTTCAGCAGGGGGAGGAAGAAGCGTTCCGTCGCACGGCCCAGCGGTCCGTCCTCCGTCGGGGGTCGGCCTACGACGATCGACTGAAGCAGTGGCCGCTTCCGCATCGTCACGCAGTCGATCCTCAGCGCCGGGAACGGCTCCTGCGGTGTGTAGAACCCGGTGTGGTCGCCGAAGGGTCCCTCCGGCAGCATCTCGCCCGGCTCCAGCCAGCCCTCGATGACCACCTCGGCCTGCGCCGGGACCTGGAGCGGGACCGTCTTGCAGTCCACCATCTCGATCCGCTTGCCGGCGATGAACCCGGCGAAGAGGTACTCGTCGATGTCGCCGGGGAGGGGGGCCGTGGAGGCGTAGGTGACCGCGGGCGGGCAGCCGAAGGCGATGGCCACCGGGAGGCGTTCGCCCCGCCGGGCCGCGACCTGGTAGTGGTTGCGGCTGTCCTTGTGGATCTGCCAGTGCATGCCGATCGTGCGCTTGTCGTGGCGCTGCAGGCGGTACAGACCGAGGTTGCGGATCCCGGACTCCGGGTCCTTGGTGTGGGTCAGGCCCAGGTTGAAGAAGGACCCGCCGTCCTGCGGCCAGGTGAAGAGGGCGGGCAGCTGGTCGAGGTCGACGTCGTCCCCGGTGAGGACGACCTCCTGGACCGGGGCGTTGTCGGACTTCACCTTCTTCGGCGGGACGTGTGCCATCGCGCCGAGCTTGCCGAAGGCCTCGCGCACACCCACGAAGCCGTGCGGCAGCTCGGGCCGCAGCAGTCCGCCGATCTTCTCGGAGATGTCGCCGTACGACTTCAGGCCGAGGGCCTTCAGGAGCCGCCGGTCGGTCCCGAAGACGTTCATGGCGAGCGGCATCGCGGACCCACGGACGTTCTCGAAGAGCAGCGCGGGTCCGCCCGCCTTCTGCACCCGGTCGACGATCTCCCCGACCTCGAGATACGGGTCGACCTCGGCCTTGATCCGCTTGAGGTCTCCCTCGCGTTCCAATGCCCTGAGCAGGGAGCGAAGATCGTCGTAAGCCATGGGGTCCAGTATCCCCGAGCCGCTACCCTGACCCCGTCAGGGGCCTGTCACAGGCTCCACACAACGTTCCCTGGGGGCCAAAAGCACATGTTCCGGCTGCTGATGTACCTGATCCCGCTGGCGCTGACGATCTACGCGTTCATCGACTGCCTCAACACCCCCGAGGACGAGGCCAAGCACCTCCCCAAGATCGCCTGGGTCTTCATCATCCTGCTGTTCTGGATCGTCGGGCCCGTCGCGTGGCTCGCGGCCGGCAAGCTGCGCACCCCGCCGGCGAACGGCCGTACGCCCTCGGAGTGGCACCGCAACCACCGCATGGAGTACGTCGCTCCGGACGACAACCCCGAGTTCCTGAACTCCCTCAAGGCCGAGAACAAGAAGGACGAGGCGCTCCTGAAGGACTGGGAGGCCGACCTGCGCCGCCGCGAGGAGGAGCTGAAGCGCCGCGAGTCCGGCGAGGACCCCAGGGACGCCTCCTGACAAGGTGTACGTCGGCGGGCCCCCCGAAACGGACAATGCGCCCCTGGGCGCAGGCCGGTACGGACCGGACACTTACCTCGCATGACGACAGCTCCCGCCGACTCCGCCGGCACCACCCTCGCCCCCGCCTATGGTGACAAGGTCATCGCCGTCGAGTCGGCGGGCTCGGAACCCATCCCCGAGTCCGAACGCCACGGCGGTCCGCTGCAGCTGCTGTGGACCTGGGCCTCTCCGAACATCGAGTTCGCGACCGTCTTCATCGGTGTGATCGCGGTCCTCTTCTTCGGTCTGAGTTTCTGGCAGGCCACGGCCGCCATCGTGCTCGGCACCGCGCTCGGCGCGCTCACCCAGGGCGTGCTGTCCCTGGACGGGCCGCGGTTCGGGGTGCCGCAGATGGTGATCGGCCGCCTCTCCTTCGGCCACCGCGGCAACATCCTGCCCGCCGCGGCCAACGGCCTGGTGGCGGGCGTCGGCTGGTTCGCGGTGAACAGCGTGAGCGCGGCCTTCGCGCTCAACACCCTGACCGGGCTACGGCCGCTGCCGTCCCTCCTGCTCGTGGTGGCCGCCGAGATCCTGATCGGTTTCATCGGCCACAACTTCGTCCACGTCTTCGAGAAGTACGCCTTCCCCGCCCTTGCGGTGATCTTCCTGCTGGCCGGGGTGTGGACCTTCAAGGACGCCGACCTGGGCGGGGGCGGCACGGGCGGCGGAATCGGCGGCTTCCTGCTCGCGTTCAGCGCGGCCTGGGGCTACGCGGCGGGCTGGAACCCGTACGCCTCGGACTACTCGCGCTATCTCCCCCGTACGGCGAACAAGGCCAGGACGGTGCTGTACCCGGCGCTCGGCCTGTTCCTGTCGGTCACCGTGGTCGCGGTGATCGGCGCGGCCTCGGCGACCATCGTGGCCCCCAAGGACGCGACCCCGACGGCGGCCTTCACCGGCCATCTCCCGGGCTGGCTCGGCGACCTGGTACTGCTCGCGATCATCCTGGGCGGGATCTCGGCGAACGCCCTCAACGTGTACTCCGGCGCGATCTCGATCGCCTCCTTCGGCCTGAACCTGCCCGCCTGGCTGAGCCGGAGCGTGCTGGTCGTGGTGTCCGGGGTCGCCGGTACGGCGGCGGCGTGGGCGTCGCTCTCGGACGCGGGGGCGGCGTACGAGGCGTTCCTGCTGGTGATCGCGTACTGGGTGGCGCCGTGGCTGGGCGTGGTCCTGGTGGAGCGGTGGCTGCGGACGCGGGTGCCCCAGGAGCAGCTGGCGGCCCGCCTGACCGACCGCGCCTTCACCAACTGGCCCGGTCTCGCAGCCCTGTTGATCGGCGTGGCGGTGTCCGTGCCGCTCTTCTCCAACCAAACGGACTACGTCGGCTACGTACCGGAGCACTGGCCGTCGTTCGGGGACATCACCCCCGTGGTCGGCTTCGCACTGAGCGCGCTGCTGTACGCGGCGCTGCGCAGGCGGTCACCGGTGCGGTGACCGCTCAGCCCTCCTTCGCCGGGTCGCTGCCGTACAACGCGGAGGCGGTGACCGCCTGTGGGGTTCGGCAGGTGTGCTGTTCCTCGGCCGGTGCCGCCCACAGGGGGATCAGCCCGGCGGCGGAGGACCCGGAGTCCATGCGCAGGTAGTGGCAGACGCCGTTGACGCGCAGGGCCACGGCGTAGACGCCGGTGCCGGCCTCCCTGCCGGAGAGGTCGGTCACCGTGTCCTTGGCGGAGACCAGGCGCTTGTCGGTGAGGAACCGGGTGGCGCCGTCGGCGGTGTGGTCGTAGCCGGCGGCCGACATCTTGCGGTAGGCGTTCGCGGTGGCGGGCTGCCGGGCGAGCAGTCCGCCCAGCTGGGCGGCGAGGCTGCCGGGTCGGCCGTCGGCCTGGGCGTTCGGGCAGGTCATGTCGGTGTGCTTCACGCTGAAGGCGCCGCGGGCGAAGGTGAAGCGGTAGCAGCGGACGGGGTAGGCGCGCGCGGAGACGGTCGTCCCGGTGGGCGGCACCAAGCCCAGCATCACCTCGGCGGTGTGGCCGAGGGCGCCGTCCGCGTCGACGCTCAGCAGCGCGCCGCCGTGTTCCTCGACCTGCGCGACGATCGTGCCCTCGGTGAACTGCCCGCCGTAGGTGCCGCCGCCCGCCGAGTAGAAGCCGGCGGTCAGGTCCTGGCGCAGGTCCTGGGCGAGGGCGGCGGCCTGCGCGTCGACGGCCGAGGTGTCCGGGGCGGTGATCCGCTGGTAGAGCAGGGTGCCACCGACTCCGGCGGCCGCGGCGACGAGGGCGGTCGCCGTGACCAGCAACCCCCCTACGGCTTTCCTCATGTCTCCCCCAGCTGCGACGGCCGCCCCGGAAAACGGCCGTCGCACTGTATCCCCCGTAACCGGAGGGCCTACGGGCGACCCTGGTGTCGCCTCAGTCGACCGTGATCGAGTCCAGCTTCGCCCTCAAGTACACGTGGGAGTCGACGGGTTCATGCGCCACCCGCCCGACCGGTGCCGGTACCGACTCGACGGTCGTGCCCGGGGTGCACTCACCGAAGTAGACGAGGGACATCAGCTCCTCGGCGGGCGCGTCGGCCGGGGGCGGCAGTACCCGGTGGCGTCCGGACCGCCACCGGTCTCCCGTCCAACGGGCCATCAAGTCACCGATGTTGATGGTGAAGGCGTCCGGGTCGAAGGGCGCGTCCTCCCAGCCGCCCTCGTCCGTGAAGACCTGCAGCCCGCCCTTGCCGGCCTGCCGGTCGAGGATCGTCACCGTGCCGAAGTCGGTGTGCGGGCCGATGCGGAACTGGCCCGGCTGCGGCTCCCCGATCACCTCCGTGCCCGGGTACCAGTTGATGTTGAAGCCGTACGTCGGATGGTCCATGTGCCGGGAGAAGAAGTCGGGTTCGAGCCCGAGGGCCACACCGAGGAGGGAGAGCAACTGCTTCTCCAGCTCGCCCATCTTCTCCAGGTACTCCTCGCACAGCGTCCGGAGCTCGGGCACCTCGGCGGGCCAGACGTTCGGCGCGTACCACTCCGCGTTGACGACCGGGTCCTCGAAGGGCTCGTGGGTGGCGAAGGTCAGCGACTCCTTCAGGTCCGGCGGGGTCTCGGTGCCCTCCGAGTAGCCGTTGGCCTCGGCACCGGGACCGAGCCAGCCGCGGCCGCCGACCTTCGCGGAGTACGGCTCCTTGACGTCGACGGGCATCCGGAAGAACGTCCGCGCGGCCTCCCGGATCCGGGAGCGCAGCGCCGGGTCGACGCCGTGTCCGGTGACCAGGAAGAACCCCGCGGTCTGGAGGGCCTCGTCCAGGGTGCGGGCGATGGCGGCGCGGGCGCCGGGGTCCGCGGAGAGCCAGGGCCGCAGGTCGATGGTCGGAATACGGGGCTGGGGGGTGTCATTCACCGATGTCCTCGTTCCACAGTGCCGGGTTGTTCTCGATGAAGTCGCGCATCAGCCGGACGCACTCGGGATCGTCGACGAGCACGATCTCCACACCGTGTTCGGCGAGCCAGTCGTGCCCGCCGTGGAAGGTGGTGGCCTCCCCGACGACGACCCGCCCGATCCCGAACTGCCGGACCAGACCGGAGCAGTACCAGCAGGGCGAAAGGGTCGTCACCATCGTCGTACCGCGATACGACCGCTGCCGTCCCGCCGCCCGGAAGGCGGCCGTCTCCGCGTGCATGGAGGGGTCGTCGTCCTGGACGCGCCGGTTGTGGCCGCGCCCGAGGAGCGTGCCGTCGGCGCCGTAGAGCGCGGCCCCGATGGGGATGCCGCCCTCGGCGAGCCCGGCGCGGGCCTCCTCGACGGCGGTGGCGAGCCACGCGTGAGCCTGTGCCTGATCCATGTCCCTCACTCTCCTGTGGCGGAAACACGAGGGCAACGTGCGGAAAGTACTCTCCCGGCAGCCCACAGCCGGACGAACTGTCGGGAGGCACGCATGCCCGCACTCACCCTTCGCGAGATCCTCGCCCTCGATCCCGTGCGCGCCGCCGAGCCCGAGCTGCTGGCCGGACACACCGCTCTGGACCGCCCGGTGCGCTGGGTCCATTCCAGCGAGGTCTACGAGGGCGCGAACTTCCTGGACGGCGGCGAGCTGCTGCTCACCAACGGTTTCGGGCTGACGGACGCCGACGAGGAGGTCCGGCGGCGGTACGTCCGCGAGCTGGCCGCCCGGGGCGCCGCCGGGCTCGCGGTGGAGGTCGGCCGGTCTTTGCCGGTCATGCCCGCCGAGGTGGCCGACGAGGCCCGCCGCCTGGGCCTGCCCCTGCTGGCCCTGCACCGGGTCGTGCCCTTCGTACGGCTCACGGAGGCCGCCAACCGGGCGATCGTGGCCCGCGGGCTGTCGGGCCGTTCGGTCGTACGGCCATGGGGCGACGACCATACGGCGGCCCTGCTCGCCGACCTGGCCGACCGGGCGGCGCTGAACCAGCCGGAGGTGGAGGCGCGGGCGGCGCTCGCGGGCTTCCACCCCGGCCCCGGTGCCCGCCTGATCGGGGTGTCCCTGCACGGCACGCGGGAGGTAGCGACGGTCGACCGCGCGGTACGGCTGCTCGGCGGCGCGGGCGTGCTGCGGGCCGCGTTCCCGGGGGACGTGCTGGCGCTGCTGTCCCTGCCGGGTGCGCGCACCGGTGACCCGGTGAAGGCGGTCCAGGAGGCCTTCCGCACGGCGTCCGCCCCTGGCCTCACGGTGGCCGTAGGTCACGCTGTCGCCGAGGGCAGCGGCTGGCTGCGCTGGAGCGACACGCTGCGGGCGGCGCGTACGACGCTGGAACTGGCGCTGACCGTCCCCGCGGCCGAAGCGGCCTCCCCCGACGGCCCGTTGGTGACCTCGTCCCGGGCCCTGGCGCTGGAACGCGAACTGACGCGGGGCGGGGTGGACGCCAACCGGGAACGCCTCGCGGCGCTGGTGCAGCACACCCTGGGGCCGTTGCTGGCCTGGGAGGCGGCTCACCCGAGCGACCTGGTCCGCACCCTGGAGACCCACCTCCGCAACGGCTGCTCCCCGACCCGCACCGCAGCCCTGCTCCACATCGGCCGCCAGTCCCTGTACCAACGCCTGGACCGCATCGAGTCGTTGCTGGGATTGGACATCAACGACCCAGACCTGCTGGGCGAGTTGTTGACGGCCACATGCGCACACCGCATGGTGGAGCGCCCCTCAGGGGCGCGGGGCCGTAACATTTGCGGCTCCGCCGCGCGGGCGCGACCAGCCACGACGCTCCCGCAGACGAACTACCCGCGAACCGCCTGACGCAAAGTCACCAGACTCGTCCCGTTGAAGGGTGCGTAACACGTGACCGTTGACGGCGTCCGCAGCACCTCCTCCTCGGCGAACAGCCTCCGCGCGGCCTCGAACGACACGTCCCCGCTCACCACGGGCGCCACCCGGTCGTAGAACTCCCGAGACGCCTCGGGCAACGGCGTCCCCGGCTCCCCGTCGTCCTCACCCCAGACGTCCCACAACAGCGTCTCCACCTTGTTCAGCGCGGCGAGGTCGAGCCGGATGTTCCCGGCCACGAACCGCTCACCGTAGAAGGGCCCCTCGGTCGGCCGGTGCAGCCCGAACTCCGTCTCGTCCGCCCCGTCCTCCCGGATCGCCCGCCAGGCCTCCCCGGCGACGAGGAAACGTGAGCGGGGGACATCCATCGGGTCGAAGTCCACCGGCCAGTTGGCGGTGATCCCGGGGTCGGTCAGCTGTGCGTCCGCGAGCAACCAGCCGCGCTTCTCGTCCCAGTACTCGGTGACCACGTGGTCACCGTGGAAGCGGGTCGGCCAGAAGTAGTCGGCGAACCCGGACCGCAGCCGGGCCGGAATGCCGACATGGCGCAGCAACGAGACGTGCAGCAACGTGAAGTCGCGGCAGATCCCAACGAACCGGTCGTCGGGCTCGCGGCGCACGGTCAGCGGGGCGTCGTTCCGCTCGACGAGGATCCGCAGGACGTCGTCGATGTAGCGGGACTCCGCGTCGTTGTGCAGGCGGTCGGCCGGATGGGTGTGCCCGAAGAGCTCGCCCTCGACGCGGTGGATCATCACATCCCGTACGACACGGGCCAGTTGGCGGACGTCTCGCGGTAGGTCGCGGTAGAGGGAAGCGAGATCGCCCGGGTCGGAGAACGTGCTCTGGGCGGCGTAGAAGGAAAGGGACACGAAGGCCTCCCGAAAGGCGCCATCGACCACGCGTTCGATTACGGGCCGGCGCACCCCACCGTGTCAAAATTCCCCGCCGAATGTCCAGACGGCGGGCAGCCCGGGGTCGCGGCTCAGTCACCGACCCTCAGCAGGAGCTTGCCCGTGCTCGTCCGCGCCCCCATCAGCCGGTGCGCCTCCGCCGCCTCCTCGAGGCCGAACTCGGCGGTCACCGGCAGGGACACCGTGCCGTCGGCCACCGTCGCGAACGCCCGCTCGGACAGCGCCCGCAGTTCGGCCGGGGCCGTCTGCGCGAGCGTGAGGATGGAGAAGCCGCCGACGGAGAGGCCGAGGGGGTACAGCTCGGGCTGGCCCACGGTCCACGCCGGCGCCCCGCTCGCGTTGCCGAAGGAGATCAGGCGCCCGTAGACCGCGAGGGAGGCCAGGGAGGCGCGGAAGGTGTCGCCGCCGACCGGGTCCAGGGCCAGGTCCACGCCGCGCCCGCCGGTCGCCTCCCGCACCGCCTGCTCGAAGTCGCCGACGAACACCTCGTCGTACCCGTGCTCGCGGGCGTACGCCGCCTTGGCCTCGCCGGACACCACGCCGTACACCGTGGCGCCGGCCGCCTTGGCCAACTGGCCTGTCACCGTGCCGATTCCGCCCGCCGCGCCCTGGACCAGGACCGTCTCGCCCGCCCGGAGCCGACCGACGGTGTGCACGAGGGCGTACGCCGTCGGGAGGACCGCCGGCAGGGTGGCCGCCGTGCGCAGTCCGACGCCGGGCGGGAGCGGGAAGACGTTGACCGTGTCGGCCACGGCCACGTCCGCGTAGCCGCCGCCCACCGTGAGGGCGGCGGTCACCTCCTGGCCGACGCGCAGACCGGTCACGCCTTCTCCGAGCGCCCGGACCCGCCCGGAGACCTCCAGACCGGGGACGAACGGCAGCGCCGGCACCCGGTAGCCCTCCGAACGCGCCTTGAGGTCGGCGAAGTTCACCCCGGCGTACGCCACGTCGACGCTCACCTGACCGGGGCCCGGCTCGGGGGCGTCCGCCTCGACGACCTTGAGGACCTCGGGACCGCCGTACTCCTGGATCTCGACCGCGCGCATGCCTCACCTCTACTGTTCAACGAAAATCGAACACTCGCCACTGTATGGTTTCCATCGAACACTCGGCAAGCGGAGCGGAGGGAATCCATGAGCACTCCCCGGCACCGGACCGCCCCCGAGCACACCCACCCGGACGACGTCCCGGTGCTCACCGCGCTCGCCGCGCTCGCCGATCCCGTCCGTCTGACCCTGGTGCGGGAGCTGGCGGGCTCGCCCGAGTGGAGCCGGGCCTGCGGCACCTTCGACGTACCCGTCGGCAAGGCGGGGCTCAGCCACCACTTCGCGGTGCTGCGCGCGGCCGGGCTCGTGGAACAGCGGGACGAGGGGCCCCGGCGCGTCAACCGGCTCCGGCGGGCGGAGTTCGACGCCCGCTTCCCGGGACTGCTGGAGCTCGTGCTCCGACCGGAGTCCTGACCGCCCCTCCCCGTGCCGACCGGACACTTCTAGGCGCCCAGGGTTTCCAGCAGCCGTTCGAACCGAGCCCGCCACCCGGACTCGGTCTCGCCCTCCCCCTCGTACTCGTGGGTGAAGCGCAGTACGGACCCGGCCTCGCCGTCCCGCTCCAGATGGAACCGGACCCGGTCGCCCCGTTCCAGCGTGTACTCCGCGACCCGGTCCACGTCCCACGCGGTGACCTGCCCCTCCCCCAGGTCCGGCAGCACGACCGCGCCGCCGAGCCGGGGTTCGAGCACCTCCACCCCGGTCCACCAGGCCCCCAGCCCCTCCACGGTGGCCACCGCCGGCCAGACCGTCTCCATGGGGACCGGCAGCCGCACCAGGAAGTGCAGGACGCGGGTGCTGCCGTGGGTCCGGCTGCTGCCCTGCTCGACGGAACCGCTCATGACACCAGGGTGGCGCGGAGCCCGGTCGTCCGCACGGCGAAGGCCGGTTCCCCGTGACTCAGATCACAGGGAACCGGCCTTCGCCGCACGTGGGTTCAGACGCCGGCGTAGGAGTGCTTGCCGCTGACGAAGATGTTGACGCCGTAGTAGTTGAACAGCCAGCAGCCGAAGGCGAGCATCGCCAGGTAGGCGGCCTTGCGGCCCTTCCAGCCGGCGGTGGCGCGGGCGTGCAGGTAGCAGGCGTAAGCGACCCAGGTGATGAACGACCAGGTCTCCTTGGGGTCCCAGCCCCAGTAGCGGCCCCACGCGTCGCCCGCCCAGATCGCGCCCGCGATGATCGTGAACGTCCACAGCGGGAAGACGGCCGCGTTGACGCGGTAGGCGAACTTGTCGAGGCTCGCGGAGGCGGGCAGCCGGTCGAGGACGGAGTTGGCGAACCTGCCGGGGGTGCCGCCGGACGCGATCTTGTTCTCGTAGCTGTCCTTGAAGAGGTACAGGATCGTGGCGACCGCGCCGACGTAGAAGACCGCACCGCAGAAGATCGCGGTGGAGACGTGGATGTACAGCCAGTACGAGTGAAGGGCGGGAACCAACTGGTCGCTGGCGGTGTACAAGACAGTGACGGCCAGGCCGAGATCGAGGAGGACCGTGGTGACCAGGAACAGCCCGAGCCAGCGCACGTTCTTCTTCAGGGCCAGCAGCCCCAGGTACACGGCGACGGCCACCGTGGAGAAGGTGATGTTGAACTCGTACATGTTGCCCCAGGGCGCCCGCTCCACCGAGGCCGCGCGGGCGACCACCCCGGCGAGCTCGACGAGAAAGGCGAGCACCGTGAGGGAGATGGCGATACGCCCGTAGAGGTCGCCCTGCTCGTCCCCGCCGTGCGCACCGGGCCCGTCGGGCACGTCCCGCGATCCGGCCGCGGACCGCACCACAACCTGCGGCCGCTCCAGTACGGCGGTGCTGCCGCCCTTGTTCACGGTGACGGCCGGCACTTTGGCCTTCGCCTTCGCGTCGGCGGTGAGCGCGGCGGCGGTCCGGCCGACCTTGCTGCGGCTGCCGAGGAGCCATTCGGCGATGTAGGCGAAGAAGGCCAGCGTGTAGACGGCCATCGACGAGTAGATCAGCGTGTTGCTGATGTTGGCGAGGTGCTCGTTGGTGGCGGTGGCCAACTCGGTTGCGGCGGCGAGAGTCATTTCTCAGGCCTTTCGGCAGGTACGACTTGGGGGTCGGGGGTGGTTGGCTCGGTGCTCGGCTCCGAGGCGGGGTCGGCGATCGGGGACTTGGCGGAGTGCTGGGCGTCGGAGGCGGCGTCGTGGTCGGGTGCTCCGGGAGCCTGGTCGTACAGAACCCCCGCGAGCTCGCCCAGCTCCTCCGGCACCTTCGCCGACTCGCTGCGGCCCAGGCCGGCCATCTCCACGACCGTCACCCCGTCGGCGCCGCGCACCGCCCGTACCCACACCCGGCGGCGCTGGAGGAACAGGGACGCGGCGAGGCCGAAGATCGCGGTGAGGGCGCCGGCGAGGGCCCAGCCGCTGGCGGGCTGCTGGACGACCTGGAAGTTCGCCCACTGCTTGGTGCCCTCAAAGGTGACCGAACCGGCGCCGCCCGGGAGCTGCATGGTCTGGCCGGGCTTCAGGTTCTCCCTGAGCTGCGCGCCCTTGGAGTCCTTGAACCCCTTCATATGCGACTTGTCGAGCTGGTACACGCTCTGCGGGATGCCCGAGTCGACGCCGAGGTCACCGTGGTACGGCGTGAGGTTGAGCACCGGGTTGTTCAGCGCGGGGAAGGTGGAGGCCGTCTCGCTGCCCTGGGTGTAGGTGGGCAGGAAGAAGGCCGAGATGCCCAGCTGCTCGCTGACGCCCTTGGGGTTCTTGTAGCCGTCGAGGACCTTGACCACACCGGTGGAGGTGACGTTGGAGTCGAGCGGCAGCATCGCGACCGCGTCGTGGAAGACGACGTTGCCCTTGCCGTCCCGCACGGTGATGAGGGGCGCGTAGCCGTGGGCCGTGAGGTAGACCTTCGCGTCGCCGATCTCCAGCGGCTCGTTGACCTTGACGAGGGTCTTGTGGTCCTTGCCGTAGGCGCCCTCGCTGTAGGTGATGGCGGCCTGGTAGAGGCGCGGGGTGCCCTTGTTGGGTCCGGAGGTCTCGTAGGTGCCGGTGAACTTGTTCAGGGTGAAGCTGAGCGGCACCAGATCGCCGGTGTCGAAGAGGTTCCCGGACTTGAAGTCGTCGTACTGGGTGAGGGTGTTGGAGAAGCCGTCGCCCTCGACGACCAGTTTGTTGCCCTCGGACTTGAAGAGCTGGCCCCAGGCGAAGGCGGTCAGCAGAACGATGAGCGCGATGTGGAAGGCGAGGTTGCCGACCTCGCGCAGATAGCCCTTCTCACCGGCGACGTTGTCACCGGCGAGGTGGGCACGGAAGCGCTTCTTCTTCAGCAGGGCGAGCGCCGCCTCGCGGACCTGCTCGGGCTCGGCCGTGGTGCGCCAGGTGGTGTATGCGGGCAGTCGGGTCAGCCGCTTCGGGGCGCCCGGCGGACGGCCGCGCAGCTGCCCGACGAACTGCCAGGTGCGGGGCACGATGCAGCCGATGAGGGAGACGAACAGCAGGATGTAGATCGCGGAGAACCACACCGAGCTGTAGACGTGGAAGAGGCCGAGCTTGTCGTAGACGTCCCCGAGGGTGGGGTTGTTCTTGACGAAGTCGGCGACCTTCGTGGCGTCGGTCCCGCTCTGCGGGATCAGCGAGCCGGGGATGGCACCGAGCGCCACCAGCAGGAGCAGCAGCAGCGCCACCCGCATGGAGGTCAGCTGGCGCCAGAACCAGCGGGCCCAGCCGACGACCCCCAGGGCGGGCATGCTCAGGCTCTCCGCGGGCGCGGTGGACAGCTGGGAGCCCGCGGCGCCGAGGTCCTGGTCGCCGACGGGAGCGGCGGGAGCGTCCGAAGTGGCGGGTGTGGTGGCGGGTGTGGTCTTGCTCATGGATCAGATCCCCACAGTGAAGCCGGCGGACCAGGACTGGACGTCCTGCACGAGGCGGTCCCACGCGCCGGTCAGCAGCAGCAGTCCGGTCACGATCATCATGGTGCCGCCGATGCGCATGACCCAGACGTAGTGGCGCTTGACCCAGCCGAAGGCGCCGAGCGCCTTGCGGAAGGCGACCGCGGCGAGCACGAAGGGCAGGCCGAGGCCGAGGCAGTAGGCGACGGTCAGTATGGCACCGCGGCCGGCGCTGCCCTGCTGGGAGGACAGGGCGATCACCGAGGCGAGGGTGGGGCCGATGCAGGGGGTCCAGCCGATGCCGAACAGCGCGCCGAGCAGCGGGGCGCCGACCAGGCCCATGGTGGGTTTGTTGTGGAAGCGGAACTCGCGCTGGGTCATCCAGGGCATCAGGCCCATGAAGAAGACGCCCATGAGGATCATGAGCACGCCCAGCACCTTGGACAGCACGCTCTGGTTCTCCTGGAGCGTCTGGCCGAAGTAGCCGAACAGCGCCCCGCTGGAGACGAACACCGCGGTGAAGCCGAGCACGAACAGGGAGGCGCCCGCGACCATCCGGCCGCGCCGGGCCTCGGCCAGATCGGTGCCGGTGACGCCGGTGACGTACGACAGATAGCCGGGGACCAGCGGGAGGACGCAGGGCGAGAAGAAGGAGACCAGGCCGCCGAGGACCGCGATGGGCAGGGCGACGAGCAAGGCGCCGTTGAGGACGGTGCCGTTGTAGCCGGTCTCGGCGGCGAGCGTGACGACTGCGCTCACGTCACTTCTCCGCGAGGACCGGGTTGATCATCTTGCGCAGCTTGCTCTCGCTGAGCGCGGCCAGCGAGCGGGCGGCGATCTTCCCGTCCCGGTCGATGACGAGCGTGGAGGGCACGGCCTGCGGGTTGAGGGTGCCCTTGGAGAAGCGGAGCATCAGCTTGCCCGTCGGGTCGTACAGGCTGGGGAAGGTGATGCCCATGTCCTTCTCGAAGGCGCGGGCGTTCTGGACGCTGGTGTCGCGGGTGTTGACCCCGACGAACTGCACGTCCTGGCCCTTGAGCTCCTTGGAGACCGCCTCGAGGTTGGGCGCCTCGGCCCGGCAGGGGGCGCACCAGGAGCCCCACATGTTCAGGACGACGACCTTGCCCTTGTAGTCGGCGACGTCGAGCTGTCCCCCGTCGACGGTCTTGCCGGACAGGTCGGGGGCGGTGCCCCGGTCGCCCTGCTCGGCGGTGGAGATGCCGTCCGCTCCCATGATGAAGTTGGTGTCGCCGCCTCCGCCCGAGGTGCCGCCCGAACTGCAGGCGGACAGGGTCAGCGCTGCGGCTGCGGCACCCGCGCTGAGCAGGGTGGTACGGACTCGGGAGCGGCTACGACTGGCGGCACTCATGTGAAAAGTTTCGCATGCCCGTTCTGGGGATCTTGCGCACCCCCCTTGTGGGCGGAAACCCGCATTTCAGGCGGCGTTCGACGACGTCGCGGAGGTGTCCTTGAGGAACCCGTTCCAGCCACCCACCGGCTCCTGGCCGACGTCGAGCGTACGGAGCTTGGCGAGGACCTCCGGCTTCTGGACGTCCATCCAGTCGACGAACTGCCGGAAGGAGACCAGACGGATGTCCGCGCCCTTCTCCTTCTCCTGCGCGATGTGGGTCAGAGCCCGCTCGACGGCGTCCATGTAGATGCCGCCGTTCCAGTGCTCGAAGTGGTTGCCGACGAAGAAGGGGGCGCGGTTGGTCTCGTAGGCCCGCTGGAAGCCGGAGATGTACGCGCCGGCGGACTGCTCGCGCCAGGCCGGGTAGTTGTAGGCGGGCGCGTTGGTCGAGTTGATCGACTGGTTGGCGAGCATGTTGTAGTCCATGGACAGGACCTCGAAGCTGCGGCCGGGGAACGGTATGGCCTGCAGGGGCAGATCCCATATCCCGTTGCGCTTCTCGGGCCAGACCTGACGGCCGCCGGGTGAGGAGGCGTCGTAGCGCCAGCCGAGTTCGCGGGCGGTGGGCAGCAGGTTGTCCTGGCCGAGCAGACAGGGGGTGCGGCCGCCGACGAGTTCCTTGTCGTAGTCGAAGGGCAGCGCGGGCAGGTCGGTCCAGCCGGTGTTGGTGCGCCACTCCTTGACGAAACCTTTCGCCTGCGCGATCTCCCAGCGCCACTGCGCCGGCGTCCAGTTGCCCACGGTGCCGTAGCCGGAGCAGAAGTGACCGTTGAAGTGGGTGCCTATCTCGTGCCCTTCGAGCCAGGCCCGGCGGACGTTGGTGAGGGTCGCCCTGACGTGCTCGTCGGTGAGGTAACCGATGTCCGAGGCACCACGCGGGTTGTTCGGGGGGTCGTAGAGCCGCTTCTTCGACTCGGGCAGCAGATACAGCCCGGAGAGAAAGAAGGTCATGTGCGCGTCGTGCTTCCTGGCGAGGTCGAGGAAGCGCGGGAAGAGGCCGTTGCCGACCTCGCCGGCGCCGTCCCAGGAGAAGATCACGAACTGCGGCGGGGTCTGACCGGGCTCCAGCGGCACCGGCTTGCCGGGCTGACGGGGCTGCTTCCCGGTGAAGGAGGTGGAGCCGTCACCGATGGGCCGGGCCGTCGGCGTGGGCGCGTGCGTCGGCTTGGCACCCGAGGTGTGGGTCACCCCGCCCGACCCGGTGAGGGTTCCGCATCCCGAGAGCCCCACGGCGGCCGCGGCGCCCGCACCGAGGCCTATTGCTCCCCTTCGGGTGAGAGAGTGCATGCTTCCCCGATTCGTCACGTTCTCTGGTGGTCACCCAGTCAGAGGAGACGACGAAGGGGGAGGTTCCGGTGATACTTCCGGATTCCGTAACAGCGGGGCCGCGCTGAGGTGCCCCTTCAGGGGCGCGGGGAACTGCGCGACCAGCCACAACGAACCCGCAGCTCCCCACGGCCTTCTTGCCCGGTTTCCCGCGGAGCGCTACGCCCCGAAGGCCTTGCTCTTGCCCTTCACCGGCTTGGCACCCGCCCGCAGATGAACCGGCACAAGATCGATCGCGGGCTCGCTGTAGCCCACGGACACGATCCTGTCGCCCTGGTACGTGAAGGACGTCAAAGAAGCGAGCGTGCACTGCCGCTTGCGCGGGTCGTGCCACAGCCGCCGCTTCTCGACGTACGACCGCACGATCCAGATCGGCAGCTGATGACTGACGAGCACGGCTTCATGCCCCCGCGCCCGGTCCCGCGCAGCGTCCAGCGCACCCTTCATCCGGACGACCTGGTCGACGTAGGGCTCGCCCCAGGACGGCTTGAACGGGTTGACGAGGTGCTTCCAGTTCTCCGGGTTCTTCAGCGCCCCGTCGCCCACGCCGAACGTCTTGCCCTGGAAGACGTTCTCGGCCTCGATGAGCCGCTCGTCGGTCGCGATGTCGAGGCCGTGCGCCTTGGCGATCGGCGTGGCGGTCTCCTGTGCGCGCTCCAGCGGGGAGGCGCAGACGTAGGTGACGTCCCGGGAGGCGAGGTGCTCGGCGACCCGGTCGGCCATCTGCCGCCCGAGCTCGGACAGGTGGTACCCGCCGAGACGGCCGTAGAGAACCCCGTCGGGGTTGGCGACCTCACCGTGCCGCATGAGGTGGACGACGGTGATGTCGCTGTTGTTCGAGGTGCTCATGCTGCCGTGGCCTCCGCCGCCGCTCGGGCCGCCGCCGGAAGGGCGTCGGCGATCCGCTGAACCGCCTGCTCGTCATGGGCCGTGGACACGAACCACGACTCGAAGGAGGACGGCGGCAGGTAGACGCCGTTCTCCAGAAGGGAGTGGAAGAAGGCGGTGAACCGGAAGGACTCCTGCGCCCTGGCGTCCTCGTAGGTGCGCACCGGCCGGTCGGTGAAGAACACCGAGAACATGTTGGAGGCGTTCTGCACGGTGTGCGCGACGCCTTCCTTGCCGAGCGCCTCGGAGACCAGCGACCGGATCTGCTCGGAGACGGCGTCGATCCTGACGTAGGCGGCGTCGTCGAGCAGGCGCAGCTGGGCGAGGCCGGCGGCGGTGGCGACGGGGTTCCCGGAGAGGGTGCCGGCCTGGTAGACGGGCCCGGCGGGGGCGAGATGGCCCATGACGTCTTCCCTGCCACCGAAGGCGGCGGCGGGGAACCCGCCCCCCATGACCTTCCCGAAGGTCATCAGATCGGGCTTGACCCCGTCGATGCCGTACCAACCACTCCCGCTGGTCCGGAACCCGGTCATGACCTCGTCGGAGATGTAGAGGGCGCCGTTCTGCGCGCAGGCGTCCTTCAGCCCCTGGTTGAACCCGGGCAACGGCGGCACGACGCCCATGTTGCCGGGCGAGGCCTCGGTGATCACACAGGCGATCTCACCGGGGTGCCGGTGGAAGGCCTCGTGGACGGCTTCGAGATCGTTGTACGGCAGCACGATCGTGTCGCCGGCCTGGGCACCGGTGACGCCCGGGGTGTCGGGGAGCGCGAAGGTGGCCACACCGCTGCCCGCCGCGGCCAGCAGCGAGTCGACGTGACCGTGGTAACACCCGGCGAACTTGATGACCTTCGTGCGCCGGGTGAAGCCGCGGGCGAGCCGGATGGCGGACATGGTGGCCTCGGTCCCGCTGGAGACGAGCCGCACCTGCTCGAGCGGTTCGACGCGGGCGACCATCTCCTCGGCGAGTGCGACCTCGCCCTCACCGGGGGTGCCGAAGGAGGTGCCTTTCGACACCGCCTCCTGGACGGCGGCGATCACCTCGGGGTGGGAGTGGCCGAGGATCATGGGGCCCCAGGAGCAGACGAGGTCGACGTACTCGCGCCCGTCGGCGTCGGTCAGGTAGGGCCCGGTGCCGGACACCATGAAGCGGGGGGTGCCGCCCACGGCACGGAAGGCGCGGACCGGGGAGTTCACGCCGCCGGGCGTGACGGCGGACGCGCGGTCGAACAGGGCCTGCGAGACAGGCGCATCGTACGAATAGGGCAATTCACTCATATCCTGCGACTACTCCGACCTTCTCCGGTGTGTTCGGCTTTTCTCGGACTCCATTGCCGGTGACTACCTCAGGGTAGGCCAGGCCTCGAAAGCCCCCGGTCCCCGGCGATCTGCGAAACTGGATGCAGATACACACAGCTCACGGAGACGATGGCACGGAGCCGTTTGTTCAGGGGCTGCGAAGATCCTGCGGACAGGTGTTTCAGCGCACGTTTCGGCGGGCGGCCGTGGGGGAGGTCACTGACACGATGATCGGGTTGCGCGGCGGGGGTCGCGCGTCCTAGAAAAGCAGTCGGGTGGAGATATGCATCGCGGTGGCGGACTGGGCGAGGGGACCGATGACCTGGGTCCTCGACGTGCCCGGCGGGGAAGGCACCGACGCGAGGCGGAGGAAGCGGCCGAGACACGTCAGGGGCGGGGCGCCTCGGGCACCCCGGATGAGTCGGAACGCGACGAGCGACGTATCGAACGTCGGATCGATCCGTTGAGGGCGGGAAGCAGGAATGGTGGTCGGGTGGGGGTGACGTACAAGTACTTCGGCGCGCCCGACGGCGCGACCGCGGCCCGCGTCCCGATCTCGATGCGCCCCGAGGAACTCGGCGGCGACGAGCTCGGCATGAACGGCATGTTCACCAAGATCAAGCCGGAGACCATGGCAGCGATGGTCCTCACCGGCATCGAAGGCGTCCCCCTGCACAAGGTCCCCCCGCTCGAACTGGTCGTCCTGCACCCCGACTACGCGGTGGTCAAGCTCCCCATGACGGTCGTGGACCCGCTGCGCGGCATAGGTGAGGAAGCGGTCGGCGCGGCGGCGTTCATCTGGTCGACGGTCCCGGACCGGGGCGGCCCGCGGGACGCGTTCAACGTGTACCAATTGCTGCATGAGTGGCAGGACTTCAGCCATCGGTTGCACGAGGCGGGGCATCAGCCTTATTGCCTTGTGTGGCCGTGACCTGGAGTTTCTGGCGGATCGGGCGGGGTCTTCGGGCCTCGCCCTTTTTGGTGGCGGAGCGGGCCATCAGGCGGCCAGGGCCTCGTTGACTGATGTGCAGTGGGCGCGGATTGAGCCGTTGCTGCCAGACCGGACGCCGAAGCGTGGCGGCCGGACGAAGCGTGGCGGCCGGTGGCGGGATCATCGCCAGGTGATCGAGGCGGTTGCCTGGACGTTCCGCACCGGCTCGCCACGCGACTCGATGCGCCCGGCGAGCGCGCGGTTGGCGCTGTCGGCGGACGCCCGGCGGCGGTTCACGGAGTTCGCCGCGCGCTGAGGTCTGGGCGCTGCTGCGGCGCGGGCGCGGGCGTCGGCCGGGGCCCGGCCAGCCACAGGCCGGTGCACACCGCGGTGGCCAGGGTGACGGCTCCGGCCACGAGGAAGACGCTGTCGAGACCGGCCTCGAAGGATGCTCCGTCGGACTGCCGGGCGCGGACCACGGCCCCGAGCACCGCCACACCGAGCACCGCGCCGATCTGCCGCGTGGTGCTGCTGATGCCCGAGGCCAGGCCGCCCTCCTGCGGGTCGACCGCCTGGATGGCGGCGCCGGTCAGCGGGGACATGGTCAGGGCGAAGCCGACGCCGACCGTGGCGAGCCGCCACCACACGTTCGCGTAACCGGTGTCGGCGTGCACCCCGCCCAGCGTGAGGAGCCCGAGCCCGGCCAGCGCCAGGCCGCCGGTGACGACGGACCGGTAGCCGTACCTGGCGGCGAGACGGCCCGCGAAGGGGCTGACGACGACCATGGCGAGGGTGGCGGGCAGGGTCTGCAGTCCGGCCCGCAGGATCGAGCTGCCCTGGACGTACACGAAGAACTGCGAGAAGAAGAACGACGAGCCCATGAGCGCGAACCCCACCACGGTCATGGCGGAGTTGGAGACGGTGAACAGCCGCTGACGGAACAGGCCCGGCGGCAGCATCGGTGCGGGGTGCCGCCGCTCTATGGTGACGAACGCGGCGAGGAGGACGGCCGCCGCGGCGAAGCCACCGAGGATCACCGGTGAGGTCCAGCCGCGCGAGCCGCCTTCGATCAGGGCGTAGGCCAGGGTGCCGACCCCGAGGACGGACAGGATCGTGCCCGGGATGTCGAGGGCGCGGGCGTCCGGGTTGCGGGACTCCGTAAGGACGCGCCGGCCGGCCACCAGCAGGACCACGCCGATGGGCACGTTGACCAGGAAGATCGCGGGCCAGCCGAACGCCTGTGACAGGACGCCTCCGGCCACGGGCCCGGCGGCCAGACCGATGCCGCTGAGCCCTGCCCACAGCCCGATCGCCCTGACCCGTGCCTGCGGGGCGGGATGCGCGGCCACCAGGAGTGCGAGTGAGGCGGGGCTCAGGGCCGCGGCCCCGACTCCCTGCAGCACCCGCCCGGCCACCAGCCAGCCGACCGAGGGGGCGACGCTGCACAGGACGGACGCGGCGGTGAACACCGCGACACCGCTCAGGTACACGCGCTTGCGGCCGAAGCGGTCGGCGAAGACTCCGCCGGACAGCAGCAGCATGGCGACCAGCAGGACGTAGGCGTCGACGATCCATTGCAGTCCGGTCAGTCCGGTGTCCAGGCGGCGCTGCATGTCGGGCAGTGCCGCGCCGACGATCGTGTTGTCGAGCAGCACCATGAACTGCCCCAGGCAGGCCACCACGAGCATGACGTCCCCTCCCCCTCACCTAAAGCAGCCAGAAGCTGCATTAAGCAGACCGTAGAGCGACTGGGCGCGCAAACGCAAGTGTTAGCTGCTTTAAGGTGGGAGGCATGGACGAGCAACAGCGCACCCGGCGGCCCGGCGGACGCAGCGCCCGGGTCGGCGCGGCGGTGCATCAGGCCGTCACCGACCTGGTGGGCGAACGCGGGTACGGCGGATTCACCGTCAGCGAGGTCGCGGCCCGCGCGGGCGTCGCCGACACCACCGTCTACCGACGCTGGGGCAGCCTCGAAGCGCTGCTCACCGACGTGACCCTGACCCGCCTCAACGCGCGGTCACCGATGCCCGACACCGGGGACCTGGTCGGTGACCTGCGCACCTACGCGGCCCAAGTGGCCCGCGAGATCACCGGACCCGACGGTCTGGCCGTGCTCCGCCTGGCCGTCCTCCTGTCCGGCTCCGGACCCGAGGGCCTGCGCCTGCGCGACGACTTCCTCGCCGAACGCGCCCGGCAGTTGCAGTCCATGCTCGACCGGGCGCGCGAGCGCGGGGAACGGCCCCCCGACGCGCTGGCCGTCGTCGACCACGTCATGGCCCCGATGTACATCCGCGTCCTGTTCGGCGCGGGCCCGCTCACCCCGGAGTACGTGGAGGGCCTGGTCGACCATCTGCTCCGGTGACGGTCAGGCGGCCACGTAGTCGGTGTTGTCCGCACGGCCCTGGTGAGGCGTCGGGCGTGTGCCGCTGCCGTGTTCAGCCGCGCAGCGGATCCGCCAGTCGTGTCAGCAGCCCCGAGACCAGGGCGGTCTGGGCGGGCACGGTGTCCGGGTAGATGAACTCGCCCTGGGCGTGGGCGCCGTCGCCGACCGCGCCCATGCCGCACAGCACCGGCAGACCGAGGGCGGCGACGAAGTTGGCGTCGCTGGCGCCGCCGACGGCGGCGGTGGGCAGCTCCTCACGGCCCTGCTCGCGGGCGACCTCGCGGGCGAGATCGAGGAGCGGGGCGGAGGCGGCGTTCAGGGTCATCGGCGGCCGGTTCCAGGCGTGGTCGACCTGGATGCGTACGCGAGGGTCGCTGACGTCGATGGCGGCGAACTCGGCGTCCACCCGGTCCTGTTCGGCCTGGCTGCTGACCCGGATGTCGACGCTTGCGGTGGCGCGCCCGGCGACGACGTTGGTGGCGGTGCCGCCCTTGATGAGGCCCGTGTTGATCGTGGTGCCCTTGTCGGGCGCGGCGACGCCCGCCGCCGCGACGACGAACTCGGACAGCGCGGTGATCGCGCTCGCCCCGTCCTGCGGCGCGAGCCCGGCGTGCGCCTCGACGCCGGTGACCGTGACCTCGAAGATCCCGGAGCCCTTGCGGCCCGTCTTGACGGCACCGTGTGCGGTCGGCTCCAGCACCAAGGTGACGTCGGCCTTCTTCGCGGTGTCCTCGATCACCGGGCGCGAGGACAGGGAACCGATCTCCTCGTCGCCGTTGAAGAGGAAGGTGACGGTGGGCACGGGGACGCCGCTCTCCCGGGCGAGCTTCAGGGACCAGATCCCTTGCGCCAGACCGGTCTTCATGTCGAAGATGCCGGGCGCGCTGAGCCGCTCCCGCCCGTCGCCGTCCGGCTTCGACTGGTCCCAGTCGGCGAGCGTGCCGGTCGGCCACACGGTGTCGTAGTGCCCCACCAGCAGGACGTGGCCGGAGCCCGTGCCGGTGTAGGTCAGCGTGAGGGTGTCCCCGCACTCGCCGCCCGGGTGCCGCTGCTCGTGGTCGGGGTGGCCGAGCCGGTGCACGGCCAGCTCACGCAGGAGGTCCAGGCCCTCCGCGAGGCCGGCCAGGTCGTAGCTGCTGGTCTCCTGGCGGACGAGCGTGAGGATGTCGGTGACGATCTCCGGCGCGGCCTCCTGGGCACGGGCGGTGAGGGTGGCGGGTGCGGGCGATGCGGTCATGAGCTGCTTTCTCGTACGACGGTGCGGCGGGTGGCGTTGGGGCCGGAGGGCCGGGTCAGCTGATGCCGAAGGGGAGGCCGAGCAGGTACCAGGCCACGAAGAACGCGACCCAGACGACCCAGACGACGGCGGCGATCGGGATGGTGAAGGAGGCCAGCGTGCCGATGCCGGCGGACTTCTTGTGCTGCTGGATGAAGCCCAGCGCCATCGCGAAGTACGGGCTCATCGGGGTGACGCAGTTGGTGACCGAGTCGGCCACGCGGTAGACGGCCTGGGTGGTCTGGGGCTCGATGCCGATGAGCATCAGCATGGGGACGAGCACCGGGGCGGCCAGCGCCCACAGGGCGGAGCCGCTGGTGATCACGAGATTCATGAAGGTGATCAGTACGGCGATGCCGACCAGCACGGTCCAGCCGCTCAGGTGCATCTCCTTCAGGGTCTCCGCGCCCTCGACGGCGATGACGTTGCCGATGTTCGTCCACTTGAAGTAGGCGAGGAACTGCGAGATCGCGAAGAACAGGACCAGGATCGGGGCGTAGGTGCGCGTGCCCTCGACCAGCGCGTCGACGATGTCAGCGGCCGTACGGAAGGTCCCGGCGCTGCGGCCGTAGACCCAGCCGAGCAGGGAGAAGAACAGGAACAGGACGATCGACATGCCCGAGATCACCGGGGACTCGACCAGGGAGCCGTGTTCGCCGCGCAGCGGGGAGTCCGCCGGGATCATGGCCGCGGTCAGGACCGCGACGAAGCCGACGGCGGCCAGGCCGGTCATCCGCAGGGCGCGGCGCTGCTCGGGGGTGACCTCGACCGCCCTCAGTTCCTCGGCACTGAGCGCCTTCACCGGCTCGTCGGGGGCCAGGTCCGAACGCTTGGAGATGACCTTGTCGACGACGAGCGTGATGACCAGGGCGACGAGGACGGACGAGGCGAGGCCGAAGAAGTAGTTCGCGACCGGGGTGACGGTGTAGTGCGGGTCGATGGTGTGCGCGGCAGCCGTGGAGATCGACGACAGCAGTACGTCGGTGGTGGTGAGGGACGGGGAGGCGTCGTAGCCGGCGGAGATGGAGACGTAGGCGACGATGCAGCCGAGGACGGGGCTGCGTCCGGCGGCGCGGAAGACGAGTGCCCCGAGCGGTATGAGGGTGACGTACGCGGCGTCGCCCGCGACGTGGGCGACCATCGCCGTCATCGACAGCGCGAAGGTGAGGTACCTGCCCGGCACCCGGGCGACCATGCGCCGCAGCAGGGTCGTGAACAGGCCGCTCGCCTCGGCGACCGCGATACCGAAGCCCACGATGAGGATCGTGGCCAGCGGCGGGAAGGTCGCGAAGTTCTCGACGGCCCCCTCGACCATCGTCGTGACGCCGGCCTTGCTGAGCAGGCTCTGCACCTTGATGGTCTCGTGCGTTCCGGGATGCACGGTGCTGACCCCGGCCGCCGCCAGGATCGCGCTGAGGACGATGACGACCCCCGCGAGGATCCAGAACAGCCAGAACGGGTTGGGCAGCTTGTTGCCGACCCTCTCGATGGCGGCGAAGGCGCGGAACGCGGTGCGCAGGGCTCTCGACGGTGGCTCGGTGGGCCGGGGCTCGGTGGCGGTGGCACTCATGGGTACCTCTTCGTGCGTTCGGGGAGGGTTCGAGATGACGCGTGGGGAAACCGCTGGGGGATGTTCCTGCAAACCATGACAGCACAGTGAGAGATTCTCTAGAGTCAGTGTGTAACAGTGGGATTAACCGGCGAGCTTCCGCGGTCTAACCTGTGCGCTATGACTCGCCCCCTGCTCGACGAGCTCGACCGGCGCCTGATCGGGGCGCTGCATCTGGCACCCCGGGCCACCTGGGACGACATCGGTGCGATCCTGTCCGCCGACGCCAGCACCCTGAAGCGCCGCTACGACCGTCTGCACGAGGCCCGGATGGTCCGCGTCATCGGACAGGCCGACTGGGGCATGCACTCCACGACGATGCCGATCCACGTGTTCTTGGACATCACCGGCGAAACTCCGCTCGCCGTCCTCGACCGGCTGCGTGACCTGCCCCATCTCCAGCTCCTGGCGCAGATCTCCGGCGACTACCCGCTGTACGCCGTCGTGCACGCCCCCTCCGAGGCGGCCACCAGCGAGGCGATCGACCGGATGTTCTCCGTGTCCGGGGTCCGCCGCGTCAACGCCCTGCCGGCGCTCAGCACCCTGCGCCGGGGCATCACCTGGGACCCGCAGTTCCTGACCGACACCGAACGCGCCGAACTGCTGAAACTCACCGGCGCGCAGCCGGAGGGCACCGCGACCGCGACACCCCCCGCGAAGCCCCTGAGCGAGTCCGAACGCACCGTGGTGGCCCTGCTGCTGCAGGACGGCCGGGCCTCCGCCGCGAGCATCGGCCGCGCGGCCGGGCTGGCCACCTCCACCGCGCATCGCGTGGTCCGCCGGGTCCTGGACGAGCAGTGGGTCAAGCCACGCCTGGAGATCGTGTCGGAATGGCTCGGCTTCGAGACCCCGTTCATGCTCCGTCTACGCGTGGCTCCCGGCGAGACTCCCGAGGCCATGCGCCGCATCGACCGGCTCCCCCAGACCCGCCTCGCCGCCCACGTGGCCAGCGACATGTCCGTCCTCGCCACCGGTCTGGTCACCGACCGCTCCGCCCTGGCCCGCTTCATCGACGACGAGTTGGCGAAGATCCCCGGCATCATCACCGTCAGCGTCGACGTCATGCTCGCGGAGCCGCGCCGCTACTGGCTGGACCGGGACCGGGTGTCGGGTCTCGGGGAGTTCCACGCGCCGACATTGCTCTGAGTCGAAGAAAGGGGCCCGATCAGGCAGCCCTACGCCCCCTCTCCCCGTGCGCCCGGATGATGTCCCCGTACCGATACCCCGTCCCCTTGATCGTGCGCCGCTGCGTCGCGTAGTCGACGTGGACCAGGCCGAAGCGCTTGTCGTAGCCGTAGGCCCACTCGAAGTTGTCCAGCAGGGACCAGGCGAAGTAGCCGGCCAGGGGGGCGCCCTTGCGGGCGGCGGACGCGCAGGCGGCGAGGTGGTCGATCAGGTACCGCTGGCGTTCCGGGTCGTCGATCGTCCCGTCGGGGCGTACGACGTCGGGGTAGGCGGAGCCGTTCTCGGTGACGTAGAGCTTGCGGGCGCCGTACTCGTGCGTGAGGCGGAGCAGAAGGGTCTCGATGCCGTTCGCGTCGATCTCCCAGTCCATGCCGGTGCGGGGGACGCCGGGGCGGGCGACCTGGCGGGCCCGTGGGGCCGGTCCGGTGGGGTCGTCGGCGACGGTGACCGGCATGTAGTAGTTGAGGCCGAGCCAGTCCAAAGGCGCGGCGATCACCTGCAAGTCGCCGTCCCGCTCCGGGAGTTCGACGCCGTAGACCTCGCGCATGTCCGCCGGGAAGCCGCGGTCGTGGATCGGGTCGAGCCACCAGCGGTTGGTGTGGCCGTCCATGCGGCGGGCGGCGGCGAGGTCTTCCGGGGCGTCGGTGGCCGCGTGGATCGTCGAGAGGTTGGTGACGATGCCGACCTGGGCGGACGGGGACGCGGCGCGGATCGCCTGTGTGGCGAGACCGTGGCCGAGGAGGAGGTGGTAGGAGGCTCGGACGGCGGCCGTGAGGTCGGTCAGGCCGGGGGCCATCTTCCCCTCCAGGTGGCCGATCCATGCCGAGCACAGCGGTTCGTTGAGCGTGGCCCAGTGGTTCACCCGGTCCCCCAGTCGTCCGGCCACGGCCGAGGCGTACGCCGCGAAGTGCTCCGCGGTCTCGCGTGCGGGCCAGCCGCCGCGGTCCTGGAGCACCTGGGGCAGGTCCCAGTGGTAGAGGGTGACGGACGGGGTGATGCCGGCTTCCAGCAGGGCGTCGATCAACTGGTCGTAGAAGTCGAGGCCCTTGGGATTGACCGGGCCGTCCCCGCCCGGGATCACGCGCGGCCAGGCGACGGACAGGCGGTAGGCGTTGGTGCCGAGTCGGCGCATCAGGTCGATGTCCTCGCGCCAGCGGTGGTAGTGGTCGCAGGCGACGTCGCCGGTGTCGCCGCCCGCGACCTTGCCCGGGGTGTGCGAGAAGGTGTCCCAGATCGACGGCGAGCGGCCGTCCTCCGCCACGGCTCCCTCGATCTGGTAGGCCGCCGTGGCCGTGCCCCACAGGAAGTCGTGCGGGAGTGCGGCGAGGTCGATGCTCACGAAAGTCCTTTCACGGTCGGTCACTTGACGGCGCCCGCCGTCAGCCCGGCGACGAGATAGCGCTGGAGCAGCAGGAACCCGGCGACCACGGGGACGCTCACCACCAGCGAGGCGGCCATGATCTGGTTCCAGTACACGTTGTTGAGCGTGGAGTAGCCCTGGAGGCCGACGGCGAGCGTGCGGGTGGTGTCGTTGGTCATCACCGACGCGAAGAGCACCTCGCCCCAGGCGGTCATGAAGGCGTAGACGGCGACCGCGACGATCCCCGGGATCGCGGCCGGCACGACGACCCGGAAGAGCGCGCCGAACGGCCCGCAGCCGTCCACCAGCGCGGCCTCGTCCAGATCGCGCGGCACCGAGTCGAAGTACCCGATCAGCATCCAGATCGAGAACGGCAGGGAGAAGGTCAGATACGTCAGGATCAGCCCGCCCCGCGAGCCGAACAGGGCGATTCCGGTGGCGTTGCCGATGTTGACGTAGATCAGGAAGAGCGGGAGGAGGAAGAGGATCCCGGGAAACATCTGCGTGGACAGCACGGTGACCGTGAAGACGCGCTTGCCGCGGAACTCGTAGCGGCTGACGGCGTACGCGGCGAACACCGCGATCACCACCGAGCAGACGGTCGCCGCGCCCGCCACAATCAAGGAGTTCACGAAGTACCGCGCGAGCGGGATCGTCGACCAGATGTCGATGTACGGCCGGATGGTCAGCCGGCTCGGCAGCCAGTGGAACTCACCCGTCACGTCCGCGAGCGGCTTCAGCGAGCTGGAGACCATGACGTAGACCGGCACCAGGACGAAGCCGGTGAGCAGGGTGAGGAAGATCCGCCGGGACCAGAAGAACGAGCGCGGCGGTGCCATGGGCGAGCGGGGGCTAGACATCGGCCGGCTTCCTTCCCCGGGAGGTCAGCAGGAGGTAGACGCCCGTCACCACGAGCAGGAACAGCAGCAGGAGTACGGACATGGCGGAGCCGGTGCCGAAGTTCCAGGTGACGAAGGACGCCTGGTAGATGTGGACCGAGATCAGGTCCGCGGCCTCCGGGGCCGACTTGCCGAACAGGACGAACGGCGTGTTGAAGTCGTTGAACGTCCACAGGAACAGCACCAGGACCAGCACCTGGTTGACGGGCCGCAGGGACGGGAGCGTGATCCGGCGGATCTGCTGCCATATCCCGGCGCCGTCCAGGGCCGCCGCCTCGTACAGCTCGCCGGGGATGTTCTGGAGTCCGGCCATGACGATAAGGAAGGCGAACGGCCAGCCCTTCCACACCGAGACGGTCAGCAGCGCCCAGAAGCTGTTGTCGCCGATGAGCCAGAAGGACGGCTTGTCGGTGAGGTGGAGCTGGTCGTGCAGGACGTGGTTCACCAGGCCGTTGTCGTGCTGGAACATGAACACCCAGGTGATGACGGCCGCGTAGACCGGCAGGGCGTACGGCACCAGGAACAGGGCGCGCAGCAGGCCCCGGCCGCGGAAGGGGTCCTGGAGGTAGACCGCCGCCGCGGTGCCGAGCAGCCAGCACAGGCCGACCGACAGCAGCGTGAAGGCCACGGTGACGAGGAAGGAGTGCAGCAGCGCCTCGCCGACCGGGGCGTCGAAGTCCACCGACACCTTGTAGTTGTCGAGGCCGGACCAGGGCGCGGCGCCCCAGTCACGGATGTAGAACTGCGTGAGCTCCTTGAAGCTCATCACGATGCCGATCACCATCGGCACCAGGTGGACCAGGAGTTCGAGGAGCAGGGCCGGCAGCAGGAGCAGGTACGGCAGGCCGATGCGGCGGATCCTTCCGGGGCGGCGGGGACCGGGCTTCGCCGCCCCGGAAGCCCCGGAAGCCCCGGAAGGGTTCTCGCGCACGGCTGCCTCCGCGGACGCGGTGGTGGTCATCGTGCTCACTTCGCCGGCATCTGCTGCTGGGCCTTCTCCAGCGCCGCCTTCACCGACTCGGTGGTGACCGCGCGTCCGGCGGCCGCGTCGGCGAACAGGTCCTTGACGGCGGTCCCTACGGCCGTCTCGAACTGCGACTCGTCGGCGACCTGCGGGAGCGCGGCGGCGCTGGTGGCGAGGGTGTTCTTGAGGACCGCGTTGGGGCCCGAGCTGAAGGCGGAGTCCGCCTGGACGGTCTTCACCGGCGGGATCGAGCTGTAGGCGGTGTTGAGGATCTTCTGCTCGGCGTCGCCGGTCATGAACTTCACGAACTTCTTGGCACCGTCGATGTTGTCGGTGTTCTTGAAGACGGCCAGGTTGATGCCCATGACGGCCGAGTTGACCTGGGTGCCGGGACCCGGGGTGCCGGACTGCACGGGCACGGGTGCGATGCCGTACTTGTCCGCGCTCATGCCCTGGGACTCGAGGTTGGAGGACGCAGACTGCCACAGCAGCATGGCCTGCTTGCCCTTGGCGAAGTCGCTCACCGACTGGTTCTGGGCGTACTCGGCGTCGCCGGTCGGTATGACCTTGTCCTTGGCCATCAGGTCGACGTACTGCTTGACCGCGGCCACCACGTTGTCGTTCGTGAAGTCGGGCTTGCCGTCGGAGGTGAAGAAGTCACCGCCGTGCTGCTGGGCGAAGACGAAGACGTGGTGGATGTTCTCCGACAGGTTCGCGCCCTCCGCGCCGAGCGCGGACTTGCCCTTGGCCTGGATCTTCTTGCCGTCGGCGACCAGTTCGGCCCAGGTGGCCGGGGGCGCGGTGATGCCGGCGTCGGCAAAGATCTGCTTGTTGTAGTAGAGGGCGTAGGCCATCGAGTAGAGCGGGACCGCGGCCGGGTCCTGGCCCTGGGCGCCGGTGGAGCCGAGCGCGGAGTCGACGAAGCGGTCCTTGCCGCCGATCGCGGCGAAGTTCTTCGCGTTCCAGGGCAGCAGCGCGCCGGTGGCCTGGAGGGAGGCGCTCCAGGTGTTGCCGATGTTGAGGACGTCGGGGCCCTGGCCCGAGGTGGTCGCGGTGAGGATCCGGTTGAGCAGGTCGGACCAGGGGACGACCTCGACCTTGACCTTGATCCCGGTCTGCTTCTCGAACTTGTCGAGTTCGGGCTGGAGGACCTTCTTGTCGACCTCGATGCTGGCACCCTGGTTGGAGGCCCAGTAGGTCAGGGTCTTCGGTGAGTCGTTGGACCCGCCGCTCGTCGACGAGCCGCCGCCGCAGGCGGTCACGAGAGTCATGAAGGAAACGGTGACCGCACCGGCGGCCGCGGCTCGGGTTCTGCGCATGGCTCTGGTGTCCCTTCCAGGGGAGGCCTCCGAGTGCGTTCGCTTCTCGAACACCGTCCCGGAGTTAATTTATGGCGTGATTTAAGACGCGAAGGAAAGTCGCGTCAAGGGTCGGCGCAGCGGTATCTTGCAGGTCGAGGCGGCGGCGGAAGGGATCCACATGGCGGGGCACAACGGGCGGACGGTGCGTGACCTGCGACGGGGCAACCGGGCCGCCGTACTGCGACGGCTGTATTTCGACGGGCCGATGAGCCGCTTCGAGCTGGCCCCGGCCACCGGTCTGAGTGGCGGCTCCATCAGCAACGTCGTCGCGGAACTGATCGAGGACGGCCTGGTCGAGGAGGCCGGCACCGTCGAGTCCGACGGCGGCCGCCCCCGCACCCTGCTGCGCGTCGCCCCCACCGGCGGCCACATGATCGGCGTCGACGTCGGCGAGACCCGCGTCCGCGTCGAGCTCTTCGACCTCACCCTCACCGAACTCGCCCGCACCGAACGGCCGCTGGAGCACCACGGCTACGACGTCGAGGTCGTCGTCGGCCACATCCGTGACGGCATCGCCGAGGTGCTCGCCGACACCGACATGGCCCACGAACAGCTCCTGGGCGTCGGCATCGGAGTCCCCGGCATCGTGGCCCGCACCCCCGGGCAGGGCGCGGTGGTGCACGGCCAGACGATGGGCTGGGACGCCGTACCGCTCGAGTCCCTGCTGCGTTCGACCTGTGAACTCCCCGACTCCGTCCCGTACTTCATCGACAACGGCGCCCGCACGCTCGGCCAGGCCGAGCTGTGGTTCGGCGCCGGCCGGGGCTGCCACAACGCGGTGGTCGTCCTCTTCGGCTCGGGCATCGGCGCCTGTCTGGTCACCGAGGAGGTGCAATACGGCCGCCCCCTGGAGTGGGGACATGTCACCGTGCAGGTCAGAGGACGCCGCTGTCGCTGCGGCGCGCTGGGCTGTCTGGAGGCCTACGCGGGCGCGGGGGCACTCGTCGACCGCTGGCGTGAGGCGGGCGGCCACCCACCGGAGGACGCCGACGAGGAGACCGCGCTGGCCGCGCTGCTCGCCGCCGCCCACCCGGCGGGGGACACCGAGGCCGACCCGATGGCCCTCGCCGTCCTGGAGGAGACGGCCGAGTACGTCGGAGCGGGCCTGTCCGACCTGGTCAACCTCTTCCAGCCCGAACGCATCCTCATCGGCGGCTGGGCAGGACTCCAGCTCGGCACCCGCTTCCTGCCCGCCGTACGCCGGTACGCCGACGCGTACGCCCTGCGCCACCCGGCCGAACGCGTCTCCATCGACCTCGGCAAGCTCGGCCCCGACGCGGTCACGGTCGGCGCGGCGAGCCTGCCCCTCGCCGACCTCTTCGCCCGGGGCGGGCGGGCCACCGAACGCGAGCGTGACCGCGAGAGCGCGACCGGCTGACCCGGCCGGAACGCGGGTCCCTCGCGGCCCGGCCCTCTCAGGCCACCGGGTCGAGGAACGTCAGTACGGACGCCGTCTCCTCGATCAACGGAGTGAGCGCGGCGTTGAACGGGCCGCCGTACGGGGCGTTCAGGTGCGCCTGGAAGGCGTCCTCGTCCCGGTACACCTCGAAGATCCAGAAGGCGCGTGGGTGCGCCGCCTTGGTGTAGACGTCGAAGGCGAGGTTGCCCTCCTCCGCACGCACCTTGCCGGCGTACTCCACGATCATGCGGGCGACCTCGTCCTGCGCTCCCTCACGGGCGGTGAACTCGGCGAGCAGGGTCTTCTTCACGTTTTCGTGTCCTTGTCAGTCGCGGTAGGAGCCGAGGTGCCGGACGCGTGCGCGGTCCAGCTGCACCGAGCCGTTCTCGGCGAAGACCTGCACTCCCTGGCTGTCGGGGTCGGGGAAGATCTGGTCGGTGATCACGGCCTCGCCGCTGCCGCCGAAGACCTCGACGGAGGACCAGTCGACGAGGATCCGCAGCGTGACCTTGCCGTTCTCGGCCTTGAGCGGTGCCCGCTGGACGCCGGGGAAGGCGCTGCTGAAGTCCGAGGCACCGGAGCGGGTCCGGTCGACGTACAACTCCTCGGTCGTGGTGTCGTAGCCGATGACGGTCTCCTCTCCCCTGGCGCCGGTGCGCACCTTGAGGCCGAAGCGTTCGGCGTTCCGGAGGGAGAAAGTGGCCTCGATGTCGAGTGCCTTGCCCCGCGCGTCCGGGCCGGTCAGCGGCTGTGAGGCGCTGGTGACGGTGACACCGGTCGCCGTCGCCGTGGGCCCCTCGCGCAGGGAGGCCAGGCCGGCCACCGGTTCGCTGGTCAGTCGCACACGGCCGTCCACGGTGCGCAGTGCCATCCGGCGCGGGACACTCTGTGCGCCGCGCCAGGGCGAGGTCGGAAGGGAGCCGCCGTACTCCCAGTCGTTCATCCAGCCGATCATGTACCGCTCGTCCCCCGGGGCGTCCTCCCAGGACACGGCCGCGTAGTAGTCCTTGCCGTAGTCGGCCCAGTCGGCGCGCTGCACGACGGACTTCGCGGGAGCGGCCGCGGTGGTGAACCGGTCGGCCATGATGTGGCCCCAGCCGCCGGTGTTGTTGTCGACGATCTGGATCCGGGCCTGCCTGCCCGCGTAGGGGCGCAGGTCGAAGGAGGCCCAGTCCAGGGTCTCGCTGTCGGAACCGGTGGCGCTGCGGACGACTTCACCGTCGATGAGCAGGTTGACGGAGGTCTCCCGGGAGACGGGCCGGGCCCGGGTGTCGGACAGCACGACGTGGTCGACGTTGAGGTGTCCCCAGCCGCCGGTGTTGTCGTCGACGACCCGGATCCGCGCCTTCTTCCCGGCGAGGTCGCGCACGTCCCAGGAGGCCCAGTTCAGCGTCTCGCTGTCGCTTCCGGTGGCGCTGCGCACGACCTGCCCGTCGACGAGGAGCTCCATCGCGGTCGGCTGGTCCGAGCCGGCCGGGTGGTTGCCGCCGCCGATGAGGAAGTCGACGTAGTCCCTGTCGAGGGTGAACTCGGGTGAGGTGAGGGTGCCGGTCGTGGCGTCGCCGTTCAGGTAGCTGTTGACCAGGCCGTCGCCCAGCCAGCCGGTGACCTCCTGCTGGCCGGGGAGGGTGCCGGTGGCCGGTGCGGTGCCGAAGGCGTCGCCGGTCGTCGTCCAGTCGCCGTATGTGCCGTTCTCGAAGTCGGCGAGGACCGTTCCCTGCGGTGTGGCTTCCCGTTCCGGCACGGTCCCGTCCTGGTGCGGGTGGTTGCCGCCGCCGACCTTGAAGTTCAGATAGCGGCTCGCGACCGTGAAGGGCTGCGAGGTGAGGGTGCCGGTCGCGGAGTCCCCGCCGTGGAAGCTGTCGGCGAAGCCCTTGCCGTCGTATCCGGTGACCGCTCCCTGTCCGTCCAGCGCGCCGGTCGCCGGTGTCTCGCCGAACGCCGTCCCGGTGGTCGTCCACGGGTCGAATCCGGTGCCCTCGAAGTCCTGGACGACCGTGCCGGCGGGCGGGGTGTAGCCACCCTTGTCGTCGGCGGTGAACTTCTTGCCGTCGAAGTCGCCCACGAAGTACTGGGCGCCCGAACCGCCGGTGACACCACCGGGGTTGATGTTGACGACGAGGACCCACTTGATCTTCTTCGGGTCCCCGTCGGCCGCGAGCGGGAACAGGTCGGGGCACTCCCACACCCCGCCGGTCGCACCCGCAGGACCGAACTCGCTGAGCTGGTCCCAGTCCTTGAGGTTCCTGGACGAGTAGAACCGCACCTTGTGCTCGGCGGACAGCGACACCGTCATCAGCCAGCTCCTGGTCGGCGCGTACCACTGCACCTTCGGGTCGCGGAAGTCCTTCGAGCCGATGTCGATGACCGGATTGCCCCGGTACTTGGTCCAGGTACGGCCGCGGTCGGTGCTGTAGGCGAGCGACTGGGCCTGGGTGCCCGTGCTCTTGTCGTGGCTGGTGTAGATCGCCACCATGGGCGGGTTCTTCCTGGTGCCGAACCCGGTCGTGTTGTTCCGGTCGACGACCGCGCTGCCGGAGAACACCATCTCCTTGTCGTCGTGCGACAGGGCGAGCGGCAGCTCCTTCCAGTGCACGAGGTCCTTGCTGACCGCGTGCCCCCAGGACATGTCTCCCCAGGAGCTGCCGCTCGGGTTGTACTGGTAGAAGAGGTGGTATTCGCCCTGGTAGTACACGAGGCCGTTGGGGTCGTTCATCCAGTTCTGCTGCGGTGTGTAGTGGAACTGGGGCCGGTAGGTCTCGGTGTACGACCGGGTGCCGGCCGCGGCGGCCTGCGGGGCGAGCGGGGTCGCGGACAGGGCGCAGACGGTCGCCGCCGCCGCGATCATCCGTGTGCGGGCATGCCGGGATACACGTCCAGAAGTCATGGGTCTCCTGTGGTGGTGACGCCCTGGGACCGGCGCTGTCCTCCGCGGCGCCGGCAAGGAATGTCAGCGTTGACCTATGTCATCGTTGACACCGAGGCCTGATGATGAATGCAATCCGCACGGCTCGTCAACGGTTCGGGCACGAAGCGGGCGGCTGACTCATCGTTGCGGACTTGTGACGCGCGCGGGGCATTGACGTTGCCGGGAGACGGGGTCATCATCCTCGGCAGTGTCAACGATGACATAAGTCAACGATGACACCTCGGGACGGCATGCCCCGATGCCGCCGCTCGCCCGCAATCCCGCTGGAGTCGTTCATGTCTCGCATCCCCCGACTGCCTTCCTCCCTGCTCAGAGTCGCCGCGTGCACGTCGGTCGCGGCCCTTGCCCTGACGGCCTGCGGTTCCGGCTCCGGATCGGGCTCCACGAGCTCGGGATCGGGCACGGTGAAGGTCGGGCTGATCACCAAGACCGACACCAATCCGTTCTTCGTGAAGATGAAGGAGGGCGCGGAGAAGGCCGCCAAGAAGGACGGCGTCCAGCTCATGACCGCGGCGGGCAAGTTCGACGGAGACAACGCCGGTCAGGTCACCGCCATCGAGAACATGGTCGCCGCCGGTGTGAAGGGCATCCTGATCACCCCGAGCGACTCCAAGGCGATCGTGCCCGCGATAGCCAAGGCCAAGGCCAAGGGCGTGCTGGTCATCGCCCTGGACACGCCGACCGAGCCGGAGAGCGCGGTCGACGCCCTCTTCGCCACCGACAACCTCAAGGCCGGCGAGCTGATCGGCGAGTACGCCAAGGCCGCGATGAAGGGCAAGACGGCGAAGATCGCCGCCCTCGACCTCGCGCCCGGCGTCTCCGTCGGAGTCCAGCGGCACAACGGGTTCCTCAAGGGCTTCGGCGCCACCGAGAAGGACGTGGCGTGCGCCCAGGACACGGGCGGCGACCAGGCCAAGGGCCAGACGGCGATGGAGAACTGCCTCCAGAAGGAACCCGGCATCAACGTCGTCTACACCATCAACGAGCCGGCCGCCCTGGGCGCGTACACCGCGCTGAAGGCCAAGGGCCGGGAGAAGGACGTCCTGATCGTCTCCGTCGACGGCGGCTGCACCGGCACCCAGGCCGTCAAGGACGGCAAGATCGCGGCCACGTCGCAGCAGTACCCGCTGAAGATGGCCGCCGAGGGCGTCAACGCCGTCGTGACGTACGCCAAGGACGGCAAGAAGGCGTCCGGTTACACCGACACCGGCGTCACCCTGATCACCGACAAGGCCCAGCCGGGCGTCACGTCCAAGGACACCGCCTTCGGCCTGGAGAACTGCTGGGGCTGAGTCCGGCCCCGGCGGACGTACGACATCGCCTCTCCGACGTACGACTTCGCCTCCCCCGAGCGGGGCGGCCGGCCCCGCACCTCCCCGACCCGGGGACGGCCGCCCCCTTGTCCCACCAGGACTTCTGTCTTCCGACAAGGACTTCGCATGACCGCCACGTCCACGCCTCCGAGCACCTCCTCGCCGTACGCCGAGCTCAAAGCGCCGACCACGGCCCGCAGGCTGCTCACGGCACCGACCACCGGCCCGCTCGTCGCCCTCCTTCTCGCCTGTGTCTTCTTCGCCGTCTCCTCCGACCAGTTCCTCACCGGCGGGAACTTCTCGCTGATCGTGCAGCAGGTCATGGTCGTCGGCACCCTCGCCATCGGCCAGACCCTGATCATCCTCACCGCGGGCATCGACCTGTCGTGCGGCGCGGTGATGGCGTTCGGCAGCATCGTGATCGCCAAGATGGCCGCCGAGGGCTCACTGCCCCCACTGGTCGCCATCGCGCTCGGCCTGGTCGTCTGCGGCGGCTTCGGCCTGGTGAACGGGCTGTTGGTGCAGAAGATCCCGCTGCCGCCGTTCATCGTCACGCTCGGCATGCTCAACGTGGCGTTCGCGCTGACCCACATCTACTCCGAGGAGCAGACGGTCACCAACCTGCCCGGCCCGCTGACGGCTCTGGGGCAGACCTTCCCGATGGGCCACACGGACATCACCTACGGCTCCCTCGTCACCATCGCCCTGTTCCTGCTGCTCGCCTACGCGCTGAGCAGCACCGGCTGGGGCCGGCACGTCTACGCCCTGGGCAACAGCCAGGAAGCCGCGCGGCTGAACGGCATCCGCACCTCCCGGCTGACCATCGGCGTCTACACCGTCGCCGGTCTCCTCTACGGCGTCGCCGCCCTGCTCCTCATCTCCCGCACCGGAGTCGGCGACCCGCAGGCCGGACAGACCGACAACCTCGACAGCATCACCGCCGTGGTCCTCGGCGGCACCAGCCTCTTCGGAGGCCGCGGTTCGGTCCTCGGCACCTTCATCGGCGTCCTCATCGTCGGTGTCTTCCGCAACGGGCTCCAGCTGATGGGCGTCGCCTCGATCTACCAGACCCTGATCACCGGAGTCCTGGTCATCCTCGCGGTGACCGTCGACCAGATGTCCCGGAAGAAGGCCCGATGACCGCCCTCGACTCCCCCACCCCGATCCTTCAGGCCCGCGGTCTCGTCAAGCGCTACGGCCAGGTCACCGCCATCGACGGCGCCGACTTCGACCTGCTGCCCGGCGAGGTGCTCGCCGTGATCGGCGACAACGGCGCCGGAAAGACCAGCCTCATCAAAGCGCTCACCGGTGCGGTGACGCCCGACGCGGGCGAGATCCGCCTCAACGGCGAACCCATCCAGTTCTCCGGACCGCAGAGTGCCCGCGCCCACGGCATCGAGACGGTCTATCAGGACCTGGCGGTGGCCGCCTCGATGGACATCGCCTCGAACGTGTTCCTCGGCCGCGAGCTCCGGCGCCCGGGTGTCCTCGGGAGCGTGTTCCGCATGCTCGACAAGAAGCGCATGCGCCAGGAGGCCGCCGAGCACATGGCCGACCTGAAGATCGGACTGCGCTCGCTGACCCAGTCGGTCGAGACCCTCTCCGGGGGCCAGCGGCAGGCCGTGGCGGTCGCCCGTTCCGTCGCCTGGGCCCGCAGTGTCGTCGTCATGGACGAACCCACCGCCGCGCTCGGCGTCAAGGAGTCCGGACAGGTCCTCGACCTCATCCGGCGGGTCCGGGACAAGGGCATGCCGGTCGTCCTGATCAGCCACAACATGCCGCACGTCTTCGAGATCGCCGACCGGATCCACGTGCACCGGCTGGGCCGGCGGGCCGCCCTGATCAAGCCCTCCGACTACTCCATGGCGGAGGTCGTCGCCATCATGACCGGCGCGCTCACCGTCGACGAGGCCGGCGGTACTGTCGTAGCGGATTCCGAGGCCGCGAAGGCCGCGGGCGTCCAGGCCACCTGACCACAGCACTCGACACTCGACGGCATCCGGCCGAGGCCGCGGCCGGAACCCGACGAGCACAGGAGACGGTTTTCTCCATGGCAGCGAACCGCCGCCCGACCCTGGCCGACGTCGCCCGCGAAGTGGGCGTCAGCGCCAAGACGGTCTCCCGCGTACTCAACGAGGACGGACCCGCGTCGGCCGAGACCAGGGAACAGGTGCTGGCCGCCGTGGCCAAACTCGGCTTCCAGCCGAACCTCATGGCGCGCAACATCCGCGTCGGCGGGCCCGACACCACCATCGGTCTGGTCGTCCCCGATCTCGGCAACCCGTTCTTCGGAGCGGTGGCCCGCAGTATCGAGGACACGGTCCGCGACCGCGGACTGACCCTGCTCATGGGCTCCTCGGCCGACGACCCGGACCGGGAACGCGCCCTGACGGACAAGTTCCTGGCCCGCCGCGTCAGCATCCTGCTGGTCGTGCCGTCCGTCGGCGCCGACCACTCCCACCTCAAGACCCACCGCGCCACAGGGCTGCCCGTCGTGTTCATCGACCGTCCCGGAGCGGGCCTGGCCGCCGACAGCGTCGTCAGCTCCAACCGCACCGGCGCTCACGACGGTGTCGCCCACCTCATCGCCCACGGCCACCGGCGCATCGGCTTCGTCGGTGACCTGCCGGTCAAGCTCTACACCCGCCGTGAGCGCCACACCGGGTACCGCGAGGCCCTGGAGCGGGCGGGCCTGCCCTACGACCGTTCCCTGGTCACCAACGCCCATGACCAGCAAGGGGCTTCGGCCGCGACCTCCCGGCTCCTCGGCCTGGCCGATCCCCCCACGGCCCTGTTCGCCGGCAACAACATCGTCGCTCTCGGGATAGTGGCCGAACTCGCCCGCAGCCGACGCAAGGACGTCGCCGTGGTCTCCTTCGACGACGTTCCGCTCGCCGAGGCGCTCGAACCGGCCCTGACCGTCGTCGCCCAGGCCCCCGAGGAGATCGGCAGCACGGCGGCGACCACGGCGCTGTCCCGCCTCGACGGCGACCGCACCCGGGCCCGGACCATCACCGTGCCGACACGGCTGATCGTGCGCGGCTCGGGCGAGCGGCCCGCCCCCCGGTTGCAGCGGGCCTGACCCGTCAGCCCGCCTGCCCCGGCACCTCCTTCATCTCGTTGACGACCGCCCGCTCGGTTATCGCGACGGTGAACGTCACGGTCCCCTTCTTGAAGGTGTCGCTCGGCTCGACCTGCACACTGCGCTCACCGAGGAACGCGTACGTCTTCTTGTCGAAGATCCACTCCGTGCGCTGCCCGCTCTGCTCGTCGAGCCGCGCGATCGCGACCCCGTGGCGCCCCACCGCGTCGACCGCGTCGTCCACCGCGACGACGCCGGGGATCTCGGCGGCGGCCTTGTAGAGCGCGGCGGTGAGGTTCGCGGGCGGGTAGCTCTCGGTCAGCAGGTCGCCGATGGCGACGAAGGCGGCCTGGTCGCGGGGGACTTCGGGATCCCGGTTGGCGTCCGACTCCTGGTAGATCTTGCGCAGCAGGGCCCCCGGTTCGGTGGGCAGCTGGGCGAGCCGGTGGTAGGCCGAGCGGAGCGGGTTCGGTCCGGCCAGGGTGATGCCGTCCTCGCTCGTGTTGCCCGGCTCGATCAGCCAGCCGTTCCTGCCGTCGGGGGACTGCCAGACCTGGCGGGAGTGCAGCTTCTCGCTGACCACCGTGGTCTTGTCGTCGACCGTCTTCGGGTAGGTGCTGGCGACCTTGGACGCGATGTAGAGGAACTGGTCGTCGCGCACGGCGGGTTCGGAGGTATCTGCGGCGGCCAGGGAGATGTGGTCGAGCAGGCGGTCGGCGCCCTGGGCGTCGGCGGCGCCGATCCGGGTCGTCAGGGCGGGCCCGGTGGCCAGCGAGGTGTTCGCGTCACCGCCGCCGGTCAGGGCGAGGCCGCCCACGACCGCGCCGGCCAGGGCGCAGGCCATCGCCGGCAGCAGGACCGCCCGGCGCAGGAACGGGTTGCGGCGCACGGGGGCGACAGCGGTGGTACGGAGGTCTTCGCGGATCTGGACCATCATCTGCTCCTTGTGGAACTGGTGGCGGCCCGCCGGCAGATCCCGCTCCACGGAGGGCAGAAGACCCTGGGTCTCCGTCCACTCGGCCGGGTGCGGCTGGGAGGGGCTGGCGTTCATCGGTTTCCTTCCTGTGCGGACCGGATCACATAGTCGCGATCACCTGTTATCTGCCGGTTCGGTGGGGTGAGTTCCCGTCTTTTTCGCGCCAGTTCGACCTCGGCGAGCTTGCGCAGCCTGGCGCGCGCCCGGGACAGCCGGGAGCGGACGGTCCCGACGGGGATACCGAGGGCGCGGGCGGCGTCGGCGTACTCCAGCCCCTCCCACAGGCACAGCACCAGGACCTCGCGTTCGGGGCGTCTCAGGGAGCCGAGCGCGGTCAGCGTGGCGGCGATCCGGCGCCGGTCGTCCACCCGCCCGGCGGTCTCCTCGGCGTGGTCGGCGACCTCGTCCGCTCCCGCCGCGGCCGCCGCGCCGGCCGCGGCCCGGTAGCGGCGGTTGCTGCGGTAGTGGGACCGGGCGACGTTCGTGGCGATGCCGAGCAGCCAGGGCCGTAGCGAGCCCCCGTCGGCCTCGATCGACGTCCGGCGCCGCCAGGCCTCCATGAACGTCGCCGCCATGACGTCCTCGGCCACGGACCAGTCGGCGGTCAGCCGGAAGGCGTGGTTGTACACCGAGCGGGCGCACTGGTCGTAGAGCTCCGCGAAGGCGTCCGGATCCCCGGCCCGTATCCGGGTTCGCATATCTGTGGTCACGCACTCAACTGCCCGACGGGATCACCGAGTTCCCGTGACACACGTCACAGTCCCCCATCACTTCCCTGTCAATGTTGTGCACTTTCTTGACGACGGTAAGTAGACCGCCTAATTTCGCGGTGTCCTTCCCCCGCTCAAGGGAGAGCGCGATGCCTCCGTCCCCCACCGCGTCAGAACGCACCCGCCAACTCCGCCGGGTAGCCCTCTCCGGACTGCTCGGCACCGCCGTCGAGTTCTACGACTTCCTCGTCTACGGCACCGTCGCCGCCCTGGTCTTCGGCGACCTGTTCTTCCCCGGCGCCGACCCCGCCGTGGGCACGATCGCCGCGTTCGGCACCTTCGCCGCCGGATATGTGGCCCGCCCGATCGGCGGCATCGTCTTCGGGCACTTCGGCGACCGCCTCGGCCGCAAGAACATGCTGCTGCTCACCATGGGCCTGATGGGCGGCGCCAGTTTCCTCATCGGGCTGCTGCCCACGTACGACACCATCGGCGTCTGGGCGCCGGTCCTGCTGATCACCCTGCGCGTGGTCCAGGGCATCGCCATCGGCGGTGAGTGGGGCGGCGCGACCCTGATGGTCGTGGAGCACGCGGGCGAGCGCCGCCGCGGCCTGTGGTCGAGCTTCACGCAGATGGGAGCCCCGCTCGGCTCCCTGATCTCCGCCGCCGTCGTCGCCCTGGTCTCCACCCTCCCCAAGGACCAGTTCGCGGCCTGGGGTTGGCGCGTGCCGTTCCTGCTGAGCGTGCTGCTGCTCGGCGTCGGCCTGTTCGTCCGTCTCCAGGTGGTCGAGAGCCCGCTGTTCGCCGAGGTGAAGAAGGACCGCGCCGAGTCGAGGCTCCCCGTCCTCGACGTCCTGCGCCACCCGAAGCCCGTGCTGCTGGCCTGCTGCGTGGGCATCGGCGCCTTCACCGCCCAGTCCCTGCTGACCAGTTACCTGATCTCGTACGCCACCGGCATCGGCTACCCGCGCCCCCAGGTGCTCACCGCGCTCACCGTCTCCGCCGCGGTCGCCCTGGTCGTGCTGCCCTGCGCCTCCGCGCTCTCCGACCGGATCGGCCGCCGCCCGGTCGTCCTCACCGGCGCGCTCCTGTCCGCCGCCACGGCCTTCCCCGTCCTCGCACTGGTCGACTCCAGGTCCTCGGGGGCCCTGATCCTGGCCGTGGTCATCGGCCACGGCATCTCCCAGTCGCTGATGTACGGCCCCCTCGGCGCCCTGTTCAGCGAGATGTTCGGCACGAAGGTCCGCTACACCGGCGCCTCGCTCGGCTACCAGGGCGCCACGCTGGTCGGCGCCGGCTTCTCCCCGATGATCGCCGGAAGCCTGGTCGCGGGCAGCGGCAACGGCACCCCGGTCGCCCTCCTGCTGTGCGGCGGCTCGCTCATCACCGCGCTGACCGTGTGGTTCGTCCGCGAGACGAGCCGTACCTCACTCGGCCAGGACCCCACCCCCCAACTCCCCACCACCCCCCACACCGAGGAGATCACCGCATGAGGCACGGCACCCGCATCGCCTGCACAACAGCCCTCCTGCTCACCCTCACCACCGCACCCGCGGCCACGGCCACGGCGGCCGACACGGACCCCACCCACGTGGACGGCCAACTCCCCTCCGGCGCCACGTACATGATGGACGTCCCCACCAACTGGAACGGCACCGTCCTCCTGTTCAGCCACGGCTACAACGCGGGCCCCGCCAACCCCGCCCAGGACGCTCCGGACGCGGCCACCAAGCCCCTTCTCCTCCAGCAGGGCTACGCCCTCATCGGCTCCTCGTACGCGTCCACCGGCTGGGCGGTCACCGACGCGGTCCCCGACCAGATGGCCACCCTGAAGGCCTTCACCACCCGTTTCGGCCAGGCCTCCCGCACCCTCGCCTGGGGACGGTCGTACGGCGGCCTGGTCACCACGGCGATAGCCGAGCGCCACCCGGACGCGATCGACGGCTCGCTCTCCATGTGCGGCCTGGTCCACGGCGGCGTCGCCAACTGGAACAACACCCTCGACCCGGTGTTCGCCCTCAAGACACTCCTGGGCTCCGACGTCCCCCTGGTGAACCTCCCGACCCAGCAGGCCGCCACCGACGCCGCGAACACCCTCACCGCCAAGGTCGACTCCGCCCAGTCGACGCCCGAGGGCCGGGCCCGTATCGCCCTCGCCGCCGCCCTCCACAACATCCCGGTCTGGAACGCCCCCACCCAGACCCGCCCCACCACCAACGACTGGGACACCCAACAGGCCAACCAGTACGACGCCGTCAAGGGCCTGCTGAAGATCGCCGCCTTCAACCGCCGCCAGGAGGCCGAGACCCGCGCGGGCGGCAACATGTCCTGGAACACCGGCGTCGACTACACGAGGCTGCTCGCCCAGTCCTCAGTCCGCAAGGAGGTCACCGCGCTGTACAAGAAGGCGGGCCTCTCCCTGACCAAGGACCTCACCGCCCTCAACCGCGCCCCGCGCATCACCGCGGACCCGGCCGCCGTCGCCTGGATGAGCTCCACCAGCAGCTTCACCGGCAAGCTGGCCAAGCCCCAGCTCTCCATCCACACCATCGGCGACCCCCTGGTCCCCGTCCAGACGGAGAGCGCCCTGCGCCGCGCGGTGACGGCCGCCGGCTCCGCCCCCCTCCTCCGCCAGGCGTACGTCGACAACGCCGGCCACTGCACCTTCAGCCCCGCCGAACAACTGGCCGCGCTCCACACCCTGGAGGACCGCGTGGCCACCGGCACCTGGCAGGGCACCGACCCGGCGTCCCTCAACACCCGCGCCACCGCGGCCGACCCCACCACCCCCACCCGCTACGTCTCGTACCGCCCCACCCCCTACCTCCGCCCGTACGACCTCGCGCACCCCTCCGACGGCCGTTGACCTCCCACGACCTTCCACGACCGCCCGCCGTACCGTCGGCGGGCGGCCGTACCCTTGCCCCCGTGGAGGACGACGACATCCTGGACACCGCGGACGGGCCGCAGCCGCGCCCGCAGTCGCTCATGCTCACCTTCTTCGGCAACCACGTCCTGGAGGAAGGGAACCTGGGCGTCTACTCGGGCAGCATCATCGACGTCCTGGGCCGCGTGGGCGTGGGTGAGCAGGCCGTACGTTCCACCCTCACCCGCATGGTCAACCGGGGTCTGCTCCAGCGTCAGCGCGAGGGCCGCAAGATGTTCTTCGGCCTGACCCCGCAGGCCACCCGCGTCCTGATCGACGGCCGCACCCGCATCTGGAAGCAGGGCGCCGTCAACGACGACTGGGACGGCTCCTGGACCCTGCTCGCCTTCTCCCTGCCCGACTCCTGGAAACGCCAGCGCCACGACCTGCGCTCACGCCTCACCTGGTCCGGATTCGGCGCCCTCTACAGCGGCCTGTGGATCGCCCCCGGCCACGTCGACGTCTCCTCGGTGGTCACCGACCTCGGTCTCACGGCCCACGTCAAGATCTTCCACGCCCAGGCCGCCGAGGTGACCGACATCGAGCAGATGATCCGCGACACCTGGGACCTGGAGTCCATCGCCGCCCGCTATGTCACCTTCGACAAGCGCTGGAGCGCCCACCTGGTCCACGGCGCCGACGACGACCCGATCGGCACCCGCCTGCGCCTGGTCAGCGACTGGCTCCGCACCATCCGCACGGACCCGAGACTCCCGTCCCGCCACCTCCCCCCGGCCTGGCCGGCCCGCCCCGCCCAGGAAACCTTCCACCGAGTCGCGAACCAGACCCACCCGGCACTGGAGGCGGCCCGAACAACTCTGGAGACAACACCTCTGCGCCAGGCGGGTGCCTAGGGGGGTGCCGGGTTCGGTAGTCGGGCGGGTGCGGGTAGGTGGGGGCTGGTCGCGCAGTTCCCCGCGCCCCTAGGGGGTTGCAGTCACCCGCGCTGGGCTTGGGCGGGGCGCCTAGGGAGGTGCCGGCTCGGGTTGTCGGGCGGCGACAGCCGAGTGGGGGCTGGTCGCGCAGTTCCCCGCGCCCCCAGGGGGTTGCAGTCACCCGCGCTGGGCTTGGGCGGGGCGCCTAGGGAGGTGCCGGCTCGGGTTGTCGGGCGGCGACAGCCGAGTGGAGGCTGGTC